>JBJTVH010000095.1:0-7615 GCA_046081125.1 Acidimicrobiales bacterium
CGTCCGGCGCCGGTCACCACGGCCACCTTGCCCTCGAACCCGGTGAATGCGTACGCCATGGCCGCCCCCTCGCTGGCTGGACGGCCGGAGGCTACCGAGCGGCCGTCCAGGCCAACAGCCCGTCGACGTCCCGGGTGTTGAGGATCTGCTCGGGCCCGAGACCGTGACGGGCCGCGATCTCACAGCCGTACACCTGCCATTCGAGCTGACCGGTCGCGTGGGCGTCGGCGTCGATCGTGAACGTGCAGCCGTGCTCGATCGCGACGGCGAGCAGCTCGTCGGGCGGATCGAGCCGTTCGGGGCGGCTGTTGATCTCGACTGCGGTCCCGAACGCGGCGCACGCTGCGAACACGTAGTCGGCGTCGAAGCTCGACGGCGGCCGCTTGCCGCCGACCATCCGGCCGGTGCAGTGGCCGAGGACGTCGACGTGCGGGCTGGCGACCGCACGCACCATGCGTTCGGTCATCGCCCGGGACTCCATCCGCAGCTTCGAATGCACGCTCGCCACCACGACGTCGAGCCGGCCCAGCAGCTCGTCGTCGAGATCGAGGGTGCCGTCGACGAGGATGTCGACCTCGATGCCGGTGAGGAGCCGGAACGGGGCCAGCTCGGCGGCGAGGGCGGCGATCTCGTCGAGCTGGGCCAGCAACCGCGCCCGGTCCAACCCATGCGCGACGGTGAGGCGGGCCGAGTGGTCGGTGATCGCGAGCCAGTCGTGACCGAGTGCTCGGGCCGCCTCGGCCATGTCCCGGATCGAGGCCCCGCCGTCGGACCACGTCGAATGGCAGTGCAACTCGCCGCGCAGCGCCGCCCGCAACGGCGCCGCGTCCGGCGACACCGTGAGCACGGTCTCGGCCTCCAACTCGACCAGGTAGTCGGGCACCGCACCGGCCAGCGCCTGGTGGATCACCCGGGCCGACGAGGCCCCGATGCCGGGCAGGTCGGTGAGCGTGCCGGCTGCGTCACGGGACCGCAGCTCGCCGGGCGGGGTGGCCCGCACGACCTCGAGCGCCCGGTGCCAGGCCTTCACCTTGAACCCGTCGCTCCTCGGGCCGGTGCCCGGCGCCCGGTCGAGGCAGTGCACGATGCGGGCGAGCGCTGCGGCCGGGGTCACGCCCGACAGGCTACGGCCGTAGGCTCGCCGGCCATGGCCCTCACGGCGCAACCCGCCACGATCACCCGCCCCGAGACCGACCGCGACGTGCAGACCGGGGAGCCGTCGGTGGCCCACATCGTGAAGACGGAGCCGGGCGAGAGCGCGCAGGCCAAGGTGCTCGAGGCCCGCATCTACGGCACCCCGCTCGAGGCGCTGTGCGGGCATGTGTGGGTGCCGAGCCGAGATCCCAAGCAGCTCCCGATGTGCCAGAAGTGCAAGGAGATCTACGAGGTCTACCGGGCGTTCAACGACCACCTGAACGAGACCCCGAACGACTGATCCCGTTCCCGGTCGTCGGATACCGCAGGCGCAGTACGGCCAAGTGCCTGCGCCGGGACGACGACGGGCGGCGCCGAGCCCCGCATCATGAGCGCATGATCCCTCCTTCTCCCATCCGACGACCTGGCCTCGCACGGCCGGCACGGCCGGCACCGAAGCTGGCGACGGTCGTTGCGATCGCAACCGGCACCGCGCTGATCGCCGGATGTTCGGCGTCGAGCGGCGAGCGGCAAGCAGCGCCACCGGCCCTCACCTGGTCCACGTGCACCGACGCAGAGGCGCAAGAGCCGACGCTCGAGTGCGCCACGCTCACGGTGCCCCTCGACTACGCCAAGCCCCGCGGCGCGAAGATCGACCTCGCGTTGATCCGGCTCCCCGCCACCGGGACGCGGCGCGGTGCCGTGGTCGTGAACCCCGGCGGCCCAGGCGGCTCGGGATTCGACATGGTCGCCCAGGGTGGCTCGGTGATGCGGGAAGTGCTCGGGGCCGACGGGTTCGACATCGTCGGCTTCGACCCTCGCGGCGTCGACCGGTCGGGCGGCCTGCGGTGCATCACCGACGCAGAGATGGACCGCTTCGCCTACCTCGACCCGATCCCCGACACCCCCGAGGAACGGGCCACCCTCGACGCCGCCGACAGGGCCGCGGCCACCGCCTGTGTCACGAAGTACGGCGACACGCTGCGCCACTACTCCACCGAGAACACCGCACGCGACATCGACGCCATCCGAGCTGCGCTCGGCGACGACACCGTCAGCTACCTCGGCATGTCGTACGGCACCTACCTGGGTGCGGTCTACGCCACGATGTTCCCCGACCGCGTCCGAGCGATGGTGCTCGACTCCGGCTTCGACCCCAGCGGCGAGTCGGTCGGGCAGCAAATCGTCACGCAGCTCGTCGGCTTCGAGCGGGCGTTCGACAACTGGGCGACCTGGTGCGGCACGACGCCCGCCGAGTGCGCGTTCAGCACCGCAGGCGTCGCCGCCGCCTGGGATGGGCTGGAGCGGCGTCTCGACGCCACCCCCATCACCCACTCCGATGGCCGGGTGGCCAACAACAGCGTCTTGTTCAATGCCACCATCGCCGCGCTGTACAGCCGCCACCTCTGGCCCGTCTTGGGTACGGCCTTGACCAAGGCGCAGGTCGGTGACGCCACGGCGCTGTTTGCAATCGCCGACAGCATGGTCGGCCGCGACGCCGACGGCACCTTCAGCACCCTGTTCCAATCGAAGGGCGTCATCGACTGCGCCAGCGGGTACGGGAACGAGCGACGGGGCGACACTGCGACCCTTGCGAAGGAGATCGCGGCCGCAGCGCCCCGGTTCAGCGCAGGCTTCCGGGCGGAGGATCTCGCCCGGCCGTGCGACCCGTCCACGATCAGCGTCACGCCCACAACGATCTCGTACAAGGGCACGGCCCCGATCGTCGTGATCGGCGGGGTCAACGATCCCGCGACCCCGTTCCGGTGGTCCGAGAAGCTGGTCGCCGCGCTCGGCCCCAAGGCGCACCTCGTCACCTTCACCGGCGAGGGTCACGGGTTCGTACTGTCCTCTACCTGCGTCGGTCGGATCGCCTCGGCTGCGCTCGTCCGGCTCGAGATCCCCGCCGGTGGCACCCGCTGCGAGCCGGACAAGCCGGCGTCGCGGCCCGAGTGGTTGGCCGCACTCACCACGCCGCCCGGGGTGGGCGCAGCGATCGACACCTCGACGTCGCCGGCCCTGCTCGGCATCCTCGGAGTCGGCCCGACGGTCTACGGGGAGGTCCGTACGGCCGACCTCGGCGTCGACCCGGCTGTCGAGGCCTACCGGCGATTGCTGACCGAGGCCGGTTTCGCCGCCGTCACGCAGAAGGCGCCCCCCGGGACCTCCGGGGCCGTTGCGTTCAGCGCCGGCACCAAGCAGCTCGCGCTCGTTGCGCTCAGCCCGACCGACCTGGCATCACCCGATCTGCAGCCCTTGGCCGAGCTCACCGGGTCGACGAAGACGGTGCTCGTTTTCCTCGTGTTCAGCGACTGAACGGCGCAGATGCAACCTCGATAACCCCGAATCACGTGGCGGGTCCGGCTCCGGCCGGGCCCGCCACGGTCGCGTCCCGGGCCACCCGGACGCGCCGCGGCTACCACGATCGCAGTAGGCGGACGAGCCCGCGCCGGGAGGACGACGAACCACGCCGCCGACCCGCACGATGACACCATGATCGAACTGATCGGACTGACCAAGCGCTACGGCGAGCGGACCGCCGTCGACGCGCTCACCCTGACCGTCCGCCCGGGCGAGGTGACCGGGTTCCTCGGCCCCAACGGCGCCGGGAAGTCCACCACCATGCGGCTGATCCTCGGCCTGGACCGGCCCACGGCCGGCCGGGCGCGCGTCGCCGGCATGCCCCTGGCCGAGCACCGGGCGCCGCTCCAGGCGATCGGGGCGCTGCTCGACGCCAAGGGCGTCCACCCCAACCGCTCGGCCCGCAACCACCTGCGGGCGCTGGCCGCCACCACCGGGATCGACGACCGAAGGGTCGACGAGGTGCTGCGGATCGTCGGCATCGAAGGCGTCTCCGGCACGCGGGCCGGGCGGTTCTCGCTCGGCATGGGCCAGCGCCTCGGCCTCGCCGCCGCGCTGCTCGGCGACCCGACGGTGGTGATGCTCGACGAGCCGATCAATGGCCTCGACCCCGAGGGCATCGTGTGGATGCGCAAGATGTTGCGTCACCTCGCCGACGAGGGCCGCACGGTGTTCGTGTCGTCGCACCTGATGACCGAGATGGCACTCGTGGCCGACCGCTTCGTCATCATCGGCCGCGGCCGGCTGCTCGCCGATCTCACCGCCGCCGAGGTGCAGGCCCACGCCGTGCAGTCCGTGATGGTGCGGACCCCCGACCCCATTTCGCTGCGCCAGGCGCTGTGCGCCGCCGGCGCCACGGTCATCGCGGACGGCTCGGACACGCTCGCCGTCACCGGACTCGACAGCGCGTCGGTCGGCCGACAAGCCCTGCGGGCCGGCGTCGAACTCCACGAGCTGACGCCGGTGCGCTCCAGCCTCGAAGACGTCTTCGTCGCCCTCACCCAGGACGCGGTCGAGTACTCGGCCCAGACCCCGGCGGTGGCGGCGTGATGGCCCGCTCGCTCGGACTCACCGAGGCACGGGTCGTGCGCTCGGAGTGGTTGAAGTTCTGGTCGCTGCGCTCCCGGTTCGTGACCCTCGGGATCTCCGCCATCGGCGTCGCCGCGATCGGTGCCATCGCGGCAGGCGTCGTCGACACCTCGGCGCTGGACGGTGACCCGGCGGCCCGAGCGGCCGTCGCCAGCCTCGGGGTGCTGCCGATCGTGTTGGGGGTGCTCGGCGTGCTCAGCGCCACCAACGAGTACGCCGGCGGATTGATCCGCGCCACGTTCGCCGCCGTGCCGTCCCGGACACCGGTGATGCGGGCCAAGGCCCTCGTGCTCGCGGCCATCGCCACGGCGACCGTCGCCGCCACGGCCCTTGCCGCCTACGGTCTCGGCGCCCTGACCTACGACGGGGGCGCTGCGTACGGCTCGCCGTTCGATGGTGACGTCATCCGGTTCGTCGGCGCCGCCGCACTCGAAGCCGTCGGCTACGCGTTGCTGGGCCTGGGCTTGGGGCTCCTGCTGCGCAACGGGGCCGGGGCCATCTCGACGCTCATGGGGCTCGTGATGGTGGTCCCGATCGTCGTGAGCCTCATCCCCTGGATGAGCGACACCGTCGGCCCCTATCTGATCTCTTCGGCCCAGATGGCCGTCGCCGGCTCGGGAACCGACGACCTGTTGCCGGTTCCGGCCGCGCTGGCCGTGTTCGCCGCCTGGGTGGCGGTGCCCCTCGTGGTCGCAGTCGTCGTGACCCGGCGACGGGATGCCTGACTTCAGCTCAGGCGCTCGCCACAATGGCGCGGTGACCCGACCCGACACGAGGCGGGCCCGGCTGCGGGCCCGCCTGCGGCGCCGGCCGTTGCTGCACCCGTGGCTCACCTCGGCGCTGCTCGTCGCCGTGTTCGTCGTGCTGCCGAATCTCCCGTTCAGCGAGTCCCGACCCCGGACGGCCCTTGGGTTCGCGGTCGCCGTTGCGGCTGCCGTTGCGATCGTGGTGCGGCGACGCTGGCCGATCCCGGTGCTCCTCGTTTCGACCGGCCTCGAGATCGCCTTCGTCGCCCTCACGGCGACGACCGACACGGCCTCGGCCGGGGTGGTGCTGTTCTACTGCGCCGCCCGGTGGACGGACCGTCGACGGGCGGTCACCACCGTTGTTGCGCTCGTCGCCCCCTACTGCGCCGTCGTCTGGTGGCGCCTCCCGATGGACGAGCGCGCCGACTACCTGTTCGGCCTGTTGCTCTGGGCCGTGCTCACCGTCGTCCTGGGCGACTGGCGGCGCGGCCGCCACGAGAAGCGGGCGGCCCAGGACGCCGCCGTCGCCACCCGCCTGGCCGAATCGCAACGGCAGCTCATCGAGCAGCGGCTGCGCATCGCCCGGGAGCTCCACGACGTCGTGGCCCACCAGATGGCAGTGATCAACGTGCAGTCGGCCGTCGCCGAGCACCTCGTGCGGACCGACCCCGACGGTGCCGCCGCGGCGCTGGCCCACGTGCGGACCTCGGCCGGCGTCGTGCTGCAGGAACTCGGCGGCCTCCTGCAGCTGCTGCGGGCCGACACCGACGACACGGCACGGGCCCCGAACCCGACGCTCGACGATCTCGACGCGCTCGTCGCGTCGTTCGGTCCGATCGGGTTGCAGGTCGAGCGCACCGACATCGGCACCTTCGGCCCCGCCGTACCCGAGGGCGTCCAGCTCGCGGTGTACCGGCTCGTGCAGGAGGCCCTGACCAACGCCCACCGCTACGGCGACGGTCGCGCTCAGCTCTCGTTCACCTCGGCCGACGGGAACCTCACCGTGGCGATCACCAACGCACTGTCCCCACAGGTGCCGTCGACGCGCGGTGCCGGGCTCGGGGTGATCGGCATGCGCGAGCGAGTGCTGGCCGTCGGCGGCACGCTCGAGGCCGGGATGCAGGACAACGGCCGTTTCGTCGTGCGGGCCCGGTTCCCCCTCGGGGTGCACCCGTGAGCGATCCGGTTCGGGTGCTCCTCGTCTACGACCAGGCCCTGCTGCGGGCCGGGTTCCGGGTGCTCATCGACGCCGCCGACGACCTCGAGGTGGTCGGGGAGGCGGCCGACGGGGCCGAGGCCGTCGCCCTCGTGCGCAGCACCCGGCCCGACGTCGTCGTCATGGACATCCGCATGCCGGTGATGGACGGGATCGCCGCCACCCGGGCCATCGTCGCCGACGAGTCCCTGGCCGACGTGAAGGTCCTGGTCCTCACCACCTTCGAGCTCGACGAGTACGTGGTCGACGCCGTGCGGGCCGGCGCAAGCGGCTTCCTCGGCAAGGGGGTCTCCCCCAGCGACCTGCTCGACGGCATCCGGGTCATCGCTGCCGGCGAGGCGCTGTTGTCGCCCCGAGCCACCGCGGCGGTGATCGCCCAGGTCGCCGCCGCGACCGCAACGAACGGCCCCGCGATCGTGCCCGGCCTGCTCGACCGGCTGACCGAACGCGAGCGCGAGGTGGTCGCACTCGTGGCCCACGGGTTGTCGAACGACGAGATCGCCACCCGCCTCGTCGTGTCGTCGCTCACCGCCAAGACCCACGTGAACCGGGCGATGACCAAGCTCGGGGCCCGCGACCGGGCGCAGCTCGTCGTGGTCGCGTTCCGCAGCGGCCTGGTCCGCCCCGGCGACCCGCTGCCTTGATCGGCTCAGCCGGTTCGAGCCCGCCGGCGCGGCCCGCCCGGTTCAGACCCGGCGGGGCCGGGGGCGGATCCGCCAGGCGAACCGGTCGTCGCCGTCGTCGAGCCGGGCGGTCACCTCGATCCGGGTGAAGCGGTCGTGCACCTCGGCGATCCCCTCGAACAGCCCGTTCCAGCCGTCGAAGCACGCTGGCGACCACGGGCCGGGAACGTCGCGCATCAGCCGCCAGGTGTGCATCCGCACCTCGGCGGTGCCGTCGTCGCGGCACGCCACCTCGACGTCGTCGTCCATCGCCCCGGCCAGCGCGCCGAACACCCGGGCGATGCCGTGGGGCCCGGCGCCGGGCCACCCCCCCAGACCATCGAGCATCCCGATCACCACCACACCATAGCTCATCCCGACCCATCGGCCAGTGGTGCGTCCCAGGT
>JBJTVH010000096.1:0-18584 GCA_046081125.1 Acidimicrobiales bacterium
TCGAGGCCAACGAGCGCGACCTCCGCGCGATCCGCGCCGCCGGGCCCGATGCCGCGGCGACGATGATGCGGCGCTTCGGCGGCGCCCGGACACGGGACGAGTGGGCCGAGCATCTCGCCGCGCTCGAGGTCGGCGGCGCCACCGAGGTCGCCTACCAGCCGGCCGGGCCCGACATCCCCGGAGAGCTGGAGCGGTTCGCCGAAGCGGCCCGTCGCTGAGCCCACGGCCCACGATCGAGCGCAAGCGGCCCGAGGTCCGCCGATGACACGCCCAGTTCGGCCTCGGACCCGGCGACGAGCGCAGCCGGGTCGGCGACGACCAGCGCAGCACTGAGGCCGACCACCACCCCAGCGAGTGCCACTTCCACGCCGATCACCCGGCGGAGCGAACCGCCGCGGAGGTGCCCGCACCGCAGGATGCGTCGCGCCGTGCCGCCAGCGGCGACCAGCACTACGACCACCGCCACCTTGGCGAGCAGCAGACGCCCGTAGCCGGTGGAGGCCAGCGCATCCAGGTCGGTCCGGCGAACCGCCTGCAGCGTCCCGGTGGCGGCCACCGCACCGACCGCCCAGGCAGCGAGCCGTGAGAACCGGCGGACGACACGATCCGACACCGGTCGAGCGATGACAAGGAGCAGGAGGCCGCCCGTCCACAGTCCCGCCGCTGCGAGGTGGACGGCGTCGAGCGCAATGCCGAGCACCGGCGCGGGACCGGTGGAGGCATGACCGCCCGCGCCGATCGCGCCGAGGAGCCCCAGCCCGAGGGCTGCTGCCCCCATGCGCCACCACCGCCGAACCGTGTCTGCTGCCGGTCCGGCGAGCAGCACCGCTGCGGCCAGACCGACGAGCGCACGGACGAACGACGCCGCCCCGACCTGCGTGGTGAGCACCTGGGACCATCCGGCGACGTCGATGGCGTCGGTGATCCCGGTGCCGCGACCGTAGGGCACTTGCACGCCGATCGACGCCAACCCGAACAGCGTGTTCAGCGCAGCGGCGACGAGGCCCGAACGCCGGGCCCGAACGCCGGTGAGCAGCCCGGGCCACCACCACGATGCGGCGGCGAACAACCCGAGCAGCACCAGCGCCGCGCCGAACCCCACGGCCCGGACGGCGCCCGCCACCACCCCGACCGTTCGATCACCGCCGAAGGACGGGGTGGGTGGCCTCGCCACCGACGCGACGGCCACCCCGAACGAACTCGCCCCGTCGACGGGATGACCGTCGGCGGACACGACTCGCCACGACAGCGCATAGGTGCCGGCGCTCAGCGCAGGGAGCGGGGCCCGCACGACCGACCCGTCGCGCTCGACCCTCGCCGCCAGGGCTTGCGTCACGCCGGCCCCGTCGATAAGGCGGACCGAGATGATGTCGACGCCCTGGTCGAAACGCAGGATCGCTGCGGAAGGCGCCACCGCCACGACGGCTCCGTCGGCCGGCTCGACGCTCACGATCGTGGCGTGCGCCGCAGCCGCGGAGGCCCCGATCGAGACGAGCCCGACAAACCCGAGCGCTGCGGCGATGGCGAGCCGAATCGCCCGCACCGCTCAGCGCGGACGGCGGGCGACCACGAGCGCACCGGCGCCGGCGAGCAACCCGAGCGAGCCCACGACCAGCGCCGCAACGGCAAGCCCGTTGCTCGCGCCATCGTCTCCGGTGTCGTCGTCACCGCCCCCGGACGGCGCCACGCTCGCCGGCGAGGTCGTGGCCGCCGCGGTGGTCGCAGCCATCGACGTCGTAGCCGCCAGGGTGGTTGCCGACGCGACCGTCGTTGCGGCCGCCGTGGTCGAGGACGCTGCCGGGGTGAGGGTCAGCACCGGTGCCGGGCTCTTTGGCTCGGCACCACCCGGGGTCCGTTCCTCGATCCAGCGCACCACTTCGCCGCCCTCGTAGGTCTGCAGCGCCTTGAACGTCATGGAGGTCATGTTCTTGGGCAGCGGCCCGACCGAGATCGAGAACTCCTGGAACTCTCCCGGCTTGATCACCGACCCGCTCCAGGTGATCTTCGTAACCCCCTCGGTCACGGTCCCGCTCTCGGTCTGGACTGGCTGGGGTAGCGGTCCCTTGTCGACGGTGTACGTCCAACCCGGGGTGGGCTGCACGCTAACCGACTGCAGCGGCGCATCCGCAGGGAACTGCACCTCGAGCTTGGTCGTCCCCGCTGCGGGGCGCTCGTTGGGCACGCGGAAGGTGAGCTTCGCGTACCCGCCCTGCGTTGCGCTCGAGGGGTTCACGGTCACGTGCGCGAACGCCGCCGGGGCAAGCAGCGCAATGCCTATCGGGGTGGCGAGCCCGGCAGCCAGCAGCGCGAGACCGGCACGGCGGCCGAATGGGGACACGATCACGGGGGCACCTCCGACGGGTTGGGTGCCGCAGTAGTCGCCCCGGAACGCCGTTCAGTTCCCACCAGCCGAGTTATCAGGACCCGGTGGCCCGATCCTCGGACCCGAGCCGCTCGATGAGCTCGGCGCGTGCCCGGGCGATGCGCGAGCGGATCGTGCCCACCGGGCACCCGCAGACCTCGGCGGCCTCCTCGTAGGAGAGCCCCAGCACCTGGGTCAGCACCATCGCGTCGCGTCGATCGGGGTCGAGACCGTCGAGCAACACGTCCAGGTCCACAACGGCCGCGGCGTCGGGCTGCGGCGATGTCGGCTGCCGACCGATCCGGTGCAACAACGACCGCCGCCGGATGATCCGCCGCACGTGATCGGCGCACGCCCGTCGAGCGATCGCGAGCAGCCAGGTGCGAGCGCTGGACTCGCCACGGAACCGCCCGAGCGCACCGATCGCCCGCACGAAGGCGTCCTGGCACACGTCATCGGCATGCTCCCGACCGACCGAGTGAACGCACAGGCGCCAGACGTCGGCCTGCGAACGCTCGACGAAGGCGGCCAACGCCTCCCGATCGCCGTCCCTGGCTGTGAGCGCCAGGCGGGTCAGCGAATCCATCGCCCGGCGAGGATAGCCGCGCAACGCACGGGACGGAGGTCCCGATCCCGACGGGAACCAAACACCGGCGTGGTGCGACCATCACCGATGTGAACTGCGACGACTGTCGTACCTTGCTGTCGGTCGACCTCGACGGCGAGACCACACCGGCCGAGCGGCGCCGGGCCGACGAGCACCTCTCGTCCTGTCCGGCCTGCCGCTCGTACGCCGTCGATCTCGTCACCCTGCACCGCGTCGTCCGACTTCGACCGGCCGACGCCGTACCGGATCTGAGTGGGGCCATCCTGGCCCGGGCCCACCCCCCGCGAGCCGGACGCGGCGAGTGGGTCCGCATCGGCCTCGCCCTGCTCGCACTCGTCGAGTTGATCCTCGCTGTCCCGGCCCTGTTCGGGCACAGCGTCGGCGCCGACATCCACACCGCTCGCCACATCGGCTCGCTTTCGACGGCGCTCGCCGTCGGGTTCCTCTACGCCGCCTGGCGCCCGGTGCGGGCGTTCGGACTCCTGCCGATCGCGTTGGCCCTCGCCGCCACCATCGGCGTGACCGCGATGGTCGACCTGTTCGAGGGCCACGCCTCCGCGCTGGGAGAGTCGCACCACCTGCTCGAGCTCGCCGCCGTGGTGTTCCTCTGGCTGCTGGCCGGGCGGCCGGTGCCTCGCGTCGGCGGACGACAGCGGTTGCTCAGCGCTCGACGGTGATCACGATGCGGCCCGAAGCGTGCACGTTGCACTCGCCTTCGAGCCGACCCGGCGTGGCGAAGCGTTGCGTCAAGGTCTGCAACGGTCCGACGGCGAACGGTCCGAGCCGTGCCGGACGGAGATCCTCGTTGCGGATCCGGATCACCTGACCGACCCGCACGGTGAGATCGGCCGGCACGATCGCGAGATCCTCACCGGCCTCCATACGATCGATCGCCCCGGCCGGGATGACGAACTCGTAGTCGGCGGAGTCGGCGCGCGCCGCCTGTTCCGTGCGTGCCCTCGACGAGACCGGCTCCGAGGTCGTCAGGTTGCCGAGGACCGCGCCGAGCGCAACGGCGACTGCAGCAGCCAGTGCGCCACCCCCGACGAACCAGCCGACTCGTCGCGAGGATGTCGCAAGGCCGGCTTCATCGTCTGCACCAGGTGGCGGATTGATCAGGTCGTCAGGCGTTGTCACGGACCTCGACCTTCACGGTCCGCTTCCCGGCTTTCTCGAACGTGAGCTCGAGGTCGAAGGTCTGGCCCTTCGTGAGCGGCTTGGCCAGCTTCATCAGCATCACGTGGTAACCACCCGGCTTCAGCTCCACGGCCTTGCCAGCCGGCAGGGCGATCTTGGCCACCGGCTTCATCGTCATCGCACCCATCGTCGTGGCCGAACCGGCCAACGTCGTGGCCGACCCCATGTCGGCGGCGACGGTCTCGTGGATCTCGGTCATTCCGGCGATCTCGCTCGGCGCCTTCGCAGCGACGAGTGCATCGTCGGCCGCGGCCGTCACGGTCAGGTACGCCGCGCCGTTCGTCGCCGACGCCGGCGATGTGCGCGCCCACGCGCCGGACACGACCACCTTCGCCGCCGCTGCGGTCGAGCCCACCGTGCTCGAGGGGCTCGACGTTGCATCGTCGCCACATCCCACGGTGAGCACTGCGGTGACAGCGAGGGCGAGAACGGCGAACGGGCGGCGGGTCATCGTCGACTGCTCCTGGGGTCGTGAGGCATGTGGGCCTAAGCGGCTGGGCCGCTTACGGCATGCCGGGCTTAGCGCCAGGCGTCCCGGGACCTAGGGCACCGAGAGCGGGCACGCTCAGTGGCTCAACCAGGGTGCGCAGAGGTCGTCGAGCTCACGCAGCTCGATCCGGTCCCGGTTCTCCCAGCGGATCGGGTTGTCCGGATCCTGCTGGAGCTTGTACGTCCGGAACGACAGCTCGAGTGCGTCGAACGACAGGATCCGCCCGATCAGGGGATCACCGAGGTCGAGCAGGATCTTGATCGCCTCGAGGGCCTGCAGCGACCCGATGATCCCCGGCAACACGCCGAGCACCCCGGCCTCGGCGCACGACGGCGCCAACTCGGCCGGCGGCGGCTCGGGCACCATGTCGCGGTAGTTCGGGCCTCGCCGCGGGTGGAACACCGTGACCATGCCCTCGAACCGGAAGATGGACCCGTGCACCACCGGGATGCCGAGCTTCACCGACGCATCGTTGAGCAGGTAGCGGCTCGGGAAGTTGTCGGCGCCGTCGACGATCACGTCGTAGCCCTCGATGAGCGACAGCACGTTGTCGGCACCGAGCCGGACGTCGTGGGCCACGACGTTGACGTCGGGGTTCAACAGCCCGATGGTCTTCTTCGCCGAGTCGACCTTGCGGTCACCGACTCGGTCGAGGTTGTGGAGGATCTGGCGCTGCAGGTTGGAGGCGTCGACCACGTCCATGTCGACCACGCCGATCGTGCCGACCCCGGCGGCGGCCAGGTAGAGGGCGGCCGGCGAGCCGAGACCGCCGGCGCCGAGCATCAGCACCTTGGACTGCAACAGCCTGGCCTGGCCCTCGACGCCCACCTCGGGCAGGAGCAGGTGACGCTGGTACCGGTTGCGCTGGTCGCCACTGAGCACGACGGGCATCTGCCACGGGCGCCCTTCGTCCTTCCACCGGCCGAACCCCCCGGCCATCGAGACCACGTCGCTGTATCCGAGCTCGGCAAGGGTCTTGGCGGCGAATGCACTGCGGACGCCACCGGCGCAATACACGACGATGGCCGCGTCGCGGTTGGGCACCTTGCCCTCGATCTGGGCCTCGAGATGCCCGCGCGGGATGTGCAGCGCGCCCGGCAGGGCGCCCTGGTCGTGTTCATCGGGTTCCCGGACGTCGAGCACGACGGTGCCCGGGCGCTGGCGCAGGTCGTCGGCTGCAGCGGTGTCGACCTCGCGGATCTGGGTCTTGGTCTGTGCGAGCAGGTCCCGGAAGCTGGGCATGCCAAAACCCTACCGGGCCGCTCGGGATTCCTGCCGCTTGAGTCGATCCGGAACCTCGGCTCGCGGAGCCTGAACGAAGGCCACCCGTGTGAACGCCACCTTGACGGACCTGCGCCGAGCTTTCGGAATCGCGGCGGTACGCCTGATGGAGCAGGACCAAGGTCCTCCGATCCGCCCGTCATGCGAAAGCTGGCGGGAATCGTCGGGGTGCTCACGCTGCTGCTCGCCGGCGCCGTGCTGCTGTTCGGTGACCCGGCGAGTGCGGCCGAGTTCCGCGAACCTCGACGCACCGAGGCGCAGTTCTTTCGGCTGCTCAACGGCGAGCGGGCCAGGCGGGGGTTCGGTCCGCTGGTGCGGGATTCGGGCCTCGACGCGGCAGCCCGGGAGTGGTCGAACCGGATGGCGGTGACGTACGACCGCACCCGGACCGTGCTCGCCCCGGGCGAGCACCGCAGCGATTGCGCCTACAGCGCCCTGTGCCACCGGCCCGACCTCGCCGCCGCGATCGAGACGGTCGAGCCGGCGTGGCGCGCCGGCGGCGAGAACGTAGGCACCGGCTTCGAACCGGCTGCCCTCCATCGCGCGTTCGTGCATTCGCCCGGCCATCTGGCCAACATCGTCGGCGACTGGGACCGGGTGGGCATCGGCCTCGTGGTCCGACCCGGCGGCCGATCCTGGGTCTCGTTCGTGTTCCTGCGCGGGCCGGTGCCGACCGATCCGACCTGACCGCCGCCAGACGTCAGCGGAACCGGGGAGTGCGCTTCTCCAGGAACGCCGTGACCGCCTCGCGGTGCTCGGGCGTCCGATAGGCCTGCTCGAGCGCGGCCAACTCCCGACGCTGCACGGCGACGAGATCGGTCTCGTCCGCGTTCTCTGTCAACAGCTCCTTGATCATGCGCAGCTGCGGTGACGGGTTCTCGGCGAACTCGCGAGCGACCGCGACCGCGGCGTCGAGGCACTCCTCGGCGGGCACGACCCGGTCGACGAGCCCGAGCCGTGCGGCGTCCTGGGCCTGCAGGGTCGCACCGCTCAGCGCGAGATACGACGCGTTGCCAAACCCGCACCGGGCGACCAGGAAGTGGGACGAGGCCAACTCGGGCACCAGACCCATCTTCACGAACCGGCACGACAGCTTGGCGCCCTCGGCCGCGACGAGGTGGTCGAACGGGAGCACCATCGTCAGGCCGACGCCCACGCACGCACCGTTGATCGCCGCCACGAGCGGCTTGGACCGCCGGCACAGCGCCACCCAGTCGCTCGCCGGGCGCTCCTCGGGTGCCGGCCGCTCGGCCGGCGTCGCGTCCCGTTCGTCGAGCTTGGACGCGAATTCGCCACCGATGTCGGCCCCGGCGCAGAACCCCCGCCCCGCTCCGGTGACCACGATCGCGCCGATCGAGGGGTCGTCGTTCGCTCCGGTGATCGCATGGCTCAGCTCCGCCGACATGCGCGGCGTCCACGCGTTCAGCCGCTCCGGGCGGTGCAGCGTGAGCACCAGCACCTCGTCGCGCCGTTCGGTCTGGATCTGCGTGTACTCCATGGTCGTCCCCCTCGTGGCCCTCGCCCGCGTGTCTATCCTCGCCCCATGCCGATCACCAAAGGCGTCAAGGCGCTCGTCGCCGAAGCGAACGCCCGCGTCCGCACCATTCCCACGGCCGAGGCGATCGCCCTCCACGGCTCGCCCGAGGTCACCTTCGTCGACCTGCGCGATCCCCGCGAGCTCGAACGCGACGGGATGGTCCCCGAGGCCTTCCACGCCACCCGGGGCATGATCGAGTTCTGGGTGGATCCCGACAGCCCGTACTTCAAGCCCCTCTTCGGCGAGGACCGGCTGTTCGTGCTGTACTGCGCGAGCGGCTGGCGCAGCGCGCTCACGGCGGCGACGTTGCAGGACATGGGGATGAGCAACGTGGCCCACGTCGAAGGCGGCTTCGGCGGCTGGAAGGCCGCGGGCGGGCCCGTGGGCACCAAGCCGGCCCGCCACTGACCCCGGCCGGCGCTAGCATCCCGCCGCATGGGGGCCGTGCGTCGCTTCGTCCATCCTGAACCCGGCGACACCCTCGCCTCGATCGCCGGGCGCGAGCTCCCGGGCACCGAGAACGGAGCGCAGGTGCTGATGTCCTGGAACCTGCATCTCGCGATGCGGGTCTTCCCCGTCAGCGACGTGCTCGGCGCCGTGCTCCCCAGCGATCTGATCTACGTCGAGCCCCCGCCGAGCGCATGAGCGATCACGCCGTCATCGTCGGTGTCGCGCTCGGCCCGGGGCACGACGGCCACGCCGAACTCGTCGTCGAGCTCGCCTACCCGAACGGAGGCCGGGCCCGGGTCAGCGTGCCGCACCAGGCGGCGACCCGTGCGCTCGATGTCGCCGGCATCGCCTCGATCGCCGAGCTTCCCGGCCGCCCGTGGACGGTCCTCGTCCCCGATGCGATCGCCCCACCCGTCCCTGCAGTGTCCTGACCGACCGATCCCGCACAGGAGTACGCCATGCTCGACCTCGTCATCTCCGGTGGCACCCTCGTCGACGGCTCGGGTCTGCCCGGCTACGCCGGCGATCTCGGCGTCGCCGACGGCCGGATCGTCTCGGTCGGCCGATCCCTTGCGCACGCCGAGGCAGCCCGCCGGCTCGACGCCACCGGCAAGGTCGTCGCCCCCGGGTTCCTCGATCCGCACACCCACTTCGACGCCCAGCTGTGCTTCGACCCGTACGCCACCCCCCTCATGGAGCACGGCGTCACCGGCGTGGTCACCGGCAACTGCTCGTTGAGCCTGGCCCCGGTGCCCCTAGCCCAGCGCGACCGGTTCTCGAAGATGTTCCGCCTCATCGAGGAGATGCCGGCCGCCGCGTTCGAGCAGGGCGTCGACTGGCGCTGGGGCACCGAGTTCGGCCCGATGCTCGACTCGCTGGCCGAGCGTCTGGCCTGCAACGTGGCGCCGCTGGTCGGGCATTCGGTGTTGCGCCTCGCCGTCATGGGCGCCGACACCCGCCGGGTCGCCACCGACGACGAGATCCGCGCCATGGGAGACCTGCTGCGCACCTGCCTCGAGGGCGGCGCGGTCGGGCTGTCGACCAGCTTCGTCGACATGGAGGACGACCTTCGCCCGGTGCCGTCACGCTGGGCGGAGCACCGTGAACTCGACGCGCTGTGCGCCGTGCTCGGCGAGCACGGTCGGATGCTGCAGATCGTCCACGAGTTCTTCGACACGGCGCTCACCGTGTCCCGCATCGAGATCCTCGCCGAGCTGTCCCGCCGCCATGGCATCCCGACGACGCTGTCGCCGTTGTTCCACAACGACGCGATGCCGGACGCCGCCGAAAAGGTGCTCGCCTCCGTCGAGCGGGCGTGGGCCTCGGGCGCCCGGGTGTGGCCCCAGGTGCAGACCCGGCCGATCGACATCTCGTTCACCCTGGCCGAGCGCAGCCTGATGTTCCTCGTGATCCCGGGCTGGTGGCAGGTGCTGTCGATGCCCGGCGTCGAGGCCAAGCTCGCGGCGCTGCGCGACCCGGGCACGCGCGACACCTTGGTGAACGGGCTCAACCTGCTGGGCTCGATGCCACAGTCCCGGCTCGATCCGGGCGGGTTCATCGTGCGCGACGTGGTGCTCGACCGCAACCGGGACATGGTCGGGCGCACGCTCGGCGACATCGCCCCCGAGCGCAACACCACCCCGGCCGAGTTGCTCGTCGACCTCGCGCTCGAAGAAGACCTCGGCACCTGGTTCCTGCGGGCCGACATCGGCCACCGCAACGCCGAAGCGGTGGGGGCGATGCTCGCCCACCCGCTCGTCCACATCGGCGCCTCCGACGCCGGGGCGCACGTCGGCACCTTCTCCACTTACGGCGACACGGGTTTCCTGTTCTCCCGCTACGTGCGCGAGACCGGCGCGCTGCGGCTGGAGCAGGCGGTCAAGAAGATCACCACCGACACCGCCGACATTTGGGGGCTGCGCGGCCGGGGCCGGCTCGTCGAGGGTGCGCACGCCGACGTGTGCGTCTTCGATGCGGCCACGATCGACCGGGGACCCGAGGTGGCGGCGCACGACTTCCCCGGCGGTGGCTTCCGCTGGGTGCGCCATGCCGTGGGCACGAGCGCGACGGTCGTCGGCGGCGAAGTCGTCTGGAGCGCAGAGGCCGGCTACACCGATGCACTCCCCGGAGGCATCGCCACCCGGGACTGACCCGGCTCAGCCGACGAGCATCGGCAACACGTCGCTGATCGAGGCGCGGAACACCGCGTCCGCCATGCCGTCGAACTGCGTGGGTGAGCCGTTCACGATCACCACCCGGGCGCCGGCGTTCCGGGCCCGCGGCACCGCGTTCGCCACCGGGTAGACCTGCAACGTCGAGCCGACCGCGAGGAACACGTCGGCCTCCTCGGCGACGCGCAACGCTCGGTCGATCACCTCTGGCACGAGCGCCTGGCCGAACGAGATCGTGTCGGACTTGAGGATCCCGCCACAGCTCCGGCAGGCCGGATCCTCCTCGCCGTCGCGCACCCGGTCGAGCACCGGGCCCATCGGGCCTCGTTCATGACAGGACCAGCAGATCACCCAGTGCATGGTGCCGTGCACCTCGACGACTTTGGCGGCGTCGTTGCCGGCCCTCTGGTGCAACCCGTCGACGTTCTGCGTGACGAGCGCGTGGAGCTTGCCTCGTTCCTCGAGCCGGACGAGCGCCCGGTGCCCGGCGTTGGGTTCGGCGGTCCATGCCGGGTTCGCGACACGGCTCTGCCACGCCAGGCGGCGCACCTCGGGGTCGGCGAGGTAGTGCTGGAGGGTCGCCATCTTCTCGGCCTTGGGATTCTTGGTCCACACGCCGTTCGGGCCACGGAAATCCGGGATGCCCGAGTCGGTCGAGATCCCGGCACCGGTGAGCACCACGACGCGCGAAGCGGTGTCGATCCAGCCCCGAACCTCGGCGTGCAGCGCATCGTCCATGGCCGCACGGTACCGCCCGGCCGTCAGGGTTCGGACGGTTCGACGACCGGCCGGGGGACCGGCGCGGGTCGGGACCGCGGCCCGCCGAACGCGCCGTTCTGGCTCGCCCAGCGCGCCCACAGCACGGCCATGACCGTCCAGATGACCGGGAGGGTGCCCACCTTCATGATCGCCCCGGCGATCTGCTGATCCGCGAGGGGCTCGATCCCGATCCGAGGTGCGAGCTCGTAGGTGGCATACAGCGGCGCACCGGCGAAGGTGAGGAACCCGCCGGGCACCATCGGCGCGAGCTGCGCGGCGAGGAAGAGGTAGATGAAGCGCACCGGGAACGACGCGATCCGCAGGCGCCGCGCCGGGTTGATGATCGGGAGCCACAGCAGCAACCCACCGGTGAGCCAGACCGCGTCGAGCAGGAACGAACCGACCTGTGACGTGCGCAGGTTGTCGACCGTGAACGGGGCGTGGGTGGCGATGAGGATGACGTTGGCGATGATCGCTGCGGGCAGGGGCCGGCACAACCAGCGCACGAGCTTCTCGGCGCGCCAGCGCGCGAGCAGCTCCTCGGCCCTCCACTCGGGCACCGCGAGCAGCACGAGCGGCCCGACCAGCAGCGTGTAGAGCATGTACTGCAGCATGTGGACCAGCGACAGGTAGCCGGCGCCGAGGGTGCCGACGGGCCAGTCCGACGCCAGCCAGAATGACGCAAGGGCCAGCCAGAACCAGACCCGTTCACGCCCCGTCTGCGCCGGACGGCCCTCCCGGCGGGCGCCGGCGAGCACCCGGGCGCGGTGGACGATCGCGGTCGCGATGATGAGCCACACCCCGAGATACGGGCGCGGCACCCAACTCCACGGCTCGAACAGCTGGGAACACCAGAAGCGCATCGTTCCTCCTGCGTCTCGGTCCGGTCAGGTGCCGGCGTCGTCGTAGAGTTCGGTGAGGCCGACGACCCGGGCATCGACGGTGACCGGGGCGTGCCGCTCGAACCGGAACGTGATCGCGACGACGTCGCCGATCGCACGGGCGCCCGGTGACGCCGGCAGCATGAGGTGCATCCGGTTCGGCGCGAACGCCAGCGACGAGCCGGCCCGCACGGCGAGCGGGAACCCGGCGGGCGCGTCGCCGTGGCCACCGTGGCCACCGTCCATCGGGATGCCGCCGGCCATCCCGGTGATCGGCCCGGTACCGGAGTCGACACCGATGAGGGTGTCGGGCCCGCCGCGCTGGCGGATCACGCCGTACACCGCGGCCGCCCGACCGGCGGGGCTCTCCCCGATCCGGACGTTCTCGATCGCGATCGTCGAGGGCCCGGTGCCCGACGAGCAACCGGCGAGGCCGACCAGCAGGACGAGCATGAGGCCGACCGTCAGGCCGACCATCACCGGGACGGGGGGTGTCACTCGTTTCAATCCGCCGGCGGTCATCGTTGCGCCAGTCCGGTCAGGATGCGCGTCCAGTCGGACTGCCGGGTGCCGAACGGGAACCGCACCCGAGCCGTGCCGGACCGATCGAAGGCGTACACGGCGTTCAGGTGGCCCACCAGGTACGAGCCGTCGGGACGGGCAGGCTCGGCCACCGCCCCCGGGGCGACGAGCCGCTCCTGGAGCGCGGCCAGGTCGGGGGCCGGCGCCGTGAGGCCGACGAAGGTCCGGTCGAAGCCGTCGAGGTAGGTGCGGATCTGTTCCGGGGTGTCGCGGGTCGGGTCGACGCTCACGAACACCACCTGCACGGCGTCGCGCACCGCCGGGTCGAGGAGCTTCATCGTGCGGGCCAGCACCGCCGTCGTGATCGGGCAGACGTCCGGGCAGTTCACGTACCCCAGGTACAGCAACGTGATGCGACCCCGGCTCCGCTCGCGCAACTCGAAGGGGGTGCCGTCGGTCGCCCGCAGGGTGAGCGACGGCATGGGCACGGGCGGGTCGAGCACGGTGTCGTCGACCGCGCTCGCCCCCGGATCCGATCGGAGCGCCGCCACGGCCAGACCGGCGAGGAGCACGACCACCGCCGCGACCGCGATGCCCACGAGGCGCCGCCGCATCGCCGGCGGCGTCACCTTGTCGCTCACGACAGCTCTCGCAGGTACGCGACGAGCTCGGCGAGTTGGCGAGCGCTGACGAGGGCGGTGGTGTACGCAGGCATGGGTGGCCACGACCCCTCACGGCGTTCAGCGCCCGGGTTCCGTACCGCACGCTCCACGTAAGGGCCGTCGAAGACCGTAACCGAGCCGTCGGCGAGCCGGACGGTCGTCCCCCATGACCCACGCCACGTCGGGCCCACCCCGGCGGTGCCGTCCGCGCTGTGGCAGGCCGCGCAACCGGCGCGCGCCGCAACCGTGCGGCCTCGTTGCGCTTCTTCGGACAACGACGGCCCGCGGCCCCCGCACGCGGGGACCACGAGGGTGGCGAGCGCGATCATCCACCACGGCCTTCCGGAGCCGGGCCGACCGGCGCCTCCCCCGGGCATGACCACCGCGCTCGACCTGCCCTCGTCCACGCTCGCCATCCTGCCCTGGCCCGACGCCGAACAGCCGACCTGGGGCCACGACCCTCGGGACGGCTACGTCGAGCGGTTCTGGTTGGGCATCCTCGGCCCGTCCACGGTGTGGCTCTTGCGCCGGTTCGCCGACGGCTTCGACCACTGGCCGACGGGATACGAGATCGACCTGCTCGAGACCGCAGCGGCACTCGGCCTCGCGCCCTCGACGGCGCGCCACAGCCCGCTCGGGCGGACGCTGCACCGCTGCTGCACGTTCGACCTGGCGGCCCCGCACCGCTGGGGCCTGTGCGTGCGACGCCGGATCCCGACGCTCGCCCCCCACCACCTCCAGCGGCTGCCCTCGTCGTTGCAGACAGCGCACCGGGACTGGCTGGCCGCGCCGGTGGCCCCCGTCAGCCCTTGGGCGGGCTGAACCGATCGAGCAGTTCGACCAACGTGCGCACGCCGAACGCGGTCGCGCCCTTGGCCACCCAGCCCTCGTCGCCGTCGGCCTTCATCGGACCGGCGATGTCGAGATGCGCCCACGGCTTGCCGCCGACGAACTCCTGCAGGAACAGCCCCGCCGTGAGCGCGCCGGCGTTCGGGCCGCCGATGTTCTTCAGGTCGGCCACGTCGGAATCGAGCAACTTGCGGTATTCGACGGGCAGCGGCAACTGCCACAGGCGCTCGTCGGCCCGATCGCCCGCCGAGCGCACCTGGTCGATCCACCCCTGGTGGTTGCCCATCAGCCCGGCGAACTTGTTCCCGAGCGCCACCATGCACGCCCCGGTGAGCGTCGCGATGTCGACGAGCGCGTCGGCGCCCTCCTCCACGGCGAGCGAGAGACCGTCGGCAAGGATCAAGCGGCCCTCGGCGTCGGTGTTGAGCACCTCGACGGTGCGACCGTTGCGGTACGTGATCACGTCGCCGAGCTTCATGGCGCTGCCCGAGGGCATGTTGTCGGTACACATGAGGTAGCCGACCACCCGGACGCGGGGCCGCGTGGCCCGCAGCGCCAGCATCGTGGCGAGCACGACCGCCGCACCGGTCATGTCCATCTTCATGTACTGGTGCATGCCGTCGGATGGCTTCAGCGAGATGCCGCCGGAGTCGTACATGACGCCCTTGCCGACCAGCGCGACCGTCGACTTCCACGACCGGGGCGTGTACGTGAGCTTCACCATCCGGGGCGGTTCGGTCGAGCCCGCGTTGACGGCCAGCATGCCCCCGAGGCGCAGCTCGGCGATCGCCTTCTCGTCGAACACCTCGACCGTGAGCCCCATCGCATGCCCGCGCCGCACGGCGAACTCGGCGAGGTCCTGCGCGTTGAGATGGGCGGGTGCGGTGTTCGCGAGGTCGCGGGCCAGGTTGACCGCCTCACCGACCGCACCACCCCGGCTCGCGCCGTCCTCCATGGCCTTGGCGTGCTCGAGGTCGCTGGCGAGCAGGGTCACCTGTTCGATCGCGCTGATGCCGCTGCGGTCCGAACGGTGGTTGACGAACTTGTACGAGGCGAGCACGAGGCCCTCGGCGACGGCCTGCGCGGCCTCGAACGGGTCGAGACCTTTCACGTCGGCGAGTGGCGTGACGAGCCGCTTCCACTTGCCTGCGGCCCGGGCCAGCGAAGCCGCCGAGGTCCGCAGGGACGCCGGGGTCACCTTGCTGCGCTCCCCCAGGCCGACGGCGATGGTGGCCGGTCCGGCGAGCGCCGGGAGCACCGCTACCTGGCCGAGCTTGCCCTCGAACCCCAACTGCGCCAGGCGGGCGCGGTTGTACCCGACGGACTTGGGGACCTGACCGTCTGAGGTCACGCCGATGCCGATGGCATCGAACTCCTTGGGGGCGTTGCGAGAGATGGCAAAGCTGACAGCCATGGGGTGCTCCGGTCAGGGTCAGAGGCGGGCGGCGAGGGAGGTGCCCTCCTGCCAGCGGGCCATGGTCCACAGCAGGTCGGACAGACGGTTCAGGTAGGCGACGACGTGCGAGGGCGCCGGCGCAGCGCTCAGGGCGTGGCGTTCGGCCCGGCGAACGACGGTGCGGGCCAGATCGAGATGAGCGGCGACGAGCGATCCACCGGGCACGACGAACTCTGTCGGCGGATCGAACCGCTCACTGAGGGCATCGATGTGCCGCTCGAGGATCGTGACCATCTCCTCGGTGACCGCAGACGATCCAGGGGTGAGCTTGTGCCGGTTCTCGGGAAGCGTCGCCAGTTCGGCCATGAGCACGTAGAGGTCACGTTCGAGGGCGATCAGCAACCCGTCGAGTTCGGATCCGGCGCCGGCGTGGGCCCGGGCGATACCGAGCACGGCCTGGGCCTCGTCGACGGTGCCGTAGGCGCGCGGCAGTTCGGAGTCCTTGCGCACCCGACCCCCGTAGAACAGGCCGGTCGTTCCGTCGTCACCGGTCTTGGTGTAGATGCGCTCGCGGGTCATGGGACCACGCAGGGTACCGGCACAGGTGCCGTACGGCGCAGCGCTGGACGAGATCGCACCGATAGCCTTCGCCGGTGGTCCGCCAGCCGTACCTGTCCGCCGTGGCCGAGCGCGTCGTGGTCTACGACGGTGCGACCGGCACCAACCTCCAGCGCCGAGACCTGACCGCCGACGACTTCGGCGGTCCGGCCCTCGAAGGGTGCAACGAGTACCTGGTGCTCACCCGCCCCGACGTGATCGCCGATCTCCACGACTCGTTCTTCGCCGTGGGTGTGGACGCGGTCGAGACCGACACCTTCGGGGCGTTCGCGCCCGTGCTCGCCGAGTACGGCCTGCAGGACCGGGCGTACGAGATCAACGTGGCCGCCGCCCGGATCGCCCGGGAGGTCGCCTCGGGGTGGGAGGCCGACGGCCGCACCCGGTACGTCGCCGGCTCGATCGGGCCCGGCACGAAGCTGCCGTCGATCGGCCACGTGCGCTTCGCCGATCTGCGTGACGCCTACGAGGAGATGGCACGCGGGCTGCTCGACGGCGGTGTCGACGTGTTCCTGGTCGAGACCTGCATGGACCTGCTCCAGGTCAAAGCCGCCATGGTCGGGTGCCGCCGAGCGATGGCGGCGGTCGGGCGCAGCGTGCCGATCCAGGTGCAGGTCACCATGGAGACCACGGGCCGGATGCTGGTCGGGTCCGAGATCGGCGCGGCGCTCGTCGGCCTCGCCGGCCTGCGCCCCGACGTGCTCGGGATCAACTGCGCGACCGGCCCGGCGGAGATGAGCGAGCACCTCCGCCACCTGTCGCAGTACTCGCCGTTCCCGATCTCGGTACTGCCCAACGCCGGCATGCCCCAGGTGCTCGACGGGCGCACGCACTACGACCTCACCCCGGCCGCCCTCGCCGAGTTCCACGCCCGGTTCGTCACCGAACTCGGCGTGCAGGTCGTCGGCGGCTGTTGCGGCACCACGCCCGAACACCTGCGCCAGGTGGTGGAGCGCTGTCGCAACCTCACCCCGGCTCGGCGCACCCCGGCGCTCGAGCCGTCGGTCTCCTCGATCTACAGCCCGGTACCGATCCGTCAGGACAACTCGTTCCTGATCATCGGCGAACGCACGAACGCCAACGGCTCCAAGGCGTTCCGGGACGCAATGCTCGCCGGCGACTGGGACACCTGCAGCCGCATGGCCGTGGAGCAGGTGCGGGAGGGCGCGCACGTCCTCGATGTCTGCGTCGACTACGTCGGGCGCGACGGCACGGCCGACATGGACGAGATCGCCGCCCGGTTCGCCACCGCAGCGGCCGCCCCGCTCGTCATCGATTCCACCGAGCCTCCGGTGATGCAGGCCGCGCTCGAACGCATCGGGGGCCGCGCGATCCTCAACTCGGCCAACCTCGAGGACGGCGAGCTGCCCGGGAGCCGGCTGGATCGCGTGTTCTCACTCGCCCGTGATCACGGGTCGGCCGTGATCTGCCTGCTGATCGACGAGCGCGGGCAGGCCCGCGACGTCGAGTGGAAGATGGAGATCGCGCACCGGTTGCACGAGATCGCCACCGAGCGATACGGGTTGTCGGCCACCGACCTGATCTTCGATGCGCTGACCTTTCCGTTGTCGACCGGCGACGACGATCTGCGGCGCGACGCGATGCACACCATCGACGCGATCCGGCGCATCAAGGCCGAGATCCCCGGCGCATCGACCACGCTCGGGGTGTCCAACGTCAGCTTCGGGCTCAAGCCGGCCGCCCGTCACGTGCTCAACAGCGTGTTCCTCCACGAGTGCGTCGAGGCCGGGCTCGATTCCGCGATCGTCCACGCCGGCAAGATCGTGCCGCTCAACCGGATCCCGGACGAGCACAAGCAGGTCTGCCTCGACTTGATCCACGATCGCCGCGCCCCCGGCTACGACCCGTTGCAGCGCTTGCTCGAGGTGTTCGCCGACGTGCAGAGCATCGCGTCGGCCAAGCCCGACCGCTCCTCGTGGCCGGTCGAGCAGCGCCTGACCGCCCGCATCGTCGACGGCGACCGCGACGGCCTCACCTCGGACCTCGACGAGGCGCTCACCGCCGGCTGGAAGGCGCTCGATCTCGTCAACGACGTGCTGCTCGACGGGATGAAGACCGTCGGCGAGCTGTTCGGGTCCGGGCAGATGCAGTTGCCCTTCGTGCTGCAGTCGGCCGAGACGATGAAGACCGCCGTCGCGCACCTCGAACCGCACATGGAACGCGTGGGCGAGTCGTCGTCGAAGGGCACCCTGGTGCTCGCCACGGTGAAGGGCGACGTCCACGACATCGGCAAGAACCTGGTCGACATCATCCTGTCCAACAACGGGTATCGGGTAGTGAACCTCGGGATCAAGGTGCCGATCGCCGACATGATCGCAGCGGTGAAGGAACACGAGGCCGACGCGCTCGGCATGAGCGGCCTGCTCGTGAAGTCCACCCTCATCATGCGGGACAACCTGATCGAACTCGACGAACACGGCCTTTCGCACGTGCCGGTGCTGCTCGGCGGTGCGGCGCTGACCCGCAGCTACGTGGAGAAGGACCTGCGGGAGTCCTATTCCGGCCGGGTGTTCTACGGGCGTGACGCGTTCGAGGGCATGTCGGTCATGGACCGCTTGATGCAGCTGCGCCGCAACGGCGTCGACGACCCCGACTTCGGTCGCATCCCGACCGGTCGCGGGCTGCCGTCGCGCTCGGCGCCGGCGAATGACACCGGCGCACCGGTCGGGTCGCCCACCCGGTCGCCCGAGGTCGCCGCCGACAACCCGGTGTTCCGCCCCCCGTTCGTGGGCAGCCGGGTCGTCAAGGGCATCTCGCTCGACGAGATCGCCACCTACGTCAACG
>JBJTVH010000097.1:0-96366 GCA_046081125.1 Acidimicrobiales bacterium
CGCTCTCGTGACATGGGAGCTGAAGCGCTCCAAGGGCGCCGTGTCCGAGGGCATCCGGCAGACGATCGGCAATCAGAGGCCCGAGTTCATTCGTTCGTTCTTCACGACGGTGCAGTTGGTGATGGCTGGCAACGACGTCGAAGGCCTCCGCTACGGCGTGATCGATACGCCCGAGAAGTACTGGCTCGCCTGGCGTGAGGAGTCACCGATCGAGGATCCGCTCGATCGTGCGCTCTCGCAGCTCTGCTCCAAAGAGCGCCTGCTCGAACTGGTGCACGACTTCATGGTCTTCGACGCGGGCATCAAGAAGACGTGTCGCCACAATCAGTACTTCGGCGTTAAGGCAGCACAGGCCAGGATCGCCAAGCGCGAAGGCGGCATCATCTGGCACACGCAGGGTTCCGGCAAGTCCTTGACGATGGTGTGGCTTGCGAAGTGGATCCGTGAACACCAGAGCGATGCGAGGGTTCTGCTGATCACGGATCGGACCGAGCTCGATGAGCAGATCGAGAAGGTCTTCGCGGGAGTCAACGAGTCGATCTACCGCACCAAGAGCGGTGCCGACATGCTTGCGACGCTGAACGCGTCGGAGGAGTGGCTGATCTGCTCGCTCGTCCACAAGTTCCGCGGCTCCGATGATGACCCTCAGCTCGATGAGGCCGAGTCGGCGTTCATCGCCGAGCTGAATGCCAAGGTGCCGAAGGACTTCAAGGCCAAGGGCAAAATCTTCGTCTTCGTCGACGAAGCCCACCGCACCCAGTCCGGCAAGATGCACGATGCCATGAAGAAGCTCCTGCCCGGTGCGATGTTCGTCGGCTTCACCGGCACCCCGTTGCTCAAGGCGGATAAGGCCACCAGCATCGAGACCTTCGGCAGCTTCATCCACACCTACAAGTTCGACGAGGCTGTCGAGGACGGCGTGGTGCTCGATCTGCGCTACGAGGCACGCAGTATCGACCAGGACCTCACCTCGCCGGAGAAGGTCGACAAGTGGTTCGAGGCCAAGACCAAGGGCATGACCGATCTCTCGCGCGCCGAACTGAAGAAGCGTTGGGGCACCATGCAGAAGGTCGTCAGCTCCGAACCGCGAGCACGCCAGATCGTCGACGACATCCTCCTCGACATGGAGACCAAGCCAAGGCTGTCGGACGGTCGTGGAAACGCCATCCTGGTCGGATCGAGCATCTATCAGGCCTGCAAGTTCTACGAGCTCTTCTGCCATGCCGGCTTCAAGGGCAAGTGCGCCATCATCACCAGCTACACACCGCAGGCAAGCGACATCTCGAAAGAGGACTCCGGCCACGGAGCCACCGAGAAGCTTCGCCAGTACGACATCTACCGCCAGATGCTCGCCGACCACTTCGGCGAACCAGCCGACACCGCGATGAACAAGGTGGAGGAGTTCGAGAAGCAGGTCAAGGACAAGTTCCTCGACCACCCCGGCCAGATGCGCCTGCTCATCGTCGTTGACAAGCTCCTCACTGGCTTCGACGCACCATCAGCCACCTACCTCTACATCGACAAGAAGATGCAGGACCACGGCCTGTTCCAGGCCATCTGCCGAGTCAACCGCCTCGACGGTGATGACAAGGACTACGGCTACATCGTCGACTACCGCGACCTCTTCAACTCCCTCGAGTCCGCCATCACCGACTACACCAGCGGCGCACTCGACGGCTACGAGAAGAAGGACATCGAAGGCCTGCTCTCGGACCGCATCGACAAGGCCCGCGACGACCTCGACGATGCGCTCGAGAAGATCCGCGCGCTGTGCGAACCGGTCGAGCCGCCGAAGAACACCCTCCAGTACCAGCAGTACTTCTGCGCCAAGAACCACGGCAACGCCGAACAGCTCAAGGCTAACGAACCCAAGCGAGTCGAGCTCTACAAGTCCGTCGCTGCCGTCGTTCGCGCCTTCGGTGCTCTCGCGAACGACATGGCTGCCGCCGGGTACAGCGATGCCGAGACCGATGCGATCCGCCAAGAGATCGCCCACTACGCCGCGGTACGGGACGAGGTCAAGCTCGGTGCTGGCGAGGACGTCGACTTCAAGCAGTACGAAGCCGGCATGCGCCACCTCCTCGACACCTACATCAACGCCAAGCCCTCCGAGGTCATCTCGAACTTCCAGGACACCGGTCTCATCGACCTCATCGTGAAGCTCGGCGCCGGAGCCGTCGACAAGCTGCCTGACGGCATCAAGAAGGACCCCGAAGCCGTCGCGGAGACGATCACCAACAACATCCGCAAGGTGATCATCGACGAACGCGCGATGAACCCGAAGTACTACGACCGGATGTCCGAGCTGCTGGACGCCATCCTGGAAGAGCGCCGACAGGGTGCGCTCGACTACAAGGCGTACCTCGACAAGCTCCTCGAACACGCAGCCAAGCTCGGCAAGGGCGAATCCGACACCGCCTACCCGACATGGGCCGACAACGGAGCCAAGCGCGCCCTCGTCGACTTCTTCCTACCCTCCGAGAACCTGGCGATCGAGATCGACAAGGTCGTGCGCCACACCAAGCCCGACTCGTGGCTGGGTAACCCGATCAAGGAGAAGAAGGTCAAGCGAGCCATCCAGCAGGCTCTGCCCAACGACTTCGCTCGCCTCGACGAACTCTTCGAGCTGGTGAAGGCGCGCCATGAGTACCACTAGCGCCTACCTCACCGTCCGCGGCATCGACATCGACGTCATCTACAAGGACATCAAGAACCTCCACATCGGCGTCTACCCGCCGCTCGGGCGCGTACGTGTCGCCGCACCACGCAAGCTTGACGACGACAAGGTCCGCCTCGCCGTCATCCAACGACTGCCGTGGATCAAGCACCAGCAGCAGCAGCTTCGCTCTGTCGAGCGGCAGTCCCATCGCGAGATGGTCAGTGGCGAGTCCCACTACATCTGGGGCGTCCGCCACAGACTCAAGGTCATCGAACGCCCCGGCCGCGCCCACGTCGAAGTCGAAGGCAGCCGAGTTCTCCTTTACATACCTGCGGGCACGACTGTCGAGAAGCGCGTCGAGGTCTTCCAACGTTGGCAGCGTGAGCAACTGCGCAGCCGTATCCCTTCGCTCGTAGCCAAATGGGAGCCGACCATCGGTCGAGAGGTGCCGCGCTGGAGCATCCGACGCATGAAGACCAAGTGGGGCTCCTGCAACCGAGAGAGCGGTCACATCTGGTTCAACCTCGACCTCGCCGCCAAGCACCCCGACTGCCTGGAGTACATCGTCGTCCACGAGATGACGCATCTCCTCGAACGCAACCACGGCGAACGCTTCACGACCCTGATGGACAAGTACATGCCCGACTGGCGCTCCCGCCGGGATCGGCTGAACGGAGCGCCGTTGGCAGCGCAGGAATGGAGCTCGTGATGTAAGACACCACAATTCGTCAAGGACGGTGTGAACATGCCTCGGCCGGGATTCGCTGACAGGAACCGCCTGAAGAACTGGGCTGACTCGGTCGCGTCAAGGACCGAGTTCCCCCGCCTTGTCAGGCGGCTGATCCTCGAATCGACGCCCGGCGTAGTACAGCTCGGAATGCCGGCAGGCGAGGGTGTTTCGGCCGGCAGTTGGGATGGAACGGTACGTTCGACCACATCGAATGCCTGGGTCCCCGCGGGCCTCTCCGTCTGGGAACTCTCTGTTGACAGCAGCCCGGGGGCGAAGGCGGACGACGACTACTCGAAGCGGCTCACCGCACCTGATGGCGGAGCCACGCAGGACTGCACGTACGTCGAGGCGATTCTTCGCCCGTGGACCCACAGGAGTGACTGGTCGCGAGACCGTACGGCCGAGGGGCGGTGGAAGGAGGTCCGCGCTCACGCCCTCGATGAGATTGAAATGTGGTTGGAGGCATCCCCAGTTACATGGGCATGGTTCTCGGAGCAGTTGGGACTCAATCCGCACGGAATGCGCTCCGGCGACTTCTGGTGGAGTTCGTGGTCGTCGATGACGAATCCTTCGCTCTCTCCGGCGATAGTGCTGAGCGGCCGGGACGCTGAACTGACGCGCCTGGTCGAGATGGTTGATGGACCGCCGAGAGTGGTCACCCTCGCTGGCCAGAGCGTCGAGGAGGCAATCGCGTTCCTGACAGCAGCGGCGATCAATCTGGATACCCAAGGCCAGGGTCAGCTTCTTGCAAGGCTGGCGTTGGTGGATGACCGTACGACCTGGCGCGGCCTCCTCGAGAGCCCAACGCCCCTTGTACTCGTCCCTCTCGTTGACGGGTTGTCAGCCGAAGTCCCTGCGGGGAGCATCCACCACGTTCTCGTGCCGGTAACTACCAGGGCGCCGAGCGCTGACATCTCGCTACCGCCGATCGCCGTCGGCCCCGTAGCGGAGGCGCTTCGGGCTAGTGGCCTTGATGAGCGGCGCGCAGAGAATGCAGCGAGGTTGGCACGTCTCAGCCTCACCGCCATGAGACGAAGTCTCGCCACTCAGCCGGCACTGCACGTCCCCACCTGGGCGTCGCCACCCGTCGCCCGTGGGATCCGCGCTGCGCTACTCGCGGGAAGTTGGTCTGAGAAGAAGGAGGGCGACAAGACGGCACTCGCCTTGCTGGCAGGGGTGGACTACGAATCGCTGCGTGACCAACTGACAGCGCTTGCCTCCGCGGAAGATCCCATCGTCGTCCGGGTCGGCGATTCGTGGCATGTGGTGTCATCTGCCGACGCGTGGCTACTTCTCGTGTCGGCAGTCACTGAGGATGATCTCAAGCGCTTCGAGGCAATCGTTAGTCAGGTTCTTCTGGAGCCTGATCCATCCGCAGGGCTTCCAGCTGAGGATCGATGGAAAGCCGCGTTTGAGGGAAGGGTGCAAGCGCACTCCCCGGATCTTCGTAAGGGGATCGCTGAGACGATATGCCTCCTCGCCGTCCACGGTGGTGACCTGCGCACAACCACAGGGACGGGTAGCGACTGGTCGTCCTACCTCGTGAGGACCGTTCTCGCTGCAGCGAACGAGGACCTCACCGGCGAGACCTGGGCGGTGCTGTCCGGACTCCTGCCACTGCTCGCAGAAGCCGCACCTGATCGCTTCATCGACGCGGTCCGCAAGGGGGTATCCGACGCAGATCCAGTGCTTGCGACCATATTCAGAGATCAGGACGACCAAGGGCTGTTCGGCCCTCATTCGCCCCATACGGGCCTCTTGTGGGCGCTCGAAGCAGTCGCGTGGTCGAGTCCCCACTTCGGTGCGTCAATTGACCTGCTCGCTCGGCTGGACGCGCTCGATCCAGGAGGCCGCTTCCTGAACCGACCCTTCAACAGCATCGCATCCATCCTCTGCCCTTGGCACCCGGAGACCTCGGCGTCTCCGGAACGGCGGCTGGAAGTGCTCGATGGGCTACGAGACCGGTTTCCTGAGCTTTCGTGGAGGCTTATGCTCCGCCTCCTGCCTGAGCTCCATGGGCATCACTCACCGACCAACGGCCCTCGGTTCCGCGAATGGAAGCCCCAGGACCCTCGAGTTACGAACGTCGAGTACTTCAACTTCATCGCTGAAGTGGTGAACCGAGTGGTGGCTGACGCAGGCGCGGATGGTGCTCGATGGGCAGCTGTCGCAGACAAGTTGTCCGACCTTCCGCCCGACGACATGAGTCGAGTCTTGGGCGAACTTGAGAATGCGGTGCGGTCGGAGAGACTCCTCGAACCATCGCGACATGACCTGTGGGCCAAGCTGCGCGACATCGTCAAACAGCACCGCGAGTTCGCCGATGCGGCATGGGCGCTTCCGGGCGAGATCGTTGACCGGCTTGACACGCTGTGCACTGCAATCGTCCCCGCCGACGCCACCACCACCAATGAGTGGCTGTTCGTCGAACACGTGCCAACTATCGGCGACATGCGCCGCCGCGACGATGTCGCTGCATATGACGCGCGCCTCGCGGAACTCAGAACACAGGCGGCGAGAGAGATCGACGCAGAGTCTGGTCTCGCTGGCATCACGAGCCTCGCGCAGAAGTCCGTCATCTCCGGGGTATTGGGCTGGTCTCTCGCAGGAGCTGTAGACGACAAGTACTCAGGCGCCTTGCTCGGGCTGCTCGTCTCTGACGACGCAAAGCTCGTCGAGCTGTCGGGCGCCTACTTCGCGCGCCTTTGCCGAGACCGAGGTTGGGAGTGGCTCGGCGGCCTCCTCGATGAGAACCTCGACCTAGATCCAACGCAGGTTGCGCGGCTACTGCTCGGCAGTCGCGATTACCCGGCGAGCTGGAACGAGGCTGACTCACGAGGCGACGCAGTCGCGACAGCGTTCTGGCTCCGCTTCCCGACGTTCGGGTTGGGGCATGACTTTGCCTTTGTTGCTTTGGTCGCCGAGCGACTCATGAAGGTGGGTCGAAACGCCGCAGCACTCGACTTCCTGAACATGTACTCGTCGCGCTCCGAGATTGCCCGGGAGTCGCTCGTTGAGCTGATCGCGACCGGTCTCGAGGGCATCCTTGCCACTGGCGGAGATGACGAGATCCATGTGCTTCAGGGCTACGAGTACGAGTCCTTGTTCGCCATCCTTCAGGAGGCGGAGGATCAGGTTGGCACGGACCGTCTCGCGCGGCTTGAGTGGTCCTACCTCCCGACGCTCGGTCACGAGCCGAACGCCCGGGCCCTCTTTGGGAGGATGGCCACGGATGGCGACTTCTTCGTCGAGATCCTCCTTACCGTGTACCGACCAACAAGGGAGACGGACGAAGCGGTCTCCGAGGAGGACAGGCGGCGGGCAATGAATGCGTATCAGCTGCTGTCGTCTTGGTCAGTCCCGCCGGGCCTGGTCAACGGGAATATGGACGCATCCGAGCTCCGGCGATGGTTCGACTCAGTGACTGAGAAGTTGAGTCACGCAGGCAGGTTGGAAATCGGGCTTTCGCACATCGGTCAGGTTCTCGTCTCCGCGCCCGCTGACGATGACGGTTCGTGGCCACCAAGAGTTGTCCGCGACTTCTTTGAGTCCGTTCAGCTAGAGGAGCTCGAAGATGGATTTCGAGTCGAGATCGCGAACCGGCGTGGTGTCACCTCGCGCGGCCTTGAGGATGGAGGGACGCAGGAGATCGCCTTGGCGGCGAAGTACCGCGCCGACGCTGATCGGTACGCCGATCGCTGGCCTCGAACCGCGAGAGTCCTCCGGGATCTGGCGAAGTCCTACGACAGCGAAGCGCGAAGAAACGAGGACTCCGCGGAGAGATTCCGAGGCGGTCTGGAGCGCTGAAGACGGCGCGTGGCGTGAGGAGACGCTGCCGATACGGCTTGCAGGAGTTCGACCGCTCGATCTTCGGGTGGCCCGGCGATCTCCGTGCTGAAGACCAGGGTCGTCAATGCCCTCTTGGTCGCCCAGGCGGACGCAACGCTACGCCGATCGCTGCGAGCTCTCGGCGGAGCGTCGTCGCATCGACACCGAACAAGGTGGTCAGGCTCTTCATCGAGTCGCCCGATCCGTAGTGCTCGGCGGCCGCCCTCACGTCCCGGTCTGTCAGTTTCCGCACGTGTGCACGGCGCTGCACACCGCGGCGTTCGAGGTGCAGCATCACCGTCTCGCGGTTGATGCCGAAGCTCTCGGCAACGGTGGGAACAGACGAGCCTGCCTCGTACATGACAACGAGTTCGTCTATCTCCAACGGCTTCAGTCGGCGCTGCAACTGGCGGGAGACCGGCTTGGACTTCCCAACGTACTGGCGGGCGAGCATCCGCTGCAGCGCACTGCCGGCTCGACCGAAGTGGTACGGAGGGTTAGAAAGCCGTCCCTGAAGGTCCACTCGTCGTTGTCGCTTCGGCAACGACCTGGCGCGAAGCTTGGATGGCGCCGTCGGCTGAGCGCAGAGCTCAAGACGCCCGTATCGACGATCCGTCTCACGAGATTCGGCGACGGTGCGATCGTTGCGACCGACGTGGGTGATCTCTTCTCTCCGAGTGGTACCAAATGTTGTACGACTCTGAAGGGACGCACGGTGGCCATCACCGCGAGCGCAGTGTTGATCGGTATCGACGACTACCGGGCGCTGGAAGAGACCGCGTACCTCCTGCGGGCGCCCGCCAACGTGCGGTGGCTCGTCGAGAGCTTGGAGCAGGCCCGGGCAGGCGAGGTGCAGCAGCACGAACTCGACCGGTGAGGTTCGTCTTCACCCCCAACGGGTGGGAGGATTGCTTCTCTGGCAGACGACGGATCGGGCAAGGTTGAAGCGCATCAATCGTCTGCTCGATGACGTTGCCCGTGATCCTTTCGCGGGGATCGGGAAGCCCGAGCAACGCCGTCATGCGCTCGCCGGAGCGCGGTCGCGCCGCATAAACGAGGAACGCCGGCTCGTACACCTCGTCGAAGGCGACGACATCATGATCCTGCAGGCTGGCTACCACTATGCCTGAGAGCCGATCTGACCGGCGGGCGCCCACCGGCGCAGCAACCGCCGACTCGAGCGAACGTGCGGAGGCGTGATGACATCGAGGCACGAGGCTGGGCCCATCGGCGACGAGGGCGTCGCCCGCAGGATCGACCCCGCCGTGCTCGTGCTGCCGTTGCGGTTGTTCATGGGGGTGGCCTGGCTCCGCGTCGGCGTCGCCAACCTGGCCTCGCCGCTGTGGCGCAACGGTGATCTCGTCCAACGGTTCGCCGTCAACCAGGACGTGGTGGCGCTTCCGTTCGCCTTGTGGATGCTCGACGTCGCAGGACGTCACGTGGTGCTCGTCGCCTGGGTGGTCGGGATGACCGAGGTGATCTGTGGCCTGGCATTGCTGGCCGGGGTCTGGCTGCGCACGGCGCTCGCTGCGGCGGTGACGATGAACGTGGTGTTCCTCCTGTGCGGCCAGGTCAACCCGTCGATCTTCTACCTGCTGGCGGAAATGGTCCTGCTCGCTGCGGTGGGCTCGGGTGCCATCGGGCGCGGGCGGGTGCTGTCGCCGGTCGCGTGGCGGGCTGTGGCGATCGGATCGGCGCTGGGAGCGCTGGTGCTCCTGCCGTTCGTCGAGACACTCGACCCCGAGGAGCTGATCTTCGATCCGGGTGCGGTGCTCGCCTGCCTGCTCGCGGTCGGTGCCGTCGGTTCCTGGGTGTTGTCCCGGCCGGCAGCCCGGCCGGGACGCCCGATTGCGTCCTGGATCCACGGTCGCTGGCGAGCCGGAGGCTGAGGCCTGAGCACGAAGCGGGCATCACGAGCATTCATGAGCCGGGAAAGAAGGCCTCCGGAAATCCGAAGGGCGGTCCCCGCTGATCCGTGACGTCCGACCAAAGAACGCATGACTGATGGCCTCACCCTGAACGATGACGGCGCTCGAGCGAACGGGAGCGCCCGGTCCACCAAGCGGGCGCGACGGATCGGCGCCGCGGTTGCGGTGACGACGCTGCTGACGGCGGGCGCCGGTACGGCGCACGCGTTCGGTGCGCCGGTGCCGTGCTCGACTCGGGCCGAGTCGAAGGTGTTCCAGCCGGTGGACGGTGACCAGTACGACTACTTCCTGATGCCCAACGGTGGCTTCGAGTCCGGCTCCGGTGAGTGGCAGCTTCAGGGCGGCGCCACGGTCGTGTCCGGCAACAACACCGTGTTCAAGAGCGGCTCGAAGAGCCTGCGCATCCCCAATGGTGCCCAGGTCGAGTCGCGCACGATCTGCATCCAACGCGGTGAGGAGGGGATCCGGCTCCTGGTGAACCACCCGGGCGTGGGCGGGGCGATCCTCCACGTCCAAGTGGTGGTCCGGTCCAACGGCTCGGAGGGCGTCCAGGCCTTCGACGTCAACGGTGACTCGAATATCAGGGGATGGCGGGCGACGCCCCGCATGGGGGTGCCGGCCATGTTCGGCGCGGACGGGACCCAGGAGCTCACCTTCAAGTTCTCCACCCGCGGCGCGGCGGCGACCTGGGGCATCGACGACGTCTACGTCGACCCGATTCGAATCCGGTGACGTGAACCCGAGCTCGCAAGATCTCGACAAGATCGCACCGCGTTCGTTCCCGAGCCCGGGAGGCTGTGGTTCCGTCGAGGCGTGGCGATCGGCAGGTTCGGGCTCCATGGGCTCGCGGTCGGGGTGATCGCTGCGGTCGGGTCGGGCTCGGGCACGGCCCATGCGGCGGGCAGATCCCGCAGGGCGCCACCGTCGAGTCCCGCACGATCTGCGTCGGCTGGGGCGAGGAGAGCATCTCTGTCGATCCGTTCAAGCCGTACTGAACGCCCCCTACGCTCGTGATCCGGGCCACGGCCCGCACCGCGCGTCGAGGGGAGCCCGCCATGGGGGAGTTCGTGTCGTTGGAATGGCCCGCCGAGGGGGTCGCATCGATCACGATGACCAACCCGGCGATCGCCAACTTCGGCTCGTGGGCGGCGATCGGCGAACTCGCCGACGCACTCGGCGCGGCCCGCGAGGCCGGTGCCCGCGTGTCGGTCCTGGCCTCGGGCGTACCGGGCCACTGGTTCGAGCACGCCTGGTTGCGCGACCTCGCCAACACCTTCACCGGCCGGCCGACGACGGGCGACGGCGGCGCCTGGTTCCGGTGCCTCCACGAGCTCGCGGCGACCGACGTGGTGTCGATCGCCGCAATCAGCGGCGACACGACGGGTGGCGGCTGTGAGCTGGGCTGGGCGTGCGATCTGCGCATCGCCGAGGAGCAGGTGCTCTTCGGTCAGCCCGAGGTGGGCATCGGTGTCGGCACCGGCATCGGCGGCACGTCACGGTTGCGCACGCTCATCGGGCGCACTGCGACGGCCGAGCTCGTCTTGCTCGGCGCGCCGTTCACCGCCCAGCGGCTGTTCGAACTCGGCGGGGTGAACCGGGTGGTGCCGACCGGCCGGGCACTGCCCGTCGCCCTCGACTGGGCGAGCCGACTCGCGGCTCGACCGCCGGCGGCGGTGGCGGGGATGAAGCGGATGCTGGCCGGTAGCGATGAGCTCTACCGGATCCCGGACGCCGTCCTGAACGACCAGCGGATCTTCCAGAGCTTCAGCGCCAGTCCGGAGGCGATCGCCTCGATGGAGGCCCTGCAGACCCGCTTCGATGCCGGCGCGACCACGCGTGAGGTCTACGGCGACCCGCTGCCCTGATCCGCAGGAGCCGATCAGAGGCGGGTGAGCACCGCCGAGCAGGTGGTGGCCTCGATACCGGCGCCCGGCTCGACCTCGATGCTCGTGAAGACGCCGTTGTCGATGATCGCGGCGTAGCGCTGCGAGCGGCGGCCGAGGCCGAACGCGGAGCCGTCCATCGTGAGCCCCATCGCCTCGGTGAAGGCCCCCGTGCCGTCGGAGATCATCAGGATCCCCTGAGCGCCGGCGGCCTCGGACCAGGCGTGCATCACCCAGGGGTCGTTGGTGGCGATACAGGCGACGACGTCGACGCTCTTCGCCTTCAGCTCGGCCTGATTGTCCACGAAGCCCGGCAGGTGGATCCGGGAGCAGCCCGGAGTGAACGCGCCCGGCACGGCGAACAGCACGACCTTGCCGGTGCCGAGCAGCTCGCGGCTCGACTTGGCGGCGGGCCGGCCGTCCTCTCCGAGGACGTGCACTTGGACGTCGGGAACCTGGCTGCCTGTCGTCACGGCCATGGAAAGAACCTCCCCGGTTAGCGGTGGGCGCACGCTACGGTCCGCCGGGTCCCGGAGGCCAACGGGGAGCCGGATCCGTGGGATTCAGCGCAGCACCAGCACCTCGTCGGCGCTGTCGAGGCCCAGGGGCGCAGATTTCGCCGGGTTGAGCACCACCACGCCGCCCACGGCGCGCCGGTAGCCGATCGCGCTGTGGCCTTGGGCCGACGCTGCGGCGACCACCTGGGCGAACGACGTGCACGAGGTGGCTCCGTACCGGTCGGCGACCACGAGTTCGATTCGGCACCCTGCGGCGTCGAAGAGGTCCCGGAAGACGGCGTCGAGCTCCCAACGTTCGGAGAGCTGGGCGATCATCTTGCTGGTCAGCTCGTCGCTGACCACGAAATCGTCGACCCCGGTGGCCGTGGCGAGCGGGGCATTGCGTTGTTCGAGCAACTCGGTGACGATGCGCACGGGCCCGAGCCGTCCGGTCGAGGTGAGCTGGTTGAACGCCAACAGCAGCATGAGGGTTGCGGCGTCGGCCTCCTCGCTGGGCATCCCGTCACGCCGGCCGAGGATGATCACCTCGTGCAGCGCCAGCCGGGCGGCGTGCAGCGCGACCTCGAGCGGGCCGCCCTGGTGCGTCGAGACGTCGAGGCGGACGTGCTGGGCGGTGACGCTGGCTCGGACCTCGTCGGGATCGTGGACACCAGGGTCGACGACGATCTCGACGGTGGTCTCCGTCCCGAGGAACTCGTCGATCTCGGCGATCACCCGCGGACCGAGTTGGCTCCAGCCGATCACCACGATCCGTCGCTGCGCCGCAGTGGCCGGAAGCGGGACCGGGGGCGGGATCGGGGGCGTGGGCCGGATCCCCGAGCTCACGAAGGTGCTGTCGTCGGAAGCGACGCCGATCAATTCGTCGCCGGTGGCGACCACGGTGGACGGGTCGGGGTTGAGGCGGACGTGGCCCGCACTGAGCACCCCCATCAGGCTGCAGGACTCGAAGGCAAGCTGCGCCTCGGCGTACGTACGGCCGGCGAGCGACGGGAACGGCGCGAAGTAGATCTCGTCGCCGTCGAAGTCGAGCAGGTCGCGGAACACCTGGCTGAGACCGTGCTGCCGGCACGCCTGGGCGGTGAGCTCGGCGACGACGGCATCGGAGTTCACGACGACGACCCGTTCGCCGAACAGCGCTCGCACCGAGGCGGAGGTCTCGCGGTCGTTCACCTCCACCACGATCGGGGCGGTGCCCGACGCCGCGCGCACCGCCAGCAGCGTCTTGACCGCTGCGGCATCCCCCGCCTCCCCGCAGATGACGACGACGCTGCGAGCGCCCGCCAGGTTCACCCGGGCGAGGTCCACGAGCGCCGACGTGCTGCCCCGCCGGCACACGATGCGGGTGGTGCGCAGGTCGGCCACCCGGTCGCGCAAAGCCTCCTCCATCGTCGTCTTGTCCTCGTCGGCGAGCACCACGACCGCTGCGTGCGACCGGCTCTCGTTGGCGAGCACCAGTTCGCTCACGATCTCGGGCACGCGGTCGGACCATCCGAGGATGAGCGTGTGGTCGTCTTCGAGCACGAGGCTGCGGCCCCGGCGCAACTCCTCGACGCGCTGGTCCAGCGCGTTGGCGATGAGACCGATCAGGGCGCCGGCGAGGAAGATGCCCGCCAGCGTGACCAGAAGCCCGAACGGGCGGGTCCATCCGGCATCGTCGGAGAACGTGCCGGGGTCGAGCGTGCGCAACAACGATTGCCAAAACGCCTCGAAGAAGTTCAACTCCTCGTCCTCGCCGCCCACGCCGGTCAGGTGCAAGAAGGTGAGTGCCACCGCGGCCACCGCCACGACGGCCAGGGTGAGCAGGCCGAGCCAGAGCATCACCACCGAGGTACCCCGGGCGATGGCGTTGTCGAACCGGTACCGGACCCGGGACCGCAGACCGACCCGAGCGCCCCTGCGAGCTGTCCGTCGTTGCGAAGCCACCTGACTGCCTCCTCGTCCCCCTCGACCGGGGCGACAGTGTGGCACCGCCGAAGGCCCTCGGTGTCCGATGCCCCGCGCCTGGATCGGTCGGGAATCGGGATCGGCTCGGGGCCTATCGTGCCGTCGATGCGGATCACCGCCGTCGAGGCGCGCACCTATCGGATTCCGTGGGACCCGCCGCTTCGGGCGGCCTGGGACCCGGTCCCGCGTTCGCACCAGGACGCCTGCGTCGTGTCGGTCCACACCGACGAGGGGCTCTCGGGCCATGCGAGCGGCGATTTCCTGCCCGACCGGGCGACCGTCGAGCGGTTCCTCGTCGGGCTCGATCCGTTGCGCACCGAGGTGGTGCGAGAGGTCGTCGACACCATCGACTTCCACGGGGGCCGGCCGTGGACCGCCGAGGTCGCCGTGTGGGACCTCGTCGGCAAGGCGGCGGGGTTGCCGCTGCACCGATTGCTGGGCGGCCGCCACGAAACCCTGCTCGCCTACGCCTCCAACGCCGAACGCATCCCGCCGGCCGAGCGGGCGGCGCGGATCGCCGCGCAGGCGGCTGCGGGTATCCGGGCGTTCAAGATCCGCTTCCACGACCCGGACTGGCGTCGGGACGTCGCCGTCGTCGAACACGTCCGCGACGTGGCCGGCGCCGGGGTCGATCTCATGGTCGACGCCAACCAGGGCTGGCGGATGCCGGGCGACACCACACCCCGCTGGGACGTCGCCACCGCAGCACAGGTCGCCCGTGCGCTCGAACCGCTCGGCGTCTACTGGTTGGAAGAAGCGCTCCCGACCGCCGACGTCGACGGGTACGCCTCGCTGCGGCGGCTCACGAGCCTGCGCCTCGCGGCGGGCGAGATGGTGCGCCAACTGCACGAGGCGCGCGACCTGGTCGTGCGGGGCGGGCTCGACATCGTGCAGGCCGATGTGGTGCTCACCGGTGGTATCGGCGGTTGCCGGCGGCTCGCCGCGTTGGCCGAACTCCACGGCCGGGCCTGGACCCCGCACACCTGGTCGAACGGGTACGGCCTGGTCGCCAACCTGCACGCAGCGTTGGCGTTCGGCGCCGGGCCCTACCTCGAAGTGCCCTACGACCCGCCGGCGCTGCCGACGTCGAGGCGGGACTGGTTGCTGCCGAACACGGTGGAGATCGCGCCGGACGGCACGATCGCGGCACCGGCCGGGCCTGGTCTGGGCGTCGAGCCGGATTTCGACGCGCTGGAGCGCTACCGCACCGGCTGAACGGTCATGGCCCGAGCAGCACCGAGGGGTCGCGCCGGGCGAGCAGGGGATCGAGGTTCACGAACGGAGCGTCGCTGGCGACGCCGAGAGACCGCCAGTACTCGATGCGCGGGAAGTCGTCGTCGAGGACCGGGCCGGCCCCGACGAAGTCGCGCAAGTCGTCGGGCCCGGCGGCGTACTGCGCCAGGAGGTCGTCGAAGGAGCACACGCCGACCGTGCAGAACAGGGCCCGGTTGGCCGGATCCGCCAGCTTGCGCTCGATCGCTGGGCGGTCGAGTCGGAGCGGCCCGTTCGTGCCGACGAGAACCTGCCCGCCGACCCAGAGCGTCGCGTCGGGGAAGACCTCCAGGAACGAGCGCACGATGAGCCCGTATTCGACCTCGTTGCGCGATGCTCCGACCCATTGCAGCGCAATGCCGCCGGGGGCCAATGCCTGGCGCACGAGGCGCCAGTAGTCGATCGACCAGAGCTTGCCCGCCCCGGGGGAGCGGGGCTGGATGATGTCGGCGGTGATCACGTCATACCGTTCGTCGGATACGAGGAGCCGGTTGCGTCCGTCGTCGGATCGGATCCGCACGTTCGGCTTGTCGACCACGTCGTCGTTCCATTCGCCGAACCACCGGGCCGCTCGCACCACCTCGGGGGACAGTTCGACGATGTCGACCTCGACGCCGCGGACCGAGGACAGCGCACCCGAGGTGACCCCGCCGCCGAGGCCGATCACCAGGGCCCGCGCCGGCGCCGGGTGGATCGCCATGGGGATCAAGGCGATCTGCTCGTGGATCCGTAGCACCCCGGGTTCGGAGGAGGCCTGGTGCAGGCCGTCGACGTAGAGGTGGCGGGCCTTGGTGTCGACTTGGTCGATCACCCAGGTGGTGCCTTGGCGTCCCTCTTCGATCGCGACGAGCGTCGACCCGGGGAATCGTTGTGCCAGTGCGGCGTCGGAGGGATCGGGTAGACCGACCGCGACGACGGCCACGGCAACGAGCGCGGCGCCGGGCACCACCGGGCGCGGCAGCGGGGATCGCCACAGCAAGGCCAAGCTGGTGGCCACGAGGGCGAGCGCAGGGATCGCCACGGTCGCCCGGCTGCCGAAGGCGGGGAGGAGCACGAACCCGGCGGTGAGCGAGCCGACGATCGCGCCGAGGGTGTTGCCGCCGTAGAACCGGCCGACCGCGTCGCCGGTGTGGTCCCGCCCTTCGGCATAGAGGCGGGCGCCGATCGGGAACGCTGCACCGAGCAGGAGCGACGCCGGACCGACGGCGACCGCGGCGAGCAGCAGGGTGTAGCGCGACGAGGTGCGGTCGACGGTGACGAGGTGCTGGACGATCTCGAGCAGACCGTCGGCCCGGTCGAGCAACCACAGACTGGCGAGCGCGCTGACCCCGGCGAAGAACTGCACCACGCCGAGGATGGGCAGCCACGGTCGGGGCCGGCCGAGCAGCGGGGTGACGAGCGCACTGCCAGCGGCGAGGCCGACGAGCACCACCGACAGCATGGCGGCAAAGGCGTACACGCTCGATTCGAGGTAGAGCGACAGCGACCGGAACCACACGACCTCGAGGGAGAACGTGGCGAAGCCCGACACGACGAACGTGGCGAGCACCAACCGCCGCACGGGTGCGGGGGTGGTGGCGGCGACGGGCGCCGGCTTCGTTCCGGTGGGCCCCGGCTCGCCGCCTGGGGTCGCCGCCGGGATCGTTGCAGCCGCAACCTGACGGTCGAAGCGGCGCGAGGCGACGATCACGACGATCCCGACGCCGAGGTTCACGGCGGCACCGAGCCGGAACGACGTGGTCACGCCCTGGCCGCCGATGAGCCGAAGGCCGCCGTACACCGCGCCGGCGATGGCGCCGAAGGTGTTGGCGGCGTAGAGCAGACCGGTCCGTTGCCCGACCCGGCCGGAGCGCCGGCTCGCCGCCGAGACCACGAGCGGGGTGCTCGCCCCCATCACCGTGGCGGGCACGAGGAGCACGACGAAGGCGAGCACGACGCGCAGCACCGTGAGGTACGGCGTCGAGTCGGGGGCGATCCCTGCGAGCGCGGCGTAGAGGTCGGTCGTGAGCGCCATCGCCGGCGGGGTGAGCACGGCGAGCACCCCGACGACGGCCTCGCTCGCGCCATACCAGGCGACGGGGCGCCGGGTGCGGTCGGCGAGGCGGCCCGCGAGGCGGGCTCCGAGGGCCAGGCCCCCCATGAACACGGCCAGGGCGACGGCGGCGGCCTGCACGGTCATGCCGAACACGAGCGACAGCTCGCGCAACCAGAGCTGCTGATAGAGCAGGCCGCATGCGCCGGTCAGGAACAGGCTGGCGACGAGCAGCACGAGCAGCGAGACGTCGTCGCGTGCGAAGGACGGTCGCATGGCGCCAGCAACCTACCCTGTGGCCCGCAGGTGCCCGGGGCCCCGGGCCGTCGACGGAAGGCCGCCGTGCTCGCTGAACGTGTGCTGGAGATCCGCCCACTGCCGCCGCTGGTGTTCGGGGTGGGCGCCGTGACCTCGCTCGGCGAGCGGGTCCGCGCGATCGGGGAGCGGGCGATCGTGGTGACCGACCGGGGGGTCGCCGGCGCCGGGGTGGCAGCCGCGGTGGTGGCGTCGATCGAGGCGTCCGGTCTCCCGTCGGTGATCTTCGACGGCGTGCACGCCAATCCGGTGCCCGGCGATGTCCTTGCGGCGCTCGGGGCACTGCACGATCTCGGACCGGTCGCAGGCACCGTCGTCGTCGGCCTCGGTGGCGGGTCACCGATGGACACCGCGAAGTCGCTCGCGATGCTCGCCACCAACCCCGCCGGTCGAGACGTCGCCGCGGTGCGGGCCCTCGAATCCCAGGTGCTGGTCGACGCGCTGGCGGTCGTGTGCGTGCCGACCACCTCGGGCACGGGGTCGGAGACGAACGACTTCGGGGTGCTGACCGACCCCGAACTCGGGGCGAAGGTGTATCCCTGGCACGCCAGCGCGCTGCCCCGCCTCGCCCTGCTCGACCCGGCGCTGACCGCGGGCGTGCCGGCGGGAGCCACGGCGAACACCGGCATGGATGCGCTCACCCACGCGGTCGAGGCGATCAGCAGCCGCAACCGCAACGAGTACGCCGACGGGCTGTGCCTGCAGGTGGCGCACCTGGTTCGTCGGTGGCTTCCGGTGGCGGTGGCCGACGGCGCCGACCTCGAAGCCCGCAGCCAGTTGGCGATGGCCTCCCACCTCGCAGGCGTGGCGATGGCGACGGGGACCGGGCAGGGCGCCTGCCACGGGATCGGCCATGCGCTGTCGACCCGACTCGGGGTGGCCCACGGCGCCGGCCTCGCAGTGCTGCTGCCCGAGGTGATGCGCTTCAACCTGCCGGCATGCACCCCGGTCTACGCCCGCTTGGCGTTCGCGCTCGGGGTCGGCCAGATCGGTGCGCCGGACGGGCACAATGCCTATGCCGCGATCGACGCCGTGGCGGCGCTGTCGGCCACCGTCGGCACGGCGCGGCGGCTTGCCGAGTTCGGTCTCGACGACACCTCGGCCGAGGTGATCGCGCACGACTGCCTGGCCGACGCCGTGACCCGCAACGCCCCGGTGCTGCCCACCGTCGACGACGTGCGCGCCCTGATCGCTGCGTGTCGTTGACCGGTCAGGACCCGGGGTAGCGCGGGTCGTCCAACGGGCGGAACGCGTAGCGGCGCAGCACCTCCAGGTAGCCGCTGCGATAACGCCCGGCTCCGCTCGCCGCCTGGCCGGCGGCGTCGATCCTGGCGGCCACCGCCGGGATGTCGAACCACGGAACCCACGGCTCGGCGTGGTGGGCGACGTGCAGGTTGACGTTGAGCATCAACAGGCTCATCACCGGTCCCGCCTCGACCATCGCCGTGCGGGGCGCATCGCCGGGCACCCACCGGTGCTCGGCGAAGGAGCGCACGAGGTTCAGCATCCGGGCGCCGTACACGGCACCGAGCAGGTAGAGCCACCACGGGATCCCGCTCATGGTCATGACCGCAACCACCACGGCGACCCCGGCGAGGTGCTCGCCGACGGCGCGCCGGGTGCCGGGCGCACCTCGCCAGGCCGCTCGGAGCTCGTCGCGGACGAACGCGAGCACGCTCAGCGCGGACCACACGAGCAGGCGGAACGCCATCGTGCAGTTGGCGCGCAGCACGGCTCGCCGGACCGGACCGGCCGCCGCCCACGCCGGGCCCGCCGTGTAGAAGGACTCGGGGTCGTCGATCGGGTCGGTCAGCTCGCTGTCATGATGCCGCAGGTGGACGGCCCGGAAGGATCGGAACGGGATCCACAGGGTCACCGGCAGCGACCCGACGAGGACGTTCGAGCGGTCCTGGCGGAACGGCCGGCCGTGGGCGAGCTCGTGGAGCAGGCTCAAGTGCCAGGCACCGAACCACGCCAGCAGCGCTGCCGTGGCCCACCACGGCAGGAACCGATGACCGAGCACCACGGCGAGCCAGCCGGCGTACACCGCGACGATCACGACGACGGTGCGCCATTCACCGCGATTTCGCAGCACGCGCTTCGGTGTCGCAGCGACCGCCGTCATGCCCCTCCTCGTGTCGGCTCGCTCATGGTGGACCCTGCCGAGAGGGTCGACAACGTGGACTTGTGCCTCAGGTGTCGTGTTGGTGCACCACAAGCCGCCGTGTGTTGCGTCCCCACTACGGTTGTGGTGTGGACGAATTAGTGGTGGCGGTCTTCCGCACCCGCCTCGGGGAGACGATCGCCCGGAGCGGGCTGAGTCGCAGCGCGTTCGCCGAAGCCGCCGGTGTCGACCGCTCGACGCTGTCCCAGCTGTTGTCGACCGGCAACCGTCGCCTGCCCCGCACCGAGACGCTGCTCGAGCTCGCCACCGTGGCGGAGGTGTCGATCGACTGGCTGCTCGGGCGGTCCGAGGTGGGCGGGGTGCGGGCCGACATCGTGGCCGAGCAGCCGCGCATCGAGCCCGGGGCGCGCACGCCCGACGACGAACGGCTGTCGCGCTGGCTGGTCGAGGCCACGGGAACCAAGATCCGCTACGTCCCCTCGACGCTGCCGGACCTGCTGAAGACCGACGCGGTCATCCGCCATGAAGTCGCCCGCTGGGATTCGACCTCACCGGCCCAGCAGATCGAGATCTCCGCCGACCGTCTCTCGGTGATCCGGGAGACGGGCACCGACATGGAGTGCGCCACGACCGTGCAGACCCTGGAGGGTTTCGCTCGCGGTGAGGGCCTGTGGCGCACGCTCGATCGGCGCCGGCGGCTCCACCAGCTCGACCACCTCGCCACCCTCGTCGACGAGCTCTATCCGAGCGTGCGGTGGTTCCTGTTCGACGCCCGGGACCGCTTCGCCGCGCCGGTGTCGATCTACGGCGTCAAGCGTGCCGCGGTCTACCTCGGCCAGCAGTACTTCGTGTTCACCGCCCCCGAGCCGATCCGGGCCCTCATCGCCGCCTTCGACGACCTCGTGCGCGTCGCGGTGGTCCAACCCACCGAGGTGACCCGATTGGTGCGGCGCCTGCGCGACGAACTTGCCGCCACCTGAGCCGGCCGCACGGTCGGCCGTTCGACCGGTCAGCCGCCGCCGAGTTGGTCGAGGGGCAGGTGGCAACGAACGAGGTGGTCGCTGGACAGCTCGCGCAGGGGCGGATGCTCACGCTCGCACGTGCCGGGGAGCCGCCGGGGGCAGCGGGTCTGGAACGGGCAGCCGGGTGGGAGGTCGCCCGGCGAGGGGATCTCACCGGTGAGGCGGATACGGTCCCGAGCCGGCTCGTCGACGCTCGCGACCGCCGACAGCAGCGCCTCGGTGTAGGGATGGTGCGGACCTCGGAACACCTCGGCGGCGGGTCCGAGTTGCATCACCTCACCGAGGTACAACACGGCGATGCGATCGGCGAGGTAGCGCACGACGCCGAGGTCGTGGCTGATGAACAGGTACGACACGCCCGTCGATCGCTGCAGGTCGTCGAGCAGGTTGACGATCGCGGCCTGCACGCTCACGTCGAGCGCCGAGGTCGGCTCGTCGCAGATCACCAGCCGGGGGGCTCCGGCGAACGCCCGGGCGATGGCGACACGCTGCTTGAGCCCACCCGAGAGCTGCGAGGGGCGTGCGTCGAGGTACCGGCTCGACAACTGCACGGCGGCCGCGAGCTCGTCGGTCCGGGGGCCGGGTGCGCCGCCACCGAGCCGGCGCACGGACCGGCGGATGATCGAGCGGATCGACTTGGACGGGTTGAGCGCAGCGTCGGGGTTCTGGAACACGATCTGGACCGCTCGGAGCTGCTCGGTGGACCGCGCCGAGGTGCGATCGGCGAGCGGCGCGCCCTCGAGGGTCATCTCGGTACCCGCATCGACGGGGAGCATCCCGACGATCGCCCGGGCGAGGGTGGTCTTGCCCGAGCCGGATTCGCCGACGAGGCCGAGGGTCTCCCCGGCGCGGATCGACAGGTGCACGTCGCGCAGCACACGCAGCGGGTGACCGTCCTGGGTGAAGGTCTTCGACAGGTTCCGGACCTCGACGAGCGGCGGTCCGGGCGGCCGCACCGGCAACGTCGTGGTCGGGGCGGTCCGGGGCAACTCGCCGGCCTGCTCGGCGTGGAAGCAGCGGCTCCGGTGACCGTCGGCATCGGTCGACAGCGGCGGCTCCTCGCGCCGGCACCGGTCGTCGGCGAGGGCGCAGCGCTCGGCGAACGTGCAGCCGATGAGTCCGCCGGGGCGGTCGGGCAGGAACCCCGGGATCGTGTCGAGCGCACCGTCGGCCTTCACCCGGCCCGCCCGGGGGATCGCCCGCAGCAGGCCGGTCGAGTACGGGTGACGCTGGTGCTCGAACAGCCGAGCGGCGTCGCCTTCCTCCACGAGCCGGCCGGCGTAGAGCACCCCGACCCGGTCGCACATCCGGCGGATCACGCCGAGATTGTGGCTGATGAACAGCACCGCGGTGCCCGACTCGGCCCGCAGTGCGTTCACCAGATCGAGCACCTCGGCCTCGACGGTCGCGTCGAGACCCGTCGTCGGCTCGTCGAGGATGAGCAACGCCGGGTCTTTGGCGAGCGCCATGGCGATGACGACCCGCTGGGCCATCCCCCCGGAGAGCTGGTGGGGGTAACGCCGCAGCACCCGTCCCGGATCGGCGATGGCGACCCGCTCCAACGCCGCTCGCGACCGATCGAGGGCTTCGGCGCGCCCGATCCCGAGCACGCCGAACACCTCGGCCACCTGCTCGCCGACGCGCATCGACGGGTTCAGCGCCGTCATCGGGTTCTGGTACACCATCGACACGGCCCGCGACCGCAGGACCCGCAGGTCCGCCGGGCCGAGCGTGCTCACGTCGGTGCCGGCGATCGACACCCGGCCACGGTCGATGCGCCCGTTGGCGGCCAGGTACCGCACGACGGCGAGCGCCACCGTCGACTTGCCGCATCCGGACTCGCCGACGAGGCCGTAGGCACCGCCAGCGGGCACCGAGAACGACACGTCGCGCACTACGGGCACCCACCGCCGGCGGACGCGGTAGGAGATGTCGAGGCCGTCGACGTCGAGGGCGGCGGTCACGCCGTGGCCTCGCGCAAGGCGTCGGCGACGAGGTTGATCGCCACCACCAGCGATGCGATCGCCAGGCACGGGAACAGCACCGGCCACCAGTAGAGCTGGAAAAAGCCCCGGTTCTCGGCCACGGCGAGGCCCCAGTCGGGCGACGGGGGCTGGACCCCGGCCCCGAGGAACGACAGCGTCGACACGGCGAAGATGGCGTAGCCCAGGCGCACCGTGAACTCGACGAGGATCGGGCCGAGCACGTTCGGCAAGATCTCGGCCACCACGACGTAGGGGGCGCGCTCGCCGCGCAGGCGCGCCGCGACCACGTAGTCCTTCTCCCGCTCGACGAGCACCGCGGCCCGCACGGTGCGGGCGATGATCGGGGTGAATCCGACGGCGATCGCCAGCACCACCGTGGTCGACGACGGTCCGCGGGCGGCGACGAAGGCCAGCGCGACGAGCAGGAACGGGAGGGCGAGGAACGAGTCGTTGAGCCGGTCGAGCACTTGACCGACCCAGCCGCGCAGGTACCCGGTCAGCAGACCGATCGCCGTGCCGGCGGCGGTGCCGAGCACGGTGGCGGCCGGTGCGATCGTGAGCACGTCGCGGGCTCCCACGATCACCCGGGAGAACACGTCGCGACCGAGGCGGTCCGTGCCGAAGAGGTGGTCCCAGGACGGCGACAGGTTCTTCTGCAGCGGATCGGTCGCCGACCAGTCGTAGGGGGCGAACCGTTCGCCGATCAACGCACACAGCACCCAGAACCCCAGGATCGCCGCGCCGACGAGAAACACCGGTGAGCGCAGCGCCGTGCGCAGCGTGAGCAGCCGGCGCCGGGTGGGCGCCTCGGCGGGGTACGGCACCGAGGTCGTCATCCGTCGCCCCCCAGGCGTACACGCGGGTTGAGTGCTGCGGTCACGAGATCGCCGAGCAGCGTGGAGACCATGTAGATGATGCCCACCACGAGGATCGCGCTCTGCAGGAGCGGAAAGTCCTTCTTCGGGATCGCCTGGATGATCAGGCTCCCGAGCCCGGGGTACACGAAGGTGGTCTCGACGACGGCAAGGCCGGCGATCAGGTAGCCGACCTGGGTGGACACGACTGCAACGGTCGGCACCAGACCGTTGCGCAGGACGTGACGCCGCAGCACCGTCGAGCGGGGGAGCCCCTTGAGCGTGGCGGTGCGGGTGTAGTCGCTCTCGAGCGCGTCGATCGTGCCGGCTCTCGCCATGCGGGCGATGTAACCGAACAGCACGATCACCAGGGTGAGCGACGGCAGGACCAGGTGGTACGCCTGCTCGAGGACGTTCGCGCCCTCGTCGGCCCGGGCCTGGCCCGGGAACCACTCCCAGGTGATCGCGAACAGGAACACGAGCAGCAGGCCCGAGACGAACTCGGGGATGGCGATGCCTGACAGCCCGACGGTGGAGATGGTGCGGTCAGCCGCCCGGCCCTTGCGCAGCCCGGCGACGACACCACCGGCCAGCGACAGCGGCACCACGATGCTGAAGGCCATGAGCGCAAGCTTCGAGGACTCGAACAGCGCGTCCCAGATCAACGGTCCGTTGTCGCGCTGGAAGGCGTACGACTGTCCGAAATCCCCGCGGACCACGCCCCAGACCCAGCGGAAGTAGCGGGTCGGGAGCGGGTCGTTGTAACCGAGCTGCTCGTTGAGCGCCTGGACCGCGGCCTCGTCGGCCAGGTTGCCCATGATCGCCCGGCCCGGGTTGCCGGGCAGGACGTTGAGGAAGGCGAACACGACCACCGACAGGACGAGGAGGGTCGCTGCGGCGGAGAGCAGCCGCCGCAGCAGGAATCGACCCATCTCGTGCGGACCTCTCCCCGTCCGGTCGAGCGGTCCGTCAGCCCTTCTTAGCCTTGGTCAGGTCGATCTGCCCCATGCCGGTGATCCCGTAGCCGGTCACGTCCTTCTTCGACCACGACGTGTAGTTGAAGAAGTAGGCGAACACGATCGGGGTCTCGTCGAGGAGCAGGTCCTGGATCTTCTTGGCGACCGACTTCTGCGACGCCACGTCGAGGGCCGAGAAGTAGTCCTTCACGAGGCCGTCGTAGGTGGAGCTCTTGAAGTGGGCCGAGTTCCAGGTGCCGTCCGACAGCAGCGGGGCGCCGAGGAACACGTTGGGCACGCCGCGGTGGCCGTAGTCGACGATGCCCATCGTGGCGTCGAGCCAGGGGGACTTGCCGAACACGGCGTCGCCGTAGAACTCGCCCGCGTCCTGGACGACCGTCTTGACGTTGATCCCCAACGGCTTCACGGCGTTCTGGACGAGCGTCGCGTAGTCCGGGACCTCCTGGGCCTTGATGGCGTTGAGCTGGATGTCGAAGCCCTTCTCCTGGCCGGCGGCGGCGAGCAGCGACTTCGCCTTGGCGAGATCCTGGGCCCGCTGGGCGACCGACTTGTCGGTGGAGGGGTAGGCGGGGGCGAACGGGCTGTCGTTGCCGAGGTCGGCCTTGCCGTCGAAGAGGCCCTTGATGATCTCGGGCCGGTTCAACGTGAGCGCGATCGCCTGGCGGGTGCGCTTGTCCTTGAACGGATCCTGGTCGACCCGCATGTGCATCTGGCGGTGCGCAGTGGAGCTGATCAGGTTCGGGGAGTAGCCGCCGGCGAGCGGCTTGCCCCCGGCGATGGACACGGCGTGGGCGATGTCGATCGCACCCGACTGCAAGCCGAGCACCAGTGCCGCCTCGTCGGCGTAGTAGGTGAACTCGGCACGATCGAAGGTGGGCTTGGTGCCCCAGTAGTCGGGGTTGCGCACGAAGCTCGCGCCCTGCTTGGGCGTGTACTTCTCGAGCTTCCAGGGGCCGGTGCCGATCGGCTTGGTCTCGAAGTCGCCGGCGTAGTCCTTCTTCACGATGATGGCGTTGTAGTTGTCGGTCGACACCAGGTACGGGAAGTTGCCGTTGGGCGCATCGAGCGTGAACACGACGTTCTGCCCGCTCGCTTTCACGTTGCCCTTGGTGAGCACGCCCTTGAACACCGACAGCGCGTTCGACTTGCTGGCCGGATCGGCGAGGCGGTCGAAGGTGGCGGCGACGTCGTCGGGGGTGAGCGGGCTGCCGTCGTGGAACTTGACGCCCTGGCGGATCGTGAAGGTCCACTCCTTGCCGTCCTTCGCGCCGGTGGGCTCCCACTTTTCGGCGATGCCGGGGCGCAGCACGAGGTCCGAACCGGAGAAGGTGAGGTAGTCGCCCACCTGGTAGAGCACGATGAGGCCACCGAGGTCGCCGACCTTGACGGGATCGATCGAGGCCGACGGGGCAGGGGCGCCGATCTTGATGGTGCCGCCGGGCTTGGCCGCCGCCGTGGTGGTGGCGCCGGCCGCAGTGGTGGCGCCTTCCTTGGTGGTCGTGGTGGCGCCCGCCTTGGTGGTCGTGGTGGTCGAGTCGTCGTCACCGCAGGCGGCGAGGAAGGCGACGAGCCCACCGGACATGCCCAGCACGCTGGCTCGGGCGACGAACTGGCGGCGGTTCAGGTTGCCGCGCAGGTATTCATCGACGGTGTCGTTCTCGAGCTCGCTCATCGAGTGACGAGCGAGGTCCAAACGGCGGAAACGGTCCATTGCGCAGTCCCCCCACTGGGATTCGGGTCGACCGGGACCGTGCGAACCCGGCACCGGATCCGGCCGACTGTAACCTCCGCTGCGCAGCACGAACGATGACGGTGCGAGCGATCGCCCGGGAAGGTGGACGGGTGAGCGAGGACGCAGGCGACGACATCGACCTGGCGGCGTTGCCCGACGACGATCTCGTCCTGCAGATGCGTGACGACCTGTACGACGGGCTGCTCGACGAGCTGGTGGAGGGCACCACGATCCTGCTCGGCCGGGGATGGTCGGCGACTGCGGTGCTCGACGAGGCCCTCGTCGAGGGCATGCGGGTCGTGGGCGTCGACTTCCGGGACGGGATCCTGTTCGTGCCCGAGGTGCTGCTCGCGGCGAACGCCATGAAGGCGGCGATGGAGCTCCTGCGCCCGATCCTCGCCGAGACCGGCGCCGAGCCGATCGGCAAGGTCGTGATCGGCACCGTGAAAGGCGACATCCACGACATCGGCAAGAACCTCGTGTGCATGATGCTGGAGGGGGCCGGCTTCGAGGTGATCGACCTGGGGATCAATACCGATGCCGGGGAGTTCCTCGATGCGCTCGCCGAGCGCCAGCCCGACATCCTCGGCATGTCGGCGTTGCTCACCACGACCATGCCGTACATGAAGGTGGTGATCGACACCCTGGTCGACAAGGGCTTGCGCCAGGAGGTGATCGTCCTCGTCGGCGGGGCGCCGCTCAACGCCGAGTTCGCCGGTGCCGTCGGTGCCGATGCCTACTGCCGGGACGCGTCGGTGGCGGCCGAGACGGCCACCCGCCTCGTCCGGGAGCGTCGTGAGCGCGCTCGCGCCGGCTGAGCCGACCCTCGTCGTCGGCTGCGCGGCGTTGGTCCGCGAGTTGCGCAGCGCGCTCGCCGGACTGCCCGTGGAGCTGGTCCTGCTCCCCGCCGGCCTGCACAACCGGCCCGAGCGAATCCCCGCAGCCGTCGACGAGGCGCTCGAACAGCACGGCGCTGCGGGTCGGCGCGCGGTGGTCGCCTACGCCGACTGCGGCACCGGTGGGCGGCTCGAACCCGTGCTCGAGCGGCACGGCGCCCGCCGGCTTGCCGGGGCGCACTGCTACGAGGTGATCGCCTCCCCGGCGGTGTTCGCCGCCCTGGCCGAGGAAGAACCGGGCACCTTCTACCTCACCGAGTTCCTGGCCCGCTCCTTCGATGCACTCGTCGTCGGCGGCCTCGGCCTCGACCGCCACCCCGAGCTGCGCGACACCTACTTCGCCCACTACCGGCGCGTCGTGCTCGTCGTGCCGACCGCCACCGCGGACCTCGTCGATCTCGGCCGGCGCGCCGCCGCACGCCTGAGCCTCGCGTTCGAGGTGCGTGAGGTCGGCGACGAACCGTTCCGGCGGGCGCTCCTGCCGCTCGTCGCCGCGGGGGTCTCGTGAGCCGGGCGCCGCAGGTGGTGGTCATCTGGTGGCGGGACATCCCGGCCCAGGTGAACGCTCAGGCCGGGCGAACCAAGCACCAGGTGCTGTTGCACCGGCGCTTCCAGGGGTCGATCGACCAGGCGGCGATGGTCGCCGGGCTCACGACCGCAACGCAGTACGTGCAGCAGTGGCGACGTGAGGCCCGGCCGTGCGGTGCCGATCTCGAGGCCGAGGCGACGGCCGAAGCCGCCCGTATCGAGGCCGCCTACGATCGGGACCGCTTGCGGGCCCTCGCCGCCGCCGGTGGGTACGAGCCGGGCAGCGGGCCGGCCGGCGAGCTGACCCTGGGGCGGGCCGGCGAGCCGACGCCCGAGGCCGGATGACGCTCGTGGTGTTCGCCCCCGCCGGGGCGCGCGTCGAGGTCCCGGAAGGCACGACGGTCCTTGCGGCGGCCCGGCGCGCCGGGGTCGATCTCGACTCGGTGTGTGGCGGACGAGGGGTGTGTGGGCGCTGCCAGGTGATCCCGACCGCCGGCGCGGTCGGGCCGTGGTCGGCCACGGAGGCCGCCTACGTCGCTCGGCGGGGTCCGCTCGCGTCCGGCCGCCGGTTGGGGTGCTCGGTCGCGGTCGAGGCCGACGTGACGATCGACGTGCCCCTCGACTCGCAGGTCCACCGACCGGTGGTGCGCAAGGACCTCGCAGCCGCTGCGCTGCTCGCGGATCTGCGGATCGACCCGACCGTGCACCTGGCCTACCTCGAGATCGCCATCGACGATGGCGCCGCGGTCGACACCGTGGTGCGGGACGCGCTCGCCGACCGTCATCCTCACCTCGGTCCCACCCCGCTCGCCGTGCTGCAGGCGCTCCCGGCGGCGGTGGCCACCGGGGCGTTCACCGTGGCCGTCCGCACCGACGGCGTCCGGCCGCCCCACCTCGCCGGGGTGTGGCCGGGGTTCCAGGATCGGACCTTGGGTATCGCCGTCGATGTCGGCTCGACCACGGTGGCGGGTCATCTGTGCGATCTCGGGACCGGCGCGGTCCTCGCATCGGCCGGGCGCATGAACCCCCAGATCCGGTTCGGGGAGGACCTGATGAGCCGGGTCGCCTACGCCATGCAGCACGGTGCCGCCGAGCTGACGGCGGCGATCCGCCGCGCGCTCGGCGAGCTGGCTGGCGAGTTGCTGTCGAGCGTCGACGCGCGTGCCGACGAGGTGCTCGAGGTGGTCGTGGTCGGCAACCCGGTGATGCACCACCTGCTGCTCGGGCTCGACCCGACCCCGCTCGGCGTGGCGCCGTTCACCCCGGCGGTCACCGATCCCGTGCGCGTGCCCGCCACCTCGCTCGACCTGGGGCTCGGTTGGGCCGAGGTGGAGACCGGGCCCTTGCTCGCCGGCCACGTGGGCGCGGACACCGCCGCCGCGGTCCTCGCCGAGGGTCCTCACCGGGCCGCCGGCACTCGGGTGCTCGTCGACGTCGGCACGAATGCCGAGATCGTCGTCGGCGACCGCCACGGGCTGTGGGCGGCGTCGAGCCCGACCGGCCCGGCGTTCGAAGGGGCGCAGCTGTCGTGCGGGCAGCGGGCCACCGTGGGGGCGATCGAGCGGGTGCGGATCGACCCCGCAACGCTCGAGCCGCGCGTCAAGGTGATCGGGTGCGAACCCTGGTCCGACGAGCCGGGGTTCGCCGAGGCGTCGACCGGGTTGCCGATCGCGGGGGTGTGCGGATCGGGTGTTGTCGACGCGATCGCCGAACTGTTCCTCGCCGGGGTGATCGACACCGACGGCACGATCGACGGTGCCGCGCCGACCCGCCGGGTGGTGCCCGACGGGCGCACCTTCTCCTACGTGTTGTTCGAGCGCGGTGACACCCGGCTGTGCGTGACGCAGCACGACGTACGGGCGATCCAACTCGCGAAAGCGGCGCTGCGCGCGGGCATCGAACTGCTCCTCGACGAGGCCGGACGGCCCGAGGTGCACGAGGTGCTGCTGGCCGGGGCGTTCGGCGCCCACCTCGACCCGTTGCGCACCTTGGTGCTGGGCTTGGTCCCCGACGTTCCCGTCGACCGGGTGCGCGCCGTGGGCAACTCGGCCGGGGTCGGTGCGCTGCGGGCGTTGTTGTCGCGAGCTGAGCGGGCCGAGATGACGGCGACCGCGCGCCAGATCAGCAAGGTGGAGACGGCCCTCGAGCCCCGCTTCCAGGAGCACTTCGTGGCCGCCATGGCGCTTCCGCACGCGTCGGCCCCGACCCCACACCTCGATGCTGTGGTGTCCGTCCCCGAGCGTCGATCGGTCAGGCGTCCCGGCGGCGCCGGCGCTCGCGCCCGGCGGCGGGGTTCGCCTCGGGCGGCTGATTGACGAGCGGGCCGATGCGGGCGACGACCTCGTCGAGGGACGGCGCCGGGCCCGCCTGGTGGGCGTCGAGTGCGGCGCGCATGGCCGCGAGATGTTCCGGTGAGGTGCCGCAGCAACCGCCGACGATGCGCACCCCTGCGTCGACGGCGAGGCGCACGTAGCCGGCCATCAGCTCCGGGGTGCCGGAGTAGACGGCCTCGGTGCCCTCGAACCGTGGGATGCCGCAGTTCCCCTTGCAGATCACTGGGTACGGCGAGGCCGGCACCAGGTGGAGCATGGTGACGAGGATGTCGCTCGCACCGACCCCGCAGTTGGCCCCGATGGCGAGCGGTGCGGCCGGCAGGCCGTCGAACACCCCGGGGAACTCCGAGGGGAGCAGTCCCATCATCGTGCGGCCCGCCGTGTCGAACGAGCACGTGGCGATGGCCGGCAAGCCGGCGAGGTGCGCGCCGCGCACCGCGGCGCGCACCTCCTCGGCGGCCGACATGGTCTCGATCCAAGCCACGTCGGCGCCCCCGTCGCGCAAGGCCGCAGCCTGCTCGGCGAACGCGTCGACGGCCTCGTCGTCGTGCAGTGCGCCGAGCGGCACGAACAGCTCACCGGTCGGGCCGATCGAGCCGCCGACGACGACCGGCCGGTCGGCGGCGTCGGCCACCTCCCTGGCGATCGACGCCGCCCGGGCGCACAGGTCGTGGACGCGGTGCTCGTCGCCGTGGAGCTTGAGCCGGTGCCGGTTGCCGCCGAAGGTGTTCGTGAGGAAGATGTCGGCGCCGGCGTCGACGAAGGCCTGGTGCAGCGACCGGACGCGGTCGGGATGCTCGACGTTCCATCGCTCGGGGGCCTCGCCGGAGGTGAGCCCCATACGGAAGTAATTGGTGCCGGTGGCGCCGTCGGCGAGCAGCACCCGGCCGGAGGCGAGCAAATCGGCGAGGGTGGCGCGCATCAATGGCCTCCGTCGTCGTGACGGGCGCCGGGCGCCCGATCGTCGGGCGCGAGCACGGTGTCGGTGGAGGTGTCGCGCCGCAGCGTGAGCCAGCGGCGGCAGCCGGCGAGGTGGTACCAGCGTTCGGTCACCGGTCCGTCGACGTTGTCGAGGAACCAGACGTGGTCGATGTTGCGGGCCTCGGGGTCGGTGATCCGCTCGGGAACCGAGGGCGGCTCGCCGCCGTAGCGGAACTCCTCGACGGGGCGGGCGCCGCAGTTGGGGCAGTCGATCCGGATCATCAGCGCGTCCCCGTCGAGCCCTGGTCGGCCATCGTGTGGCCCTCGGCGAAGCGGGACAGGGCGAACGGGGCGATGAGCGCCGGCGTCCTCCCCGTGGCGATCAGCTCGGCGAGTTGTTCGCCGCCGGCCGGGATGGCCTTGAAGCCCCACGTGCCCCATCCCGTCGAGATGAGGAACCCGTCGACGCCCGTCTCGCCCATGATCGGGGAGAAGTCGGCCGACACGTCGCAGCGGCCGGTCCATTGCCGCAGGATCCGCAGGTTCTCGGTGAACGGCAGCAGCATCGCCATCTTGCGGGCGACCGACTGGCAGGTGTCGAACGAGGTGTTGCGGGCGTAGGTCGGCTGGGCATCGAACTCGGCGCCGTAGAGCAACTGGCCCCGCGCGGTCTGCGACACGTAGACGAGCAGCTCGGTCGAGCTGACGATCGGCCCGAGGCCCGGCGCAAACCCGTTGGTGACGAAGGCCTGCAACGGATGGGTGCGGATCGGCAGGCGAACCCCGGCCCAGTCGGCCACGGTGGTCGCATGGCCGCCGACGGCCGACAGCACCACGCCGGCCGAGATCGGACCGTTCGGGGTGTGCACGCCGGTGACGCGGTCACCGTCGGTCACGAGCCCGGTCACCGGCGTGCCCTGCAACACGTGCACGCCGGCCCGCATGGCGCCCTGGGCGAAGGCCCACACGACCCGGTCGTGGCGGGCGGTCGCCCCCGAGTGGTGGTACGAGCCGCCGAGCACCGGGTAGCGGCCACCCCCGCTGAGATCGAGCTGCGGGCACAACGCCTTCGCGTCCTCGGGGCCGATGTAGGTCGTCGCAGCGCCGCACTCGGTGTTGAGCATCGCCCGGGCCCGCTCGGCCCGCACCCCGGTCACCGTGTGGGCCAGCCACAGGATCCCCTTGGTGGCGTGCATGATCCAGCAGCCCGTCTCCTCCTCGAGCGAGGCGTAGAGGTCGACCGAGCGCTGGTAGAACCGGATCGACTCGGGGATGCCGTAGTTCGCCCGGATGATCGTGGTGTTGCGGCCCGAGTTGCCCGAGCCGAGGTAGTCCGCCTCGAGCACCGCGACGTTGGTGATGCCGTGCCGGGTGGCCAGGTAGTACGCCGTGGCGAGACCGTGCCCCCCGCCGCCGATGATCACCACGTCGTAGGCGCGGCGCGGCTCGTGCCAGGTGAGGTCGAGCAGGGTCTCCACGAACTCGTTCATCGCAACCGCTCCGCCAGCTCGTGGGCGAACACCGCGCTGCACAGCAGCCAGGACCACTCGTGGTGCAACCGCAGCACGGCCGGCACCCCGGCCACCAGCCCCGGCGCCACGGCGGGCCGCCCGGCAGGCAGGGGCCAGTGCACGCGTGGGGCGATCACCGTTGCGAGGTCGTGCTCGGTGAGCGACCACACGACCCAGCCGTCGTCGCGCTCGACGATGGCGTCGGGATCGGCGACGGTGACATCGGGTGCCCCGACGACGAGGGCATCGTCGGGTGCGAGCCGCACGACGTGCGCGCCGACCGGCACGCCGATGGCATCGAGGGCGGGGGGCGTGGCGACGACCCGCAGCGCCCGGATCGGTTCAGGCCCGCGCACGGCGTCCCTCCGGGTCGTAGAAGGGCACAGGTCGCACCGTGGCCGGCCGCCCGTCGATCGTCACCTCGGTGACCTCGGCCCAGCCGTACTTCAACCAGCCCAACAGCACGGCCGTCCCCAGCAGTGGCGAGGTGAACGACGACGTCACGTGCCCCTGTACGGCGCCGCCGAGCAGGATCGGCGTGCCCTCGAGGGGAGCCGGTCCGTCCATGGTGAACCCGACGAGGCGCCGCCGGTCGGGCCCGCGGGCCAAGCGCATCAGCGCGTCCCGGCCGAGGAAGTCGCCCTTGTCGAGCTTGACGGCCCAGTCCATCCCGATGCGGGCCGGGGTCGTGTCGAGTTCGGTGTCCTGGCCGACGATCACGTGGCCCTTCTCGAGCCGGAGCCCGAACAGCGCCTGCAGCCCGTGAGGCTTCACGCCCAGCGCCCGGCCCTCGGCGAGCAAGGTCCGCCACAGCTCGGGGGCGTCGGGTGCCGCGTGGTGGAGCTCGAAGCTCGCCTCACCGGTGAACGACAGGCGCATCACGTGGCAATCCACGCCGGCGACGCTGGCCCGCCGATGCTGCAGGAACCGCGGTGGGTCGTCCAGACCGCAGCGCCGCAACAGCTCCGTGGCGAGCGGACCGGTGACGTTGATGGCGGCGAGCGACGTCGTGCGATCGAGCACGTGCACCCGCAGCCCCCACGACTCGAACCAGTCGCGCAGCCACGCCTCGGCGTTGGCGGCGCCGGAGGAGGTGAACGTGAGCACGAAGCGGGTGTCGCTGTCGCGGCACACCATCCCGTCGTCGATGACGTGGCCGCGCTCGTCGAGCAGCAGCACGTAGCGCGAGCGTCCGGGCCGAAGGTCGCCGACGGTGGTGGGGTAGATCCGTTCGAGGGCTTCGACGACGTCGGGGCCGGACACGACGAGCTTGCCCAGCGTCGAGACGTCGCCGAGCGACACCGCCTCGCGCACGGCCCAGTACTCGGCGACCGGGTCGCCGTAGTGCCACGGTCGCCACCAGCCGCCGAAGCGGTCCATGGTGGCGCCGAGGCGAAGGTGTTCATCGTGGAGGGCCGTGCGGCGGAACGGATCGGGGAACGTCCCGGCGGCGGCTTCGCCGACGGTGAGCTGGCGCACCGCCGGCCGGGCCGTGAACGGCGCCGGGACCTCACCGGCCCGGGCAGCCACGAACGACCGGAGGTGGGGTTGGCACACCGCGCCCTGGCAGGTGCCCGTCCCGCACAGCGTCGCCCGCTTCAGCAACTCCAGATGGTGGAACCCGCGCGCCCAGGCACCGTCGAGATCGGCGACCTCGACCCGTGAGCACGGGCAGATCACCCCGTCGGCCGGTGGCGGGGGCAGCTCGAAGCGCGAGGCGGCTGCGCCGGCAGCCCGCACCGCAGCGGTCGGCGCCATTCGGGCGAGGGTGTCGCGAGGGGCTCGGCCGAGACCGAGGACCACGGTGGCGGCCCGATGGGTCGACTCCGTACCGTCGGGTTCCCGCACGACGACGGCGTGCACCCGCTCGTCGCCCTCGAAGCGCGCCGGCCAGCCGGCGACGACCACGTCGACGAGGTCGGCCGGGACCGTGCCGACCCCGACGATCGGCCCGGGCACGGCGATCCCGCTGTCCTGCAACGTCCGAGCGGCACCGACGGTCAACAGGCCACCGAGGCGGTTGCCCGGGCAGGTGGGGTGCAGTTCGGCCGCACCGGTGGCCACGACGACCTCGTGGGCGTGGATCTGGCGCACGACCGACGGCGTGCGCACCACGACGAGCGGGCCGTCGAAGACGGCGACGGCTTCCTCGCCGTCGGCTGCTTCGATCATCAGGACCTCGCGACCCTGGGCCCGGGCCTCGCCGGCCGCCGCACGCCCGTCGGCGCCAGCGCCGCTCACCACGACGTCGGCCTCGACGTGGTCGACGCCGAGCGCCGGGGCGCTCGCGTGCGGACCCCAGGCGGGCGCTCCCGCCGGAGGTTGGCGCCGGACGACGGCGCCCGGTCGGGCCGGGGTCTGGCAGGTGCGTACCCAGGCAACTCCGTCCACCTCGGCCACGCAGTTCGGGCAGTCACCGGCGAGGCACAGCGTGCCGCCATGGGCCGGCTCGGACCCGGCGCGCAGCACCGCCGAGGCGATCGAGTCGCCGGCGAGGGCCTCGACCGGCCGACCGTCGAGCACGAACCGGGGCACGTCAGTCCCGCATCCGGCGACCGGCCGGGTCGAACAGCGGCTCGGGCTGGAGCCGAGCGGGTCGCCGGTGGCCGATGATCTCGATCTCGAAGCCCGTGGTGCCCGGGGTGGCGAGCGCGGCGGGCACGTAGCCGAGGGCGACCGAGGCCTGGCTGTAGTGCGCAAATGCGCCCGAGGTGACCCAGCCGACCACCGTGCCGTCGTGCCAGATCGGCTCGTCACCGATGACGTCCGCCGGCTCGTCGGGGTCGGGGTCGACGACCAGGGTGACGAGCTTGCGCGCCGGGCCCCCACCGTCGCGTTCGGCCTCCAGCGGCGCGCGGCCGATGAAGTCGTGGTCGAACTTCAGGTAGCGGTCGTAGCCCGCTTCCCATGCGGTGTAGATCGGCCGGTACTCGCGGAACCAGGTGCCGAAGGACTTCTCGATCCGCAGCGACATGAGCGCCCGGAACCCGAAGGGCCGCATGCCGTACGCCTCGCCGGCCTCCGTAAGCACGTCGTACAGGTAGCGCTGGTACTCGGGCGCGCACCACAACTCGTAGCCGAGGTCGCCGGTGTAGGTCATCCGGGCGCAGCGCACGGGTGCCATGCCGACGTCGATGGTTCGGATCGTCATGAACGGGAACGTCGCGGTCGACAGGTCGGTGTCGGTGACCGACTGCAGCACCGCTCTCGCGTGCGGCCCGGCGATCGACAACCCGACGAGCGACAGGCCGAGCACCTCGAAGCGCACCGAGCCGTCGGTGGGCAGGTGGGCGAGGAACCAGCGGCTGTGGTGCACCTCGGCGGCCTGGGATCCGAAGATGTGGAACTCCTCGGGCCCCGTGCGGGCCACGGAGAACTCGCCGACGATCCGCCCGGCGGGGTTGAGCATCGGGGTCAGCATGATGCGGCCCAGACGCGGGAGCGTGTTGGTGAACAACCCCTGCAGCCAGTCCGCGGCAGCGGGCCCCGACACCCGGTACTTCGCGAAGTTGGAGATCTCGGTTATCCCGACGCGTTCGCGCACCGCCCGGCATTCCTCGGCGACGACAGGGAACGCGTTGGAGCGCCGGAAGGTGACCTCCTCGACCGGGGCCTTGCCCGGCTCCTGGAACCACAGGGCGTGCTCGAGACCGAACCCGGCGCCCCACACCGCATTCGCTGCGTCGAAGCGGTCGTGGACCGGGGTGGTCTGCAGCGGCCGGGCCGCGGGGAGTTCCTCGTTGGGGAACGTGATGCGGAACCGGCGGCTGTAGTTCTCCCGCACCTTGGCGTTGGTGTAGGCGAGCGTGGCGTAGTCGCCGTAGCGGGCGACGTCCATGCCCCAGATGTCCATGCCGGGGTCGCCCTCGGTCATCCAGGTCGCGAGCGCGAGTCCAACCCCACCGCCCTGGCTGAGCCCGGCCATGACGGCGCACGCCACCCAGCAGTTCCGGATCCCCCGGATCGGGCCGACCAGCGGGTTGCCGTCGGGCGAGAACGTGAACGGTCCGTTCACCACCGAGCGGATGCCGGCGGTGGCCATCGCCGGATAGTGGCGGAAGCCGATCTCGAGCGACGGCGAGATCCGGTCGAGATCGGGGGTGAGCAACTGGGCGCCGAAGTCCCACGGGGTCCGCTTGGGCGACCACGGCACGCAGGCCTGCTCGTAGGTGCCCATCAGCATCCCGCCCTGCTCCTGGCGGATGTAGATCTCGCCGGCGAAGTCGAGCGCCATGGGCATCTCCCGGCCGGTGGCAGCCATGTTGTCGGCGACCTCCTGCATGGGCTCGGTGACCAGGTACATGTGCTCCATGGCCAGCACCGGCAGTTCGACGCCGATCATCCGGCCGACCTCGCGGGCCCACAGGCCACCGGCGTTGACGATGTGCTCGGCGTGGATCTCGCCCTGCTCGCAGATCACGTCCCACGTGCCGTCGGGACGCTGGCGCAGGTCGGTCACGGCGTTGTTGCGGTAGATCTCCGCGCCGGCCTGGCGGGCGCAGATCGCATACGCGTTCGTGACCCCGGTCGGGTCGACGTGGCCCTCGACGGGGTCGTACAGCGCCCCGACGAAGTACCTGTCCTCCATGAGGGGGAACACCGCCTTGGCCTCCGACGGCGTGATCATCTGGAGGTCCATGCCGAGGTAGCGGCCGCGGGCGACGGCCATCTTCAGCCAGTCGAGACGCTCGCGGGTGTCGGCGAGCATCAGGCCGCCGGGAAGGTGGATCGAGCAGTTCTGACCCGACTGGGCCTCGATGTCCTTGTAGAGCTCGATCGTGTACTGCTGCAGCTTCGACACGTTCGGGTCGCCGTTGAGCGTGTGCATCCCGCCGGCGGCGTGCCAGGTGGAGCCGTGGGTTAGCTCCCGGCGCTCGATCAGCACGACGTCGGTCCAGCCCGCCTTCGTGAGGTGGTAGAGCACGCTGCACCCGACGACGCCGCCGCCGATCACCGCGACCCTGGTCTGCGCTTTCACCGTCTGGTCCTCTTTCGCTGCGTCAGTAGTCGGTGGGCACGCCGCCCTCGGCGACGCGCCGGGCCACGAACTCGTCGAGCTCGGCCCGCACCGCGTCGTCCATCGGCGGGGGCTCGTACGCGGCGAGCAGCTCTTTCCACACCCGGTTGGCCTTGCCGGCGGCCTCGGGGCGACCGGCCTCGGCCCAGGTCTCGTAGTTGCGCCAGTCCGACAGCATCGGATGGTGGAACGCCGTGCGGAACCGGGCCTGGGTGTGGCCGACGCCGAAGAAGTGACCACCGGGACCGACCTCGGCGATGGCGTCGACGGCGAGGGAATCGGCATCGACGGGCATCGGGTCGCAGAACGCAGCCACCATCTGGAGCAACTCGGCGTCGAGGATCATCTTTTCGTAGCTGGCGTGGAGGCCGCCTTCCATCCAGCCCGCTCCGTGCATGAGCAGGTTGACCCCGCCCATCACCGCGCCCCACAGCGAGAACACGCTCTCGTATGCGGCCTGGGCGTCGACGGCGTTGGCCGCGCAGGCGTTGGAGGAGCGGTAGGGCACGCGGTACCGCCGGGCGAGCTGCCCGCCGACCATCGCAGCCTTCAGGTACTCGGGCGTGCCGAACGCCGGCGCCCCGGACTGCATGTCGACGTTGGAGGTGAACCCGCCGTACACCACCGGTGCGCCGGGCCGGACCACCTGGGTGAACGCGATCCCGGCGAGCGCTTCGGCGTTCTGCTGGGCAAGGGCCCCCGGGATCGTCACCGGGGCCATCGCCCCGGCGAGCGTGAACGGGGTCATCACGATCACCTGGTTGCGGGCCGAGAACGCCATGATCCCCTGCAGCATGGGCGCGTCGAGGCGCAGCGGGCTCGAGGAGTTGATGACGCTGAACACCGATGGCTCCGCATCGAGCGTGGCGTGATCGAGCCCGCGGGCGATCCGGACCAACTCGAGCGCGTCGAGGTTCCGTTGCGTCCCCAACGAGTAGGCATGGATCGCCTTGTCGCACAATGTGACGGCGTCGTACAGCGCATGGAGGTGGCGGACCGAGGCGTGGACGTCCACCGGTTCGACGGGGTATCCGGCGAGCAGGTGCACGACGTCGAGCGTCCGGGTCAGGCGCACCAGGTTCTGGTAGTCGTGACGGTTGCCCACACGCCGGCCGCCGTCGAGGTCGGCGACGTTGGGAGCGCTGGCCACCGATCCGAAGGCCATCCAGTCGCCCCCGATACGGAGGTGGTGCGCCGGATTGGTGGCGTGCAGCGTGAACTCGCTCGGCGCAGTGGCGATGCGTTCGAGGACCCAGTCCCGATCGAACCGCACGCGCGCCGAGCCCGACTCGACTTCGGCACCCGCGTCGGCCAGCAGCCGTCGGGCGTCGGCATCGAGGAAATCCATCCCGACGCGCTCGAGGATGTCGAGCGAGGCATCGTGGATCGCTTCGAGCTCGTCGACGGACACGACCTCCGTCGGCCGGAACCGCATCCGAGGCTGCGACCACGGGCGCTGCTCGGGCAGCCGGGTGCGGGGGGCCTCGGCACGCCCGCTGCGGCGGCGCCGCTGCGGTACCGGTTCTGTGTCGCTCATCGGTCCCCGCCGCTCGCTCTCGACCCGGCCGACCCTACCCGGGTCACGACGGCACGACCCCGGTCCAGTGCGACTCGGCACCCGAGTGCCCGGTCCGCACCATCCAGACGGTGGAGGCGACGGCGAGGACCACGGTGAGCGCCGACAGACCCAGGCGCGCCGGGCGACCCCAGGACGGCGCCTCGGCCCGGCGGGCCACGAGGCGCCCGATGCCGACGAGAGCGCCGAGGACGACGAACAGACCGAACACGAGCACCCGCGTGGTGTCGGCCAGTTCCTCGTGCTCGCGCACGGCCGCCGTGCCCTGGAGGAGTTCATCGAGCGCCTCGCCGGACTCGCCGGCCAGGAACGTGGCGACGAGGACCACGAACGACGCCGCCACGACGGGGAGGCCGAGCCGGCGCTGCCATACGGGCCGGACGGCGATCGCGATCGCTGCGAGCGCGACGAGCGGTGACAACACGAGCGGCGCATGCACGAAGAACGGATGGGCCGGCAGGCCGAACAAGGTCTCCATGCGGGGCGACCGTATCCCGGTCGCCCCGCCCGGGCTTCCGACCTCGGCCCACCCCGTGCGGACGCCTAACATGACGATGTTGCGCTCGAGGAGGATGTGTGGCTCGTCGTTCAGGACTGATGCTCGCCGTGATCGCGGCAGCCGGGATGCTCGCCGCCTGCGGCGACGATTCGTCATCGAGCGCCACGACGACGGCGGCGACCACGGCCGCCGCCACGACCGGGGCGGCGACTACCAAGGCCGCTCCCACGACGGCGGCGGCGGCCACCACGAGCGCATCGGCCACGACGGCGACGACGGCGGCCACCACGGGGGCGACGACCACCAAGGCCGCCGCTGCGGGCGCGCCCACCTCGGTGGAGGTGGTGCTCAAGGAGTGGTCGATCGAGGCGCCGACCAAGATCAAGGCGGGCACCATCGAATTCGTGGTCAAGAACGCCGGGACGGCGAACCACGAGCTCGACATCGTGAAGGGTGACTCGTACGCAGCGCTACCGAAGAGCGATTCGGGCGCGATCCTCGAGGACAAGCTTCCGGCCGGGGCGCTCCAGCCGGTCGTGGGTCGTTTCGCCGCCAACGCCACGGCCAAGGGCACGGTGACGGTCACCCCGGGCAAGTACGTGCTCGTGTGCAACATCGCGTTCGGTGCGAACAGCCATGCCGGCAAGGGACAGCGCCTCGACATCGAGGTGACCGCCTGAGACCGGGCCCGCTGTCGAACGCTGCGAAAAATCCCAGCGTGTCCCCTTGACAATGGCCTGACCGGTCGTAGTGTGCCACCCCGAACGGTCGACTTCGAGGGGCGATCAACCGTGGCAGCTTCCCGTTTGGTTTGGCTGGATCGTGGCGCATGCAAAGGCCTCGATCCGGAGATCTTCTACCCCGAGACCGACGAGGAGGCCGACGCGGCCAAGGAGATCTGCGGCCGCTGCGTCGTGCAGAAAGCCTGCCTCGAGCACGCCCTCCTCGCGCGGGAGAAGGTCGGCGTGTGGGGCGGTGCCACCGAGCGCGAGCGCCGCCGGATCGTGCGCCAGCGTCGCCGCAGCGCCTGAGCCCGACGGGCGGCGCCGGTAGCCTGCCCCGGTTGTGGAATCACAACCGTTCGATGCCGTCGGCGGCTGGCCCGGCGTACTGGGTTCGCTGATCGCCGGGCACGACCTCGACGCCTCACTCGCCGGGGCTGCGATGGGTCAGATCCTCGAGGGGAACGCCACCCCTGCGCAGATCGCCGGCTTCGTGATCGCTTTGCGGATGAAGGGCGAATCGGTCAGCGAGTTGTCGGGGATGCTCGATGCGATGCTCGCTGCGGGGGAGCCGGTGGTGCTTCCCGAGGGCCTCGACGCCGTCGACATCGTGGGCACCGGTGGCGACCGGAGCCATTCGATCAACGTCTCGACCCTGTCGATGCTGGTGGTCGCAGGGGCCGGGGTGCCGGTGTGCAAGCACGGGAACCGAGCGGCGTCGTCGAGCTGTGGTGCGGCCGACCTGCTCGCCGAGTTGGGGGTCCGAATCGAACTCGACCCCGCTTCGGTCGCCGCGTGCGTGGCCGAGACCGGGGTGGGGTTCTGCTTCGCTCCCCGCTTCCATCCGGCGCTGCGGCATGCCGGCCCGACCCGGCGCGAACTCGGCGTGCCGACGGCGTTCAACATCCTCGGCCCGCTCGCCAACCCGGCACGGGTGCGGCGGTTCGCGCTCGGGGTTGCCGATGCCCGCATGGCGCCCAAGATGCTCGGCGTGTTGCAGTCCGAGGGGGCGGTGCGTGCGCTCGTGGTGCACGGCGACGACGGCCTCGACGAACTGACCACCACGACGACGTCGAACGTGTGGGAACTGCGCGACGGGTCGGTCACCCATTGGATCCTCGACCCGCGCGACCTCGGCGTGGCCCGGGCGACGGCGCCGGACCTGCGCGGGGGCGATCCGGCGCTGAACGCCCGCTTCGCACGCGCCGTGCTCGCGGGCGATCGCGGCCCACACCGAGACATCGTCGTGCTCAATGCGGCGGCGGGGTTGCTCGTGGCAGGCCGCGTCGATGATCTGGTGGAGGGGGTGCAGTTGGCGGGCGACACGATCGACGCCGGTTCGGCGGCGGCCACGCTCGATCGTCTGGTCGAGCGCTCGACCCGCGGCTGAGGCGGGGCCGCTGGCGGGCGGTGTCAGCGGCGGGCGATCGGGCTGCGGCGGGCCTGGAACGACGGCACTCGGGTGGCGGGGGAGCTGAGCAGGCCGTCGCAGGTGTCGATGCGCAGCCGACCGGCCTCGGCATCGAGCCAGGCGCCGACACACGTGAGTTCGTCGTCGTCGGGGGACTCGGCGACGTCGCCCTCCAGCAGGACCAGGCGTGGCTGGGCGTCGTGCGCCGTCCACGAGGTGACGAGCCGCCCGCCGACGAGTTCGGCACCGCCACCGTCGGCCATCTGGATACGCAACCGCCCGGACCGGCGCAGCGAATCGACGCGGCGCTGACGGCGCACGACGCGTGCGAAGGCCTCGGCGCGGTCGCGCACGGTGGCGGCCTCCTCGAACCGCTCCTGGGCGGCGAGCAGACGCATCCGTTCGGCGAGGGGTTCGAGGACGATCTCCGGGCGACCCTGCAACGCATCGAGGGTGCGGCGCACCACGGTCGCGTAGCCGGCGGCATCGGCGCCGCCGGCGCACGGGCAGCTCGCCACCCCGAGCCGTGCCGGAGCGCAGGGACCTTCCCGCAGCGGGGGCCCGCCGGCGCGGGGGCGCAACGTGCAGCGCCGCAGCGGCAAGGCCGACTCGACCGCTTCGACCACCTGACCGGCGAGGCCGGCGGGCAGCGGGCCGAGCGTGACGGCCGGCCCGGCGCCCGGGGTGCGCCCGACGACGAGGCGCGGGAACACCGCCGTGGGATCGAACCGTACGTACGAGTTCGCCCGATCACCCTTGCCGACCGCGTTGTAGCGCGGGCGGTGGTGGCGGATCAGGTGGTGCTCGCGCACGGCGGCTTCGAGGGTGGTGGCGCAGGTGAGGTGGTCGATCCGGTGCACCTCGCGCAGGAGCCCGCCGACGCGGCGGCGCTCGTCGCCCGAGAAATAGGAGCGCACCCGCTGGCGCAGGTCGGTGGCCTTCCCGACGTAGAGCACCTCCTCGCTCGCACCGAGGAAGCGATAGACGCCGGGCCGACGGGGCAGGTCGGTGGTGAGGCGGAGCTTGCCGACCTGTGGGTGGCCGCCGAGGCGGGGGAGCGCAAGGAGATCGTCGAGGCCGAGCACGCCGAGCCGGGCGGCGCGTTCGAGGAGCAGGTGGAGCAGCTCCATGGTGGCGAGGGCGTCGTCGAGTGCTCGGTGGGTGGGCTTGTGGTGGAGCCGGAAGCGCTCGGCGAGCGTGCCCAGGCGGCAGTTGGGCACCTCGTCGCGCACCAGGCGCCGGGCGAGGGCGCACGTGTCGACGGTGGGATTGGCCAGTCGGGGCCGGTGGTCGGCCGTGAGCGCAGCATCGAGGAAGGAGACATCGAACCGGACGTTGTGGCCCACGACGACGGTGCCCTCGAGGAAGTCGGCGAGCGTGGGCAGCACGGCGGTGATCCGCGGGGCGGGTGCGATCATCGCCTCGGTGATGCCGGTGAGGTAGGTGATCTCGGGCGGGATGCCCCGACCCGGGTTCACCAGCGTTTGCAGGGTGCCGATGATCTCCCCGCCCCGCACCTTCACGGCGCCGATCTCGGTGAGCGCATCGGTGGCGGGGCTGGTGCCCGTGGTCTCGACGTCGACCACGCAGAAGGTGACCTCGACCAGCGGCGTACCCAGGTCGTCGAACGTACGTTGCACCCGACCCACCGTAGCGAACGGGTGTACGAAGTTGCGGGGGGGTGGGGGCGAGGGCGTCGCTGCGCAGCGGCGCACGGCGGGAACCTCCGGGGTACTCGCCGATCCGGGCCGTAGCATCCCGCCCATGGCCGACGAGGGAGCCGGGGTGCCCGACGAGGCGATCCGACCCGCCCTCGAGCTGGCCTTCGCCGCGGCCGTCCTCGCTGCTCGCCCGCCGACGTCGGTCCCGCTCCCGACGGCGTTGCGCCCCTTCGCCCGGTTCCAGAAGCTGCCGACGGCGGCCCTCGCGGTGGTGCGCCGGGTGCTCGACGCCGACGACGGGTTCCGGGAGCGGCTGGCCGCCTCGGTGGATGCCGACCTGCTCGGCCGACCGTCGCACCTCTACTTGGCTCGTCCGCCGGGTTGGGAGGCCGAACTCGCCACGCTGGTGGCCGACCAGGAGGCGGCACAGGCCGCTGCCCTCGACGCTCGCGAGGAGCGCAGCGCCCGCCGTCGTCTGGCGGCGGCGGAGGCGGCTGCGCAGCGGACCGGTGCCGAGCTCGCTGCGGCGACGATCGAGCTTGCGGTGCGGGCCGAGGCCGTCGCCGCCGCCGAGCGGCGCGCCGCCGAACTCGAGCGGGCGCTGACGGGTTCGGAGGGAGAACGTCGAGGTCTGGAGCGCCGGCTGCGCGCCGCCGAGGAGCGGGCGGTGGCCGCTGAGCAGCGCTGTGACGCCGCCGAGCTACGAGCGAACACGGCCGAGGCGCGCGCCGATACCGCCGAGGGAGTTGCGGCGGCGGCGTTGGCGCGGGTGGCGGAGCTGGAGGCCGTACCTGCGCCGCCGGCGAGCGGGCCGACGGCCCCGGCGGTCGGTCCGATCGCGGCCGTCGACCGGGCGCTCGCGCTCATGGACGACGCCGTCGTGCGCCTGGCGGCGGCCGTCGAGCGTGCCCGTGGCCTGCTCGAACCGGCGCCGGCCGCCGCGCCAACCCCCGCGCCGGCCCCCGCGCCCGCCGCAGCGCCGGCTGCCGCGCCGGCCGCCGCGTCGGGCCCTCGCGATCGCCGGCGGGTGCCCCTCGCCGTCGTGCGCGGGCTCCCGGCCGATTCCGCTGAGCTCGCCCGAGCCTGGCTGGCCATGCCCGGGGTGATCCTGCTCGTCGACGGCTACAACGTGGCCAAACTGGGTTGGCCGGGCGAGTCGTTGCCCGTGCAACGAGAGCGGCTGCTCGACGCGCTCGAGGCCATGGAGGCCCGGCTCGGTACGCAGGTGGAGGTCGTGTTCGACGGAGCCGAACTCGGGGCAGCCCAGCCGTCGGGCCGCCGGCACGTGCGCGTGTCGTTCAGCCCGCCCGGCGTGAGCGCAGACGACATGATCCTCGAGTGGTTGGCCGCGCTTGCGGCAACGATCCCGGTGATCGTCGCCACCGACGACGGTGCCGTGCGCGAAGCGGCTCGCCGGCGCCACGGCGCCACGCTCATCGGCTCCCGGCAGCTCCTGGCGGTGGCCCGCTGCTGACCGCCTCGGCGAGGCGCCGCCGGCCGGTCTCGACCTGGTCGGCCAGGAGTCGTTCGAGCACCGGACCGAACAGCCCGCCGTCGTAGACGAGTTCGACGACGAGACGTGCGCCGGTGTCGGTCGGGGTGACCTCGGCGCCGAGCACCCAGGCCGAATGCGACCGGCCGTCGCGTTCGGCTCGCTCGAACCGGACCGAACGGGGCGCGTCGTGACGTGAGCGCACCATCCGGAGCCGCTTGGATCGCGCGAGCGGACCGAGGCGGCCGGTCAGCTCGACCGCCCAGGCGGGCGGCTCGGCGGCGGGCTCGGCGCCCGCCCGGCTGACGAGCGGCATCCACGTCGGATAGTGCGTGAGATCCTCGACCCAAGCGAACACGGTCTCGGGGGAGGCGGGGAGTTCGTGGACCACGACCTGGCGCACGTCACTCCTTGAGCGCGACGGCGTTCGGGGTGACGTTCATCTTCGGTTCGTACGCCGCGACCTCGACGCGGCGGGCCTCGCCGCCGAGCGCCGCACGCAGTTCGTCGCGGCATGCGGTGCAGGGGCCGTAGAAGCGGCCCGTGCGTTCGGTGCGGCAGCGGGGGCACGTGAAGGTGATCGGGTCCATCGGTCGCTCAGGGTGCTCCGGGGTCGGGGGTGAACGGAAGGGGTTCATCGGTGCCGGCCTGGGCGCTCTGGGCCCGCTGGCGGGCGGCCTCCCGGCGCTTGCGGCGCCGGCCCTTGCCCCGGGTGACGGATCCGGCGCTGTCGTCGGGGTGTTCGTCCGAGGACGGGTCGAACTCCTCGACGGGACGGGCCGGGCCGGAGGGATCGATGGCGCCGGTCGCCTCGGTCTTGGGTGCGAACCCGGGGAACAACGCCGGCTGGGCGAGCCGGCGGTCGTCGAGCCACCACCCCCGCGGAGGTCGTAACCGCTGCGCGTGCGTGGTGCACAGGCCGTGATCGATCGAGCCGTCGTCTTCCGGACGGTCGAGCCACACGAGGAGGCGCCGAGGGTCGAACCCCCAGCGGACGGCCGCGGGTTGCGAGCACTCGGGGCGCTCGCAACGGGGGACCATGGGCGAACGGTACCGGCCGCCGGCGCAGCCCCCGTGGATCGCCGGTCGGTCAGCTCGAAAGCTCCAGGCCCGCGAGCGTCCCGTCGTCGCGCCAGCGTTCGAGGATCCCGCCGAAGCGCATCCCGTCGATCGACACGTTGCGACGCGACCGCTCCGAGGGCTTGCCCTCGTTGTTGTAGTAGCCGGGGGTGCAGTTCTCCAGGTAGGTCTCGGCCATCCGGGCCTGCTCGATGACGAACGTGCCCCAGTCGTCCTCGGCCGCCTGGGACGCCTCCACCATCGTCACCCCGTCCGCTGCGAATCGGGCCAGCAGGTAGGCCGCATGGCGGGCCCGCTCGTCGATCATCTGGGGGAAGTTGACGGTGAAGCCCGACTGCTCGCCGGAGAACACCAGGCAGTTGGGGAACCCGCGGCTGTGCATGCCGTGCAGGGTGTGGGCACCGTCGGCCCAGCGTTCGGTCAGGGTGATCCCGTCGCGACCGACGATCTCGTAGCCGGCCCGCTGCGTGTACGCCGTGCCGACCTCGAAGCCGGTGGCGAACACGAGGCAGTCGAGTTCGTACTCGACGCCGGCGACGACCACGCCCCGCTCGGTGATCCGCTCGACACCCTTGCCGTCGGTGTCGACGAGCGTGACGTTGGGCCGGTTGAACGTCTGCAGGTAGTAGTCGTTGAAGCACGGCCGCTTGCAGAACTGCCGGTAGTACGGCTTGAGCGCCTCGGCCGTCGACTCGTCCGCGACGACGTCGTCGACCCGGGCGCGGATCTGCTCCATCTTCAGGTAGTCGGCGTGCTCGAGTGACGTGGCCACCTGCTCGCGCCGCTGCTTGGCCCGGGCCCCCATGCCGAGGGTCCGCACGATCTCGGTCCAGCCGTCGTTCACGAGGTCCTCGTCTTCGGGGCGACCCGAGACCAAGTTGTTGAAGTTCTCCATCCGGCGGCGCTGCCAGCCGGGTTCGAGCGTTGCGGCCCAGTCCGGATCGGTCGGCCGGTTCGCGCGCACGTCCACCGACGACGGGGTGCGCTGGAACACGTACAGGTGCCCGGCGGCCTCGCCGAGGTGCGGGATGCACTGCACGGCGGTGGCACCCGTTCCGATGATGCCCACGCGCTTGTCGGCGAGCCGGTCGAGCCCGCCTTCGGAGGTGCCGCCGGTGTAGGCGTAGTCCCAGCGGCTGGTGTGGAACGTATGGCCCCGGAACGAGTGGATCCCCGGGATGCCGGGCAGCTTCGGCCGGTTCAGCGGACCGTTGGAGAGGATCACGAAGCGGGCTCGCATGGCGTCGCCGCGGTCGGTGGCGATGATCCAGCGCCGGTCGGCGTCGTCCCAGCGCAACTCGGTGACCCGGGTGGAGAAGCAGGCGTTGTCGTACAGGCGGAAGAACCGGCCGATCGCGCGGGAGTGCTCGAGGATCTCCGGGGCGGATGCGTACTTCTCCTTGGGTACGTAGCCGAGCTCCTCGAGCAACGGCAGGTAGATGTACGACTCGACGTCGCACGCCGCGCCCGGATACCGGTTCCAGTACCAGGTGCCGCCGAAGTCGCCGCCGGCTTCGATGACGCGCAGGTCCTCGATGCCGGCCTGGCGCAGGCGGGCACCGGCGAGCAGGCCCCCGAAGCCGCCCCCGATGACTGCGACCTCCACGGTGTCGGTGAGCGGGGCTCGCAGGGCGGGCGGGGTGTAGGGGTCGTCGAGGTAGCGGGCGAACTCGCCGCGGATCTCCACGTACTGGTCGTTGCCCTCGGCCCGCAACCGCTTGTCGCGCTCGGCGCGGTACTTGCGCCGGATCTCGGTCGGGTCGAAGGGCTCCTGTGCGGTCAGGCTCGTGGTCACGCCCGGTCCTTCCTCGAGGGGTGGCCGCAGGTTAGGACAGCCGTCCCGGCCGCCGGCAACGGTCGGCGCGGCCGGGTCGTGACGCGCAACGGCCCCGCCAGTGGCGGGGCCGGAGTGGGCGATATGGGCCTCGATCCCATGACCTCCACGGTGTGAACGTGGCGCTCTTCCGACTGAGCTAATCGCCCGGGAGCCCCGAAACCTACCATCGGGCGTCGCGTCCGTCACCCCGGCAGGACGCAGACGGTGCGCAGTCGCCGGTCGATGAACGCACCGGTCGGGCTCGGGCAGACCGAACCGGGCTGCAGCACGGCCGATGCCGTTCCGGCTCGTGGACCCGAGCACGGCACCTCCTCGACCAGGTCACCGGGGAGGATCTGGACGCACGATCCGGGTTCGATCACCCCGTCGACCGGCGAGGGCGCCGGTGCGCTCGGGTCGCGTCGGGCATAGGCCGATCCGATGAAGAGCACGGCGACGGTCACCAGCGCGAGCACGGTGAACACGGGGAAGCGCCGCCGGCCCGACCCGGGCCCCGGTGCCGGTCCGCCGTCGGTCCCGTCGTCGGCCGGGTCGTCCGGGCTGCGGGCCCCTGCCCGCAGCCCGGCGTCGTAGCGGGCACGCCGGGAGGGGTCGGACAGCACCCGCCACGCCTCGTTCAGTTCGGCCATGCGGGCCGCGTCGCCGCCGGGTGCATCCGGGTGGGTGCGGCGTGCGAGGCGGCGGTACGCGCGATGGATCTCGTCGGGCGTGGCGTCCGTGGCGACGCCGAGACGCTCGTACCACGTGCGCACGGGCGCAAGCGTACGAGGACGGCTCGAGCCGGGCACCGCCGGGCTCAGGCCTCGACCGTGCCGCCGGCGCGCCAGTACTCGCCGTCGGCACGATCGAGGAAGCCCTCGTCGACGAGGTATCGCCGCAGCGCCGCGGTGTCGGCGTGCCACCGGCCGAGGATCAGGTTGACGGCGGTCTCGCGGTAGCGCCGGCCGGGCTCGAACTCCTGGGCGAGGAGGTCGAGCACCACGAGACGCTTGTGGCGCACGGTCGGGATGGACAGCAGGCGACCGTCGCGCACGAAGGCGCGCCGCACCGCAGCGGTCCCGGGCGGCCCGTCGGGCACGACGGCGGCCGGGCGGTCCCGGGCTGCGGCGCGCGCCGCCGTGGCGAACGCCTCGCCGAGCAGTAGGTACCGGTTGGGCCCGTCGGCTTCGACCAGCCCCGAGCGCTCGAGCCGGGTCAGGGCCTTCACCACCCGGGGGCCGTCGAGGCCGGTGGCCGCCACTATCTCGGCGGCGCTCGACGCATCGAGCACCAGTGCCGCCACCACTCGGCGCCGGTCGGGGTCGGCCAGCAGACCGACCAGCGCGGCGGGGTCGAGCACCGAAGATCAGTACCCGAGGCCGACGTCGATGTGGCCGATCAGCTCCTCGCCGGCGGCGAACCGCCGCACGTTGGCGGCGATGCGCTCCGACAGCAGCGGCGCCGCCATCTCGGGGGTGTTGCCGACGTGCGGGGTGATGATGCTGTTGGGCAGGAACCACAGCGGGTGTTCCTCGGGCAGCGGCTCGGGGTCCGTGACGTCGAGCGCGGCGCCGCCGATCACCCCGTTGCGCAAGGCCTCGACGAGGTCGTCGGTGACGATGTGCTTGCCGCGGGCGACGTTGACCAGCCACGCGTGCCGCTCCATCAGTTCGAGCTCGGCGGCCGAGATGATGCCCTCGGTGTCGGGGGTGAGCGCAAGGGCGAGCACCACGAGATCTGCGCCGGGCAGCGCGTCGGCGAGGCGGTCGCTCTCGAGCACGACGTCGACGCCGTCCATCTCCTGGGCCCGATTCCGCACGACGGTGATGTGCGCTTCGAACGGCGTGAGGAGCCGGATCAGCGACCGGGTGATCCCGCCGCCGCCCAGGATCGTGACGCGCCCGCCGATCAGGTTTCGCCCGCTCGGGCCGAGCCAGCGTGTCGCCCGCCCGTAGGCGTGCACGTTGCGCAGACCGGCGAGCCCGAGGCTGAGGGCCAGCTCTGCGACCGGTTCGGCGTAGACGCCCTTGCCGCAGGTCCAGACGCGGTCGTCGTCGAGCAGGTCGGTGAAGGCCTCGATCCCGGCCCAGGGCAGTTGCACCCAGCGCAGGTGATCGCCGGCGGCGAGGGCGTCGGCGAGCAGGTCGGGCCGGCGTGGCGAGCCCCATACCAACGCATCGGCCTCGGCCAGCGGCACCACGTGGCCCCCGCCCGCCACCACCGCATCCGGGATCCAGGACGGCACGTCGTGCGGGGCGACGGCGATGCGTGGTGCTCGTGGGGGTGTCATGCCGGCGGCGAGGCTAGCGGCCGGCGGCGCGCCGTCGCCCGGACAGTGCGATCAAGCCGGCGAGCAGGATGCTCACCACGAGCACCATCGTCCCGAACACGTTGAGCTGCGGTGGCACGCGGCTGCGCTTGGTGTTCCAGACGTAGACCGGGAAGGTCTCGGTGAGCCCCGAGTTCAGGTAGGTGATGATGAAATCGTCGAGGCTCAGCGCGAAGGTCAGCAGCGCAGCGGCCAGGATCCCGGGGGCGATCAGCGGGAGGGTCACCCGGCGGAAGGTCGTCACCGGGCCCGCGCCGAGGTCCATCGCGGCGTCCTCCAGCACCCAGTCGAAGCCGCGCACGCGGGCCTTCACGGTGGTGGCCACGTAGCTGACGCAGAACATCACGTGGGCGATGACGATGGTGACCACGCCTCGGCTGGCCCCGAGGGTGGAGAACCACAGCAGCAACGAGAACCCGAGCACGATCTCGGGCATCGTCAGCGGCAGCACGAGCAGCGCGTTGAGCGCACCCCGGCCCCGGAAGCGGTACTTCACCGCGGCGATGGCCACGAGCGTGCCCAACACGCACGAGATCGCGGTGGCGATCGCCGCGACCTCGAGGCTCGTGAAGAACGCGTCGCGCAGCTTCGGATCCTTGAACGGGTCGGTCCATGCGTCGAGCGAGAACTCGTTCCACTCGTAGTTGCGAGCCCCGACGGGACGGTTGAAGGAGAACAGCACGATCACCGCGATCGGGACGAACAGGTACAGCAGCACCACGAGCGCCCAGACGTCGAGCAGGCGGGCGGTGACCCGGCGTGCGCTCACGGCCGGCTCACGCCAGGTCCTCGGTGCCCAGCAGGCGCGCGTACACGAGCACCCCGGCCAGGATCAGGGCCATCAGCACGAACGACAGCGCCGACATCTGGGGCTTGAGGAACTCCTTGGCGAAGTTGGCGACGATCACCGAGCCGATCATCCGCTGGTTGTCCGAGCCGAGGAACTCGGCGTTGACGAAGTCGCCGGCGGCGGGGATGAAGGTGAGCAGGCTCCCGGCGAACACCCCCGGCATCGACAGCGGCAAGGTCACGCGCCGGAACGTCCGCACCGGCCCGCCGTAGAGGTCCTGCCCGGCCTCGACGAGCCGACGGTCGACTTTTTCGAGGCTCACGTACACCGGCAGGACCATGAACGGCAGAAAGTTGTACGTGAGCGCGCCGATCACGGCGATGTCGGTGGCGAGGATGCCGTCGTCGGAGCCGAACAACCCGATGGCCTGCAGGAAGCCGACGACGGGGCCGTTGCCGCCGAGCAGCACCCGCCACGCGATGGCGCGCAGCAGGTACGTGGTGAAGAAGGGCAGCACGACCAGGCCGAGCAGGAGCCCCTTCGCCCGCCCGCCGCGCGTCGCGATCACGTAGGCGAGGGGATAGCCCAACACGAGCGCGGCGAGGGTGGCGGCAGCGGCGTACCAGAAGGTGCGCAGCACCACTTCGCTGTTGTCGGCGAGGACGTCGACGAAGTTCGACAGCCCGCCGTCTTGGACCGAGAGCGTCCCGAGCCGCACCATCGGCACGACGAAGAACGCGCCCAACCAGGCCACGCCGGGGGCCACCAGCGCCCACGGCACCCACCACGGGGTGCTGCGTCCCGCCGCCGATACCGCCACCGTTGCGCCCTACTGCTGGGTGGCCGCGTTGAAGGCCTCGGCGAGCTGCTTGTCCTCGTCCGCGGTGAGGACCCGGAACTCGTGCAGCTTCACCCCGGCGCCGGGGTTGATCAGTGGGTTCTTCTGGGCCTCGGCCGACATCTTCTCGACGGCGCCTTGGACCGGCGGGCGATAGGCGATCGACTCGTACAGGCCGGCGGCGACCGCGGGGTCGTACACGTAGTTCAGGAGCTTCTCGGCCCCGGCCTTGTTGGGCGCACCGATGAGGATCATCGCCCAGTCGGTGAAGCTCATCGCTCCCTCGGCCGGCAGCACCCACTTGAGCCCCGGCTTCTCGGCCTGGAGCTGCGCGACGTCGCCCGACCAGGCCACTGATGCCCAGGCCTCCTGGGCGCCGAGGTCGTCGGTGTAGCTGTTGCCCGTGATCTTGCGGAACTGGCCCTTGTCGCGGGCCGCCTTGATCTTCTCGATGGCGGCGAGCGCATCGGCGACCTTGGCGTCCTCGGGCTTCTTGCCGTCGAGCAACATCATCAGCCCGACGGTGTCGCGCATCTCCGACAGCAGCGTCACCCGACCCTTCAGGCGGGGGTCGAGGAGGTCGGCCATGCTCTTGATCTCGAAGCCGGCCTTGTCCGGCCAGTAGGCGATGCCGGTCTGCCCCTGCGCCCACGGGATCGTCGACGTGCGCCCTTTGTCCCAGGGCGAGTCGGCGAGATCGGCGAGGACATTCTTCTTGTTCGGGAAGGTGGCCGCGTCGAACGCCTGCACGTACTTCCGCTCGACCATCCGGGCCGCCATCCAGGTCGTCAGCACAACGATGTCGACGCCGACGCCCTTGCCCTTGGCCAAGTCGGGGGAGAACTTGTCGAACCAGGAGTCGTTGTCCTCGACGGCCGTCGTGTAGTCGACGGCGAGGCCGGAGGCCTTGGTGAAGCCGGTCAGCGTCGGCGACGTCGCCGGGTCGTCGCCCTCGATGTAGAGCGGCCAGTTGTGGAACACGACCGTCTTCTTGCCGCCCGACGATCCGCTCGAGTCGTCGCCGCAGGCGGTGAGCAAGGTCGGGGCCAGTGCGGCGGCGGCGCCACCGGCGGCGAGACCGCCGAGGAAGCGGCGCCGGGTGATCGAGGGGTGCATGGCGGGGTCCTCCGGGGGTTGGGTCGGGGTCTACAGCGAGGCTTCGACGTGGTCGACGTCGGTTCCGGTGGCGCCGGCACGGGTGCTGTGGCCGGCGAGGACCACTGGGGCGTCCGGCGGCCAGGCGACCCAGGCGGTGTCGCCGGGGCGCACCGGTTCGTGGGTGGAGGCGACCTCGGCGGCGAGCGGGGTGCCGTCGTCGGTCCGCAGCAGCACCCGGCGGGTGGCGCCCTCGAACAGCAGGTCGGTGACCGTGGCCCGAATGCCTGCGCCGCTCGCCGGGGGGGTGCCCAACAGGTACAGGCGCTCGGGCCGCAGCATGAGCGTGGCGCCGTCGCCGACCGCGGGGCCGTCGCCGGCGATCGCCGCATCGAGGGTGTTGCCGTCGGCGAGCGCGCAGGTGGCCTGCTCGCCCGTACGGCTGCGCACCGTGACCGGCAGGAGGTTGGCCGAACCGATGAACCCGGCGACGAACACCGAAGCCGGCCGGTCGTAGATGTCCTCCGGGGTGCCGATCTGCTCGACGCGGCCCTGGCTCATGACGGCGATCCGGTCCGACATCGTGAGCGCTTCGGTCTGGTCGTGGGTGACGAACACGAAGGTGATCCCCACCTCGCGCTGGATGCGCTTCAACTCGACCTGCATCGCGTGACGAAGCTTCAGATCCAGCGCGGCGAGCGGTTCGTCGAGCAGGAGCGCCCGGGGCAGGTTCACCAGCGCCCGGGCGAGCGCCACCCGCTGCTGCTGGCCGCCGGAGAGCTGCGCCGGTCGCCGATCGGCCATCTCGCCGAGGCGCACCGTCTCGAGCATCGCCCGGGCCCGCTGGCGGGCCTCGGCCTTGGGCACCTTCGCGTTCACCGGGCCGAACGCGACGTTGTCCAACACGCTCAGGTGAGGGAACAGTGCGTACTGCTGGAACACCGTGTTCACCTGCCGCCGGTACGGCGGCAGGTCGGAGACATCGGCGCCGTCGAGCAGGACCCGGCCGCTGGTCGGACGCTCGAACCCGGCGATCATCCGCAGCGTCGTGGTCTTGCCACAACCGGAAGGACCGAGCAGGGAGAAGAACTCGCCGCGCGCAATCGAGAAGTGAGCCTCGTGGACCGCCACGAACGAGCCGAACGCCTTGTGGACGTGGTCGAGGGCGATGACATCATCCGGAGAACTCGAGGCCAGCGGTCGCCCTCCATCGTGCGCAGGGTCGTGAACGGCGGCATGCTAGTCACCGGCGTCGTCGTGCTCTCAGAGCGGCGAGGTCACAGCGGGCAGGAGGGAGCGGGTCGTGGCGCTGACGGTCGGAGTACCGCGGGAGACCAAGACGCAGGAGCACCGCGTCGCGATCACCCCCGACGGCGTGCGCGAGCTCGAGCGCGCCGGGGTCGAGGTGTTCGTGGAGACCGGCGCCGGGGAGGATTCGTTCATCACCGATGCCGAGTACGCGGCGGCCGGTGCGACGGTCGTGGCCCGGGCCGAGGAGGCCTGGGCCCAGGCGCTGGTGGTGAAGGTGAAAGAGCCGCAGCCGGCCGAGTTCGGCTTCCTGCGACCCGAGCTCACCCTGTTCACCTTCCTGCACCTCGCCGCGTACCCGGCGGTGGCCGACGCGCTCTTGGCCTCCCGGTGTACGGCGGTCGCCTACGAGACCGTGCAGCTCCCGAACGGCACGCTGCCGCTGCTGGCACCGATGAGCGAGGTCGCCGGTCGCCTCGCGGTCCAGGTCGGCGCCAACTACCTGTCCCGCCACCACGGCGGCCGCGGGGTCCTGCTCGGGGGAACCCCGGGAGTCCGCCCGGCCCGGGTGGTCGTCCTCGGGGCCGGCAACGTCGGGTGGAACGCAGCCTGGATCGCAGCGGGCATGGAGGCCGAGGTGCTCCTGCTCGATCGGAACATCGACCGGTTGCGGTTCGTCGACCAGATCCACAAGGGCCGGATCGTCACGATCGCATCGAACCGGGGCGCCATCGAACGGGCCGTGATCGACGCGGATCTCGTCATCGGTGCCGTGCTCGTCGCCGGCGGCCGCGCGCCGGTGGTGGTGTCCGAGGAACTGGTGCGGGCGATGAAGCTCGGGGCGGTCGTCGTCGACGTGGCCGTCGATCAGGGGGGGTGCATCGCCACGACCCGCGAGACCACCCACACCCATCCGGTGTACGAGCGCTACGGCGTGCTCCACTACGCCGTGGGCAACATGCCCGGCGCCGTGCCGAACACCTCCACGTACGCGCTCACCAACGCCACGCTGCCGTACCTGCAGGCCTTGGCCACCAAAGGTGCGGCGGCGGCCACGGCCGCCGATCCCACCCTGGCGCTCGGGCTCAACTGTGCCGCCGGTGCCCTCGTCAACCCCGTGGTCGCCGCCGCCCTCGGGCGTACGGCGGTGGCGCCAGCGACCGTCCTCACGTGAAAAGTGAGAGTGTCCTCTCAGGTTACGGCCTGCTTGACATTCGACCGATGTGCTAGGAATTCGAGACCGGTTCCGAGGGGATCCGGTCCGGTTCACACCGGGACCACACAGGGGGAAACTCGTGCGCCGATCGCTCGTCGCACTGGTCGGAGCCTCGCTGGTCGTCGCCGCCTGCGGTGACGACTCGAAGAGCTCCGAGCAGACCACGGCCGTGACGAAGGTGGCCCAAGAGGTCACCACGTTGGCCTCGACCACCACCGTCGCGGGCAGCACCGCTGCGCCATCCACCACCGCGGCCGCCAAGCCGATCGACACGAACGCCACGTTGCGGTTCTCGTACCAGGTCGGCCCCACCAGCTGGGACCCGGCCAGGATGTCGTCGAGCTTCGACACGCCGACGGCGTTCTTCGCCTACGACCGGTTGGTGCACCTCAACACGGGTGCCGACCCGATCCCCGGCATCGCGGAGAAGTGGGAGTTCTCGGCCGACGGCAAAGCGCTCACCTTCACCCTGCGCAAGGGCGTGAAGTTCCACGACGGCACCCCGCTCGACGCCGAGGCCGTCAAGGCGAACCTGCTGCGCAACGCGGCGGGCACCTCGAAGGGTGAGCTCGCGCCGATCGACACGATCGACACGCCGGACCCGCTGACGGTCAAGCTCAACCTGAAGTCCCCGGGCGGCTCGCTCCCCGGCGTGCTGACGGACCGCCCCGGCGTGCTGGCCAGCCCGAAGTCCTTCGCCGATGAGGCGGCGACCAAGGCGCTCGACCTGATGCCCGTCGGTGCCGGCATGTACAAGGTCACCGAGTTCGTGAAGGACCAGAAGATCGTCCTCGAGCGCTTCGCCGACTACTGGGACAAGGCCGCCCAGGGTGCGGCCAAGGTCGAGATCCTGGTCCTCGCCGACAACAACGCACGCGCCAACGCGCTCAAGTCCGGTCAGCTCGACATCATCAACCTCGACGCGAGCCAGATCGACGAGTTCAAGAAGATCTCGGGGCTCAAGGTCACCGAGGGTCTGAGCCTGAGCCTCATGCACGTCCAGCTGAACCGGTCCAAGCCGTTCCTGGACAAGAAGGAAGTCCGCCAGGCGATGAACATGGCGGTCGACCGTGCGGCGCTCGTCAAGCTCGCGAACTACGGCTACGGCGCCCCGAACAACCAGTACTTCCCGAAGGGCTACTTCGGGTACAACGAGGCGATCTCGATCGACCAGTACAAGTACGAGCCCGCCAAGGCCAAGGAGATGCTGAAGGCCGCCGGCGTGCCCGACAACTGGGAGCTCGACACCGTCGTGCCGAACCTCAGCTACTACCTGACGCTCGCGCAGGCGGTGAAGGACCAGATGGCGGCGGCGGGTATCAACCTGAAGCTCCGTCCGGTCGATCCGGTGCAGACCGCCCCGATCTTCTACGTCCAGCAGTCCGGTGACGTGCTGATCTCGGTGTTCGGCGGCCGCGCCGATCCGGCCCAGCTGCTGAACTCGCTGTTCACCAAGGGCCCGATCCAGAACCCCGGTGGCCACACCACGCCGAAGATCGTCGAGCTCGTCGCCAAGGCGAACGAGCCCGGTGACCAGAAGGCCCGCGCCGCTGCCGTCCAGGCTGCGTCGAAGGAGATCGCCGACGAGGCCATGAACGTCGTGATGCTCCACAGCTCGGCGTCGTTCGCTTGGACCGAGAAGCTCGCGGGCTTCCAGACGTGGCTGGCCGGCAAGCCCGAGTTCCGCGGCGTCGGCCTCACCAAGTAGTCCGAAGCTCCGGCTCCGGCGAGGGACATCGTCATGGGAAAGCTGATCGTCAGGCGGTTGCTCCTGACCATCCCGCTGCTGTTCGTCGTGTCGCTCATCGTGTTCGGTCTGGCCAAGCTGGTACCTGGTGACCCCGCCGTCACCATCGCCGGCGAGAACGCCACGATCGAACGGATCGAGCAGATACGCGACCGGTTGGGGGAGAACGATCCGGCGATCGTGCAATACGGCCGCCTGATCAAAGGGGTGTTCACCGGTGACCTCGGGACGTCGCTCTATTCCGAGCAGAAGGTCACCGACGCGATCACCACCGCCCTCCCCGTGACGCTGTCCCTCGCCGGGCTGGCGTTGCTGTTCGTCGTGCTGTTCGGCGTGTCGTTCGGGCTCCTGGCCGGGTCCCGGCCAGGATCGCTCGCCGACCGCGTCCTCACCGTGCTGGCGGCGCTCGGCGTCGCCGCACCGGGGTACTGGGTGGGGATCATCCTCATCATCGTGTTCGGTCTGAACCTCGGCTGGTTCCCGACCGGGCTCTACGTGAAGATCACCGAGGATCCGCTCAACTGGCTCTACCACCTCGCCCTACCGGCGTTCGCGCTGTCGCTCGCCGGCATCGTCGAGGTGACCCGCCAGTTGCGTGGCTCGTTGCGGGACACGATGCAGCAGGACTACGTGCGCACCGCGCGCGCGAAGGGCCTGAGCGGGCGCCTCGTGATCCTGAAGCATGCGCTGAAGAACGCCGCCATCCCGGTCGTCACCGTCATCGGCCTGCAGGTAAACGCGCTGCTCGGTGGCGCGATCGCCCTCGAGTTGGTGTTCGGGTTCTCGGGGGTCGGCGCCCTGGCCATCCGTGCGGTGGTCAACCGCGACCTGCCGATCATCCAGGGGATCGTGCTGATGTCGGTGTTCGTCGTCACGATCAGCAACCTGCTCGTCGACCTGGCCTACGGCTGGCTCAACCCGAAGGTGCGTGCCCAATGAGCGACACCTCGATCCCCGTGGTGCCCACCGGCCCAGAGGTCTGGCGCCGCCACGCCGCCGAGCACGTCGTCGAGCAGTCGATCGACGAATCCTCCGGGCCGGTGTCGGCCCGCAAGCGGTTCCTGCGCCGGTTCCTGCGGCAGCGACTCGCGCTGATCTCGCTCGGGTTCTTGGTGCTCATCATCCTGGTGGCGATCTTCGCGCCGGTGCTCGCACCGTTCGATCCCGACAAGACGAACGTGCTCGAGCGGTTCGCCTCGCCGTCGGGCAAGCATTGGCTCGGCACCGATCAGCTCGGCCGCGACACGTTGAGCCGCATGCTCTTCGGCGCCCGGGTTTCGCTGATCGCCGCGTTCCAGGCGGTCGGTATCGCGCTGCTGCTCGGCCTGATCCCCGGCCTCGTCGCCGGCTACTTCGGCCGGTGGATCGACGTGACGATCATGCGGATCGCCGAGGCGATCATGACCTTCCCGCCGCTGCTGCTCGCCATCGCCATCGTCGCCGTGCGGGGCCCCGGCCTCGGCAACGCGATGCTGGCGGTCGGCATCGTGTCGGCCCCCCGGTTCGCCCGCCTGGTGCGCGGTCTCGTGCTCGCCGTGCGGGAGGAGACCTACATCGAGGCCTCGCGTTCGATCGGCACGCCGACGGCGAGGATCCTGCGGCGACACGTGTTGCCGAACATCCTGTCGCCGCTGGTGGTCCAGATCTCGCTGGCGCTCGGGTTCTCGATGTTGGCCGAAGCGGGCCTGTCGTTCCTTGGTCTGGGGGTGCGCCCGCCGCAGGCCTCGTGGGGCTCGCTGCTGCAGGTGGCCTACGCCAACCTGAGCCAGAACACCTTCCAGGCGATCCCACCCGGCGTGGCCATCATGATCTGCGTGCTTGCGTTCAACCTGCTCGGCGACGGCCTCCGGGACTCGCTCGGCAAAGAGATCCGTCGGGGGAAGTGATGACCGATCCGTTGTTGGTCGTCGACGGGCTGACCGTCGAGTTCTTCTCCGGCACCGGCTGGGAGAAGGTCGTCGATTCCGTCAGCTTCACCGTGGGCCGGGGCGAAACCCTCGGTCTCGTCGGTGAGTCGGGCTCGGGCAAGAGCGTCACCTGCATGGCGCTCACCGCGCTGATCCCGATGCCGCCGGGCCGTATCAGCGCCGGGTCCGTCCGCCTCGACGGTCGTGAGCTCGTCGGCCTGAACCCGAAAGAGCTCGAGTCGGTGCGCGGTGCGCAGGTGGCCAACATCTTCCAGGAGCCGATGACGTCGCTGAACCCGGCGTTCACGGTCGGCGAGCAGATCGCCGAGATGGTGCGCCGCCACCAGAAGATCGACCGCAAGGCGGCCTGGGCGCGTGCGGTCGAGATGCTCGACCGGGTCGGCATCCCCAACCCGGCTCGCCGGGCCAATGGGTACCCGCACCAGGTCTCCGGCGGCATGCGCCAGCGCGTGATGATCGCCATGGCGGTGTCGTGCGAACCCAAGCTGCTGATCGCGGACGAGCCGACCACGGCCCTCGACGTGACCATCCAGGCCCAGGTGCTCGAGTTGCTCAAGGACATGCAGACCGAGTTCGGGATGTCGGTGGTGTTCATCACCCACGACCTCGGCGTCGTGGCCCAGGTGTGCGACCGGGTGGTCGTGCTGTACGGCGGCCGGGTGATGGAGCAGTCCGGCATCGACGACCTCTACTACCGGCCGGTCCACCCGTACACCGAGGGCCTGCTCACCGCCATGCCGCAGATCGGCCCCCGGTCGGGCCGGCTGGCCTCGATCCCGGGTTCCACCCCGGTGCCGTCGTCGTTGCCGGCCGGGTGTGCGTTCGGCCCCCGGTGCCCCTACGCCATCGACGAGTGCCGAAGCGGGCCGGTGCCCCTCACCGAGCTCGGTGGTGGCCGGGCGTCGCGCTGTGTCCGTGTCCACGACCTGACCCTGGTGGGGACGAAGTGAACGAGCCTGCAACCGCGACGGCGTCCGGCGGCGACGTCCTGCTGTCGATCGAGGACCTGCACGTCACGTTCCGGCGCCGCCGGACCGACCGACCGGTGCGGGCGGTCAACGGGGTGAGCTTCACGCTCGATCGCGGTGAGACGATCGGAGTGGTGGGGGAATCCGGGTCCGGGAAGTCCACCATCGCCCGGGCGGTCATGCGGTTGGTGCCCGCCGAGCGGGGACGCGCCGTGCTCGACGGCCGTGACCTGCTGACGTTGGGCGGCGCCGATCTGCGCAACGCCCGCAGGGACGTCCAGATGGTGTTCCAGGACCCATACTCGTCGATGAACCCCTCGATGGTGGTCGCCGACATCATCGGCGAGCCGCTCGAGGTGCAGGCGGGGATCAAGGGCGCCGCACGCGACAAGCGGGTGGCCGAACTGCTCGACAACGTCGGGCTGTCGTCGCGGCACCTGCAGCGGTATCCGTACGAGTTCTCCGGCGGGCAGCGCCAGCGCATCGCGATCGCCCGGGCGCTCGCGAACCGCCCGAAGCTCGTGATCCTCGACGAGGCGGTGTCGGCGCTCGACGTGTCGACGCAGAACCAGATCATCAACCTCCTCGAGGACCTGCAGCACGGCACCGGCGTGTCGTTCCTGTTCATCGCCCACGACCTCGCCGTCGTGCGCCACATCGCTCGCCGCACCGTGGTGCTCTACCTCGGCCGGGTGATGGAGGAGGGGCCCTCGGAGCGCATCTTCGAAACGCCGGCCCACCCGTACTCGGAGGCCTTGCTCTCGGCGGTGCCGATCCCCAACCCGGCCGTCCAGCGCCAGCGGTCGCGTGTCGTGCTGTCGGGTGAACCACCGGACCCGAGCAACCCGCCGCCGGGCTGCCCGTTCGCGGCCCGGTGCACCTACGTCATGGACATCTGCCGCACCGCGATGCCCGAGCCGACCCCGGTTGACGGCGGCGGCATCGTGGCCTGCCACCTGCAGACATCGGGCCCGGCGCTCGCCAGCCGCACCCTCTCGGCGTTGTCAGTCCGGCCCGGCTGACCAGGCGGACCAGCGCAGCCCCCGGCGCTCGAGCGTCAGCGAGAGCCCGAAGCACGCCGACAGCGTGTGGGCCGTCAACGTCTCCTCGAGCGGCCCGGCAGCGAGCACGCGGCCCTCGCGCAGCAGCAGGGCGTGCGTGAAGCCCGGAGGGATCTCGTCGACGTGGTGGGTGACGAGCACGGTGGCCGGAGCGGTCGGATCTGCGGCGAGACCGGCGAGCGAGGCGACCAACTCCTCCCGGCCGGCGAGGTCCAACCCGGCGGTCGGCTCGTCGAGCAGGAGCAGTCCCGGGTCGGTCATCAACGTCCGGGCGAGCAGGGTCCGCTGTTGTTCACCCGACGACAGCGAGCCCACCTCCCGCTCGGCGAGATGGGCCACGCCGAGCCGCCCGAGCTGGGCCACGGCCCGGTCCCGATCGGCGTCGTCGTAGCGGTGCCACCACGGTTCGAGCGCGGCGTGCTTGGCCGTCATCACGACCTCGGTGGCGGTGAGCTGCGGTCGGAGTTGCTGCGCGAGCGACGAGGACGCCACCCCGACCCGGGTGCGCAGGGTGCGCACGTCGGTGCGGCCCAGGGTCTCGCCGAGCACCTCGACGACGCCGGCGCTCGGATGCAGGTAGAGCGACGCGATCCCCACGAGGCTCGTCTTGCCGGAGCCGTTGCGGCCCAACACCACCCAGCGCTCGTTGCGGCGCACGGTCCAGTCGATGCCGTCGAGCAGCGGGCGCGCCCCGCGGACCAGTCGCACTCCCTGGAGGCGCAGCGCCGGCACGTCGGCGGCGCCGGGGTCCGGTTGCGCGGTCATTCGGCCGAGATCGGCAGCTCGACGAGCGCCGGGCGGCCGCTGGCCGCCGCAGTGCGCACGGCGTCGCTCGCATCGTCGAGCGAGTCGACCCGCACGGCGGGCACACCGAGCGACGTCGCGAGGCCGACGAAATCGACCGCCGGGTCGACGAGGTCGAGGGCGACGAACCGGCCGGTGCGGACCGAATCGCCCTTCATGGCCCGCACGTTGTTCTTCAGGATCCGGTACTGGCGGTTGTTGAACACGGTGAACACCACCGGCAGCTGCTCGTGGGCCGCGGTCCACAGCGCCTGCGGGGAGTACATCGCCGAGCCGTCGCCCACGGCGGACAGCACCGGCAGCGTGCGCTCGTGGGCGAGGGCGACACCGAGCGCAGCGGGCATGCCCCAACCGAGCCCGCCGCCCTTGCAGAAGAAGTACCGGCCCGGCTCGCTCCAACGGTGGAAGCTGCGCACGAAGCCGCCCGTCGTGATCGCTTCGTCGACCACGGCAGCGCCCGGGGGCATGGCGCGCACGACGGCATGGGCGGCGGCCATCGGATCGAACGGCGCTGCGCCGTACCGGGATCGTGCCGACTCCTCGAAGTGCTCGAGCTCGGACTGCCGGCGGGTGGCCGCAGCGGCGACCGCATCGGCGGCGGCCGCGGCATCGACCCGGCCGGCGACGAGCGCCGATAGCGCCCGCAACGACACCCGGGCATCGCCCACCGCCCCCCAACGCACCGGATAGGTGCGCCCGAGGTGCTGGTGGTCGGGCGCGAGATGGAGCAGTTCGGTGCCCTCGGGCAGCGGTGAGCCGTCGCTGTACGGGTAGACGAGGAACGGCTGGCGACCGACGTAGAACAGGCGCCGGTACCGGGCCAGCGCGGCGCGTGCCCCCGAGGCGAGCATCGGGAGCATCCCGGCGAACAGCGGGTGCTGGGCGGGGAACACCCCGGTGCCGTGGAGCGGCGCGGCGAACACCGGGGCGCCGAGGGCTTCGGCAAGTGCCGCGAGCTCGGCGTGGGCCCGCTCGTCGTGCACGCTGTCGCCTGCGACCAACGCCACGGAGCCGATCGGCTCGGAGGTGAGGAGGTCGGCCAACTCCTCGAGGGCGCCGGCGGTGGCGCCACCATGGATCATCGAGGCGGGCGGCACCGGGGCATCGCCCTCCTCGTCGAGGGTCGACATCGGCAGGCTGACGAACACCGGCCCGACCGGGGGCGCAGCGGCGTCGTGGAAGGCGCGCCGCATCACCGTGCCCAACTCCCGCAACGTGCGCACCTCGTGGGCCCACTTGGTGACCGGGCGCGCCAGGCCGACGAGGTCGCCGGACAGCATCGGATCGGCCTCGATGTGGCCGTAATGCTGCTGGCCGGCGGTGACCACGAGCGGCGAGTTGTTGGCCTGGGCGTTGGTGAGGTTGCCGATGGCGTTGCCGACACCCGCCGAGGTGTGAAGGTTCAGCAACGCCGGCCGGCCGGTCGCCTGGGCGTAGCCATCGGCCATGCCGACCGCGGTCGCCTCCTGGAGCGCCAGCACGTAGTGGAGGTCCTCGGCGTCGGCCAGGGCGTCGATGAGCGGCAGCTCGGTCGAGCCGGGATTGCCGAACAGGTACCGCACGCCTTCGGTGCGCAGGACTTCGAGGAGGGCGTCGCGTCCGGAACGGGCCATGGAGGCGAACTTAGCCCTGGGCAGCCACAGCCTCGTCCGGGCCGGCGCCGCCCGCAGCGGCCCAGGCGGCGTGGAGGGCGGCATAGTGACCGCCGAGCGCCACGAGTTCGTCGTGGGTGCCGAGCTCGACGATCGTGCCCCGCTCGACCACGGCGATGCGGTCGGCCCGCATGGCCGTCGCGAGCCGATGGGCGATCAGCACGGCGGTCCGCCCGGCAAGGACGGCATCGAGCGCCCGCTCGACCTGGGACTCCGAGGCGAGATCCAGGTTGGAGGTGGCCTCGTCGAGGATCAGCACGCGCGGGCGGGCGAGGAAGGCGCGGGCCAGCGCGAGGAGCTGACGTTCGCCAGCCGACAGCGACACGCCCCGCTCGTGCACCGGCGCGTCGAGACCCTCGGGAAGCCGTGCCACGAGATCGTCGAGTCCGACGGCCTGGCACGCGGCGCGCACCTCGTCGTCGGTGGCGTCCGGTCGGCCGAAGGTGAGGTTGTGCCGCAACGAGCCGGCGAACAGGAACGGCTCTTGCGGCACGATGCCGAGCTGGCGGCGAAGGGAGGCCTGGGTGACGGTGCGCACGTCGACCCCGTCGACGGCGACCGTGCCCGCCGTCGGGTCGTAGAAGCGGGCGACGAGCTTCGCGATCGTCGACTTGCCGGCGCCGGTGGTGCCGACGAAGGCCACGGTCTCGCCCGGGGCGATGGACAGCGACACGTCGCGCAGGACGGGCACGCCCGGGTCGTACCCGAACGTCACCCGGTCGAGGGTGATCGCACCGTCGATCGGCCCGAGCACCGTGGCGTCGGGAGCGTCGGCGACGGAAGGTTCGGTGGCGAGCAGATCCCGCAGCTTGGCCACCGCCGCCTGCCCGGACTGGTAGGTGGTGTAGAGCTGCACGAGCGACTGGATCGGGGCGAAGAACGCGGTCAGGTAGAGCACGAACGCCGCCAGCTCACCGATCGACAGCGAGCCGTCGATGACCATCGTGCCGCCGACGCCGAGGACCACGACCTGACCGAGCGCACCGACGAGGTCGGTGGCGGCGCTGAACGTGGCGTTCTGCGTGGCGGTCGCGACGTTCGCCTCCCGATACCGGCCGACGACCATGCGGTGCGACACCAGGTTGTAGGCCCGCCGGTTGAACGCCGTGATGATGCGGATCCCCGACAGGTTCTCCGACAGGTCTGCGAGCACCTCAGCGATGCGGTCCCGAACGACGCCGTAGGAGCGGTCCGACGCCCGCCGGTACCAGACCGTGAGCGCGAGCAGCGGGGGCAGGACCACGGCGACGGTCACGAGGGCGAGCACCGGTTGGAGGCCGAAGAGGATGGCGGTGACGAGGACCAGCGTGAGCGCCTGCACGATCAGGTTGACGATCCCGTCCTGCAGCAACTGCGACAGCGCATCGATGTCGCTCGTCATGCGGGTCATCACCCGCCCGGCCTTTTCGTCGGTGTAGTAGTCGACCGAGAGGCGCTGGAGATGGTCGAACACCCGTAGGCGCAGCCGGTAGAGCAGGCGCTCGCCCAGCACCCCGGTCCACGCGACGCGCGCTGCGCCGGCGGCGACCGACACCACGACGGTGAGCAGGTAGAGGCCGGCGACGGTGACCAGCACGCCGGTGTCTCCCGCTCGCACGCCGTCGTCGATGCCGCGCTGGGTCAGCACCCCGCCGGCCTGCAGCGCCAGCGACTCGACCACGACCAGGCCGAGCGCGCCGGCGAGTCCGAGCCGGTGCTCGGCGAGGAAGCTGCGCAAAGTGAACGGACGCCGGTCCTCGAGGCGCGGCCGGTGGGCGACGTCCGGCTCGGGATGCTCGGGCTCCCGGGCCAGGATCCGCTCGGCTCGTTCCCGCAGCTCGCTCGGCACCCCGGCGAAGGGCAGGCCGTTGGCGGCGCTCACCTGCGCCCCGCCCGGCCCGAAGAAGCCACCGCCGCCGCCACCCATCATGACGGCGTCGCCTCCTCGGCCCGGGCGAGCACCTCGGCGTACCGGGGTTCCCGGGCGAGCAGCTCGGCGTGGGTGCCCTCGGCCACCACCCGGCCGGCGTCGATCAGCACGACCCGGTCGGCGAGCAGGATCGTCGACAGCCGGTGGGCGATGAGCACCGTCGTTCGGCCGGCCCGGCGCCGGTGCAGCGCCTCGTGGATCGCTTCCTCGACCCGGGCGTCGATGGCGCTCGTGGCGTCGTCGAGGACGAGCACCGTGGGGTCGGCGAGCAGGGTCCGGGCGATCGACAGCCGTTGGCGTTGCCCGCCCGACAGGTCGTAGCCGCGCTCGCCGAGCACGGTGCGATCGCCCTCGGGGAGCTCGGCGACGAACGTGCTCGCCTGGGCGTCGGCGATCGCTGCGGCGATCTCGCCGTCGGGGGCGTCCGGCCGGGCGAACGCGACGTTGTCCCGCACCGAGGCCGAGAACAGGAACGGTTCGTCGAGGACGAGCCCGACGTGGTGGCGGACGCTATCGAGGGTGAGGTCGCGCACGTCCCGGCCGTCGAGCAGCACCGCCCCGTCGCGCACGTCGTAGAAGCGGGCGATCGCCCGGGCGACGGTCGACTTGCCGCAGCCGGTCCGCCCGACGATCGCCACGGTCTCGCCCGGTTCGATGACGAGGTCGAACCCGCGCAACACGTCGTCGTGGTCGCCGTAGCCGAAGCGGACCGATCGCAACTCGACGCGGCCGTGCGCCTCGACGAGGTCGACCGCGCCGGGTCGGTCCTGCACGGTGGGGGCTTCGTCGAGCACCTCGTAGATCCGCCCGGCCGAGGCCTTGGCCCGCTGGCCCAGGATCAAGATGGTGGCGAGAAACCGGAACGGGGCCTGCAGCAGCACGACGTAGGCGTTGAACGCAACGAGGGCGCCCACGGTGACCTCGCCGTCGATCGCAAGGTGGCCGCCGTACACCAGCACGACGACCAGACCGATCCGCGGGAGGTTCTCCAACAACGGCCCCCAGCGGGCGCGTGATGAGTTCTGCGCCAGGTTCGCCCACCGCAACCGTTGCGCCGCACGGGCCAGCGACCGCAACTCGCGATCCTCGGCGGCGAAGCCCTTCACCACTCGGGCACCTTGGATGTTCTCGTCGACGATGGTCGCGATCTCCGCGGCACGGCCCTGCACGATCCACGACAACGGGAACAGTTGGTTGCGCAGGTGATGGCCGACCGCGTACGTGATGGGCAGGGTGGCGAGCGCGGCCAGGGTCAGCCCGACATGGATCGACAGCATCAGCACGAGCGCCACGGCGAGACTCGCAACCTGCAGTCCGAGCAACGGTGCGAACGTGGTGAACATCTGGACGCTGCGGATGTCGGAGTTGGCCCGGGAGATCAGCTGCCCCGACTGCACCCGGTCGTAGAACGCGAACGACAGGCGCGTGAGGTGCTCGTGCATCAACAGCCGAAGGCGCTCCTCGAGCCGGTAGGCGATGCCGAACAGGGTGCGCCGGTAGGCGAAGGTGACGACCGCACGGCCGACGGCGAGGCCGACGAGGATCCACAGGTACCGCGCGAGCGGGGCGTCGCGCGCGATGAGGGCCCGGTCGATCGCATCCATGCTCACCCGCGGCAGCAGCGTGCCCGCGATCATGGCAACCAGCGCCCCGGCCAGCGCGAGCGAGAACCGGGCCCGTTCGCCGCCGAGGACGGGCCACAGCCGGCGGAACCACCCGAGGGCGGGGTCGGGGTGGATCGACACCGACGGCGCCGGGTACGGCGACGGTGGCGGCGCCGCTGCGAACCGCCGCGTCGGCGCGCCGGTGGCGAGATCCTCGATCACACGGGCACCGTACCGCTGCGGGTTGGTGCCGGCTCGGTGCCGCGCGCTGCGCCCCTCAGCCGAGCGCGAGATCCACCTCGAGTCCGCGGTGGTCGCTCCCGGGGACCGTGAGCGTGCGCACCGCGCGGGCGACGAGCGGGCCGCGCACGAGCGCATGGTCGAGCCGCACGATCGGGGGGAACCACCGGTCGGCGGGCCACGAGGTGCTCCACGGGTCGCCGAGGTCGTCGTGGACGTCGCGCCAGGCTCCGAGCAGCCGCCGATACGGTCCGTTCCAGCGGGTCGCGTTGAAGTCGCCGATGACGACGCCGGGGCGGGCGTCGGACGCAAGTTGGCGGCCGAGCAGGGCCAGTTGGTCCTTCCACTGGGCGGCGGTCGTCTCCCCGACCGGGGACCGCACGTGGACGGCGACGAGGCGCACCGCTCGGGTCGCGCCCGGTGGCCCCACCTCGACGACGAGATCCGGGAACCGGCGGCCGGCATACCCGTCGGGCACGCGCAGCGCGAGCCGGGACCGCACCACGATCCCGACCCCGACGCGATCGATCGGCACGGTGAAGGGGTAGGCGGCGGCCAGGCCGCTGCGCGCGAGCGCCGGGCCGTCGACGGCCCCGGCTTCGTCGAGCACGATCACGTCGGCGTCGCGGCGAGCGACGGCACGCAGCGCCCCATCGAGCTCGGCGTTGTGCCGGTAGAGGTTCGCAAACACGATGCGCAGGGTCGGCGCGTCCGCGGGCGCGGTCGGGGCGTCGGGCCAGAGGTCCGTCGCCACGGTGGGGGCCACGGCGACGAGCTGGCCGGCGAGCACCAGCGCCGTCGTCACGATGGCGGGCAGCTGGCGCTGCGCAAGGGCGAGCGCGAGGGCAGCGGCTGCCACGACCGTCAGGTAGGGCAGCACGGCCACGGCCCACAGCACCGGCGGCGGACCGCTGCGCCGGGTGTGGAAGGCGACCTGCGCGACGACGAGGGGTGCAACGAGCAGCCAGGGCACCGCAAGCCACGACACGTGCGCGGCTCGGCTCAGCGGGCACCTCGCGCCGAACCGGGGATCACCATGGCCAGCACGCTACCGAGCACCTCGGCTCGGTAGCGTGCGTCCCATGGCCGTTCCGGTGCACGAGCTCGACCTGCCCTCGCTCGAACCGATGTCGTTCACCGACCGAGACCAGGCGCGCGCGGCGATCGCCGCGGCCCGCGAGCAGCACTGGCTCGCCCGCGGGCCGTTCGGCTACGTCGTCACGCGGTACCCCGACGTGGTCGGCATCCTGCGCGACCGCCGCTTCCACTCGGCGGTCGGTCTCCTCACCCAGCTCCAACAGGTGAACGACGAGAAGTGGCTGGCCCGGCGGCGGCGCACCTCGATCCTGTCGGCCGAGGGCGACGAGCACGGACGGCTGCGCCGACTCGTCGCACCGGCGTTCACACCGCGGGCGGCCGATCGGCTCCGACCCCGGATGCAGGAGGTGATCGGGTCCCTGCTCGACGCGGTCACCCCGGCCGGGCGCACCGAACTCGTCGGCGACGTGTGCGAGCCGTATCCGATCCCGATCATCTGCGCACTCCTCGGGGCCCCGGAGCAGGACTGGCAGTCGTTCAGCCGGTGGGCGGGCGACATCCTCAAGGTGTTCACCAATCCGATGCAGCCGCATCTGCCGGTGATCATGCAGGCGCAGGACGAGATCGACGCCTATGTCCGCGAGCTGATCGCCCAGCGCCGCAGCGAGCCGCGCGACGACCTGCTGACCGATCTGATCGCTGCCGAGGAGGCCGGCGATCGGCTGAACCCCGAAGAGCTCGTGATGATGGTCGAGGCGGTGATCATCGGCGGCACGGACACGACCCGGAACCAGCTCGCCTGTACCACGGCGCTGTTCACCCGCTATCCCGAACAGTGGGCCCTGCTGGCCGAGCGGCCCGATCTCGCCTCTCGTGCGGTCGAGGAGTCGATGCGGCTGCTCGGCGCCGTGCGCGGCACGGGTCGCTTCGCCGCCGAGGACGTCGAGTATCGCGACGTGCTGTTCCCAGCCGGCACGCTGGTGTTCCCGAACTTCGTCGCCGCGAACACCGAGCCGGGCCTGTGGCCCGCCGGCGAGGACCTCGACCTGCTCGCCGACGCGCCGCCCCAGCCGCATCTCACCTTTGGCAGCGGCATCCATTACTGCCTCGGCGCCTGGCTGGCTCGCGCCGAGCTGCAGGAAGCCCTGCCGCTGCTGGCCCGCCGCATGCCGAACCTGCGCGTCGACGGCGAGATCACCTGGAAGCCGATGGGCGCAGGGATCTGGGGTCCGGAGCGGTTGCCGCTCGCGTTCACCCCGACGCCGGCCGGCGGGCGCTGAGGCGCACCGGCTGACCGGCAGCCAGCTGGCCGCACGCACCGTCGATCCCCACCCCGCGGGTGCGGCGCACGGTGGCGTTGACCCCCTTGGCCTGCAACCGGTCCCGGAAGGCGCCGACACGCGCCCGGGGTGTGCCGCGCACGGCGTACCCCGGGGTCGGGTTGAGCGGGATGAGGTTGACGTGCGCGGCCAGCGGGAGCGATCGGGCCCAGCCGGCGAGCGCGTCGGCCTGGGCGTCGGTGTCGTTCACCCCGTCGATCAAGGCCCACTCGACGCTCAGCCGGCGCCGAGTGGCGCGCACGTAGTCGGCGCACGCCGCGCGGAGCTCCGCGAGCGGATACCGGCGGTTGATCGGGACGAGCTCGTCGCGCAGCTCGTCGGTGGCGGCGTGGAGCGACACCGCGAGGTTGACCGGCAACGCCTCGGCGGCGAGCCGCCGGATGCCCGGCACGATGCCGACCGTCGACACCGTGAGATGGCGGGCGGACAGGCCGAGCGAGCCGTGGATCCGCTCGACGGCGGCCCAGGTGGCGTCGTAGTTGGCGAGCGGTTCACCCATGCCCATGAACACGACGTTCGACAGCCGCCGGTCCTGCTCGCTCGCGAGCCGGGCGGCCCACACCACCTGCTCGACGATCTCGCCGACGTCGAGCTGGCGCTGGAAGCCGGCTTGGCCGGTGGCGCAGAACCCACAGGCCATCGCACAGCCGGCCTGGGTGGACACGCACACCGTCGTGCGGTCGGGGTACGCCATCGCGACGCTCTCGACGACGGCACCGTCGTGCAACGACCACAACATCTTGACGGTGTCGCCGTCGTCGGTGGTGCGGGTGACGGCCGGCTGCAGGGCGGGCGGAAGCTCGCGCCCGAGCCGGTCGCGCAGCGTCCGGGGCAGGGTGGTGACGTCCTCGGGCCCGACGAACTCGCGGTAGAGCCCCTGCCACACCTGCTCGACGCGATAGCGGGGCTCGCCGGCGAGGAACTCGGCGAGGGCGTCGCGCGTCAGGTCGTATCGACGGGGCACGGCGAGCGACGCTACCCAGACCGCGCCCGACCGCCTACCGGCGGCGGGCTGCGGCCAGCCCCTCGTAGGTGTCGATCCGGGCCCGCAGGGTGTCGAGACCGGCCGTCCAGAACGCCTCGTCGGCGAGGTCGAACCCGAACGGTGCGGCCAGCTCGGTCGCCGGTGCCATCCCGACCCGGCTGAGCAGGTCGTCGTAGGAGGCTCGGAACCGCTCGGGGTCGCGGCGGTAGGCCGCATGCAGACCGAGGCCGAGCAACAGCCCGAAGGTGTACGGCCAGTTGTAGAAGTGGCTGGAGTAGTAATGGGGCTTCACCGCCCACATGTAGCGGTGGCGGCTTCCGGCGGCGAGGCCGTCGCCGTACGCGGCGTCCTGTGCCCGCACCATGGCGTCGCACAGCTCGTCGGCCGACAGTGGCCGCGCTGCTCGCCGCTCGAACACCTCGGTCTCGAACAGCACCCGGCTGCGGATGTCGACCACCACCTGGGTGGCGCCCTGGAGGTCGACGTCGAGCAGGCGCAGGCGGGTGTCGTCGTCGGCCGCGGCGAGGCCGGCCTCGGTCATGACCGTCTCGCAGAAGATGCTCGCAGTCTCGGCGAGCGCCATCGGTAGCTGGCGCTGCATCGGTGTGCGGCCGGCGAGCTGCACGTTGTGGTAGGCGTGACCGAGTTCGTGGGCCAACGTCGAGACGGCGTCGGCCGACCCGGACCAGTTCATGAAGATGCGGGACTCGTCCTCGCGCATCGAGATGCAGTACCCGCCGCCGCGCTTTCCCTGCCGCGGTTCGGCGTCGACCCATCGCCCGCCGACGGCGCGCCGCACGAGGCCGGCGAGTGCCGGGGAATATCCGGCGAACGCCGTCTCGATCGCCTCGCACCCGGCCTCGAAGCCGATGCGGTGGTCTCCGGGAAGCGGGGCGAACAGGTCCCACCAGGGCAGCCCGCCGTCGTGGCCGAGCAGTGCAGCCTTGGCTCGCATCCAGCGGCGGAAATCACCGAGGGAGGCGGTGACCGCGGCGTCCATGGCGCCGTAGACCGCGGCGTCGATGCCGTTGGCCTCCAGCGACGCGTCGAGCGCAGTGGCCCAGCCCCGCCGGCGGTTGACCACGCCCGCTTCGCCCTTCACGCCATTCATCGCCGCGGCACACACCACGGCGACGCTCGGCCAGGCGGCGAGCTCGGCGTCGTACGCGGCCCGCCGCGCCGCCGGGTCGGGGTCGGCAGCCAGCGCCCGTACGGCGGCCATACCCGCCGTCGTCGTGGTGCCGTCCGGGCCGGCGATGGTCGCGGTCAGCTGCGAGGTGACGTCGCCCCACAGCCGGGCCCAGGCGCTCGAGCCGCTCAGTGCCAGCTCGGCGAGGAGGTCCTCGGCCTCCGGCCCCATCTGGTGTGCGGCGCGGACCTCGAGCCGGCGCAACGGGTGGACGTGGTCCGCAGCGAGCGGGCTGCGGGCCGCCAACGCGTCCGGGCCGAGCGCAGCGAACCATGGCGTCGCCCGGGCCGAGAGGCGACGCAACGCTGCGCTCACGTGATCGAGTTGCGCCAGCGCGGCCTGGGCGTGGTCGTCGCGGCTGTCGACCGTGACGAGGGCGTAGGCGTACGCCGCCGGCGTGCGCAGGCGGTCCTGCAGGTCGTTGGTGGCGAGCAGCACCTCCTCGGCGGCGGTGACGTCGTCGTCGGTCGGGGTTCGGGGTTCGATCCGGCCGACGCCGTGACGGTCGTAGAGCGCCTCGAGGCGCCGGGCATCGGCGACGAGGGACTCGATGGCCGACTGCAGCGAGCGGTCGGCGGCCGAGGGGTAGACGTCGGAGAGATCCCAGCGGGGAAGCGCGTCGGTGGCCACGCTTCGCAGCTTGGTCCGCCGGTAGCCTCGGTAGCCGTGTCCGGCGACCACACCCAACATCGGGAACGCCACCGGGGCGGGCGGGCCGCCTGGCTGCGCGCCTCGGTCCTCGGAGCCAACGACGGGCTGCTGTCCACCGGCGCTCTGCTCGTCGGCGTCGCCGCGGCAGACTCCGCGCGCAGCGCCGTGGTCGTGGCCGGGCTCGCCGCGCTCGTCGCCGGTGCGTTGTCGATGGCCGTGGGGGAGTACAGCTCGGTGTCCAGCCAGCTCGACACCGAGCGGGCCGACCTCGAACGCGAGCGGCGGGAGCTGCTCACGGCTCCGGATGCCGAGCGGGCCGAGCTTGCCGCGATCTACCGCAGCCGGGGGTTGTCGGCGGCGCTGGCCGAGCAGGTGGCCGCCGAGCTGTCGGCCTCGGCCGACCCGGTGGTCCACCACGCTCGCGACGAGCTCGGCCTCGACCCCGACGACCTGTCCCGCCCGGCGCGGGCTGCTGCGGTGTCGGCGACGAGTTTCGCCGTCGGCGCCGTGGCTCCGATCGCCGTCGCCGCGCTGGCCGGTGCGTCGCTGCGGGCCCCGCTCACGATCGCGGTCACGCTGGTCGGCCTCGGCGCGCTCGGCACGATCGGCGCCGCGTTCGGGGGTGCCCCGCGCCTGCGCGCCGCGCTGCGGGTGCTCGTCGGCGGGGCGCTCGCGCTCGCCGCGTCGATGGTGATCGGCTCGCTCGTCGGCGCAGCGGTCTGAGCCCGCTGCGTCGTCACAACCAGCCGCTGCGCCGGAACACCCGGTACAGCGCGCCGCAGACCCCGACCATGAGACCGAGCGCGAACGGGTAGCCGAAGCGCCACGACAGCTCGGGCATGTGCTCGAAGTTCATGCCGTACACGCCCGCCATCATCGTGGGCACGGCGGCGATGGCCACCCAGGCCGAGATCCGGCGCATGTCCTCGTTCTGCTGCATCGACACCTGCGCCATCGCGGCGCCGAGCGCGCTCGTCAGCAGGTCGTCGAGGGCGTGGGTGCGCTGGCTCACGCGCCGGAGGTTCTCGAGGTTCTCCCGCAACAGCACGGTCGCATGGAGGCCCAACGATTCGGTGGCGGCGAAGCGCGCCAGCGGGTCGGCGAGCGCGTCGAGCACGAGCAGCAGCCGGCGCACCTCCCGCTTCAACTGGTAGAGGCGCTGGATCGGCTGGCGGCCGCGCTCGTCGCTGAACACGGCCCGCTCCACCTCGATCGCGTCGTTCTCGAAGCCGTCGAGGGCCGGGGCGTAGTCGTCGATGACCTGGTGGACGATCCGGGCCGCCACGACGGCCGGTCCGGCGGTGAGCACGTCGGGTTGCCGCTCGAGCTCTTCTCGCAGACCGTTGAGGGGGCTGGCCTGACCGTGGCGCACCGAGAGCACGAACCGCTCGCCGACGAGCAGGCTGAGCTCGCCGAGGTACACCTGCTCGACCACGTCGTCGTAGCGGGCCGTGCGCAGCACGAGCCAGTGGGCGTCCCCACACCGGGACAGCACGGGCCGCCGGTGGTCGGTGAGCGCAGCGTCGACCTCGGTGCCCGGCAGGCCGAGCGCACCGAAGGCCTGGGCCACCTCTTCCCGGCTGGGCATCCGCAACCCGACCCACACGAACGCGTCCGTACGGTCGAGCCAGCCGGCGATCTCGTCGAGGCCCAACGGCCCGGTCTGACGCCTGCCGTCGAGATAGGCCGCGGCGTCGACGATCACGCCCGGGAACCTACCGGTCGTTACCATCCGGCCATGCTCGACCCCAGCGAGATGCCCGCCCGGCTGGCGGCCTTCCTGGCCGCAGAGGTCCCCGGTGCCGGAGACGTCACCGTGCACTCCTACGAGGTGATGACCGGCGGTTACAGCCGGCTGCTCGCCCGGGCCGAGGTGTCCTGGCGTGCCGGGGGTGACGAGCAGCGCCGCACGTTCGTATTGCGGGGCGACCCGCCGCCGGAACGCACGCTCATCTTCACCGACCGCCACACCGAGTTCGAGGTGGTCCGGGCCATGGCGGCCAACGGGGTGCTCACCCCCGACGCGCACCACTTCGACGACGGTGGCCGGCTGGCCACCCCGACGATCCTGCTCGACTTCTCCCCGGCGACGTCGCTGCTCGTCGACCTCGCCGGGCGCGGCGCGCCGGTCGAGCTGACCGGGCCACTCGCCGAGGCGGCCGCGTCGTTCCACCGGATCCCGCTGACCGAGCTCCCGGCCCGGCTCGAGCGCCCGGCGAGCGCAGAGGCGTACCTCGCCGACCGCATCGACGAATGGCGACGCACCGCCGCAGCGCACGTCGAGGCGCTGCCGATCCTGCAGTACGTCGCTGCGTGGCTCGATGCCCATCGCCCGGCGCCGGTGCCGCTGTCCTTGATCCACGGTGATTTCCAGTCGTCGAACCTGATGGTCACCGCCGATGACCGGATCGTCGTGCTCGACTGGGAACTCGCCCAGATCGGCGACCCGCGCGAGGACCTCGGGTACTTCAAGGCCGTCGCGCAGGCGGCACCGCCCGACCTGATCGGCCTCGACGAGGCGGCGTTCTGCGCCCGGTACAACGAGTTGATGGGGTTCACCGACGAGCAGGTGAACCCGGCCGTGATCGCCTACTTCCTGATCCTCGGGGTGATCGGCACCGTCCGGCGGCTGCTCGAAGCGGGCGCTGCGTTCAGCCGGGGGGAGAACACGTCGCTCAACGCGGTGTTCAACGCCCGCAACGTCATGTTCGGCCAGAGCATGTGGTTGCAGTTCTCCGAACAGCTCGAGCAGGCCTTCGCGGCCGCCAAGGAGGCGTGAGATGTACGTCCGGCCGTCGACCGACCAGATCATCGAGGGCGCCTGCCGCGAGCTCGACGAGCAGGTGTTGCCGCTCCTCGCTGCGGGGAGCCCGGCGTCGGTGCTCGTGCAGCAGATGGTCCAACTGCTGCGGGGGTGCGCCGTGCGGGCCGCCCACGAGATCGCCTGGATGCACGAGGAGACCGCAGCGATCGTCGAGGCGGTCGCCGGCATCGACGACGATGCCACGGCGGCTGCGCTGGCTGCGTACCACGCCGCCCCGGCCGGCGGGCTGCACCTCGACGAGGTGGCCCACCGCTACGACCTTGCGTCGCAGGCGTTGGGCGCCGCGGTGGAAGCGGCCTACCGCACCGGCGACGTAGCCCAGCAGGAGGCGCTGCGGGCGTTGCTGCGGGCCCGCAGCGCGAACGAGATGGCGGTGGTGGGCGCGCTCGAGCTGGTCGGGCGGGGATGACCGGACGGTTCCGCGGGTTCCCGCCCGAGGCGCTGTCGTTCTACGCCGGCCTCGAGGCCGACAACACCAAGTCGTACTGGACGGCGCACAAGGCCCTGTACGACAGCGCCGTGCGGGCGCCGATGGAGGCGTTGATCGCGGAGGTCGACGAGCGCTACCGGCCGCTGCGGATGTTCCGGCCGCATCGCGACGTGCGGTTCTCGCCGGACAAGACGCCGTACAAGACCCACGCCGGCGCGCTCGGCGAGGACGAGGGCGGCGCGATCTACTACGTCCAGCTCTCGGCGGCCGGGCTGATGGCGGCGGCCGGGTTCTACGCCATGGCGTCCGACCAGCTGGTGCGCTTCCGGGCCGCCGTGCTCGACGACGACCGCGGCGCGGTGCTCACCGGCTTGGTCGCCGCCGCCCAGCGGGCGGGGTACGAGGCGGTCGCCGTCGGTGCGCTCAAGACGGCGCCGCGCGGGGTACCGCGTGATCACCCTTGCATCGAGTTGTTGCGGCGCAAAGGGTTGGCGCTCGGACGGCGCTGGCCCACGGCGGCGTGGTTGCACACCGCTGCTGCGCGCCGGCGAGTGGAGCAGGCCTGGGCCGGTACCGAGGCGGTCAACGACTGGCTGCGCACGAACGTCGGCCCTTCCGAGCTCGCGCCTGAAGACGCCTGGGGCTGACGGCGCCCCGTGCCGCCGAGCGCAGTACGCCGACCGCGGTACGCCGACCGCGGTACGCCAACCGATCGGCCGTCGATCAGCCGCCGGTCGGACGGATCTGGTCGGTCGGGATCTCGACCTCGTACCCGAAGAACGAGCAGGTGGTAGCCGCCGGAGCGAGCGGGCTGGCGACGGTGGCCTGCTTGACCCGGTCGACGCAGTCGGAGATCGACGCCCGCTGGCTCCATACCAGCCCGCCGAGACCGAGCATCACGACCAGGCTGATCACCTTGCCGACGATCGCCTTCACGACCAGCGCGCTCGCAACGCCGCCGAGGACGACCACGCCGAGGATCACCACCGCAATGGTCTGCATGTCGTCGGTGGTCAGGGCCAGCACCATGGACGGGATCGTACGGCCGGGCCGATCGAGTCGGGCGTCGGCGGGCACCGGTAGCGTCGGGCGCATGTCCGATTCGCGTCCCGTGTCGCTGTCCGCCGGGTTGCCCTCGACCGTGTTGGACCTCGAGCCCGCCGAGGCCCGTGCCGCGCTGGCCGACGCGCTCGCCGCGTCGAGTGCCCCGGCCCGCGCCGCCGCGCTTGCCGAGGTCGTTGCCCGCTGGCCCCGTTACCTCGACGCTTGGGCCCGGCTCGGTGAGCAGGCAACCGGCCCGGTCGAGCGGTACGCCTACTTCCGGGTCGGCTATCACCGAGGCCTCGACCGCTTGCGGGCCAACGGGTGGCGGGGCAGTGGCTACGTCCGTTGGGAGGCCGAGTCCAACCGGGGTTTCCTGCGGGCGCTGCGGGGCCTGCAGGCCTCGGCCGAGGCGATCGGCGAGCAGGACGAGGCCGAGCGCTGCCGGCTGTTCCTCGCACAGCTCGACCCGTCCGGTGTGCCCGCCGACGGCTGAGCGGCGTCAGTGTCCGCGATCGCGCGCGAACGTGAGGGCGACGAGGGTCGCACCGACGAGTGCGATGCCGCCGGCGATGAGCACGAGGTCGATCGCGTCCCGTCCGGCGACGAGCAACTCGACGAAGTTGATCGCCAACACGAGCACGACGACGTCGCCGAGCTTGGTCTTCAGCGCCCCGAGGTCGTTGATCTCGAGCCACGCCGGCGTGGTGAGCTCCCCGATGAAAAGCTCGTAGAGCCCGAGCGCCATGATCAGCAGGACCGTGGCGAGCAGGAACACGTCCACGGTCTGCAGCAGTTTCACGATCGCCACGTCGTCGTCGGACACGACGGCGGAGACGAAGCGGAAGGTCTTGACCACCCCCCACCCGATGGCGGCGATCGCAGCGACGAGCAGCGAGGCGACGGCGACGTGGACGACGTACCGGGACCGTTCGAGGATGCTTCGCACGGTCCCATCGTCGGTCGGATCCCCCCGGGTTCGTCGAACCGGACGCCGGCCGGGATCGTGCTCACCGGGGGGCGCTCGTCGCGGATGGGGCGGGACAAGGCGCTGCTGCCGGTCGACGGGTCGGCCATGGCGGCCCGCGTGGCCGACGCCCTTCGGCGCGCCGGATGCGACCCGGTGCTCGCCTTCGGGGGCGACCTGCGAGGGCTCGCCGAGGTCGGGCTCCCCGGCCACCCCGACCCCCGCCAGGGCGACGGTCCGCTCGCCGGGCTCGCCGGCGCGCTGGCAGCCGTCGCGGCCGACACGGTCGTGGTGTGCGCCTGCGATCTGCCGGACCTGGCACCCGACGACGTCGTTGCGCTCCTCGCCGCCGACCGGGGTCGGGGTGCGGTGGCGTGGAGCGATCGGGTCGAGCCGCTGTGCGCGCTCTGGCCGCGGCGCGCTGCGCTCACGGCTGCGACTGCGCTCCTTGCGGCAGGGGAACGGTCGATGCGGGCCCTCGTCGACCGGCTCGACCCGCAGGTGGTGCCGCTGGCCGCTGCGCACCTGCGCAACGTGAACCGCCCCGAGGACCTCGGCCGGGACTAGCCTGCCCGCCCATGACGATCCCCGAGGTCACGGTGGACGAGCTGGCCGAGGCGATCGCCGGCGGTGCCGTCGTGATCGACGTCCGCGAGGTCGAGGAGTACACCGAGGCCCACGTGCCGGGCGCGCTGCTGTTCCCGCTGTCGGGCCTCGCCGATGCGGTCGACTCCGTGCCGCTGGCATCGCCGTTGTACGTGATCTGCCGGAGCGGGGCGCGCAGCATGCGGGCCTGCCAGTTCCTCGCCGGGACGAACCGCAGCGCCGTGAACGTCGCCGGCGGCACCCTGGCGTGGCTCGGCAGCGGCCGGCCCGTGGCGACCGGCCTCGATCCTGCGTGAGCGCTCCCGCCTATCGGTGGGTCGCCGACGACCGATCCCTCGGCGAGGTGCTCGCCGCCGTCGCTGACGAACCTCGCTACGCCCTCGACACCGAGTTCCATCGGGAGCGTACGTACTGGCCCCGACCGGCGCTCGTGCAGCTGGCCTGGCCGGGGGCGATCGCCCTGCTCGACCCGCTCGCGGTCGACCTCGGCCCGCTCGCCGAGGTCCTGCGCGGCCCCGGCCTCGCCGTGCTCCACGCCGCCCAGCAGGACCTCGAGGTGCTCGACCGCCTGTGCAGCGCCGTGCCCACCCACCTGTTCGACACCCAGATCGGGGCCGGATTCCTCGGATGGTCGAGCCCGTCGCTTGCGAACCTGGTCGCCGGGATGGTCGGGGCCCAGGTGCCGAAGTCCGACCGGTTGACCGACTGGCTGGCGCGCCCGCTCACCGACGACCAGCTCCGCTACGCCGCATCCGACGTCGAGCACCTGCTGGAGCTGCACGACCGGATCGAGGGCGAGCTCGCAGCCCGGGGCCGCAGCGCCTGGGCCGCCGACGAGTGCGAGCGCCTCCGGTGCCGGCCGACCGAGGGCACGCCGCCCGACGAGGCCTGGCTGAAACTGAAAGACGCCCGGTCGCTCAAGCCACGGGCCCGCGGGGTGGCCCGAGCCGTCGCCGCCTGGCGGGAGCGCCGAGCCATGGCGATCGACCAGCCGGCGCGGTTCGTGCTCGCCGACCTCGCCGTGGTGGCGCTGGCGCAGCGGGCGCCGACCCGGGCCGAGGACCTCCGCGCGGTGCGGGGCGTGGAGGACCGTCACACTCGGGGCGAGGTGGCCAAGGGCCTCCTGGCGGCGATCGCCGACGGACTCGAACACCCCATCGAATCGACGGGTAGCTCGGGTGAGACCGAGCTGGAACGCAGCTTGCGCCCGGCTGTCACGCTCGTGTCGGCATGGGTTGCGCAGGTGGCACGGGCCGAGGAGATCGACACGGCGCTGCTCGCGACCCGGGCCGATCTCGTGGAGCTGCTGGCCGGTACGCCCGACGCCCGGCTCGGGCAGGGCTGGCGCGGTGCCCTGGTCGGCGAGGGCATCCGGGCGCTGGTGGCGGGGGAGTCGGCGCTCGCGTTCTCGGGCCGGGGTCGCTTGCGCCTCCTGCCGGTCGTGGGCGACGCAGCCGTCGGGCACGCTGCCGGCGGGGACGCAGCCGTGGCGGCTGCGCCCGTCAACGACCCCGGGTGACCCGGCGGAGCTTGGCGTGCAGGCGGTCGAACACGGCGGTCACCTCGGCGGCCCGGTGCCCGTAGGCGTGAATCGGCATCCGATCCGCCACGGCCTGGGTGATGACCACCCGCTGGGGCACGACGGGTTCCCACACGGCTTTGCGGCCGACGGAGCGGACGAGTTCGTCGTAGCGGCGGTCGGCTTCCGCTGACACCCCCGGCACCCGGTTGACCACGACCCCGGCGAGGTCGAGCTCGGGATGGTGCTGGTCCCATACCTCGTCGACGAGGTCGACGGCGGCGCCGATCGCCCGCAGGCTGAGCGCTGCGGGCTCGACCACCACGAGGGCGTGGGAGCTGGCGGCCAGTGCGTTCACGGTCAGGTTGCCGAGCGACGGCGCGCAGTCGATCAGTACGAGGTCGACGTCGTCGGCCGCACCGCTGAGGGCGCGGCGCAACCGGAGGGCGGCGCCTGTTCCCTGGGCCGCTTCGTGGGCCTGCAGTGCCGGCGTCGCCGGGACGACGGAGACGGCGGGGCCCCATGCGGACTCGCGCCGGGCAGCGGCGGCGCTGCCCGGCCCTCGCCGGGAGGGAGCGAGCAGATCGGTCGTGGTCGGGCCCTCGAGGGCCCCGGGGTCGAGGCCGAGCGCCCAGGTCGCTGCCGACTGCGGGTCCATGTCCACGACGAGCACGCGCCATCCGGCGTGCTGGGCCGCCGAGGCGAGACCGAGCGTGACGGTCGTCTTCCCGACGCCACCCTTCGCGTTCACCAGCGCCACGGTCGCGACCATGGCCCCCCATGATGCCCCACGGACGGGCGGCCCCGTGCCGCGTCCCCCGGGCGTGCCGGACCGGGTGATCCGCCGCGAATCATCGCCGCCGGATAAGCTCACAGGCGATGTCACCTCGATAACCCACGCGAAGGGTGCCCTCATGAAAAAGGGTCGTCACCGCCGCTTCGAAGAAGCGCGAAAGCTGAAGCAGTCCGGGCCGGGTGCGTTTGACCTCGGCCTCGGTGGTACCGGTGGCCGGTCGGATCCCTCGTCGGACGACGAGTACGCCGCCCTGGCCGAAAAGTACGGCGTGACCTTCGACGACGACGAGGACGAGGACGATCGCTGAGGCGATCGGCACGTCGCACCGGCCGCTTCGGCGGCATCTCCCCCTGTCATGAACCCCCCGCCCCTCCGAAACGTAGCCATCGTCGCGCACGTCGATCATGGCAAGACCACCCTCGTCGACGCGCTCTTGCGCACCACGGGGGTCTTCCGCGCGAACCAGGTCATCGCCGACCGGGTTCTCGACTCGATGGACCAGGAACGCGAGCGAGGGATCACGATCCTCGCCAAAGCGGCCTCGATCCGCTGGCGGGGCCTGCGGGTCAACCTCGTCGACACCCCGGGCCACGCCGACTTCGGCGGTGAGGTCGAGCGGGCCCTGGCGCTCGTCGACGGTGTGTTGCTGCTCGTCGACGCGGCCGAGGGGCCCCTGCCCCAGACCCGTTACGTGCTGTCCAAGGCGCTCGAACGCAACTTGCCGGCCGTGGTCGTGATCAACAAGGTCGACCGGTCCGACGCCCGGGCCGACGAGGTGCTCGACGAGGTCGAGCAGCTGTTCATGGACCTCGCCCACGACCCCGAGCAGCTGGAGTTCCCCGTCGTGTCCTGCGTGGCTCGCGAGGGTCGCTCGATGCGCGGCATCGGCATGCCCGGTCCCGACGACGACCTGTCTGCGCTGCTCGACACGCTGGTCGAGACGGTGCCCGCACCGCAGGCCGACCTCCACGAGCCGTTGCAGGCGATCGTCACGAACCTCGACGCGTCGGAGTACCTCGGTCGTCTCGCCTTGGGGCGGGTGCTCGCCGGGGCGTTGCGCAAGGGCGACACGGTGGCCCTGTGCACCACCGATGACGGTGAACCCGCGGTGGTTCGCCGTCGCCTCACCCAGCTGATGGGGTTCGAAGGCATCGGCCGGGTCGAGCTCGATGAGGTGGTCGCCGGCGATCTGTTCGTCCTCGCCGGTTTCCCCGAGGTCGAGGTGGGCGACACCCTCGCCGACCCGATCACACCGGTCGCGCTGCCCCGCTTGAGTGTCGACGAGCCGGTGCTCACCATGACGTTCGGGGTGAACACGTCTCCGCTGTCGGGTCGCGAGGGCAAGTACCTGACGAGCCGCCACCTGCGCGAGCGGCTCGAGCGCGAGGTGCTCGGCAACGTGTCGATCCGACTCGCGCCGACCGATTCCCCCGACGTGATCGAGGTCGCCGGGCGCGGCGAACTGCAGCTCGCCGTGCTCATCGAATCGATGCGCCGGGAGGGCTTCGAGCTCCAGGTGAGCCGGCCCGAGGTGATCACCCGGGACATCGACGGGGTCCGCCACGAGCCGCTCGAGCGGGGAACGTGCGACGTTCCCGACGATCACGTCGGCACCGTCACCCAGACGATCGCCCCTCGCAAGGGCCGGGTGACCGACCTTCGGCCGGGCGATCCGGGGCGCACCATCGTCACCTTCGAGGCGCCGGCGCGTGGCCTGATCGGGTTCCGGTCGCTGCTGCTCACCCTCACCCGGGGCACGGCGCTGCTGCACCAGCACCACGCCGGCTGGACGCCGTGGGCGGGAGAGCTGCCGCACCGGTCGGGCGGGGCGATGATCGCCGATCGCTCGGGCTCGACGACCGGCTACGCGCTCGACAACCTGCAGCAGCGCGGGGAGCTGTTCGTGGAGCCGGGCACCACGGTCTACGAGGGCATGGTCGTGGGAGAGAACGCTCGCAGCACCGACATGGTCGTGAACTGCGTGCGGGAGAAAGAAAAGACCAACATCCGCACCCACTCCCACGACGATGCGGTCAAGCTCGCCGCCCCACGCGTCCAGACGTTGGAGACCGCGATCGAGTTCATCGCCGATGACGAACTCGTCGAGGTGACGCCGAAGTCGGTGCGGATCCGCAAGCGGCTGCTCGTCGAGTCCGATCGCCGGCGCGTCGCGAAGCGCGCCGGCGGCTGAGCGCACTCAGCCGATCGGTTCCCGCCGGCGCCGCACGGCCGGGTGGGGGAGCCAGGTCCGGCTCGGCCGAGCCTGGAGCTGGTGGATGAGCAGTGCGTAGGGCCGTTCGCCGACGAGCTCGACGATCTCGTCCCGCAGGGTCTCGTAGACCGGGCGGCGGTCCACGAACGCATCGGGGGCCTCGGTGCACCACCAGTGGAACTCACCGCCGCCCGGGCCCCAGTCGCGGCGCTTCCACTCGCGCAGCGTCGAGGTCGCGTGCCCGTAGTCGTCGATCTCCTCGTTCAGCCGCAACGGCAGCTGCCAGCACACGTCGGGCTTCCAGTCGAGCGGGCGCTCACCGGCCGCGAGCGCAGCCTGGTGGAGCGCGCAGCCGGCGCCGGCGGCGTACCCCGGGCGGTTCAGGAAGATGCAGGCGCCATCGACGAGCCGGGTGACGACGACCCCGTCGGCGCCCTCGGTGTGCCAGCCCGAACGGCGGGCCCGGCGGCGGAACTGCCAGGTCTCGTCGGTGAGGCGCTCGACGAAGGCGGTGGTCTCGGCGAGATCGTCGTCATCGACGAAGTGAGCGCCGTAGCTGCAGCACCCGTGCGCGAGCTCGGCGGCCGGCCCGGTGAGCACCCCTTGGCAGCCGGCGCCGTAGATGCAGCTCCAACGAGAGGTGAGGAACGTGACGTCGAAGACCCAGGTGCGGTCCTCGTCGGGGTCGTCGAAGGAGAGCCACTCGTGGACGTCGTCGGGCACGGGGCCACCGTACGCGACGGCGGGCAGCAGTAGCGTCGGCGGCGATGGCCACCGACCTGCTCGTGGAGGAACTGCGTGCTGCGATCGGCTCGCAGCGGGTGCGGACCGGCGCCGCAGAGCTCAGCCTCTACCGGCGGGACGCGTCGAACATGAGCGGCTCGGCCCACGTGGTCTGCCTGGTGTCGTCCACCGCCGACGTGGTCGCCTGCGTGCAGGCGGCGGTCCGCCACGGCCGGCCGTTCACGGCGCGGGGCTCGGGCACCGGGCTGGCCGGGGGAGCAGTGCCGCTCGACGACGCAGTCGTCATCGTCACGGCGCGCATGGACCGGGTGCTGTCGGTCGATGCCGAGCAGCGCATCGCGTGGGTGGAGCCCGGGGTGCTGAACCTGGACCTGTCGCGCCACACCCGCCCGCTCGGGCTCCACTATGCGCCTGATCCGTCGAGCCAGCAGTCGTGTTCGATCGGCGGCAACGTCGCCACCAACGCCGGTGGCCCGCACTGCCTGGCCGAGGGCGTCACGTCGATGCACGTGCTCGCCGTCGAGGTCGTGCTGCCCGACGGAGCCGTCGCCGTCCTCGGTGGCGAGGACCCCGAGCCGGCCGGGTACGACCTGCGCGGCGCGTTCGTCGGGGGTGAGGGCATGCTCGGCGTGGCCACCCGCATCGCGGTGCGTCTGGTGCAGAACCCGCCGACGGTGACGACGATGCTGCTCGACTTCGGCGAGGTGCGCGACGGTGCCGCCACGGTGTCGGCGGTGATCGCCGATGGCCTCGTACCCGCTGCGCTCGAAATGATGGACGCCCCGATCACCCGCGCCGTCGAGTCCTACGTCCACGCCGGGTTCCCGCTCGACGCGGCAGCGGTGCTGATCGTCGAGGTCGACGGCCAGCCGGCCGCGGTCGCCGACGGGGTGGAACGGGTGCGCCGGATCGGCCTAGCGCACGGGGCCCGATCGGTGCGGGTGGCGGCGACGGAGGCCGAGCGGGCGGCGATCTGGAAGGGGCGCAAGACGGCGTTCGGGGCGATCGCCCGCATCAAGCCGAACTACTACCTCCACGACACCGTGGTGCCTCGGGCCCGGCTGGTCGAGGTGCTCGAGCAGGTGTACGAGATCGCCGGCCGCTACGAGCTCATCGTGATGAACGTCTTCCACGCCGGGGACGGCAACCTGCACCCGCTGCTGGTGTTCGACAAGCGCGAGCCCGGGATCATGGACCGCGTCCACGCCGCAGGCGACGAGATCGTCCGGGTGTCGGTCGCTGCGGGCGGGGTGCTGTCGGGCGAGCACGGCATCGGTCTCGAAAAGCGTGACCTGATGCCGCTGCTGTTCTCCCCGGCGGATCTCGATGCGCAGGCCCGGCTGCGTGCCGCGTTCGACCCGCACGGCGTCGCCAACCCGCACAAGGTGCTGCCCGAGGGCTCCCGCTGCGGCGACCTGCACGCCGGCACCCTGCCGGAGGGCGCATGGATCTGAGCAGCGTGGTGGAGGCGCTCGCCGAACCGGGCCCGGTGGCGCCGGCCGGCTGCACCAGCCGCTGGTCGATCGGCGGCGCCGTTGCGCCGGAGGCCCGCCTGGTGCGCGCCCCGGCCGGCATCGTGCGGATCCAGCCCGAGGAGATGGTCGTGCACTGCGGGGCCGGGACGCCGGTCGACGAGCTCGAGGCGGCCCTGGCCGAGGTGGGCCAGCGCGTGGCGCTCCCGGCCGGCGGCACCGTGGGCGGTGCGCTCGCGGTCGGCCGCAGCGGCATGTGCCGGCTCGGTCACGGCCCGGTGCGCGACACGCTGCTGCAGGCGCGCGTGGTGCTCGCGGACGGGACCGAGGTGCGCGCCGGCGGCCCGACGGTGAAGAACGTGAGCGGTTTCGACCTGTGCCGGCTGCTGGTCGGTTCGCTCGGCACGCTCGCCGTGCTCGGCGACGTGATCCTGCGGAGCCGCCCCCTGCCGGCCCGCCACGGGTGGTTCCGGGCGCCCGCCGGTGCCGACCCGGATGCCCTACGGGTGGCGTTGTTCCGGCCGAGCGCCGTGCTCTGGGACGGCACGACGACCTGGGTGTGCCTGGAAGGGCATCCCGACGACGTCGAACGCGAGGTGCGCGCCCACGGGCTCGAGGAGATCGCCGGCCCGCCGTCGCTGCCGACCGGGGGCCGGGCGTCGGTGCCACCAGCCGCCGTGGCGGGTTTTTCGGCCTACGACGGTTCGTTCGTCGCCGAGGGCGGCGTCGGCATCGTGCACCTCGACCGTCCCTGGGTGGCCCCACCCGTGGATCCGGTCGTGCGGGAGCTGAACCTCCGGGTGAAGCAGCAGTTCGATCCGACCGGCCGGCTCAGCCCGGGCCGCGACCCCCTGGTGCGAGGAGCGTCGTGAAGCTGCACGTCGTCGACGACGAACTGGCGAGCTGCGTGAGCTGCGGGTTGTGCCTGCCGCACTGCCCGACCTACCGGGTCAGCGGGGAGGAGGCGGCCTCACCGCGGGGCCGGATCGCCGTGATGCGGTTGCTCCACTGGGAGGACGCTGCGCCCGACGACGAGGCGGTCGGATTCCTCGAGGCGTGCGTGCAGTGCCGCGCCTGCGAGACCGCGTGCCCGTCGGGCGTTCCGTACGGCCGGCTCATCGAAGGGGCCAAGGAGAGCCTCGCCGCCGCCGGCCGGATCACGCCGCGCTGGCAGCGGCTCGCGTTCCGGATTCTCGGCCACCACCGGTTGCTCGTCGCCGGTTCCCGGGTGCTCGCACTCGCGCAACGGCTCCGCGTCGTGCCCCGGCGCTTGGGCCTGCCTCGCTTGCCGCTGCGGGCTGCGCCGCTGCGACCCGCAGCGCCGCCGCCCGGGGCGACACCGGTCTGGCTGTTCACGGGCTGTGTCATGGACGCCTGGCAACGCGACGTGCACGCCGCCGCCCTTCGGGTGCTCGAAGCGGCCGGTGCGGCGGTCTCCCTGCCCGGTGCGGGCGCGGCCTGTTGCGGTGCCCTGCACGGCCACGCCGGCCTCGCCGACCCGGCCCGGGCGCTCGCCGCCCGAGTGATGCGGGCGTTGCCCGGCGACGCGCCCGTGCTGGTGGACTCGGCGGGCTGCGGCGCGGCGCTGAAGGACTACGGCCGCCTGATCGACACCGATGAGGCCCGGGCGTTCTCGGCCCGTGTGCTCGACGTGCACGAGTGGCTCGCCCCCCGGATGCACCTCCTGCCGGCCGCCACCGCCCGGACCCGCGTGGTGGTGCAGGACCCGTGCCACCTGCGTCACGTGCAGAAGGCGCACCTACCGGTGCGCACCGTGCTCGATCACGTCGCCGAGGTGGTCGAACTCGACGACGACGGCCTGTGCTGCGGTGCCGGTGGCGCCTACTCGGCGTTGCACCCCGAGACGGCTGCCGCGGTCCGGGACCGCAAACTCGCTGCGATCGCCCGGGCCGGAGGCGGCACGGTGGCGTCGGCGAATCCCGGTTGCCAGCTGCACCTCGCCGCAGCCGGCGTGGACGCGGTCCACCCGCTCGTACTCGTGGACCGCGCCCTGCGGAAGCCTTCTTGACTGGACCGGGTCCGTCCGCTCACCTACAATCAGTGCTTGTACGACTACTTGGAGTGACGTCCGAGGGAGCTCCTCGTGGGTCGTCGTGCGGGAACCTGCGTGGATCGGTCGTCCGGCCCACGCCCGCGGCGGAATCGTGCAGGGGGCCGGGGCAACCCGGCCCCCTGTTGCGTCGTCAGCCCTGCTCGCGCAGGAACCGCTCGAGCTCGGCGGCAAGCTCGTCGCCGCTCGGCAGCGGCCCGCTGAGCGGCTCGTCGAAGGGTGCTGGCGCGGGGGCCGAGGCGGCCTCGGCGTCGTAGACCTGTTCGAACTGGCCGACCATCGCGACGTGCTCGGGATTGGCGACGACGAGCGCGTCGACCCGGGATCGCAGGACCTCGGCATCGGCTCGGAGCGCCTCGGCGCCCACCCGAACGCCGGCGACGTCGCCGAGGCCGGTGAGCAGCGCGTCGGCCGCAGCCGGGTACGGGGCGCCGGCGAGGTAGTGCGGCACCTGGGCCCACAGCCCGATCGCCGGTACGCCAGCCTGGGCGAAGGCCGACTCGAGCGCTGCCTCCACCCCGGCGGGCACGTCGAGGGAGTTGCGCAGGTAGGGCACCGATCGGGCCAGTTCCTCGGTGTTCGCCGTCATCGACAGCCGGGAGGGCCGGGTGTGCGGGGTGGCGAACGGGTACGCGCCGAGGCCGACGACGAGCCGCACGCCGGCGTTCGTGGCGAACTCGACGACGTTGCGGCAGAACGCGTGCCACGCCATGTCCGGCTCGTGGCCGAGCAGGAGCAGCACGTCGTTGCCCTCGGCATCCCGGCCGGCTTTCAGCACGATCTCGGGCCAGACCAGCCCGGCGTTCACGCCGTCGCGCAGCGTCATCACGGGCCGGCGCGCCCGGAAGTCGAGGAACCGGTCACCGTCGAAGGTGGCGATCGGCCGAGCGGCGACCGCCGCGTCGAGGGTGGTGGCCGCCAGCGCAGCGGCGCCCCCGGCGTCGATCCAACCGGCGAGCATCACGACCAGCACCGGGGCCGACAGCTCGGGCTGCTCGTGGACGACGAGGTCGCTCATCGCAACCCCGACGCCTGCTCGAGCGCCTGCTCGGCCGCCCGCTCCACCTGCACGGCGAACGGTCGCAGCTCCTCGGGGTCGCGGGAACCCATCGCGCCGTGCAGGTAGCGGGCGTAGACGCCCTCGAGCACGCAGGCGAGCTTCCACGAGGCGAAGGCGAGGTGGAACCGGATGGGGCCGAGATCGCGCCCCGACACCGCCGCGTATCGCTCGAGCAGCGCCGCTCTGTCGAGGAAGCCGGGAGCCGTGGTCGCCGACCCCTGCCAGGCGTTGGGCGTGTCGGTCGGACCCGTCCAGTAGGTGGCGAGGAGCGCGATGTCGGCGAGCGGGTCGCCCAGGGTGCAGATCTCCCAGTCGAGCACGGCAAGCACCTCGCCACGGGCATCGACCATGGTGTTGTCGAGGCGGTAGTCGCCGTGGACGACGGTGGCCGGTCCCTGCGGGGGGATGCGATCGATCAGCCGGTCGTGGACCTCGTCGATCGCCCGGAGCTCCCGGGTCTTCTGGGCGTTCCACTGCCCGTACCAGCGGCGCAACTGCCGAGCGATGTACCCGTCGTGGCGACCGAGGTCGCCGAGGCCGACCGCAGCGGGATCGAGGCCGTGGAGTGCCGCCAGCGTGTCCACGAGCGACTCCGAGGCGTGCCGCCGTGCTGCTTCGTCGAGTGCAGCCTCCGCGGCGGCGCGGTCGCGCAGCACCAGCCCGTCGACGTAGGCCATCACGTAGAACGGGGCTCCGGTGACCGAGGTGTCGCTGCACAGCCCGAGGGCCGGCGGCACCGGCACCGTCGTGCCGGCCAGGGCGGCGATGATGCGGTGCTCACGCCCCATGTCGTGCGCCGAGGCCAGCAGCGCGCCGAGTGGTGGTCGCCGCAGCACGTAGCGAGCGCCGTCGGCGCCCGTGACGGCGTAGGTCAGGTTGGAGTGGCCGCCTGCGATGACGTCGTACCGGAACGGTCCTCGGGCACCGGGCACGTGTCGTTCCAGCCAGGCGCCGACGCCGGGCACGTCGATGCCGGGCACGTCGAGCGGGACCGCTGCGGTGTCGTGGTCGGACGCCATCGACGACCGACGCTACCGCTCGACGCTGCTGAGCCGCCGAGCGGACCCCGGTAGGCTCCGCCGCCATGTCGATCGACGTCACCGATGCCACCTTCGAGGCCGAGGTCATCGAGCGGTCCCGTTCGGTGCCCGTGGTCGTCGACCTGTGGGCGCCCTGGTGCGGGCCGTGCCGCACCCTCGGTCCGATCCTCGACAAGGTCGTCGGCGAGACCGCCGGCCAGGTGACGCTCGTGAAGGTCAACATCGACGAGAACCCGGGGATCGCGCAGGCGTTCCGGGTGCAGTCGATCCCGTTGGTCGTGGCGATCAAGGACGGTCAGGCCGTCGACGGATTCCTCGGGGCCTACCCCGAGCACGAGGTGCGGCGCTTCGTCGAGGCGCTGCTGCCGAGCGAGGCCGAGTCGGCCCTCGCGGCCCTCGTCGCCGCGGGCGACGAGGCGAGCCTGGAGCAGGCCCTGTCCATCGATCCCGGCCACACCGAGGCCGTGCTGGCGCTCGCCGCACTGCGCATCGACCAAGGGCGGCCCGACGATGCGCTCGCCCTGCTCGCCCGGCTCCCCGAAACCGACGAGGTGCGGGCTCTGGCCGCCCGGGCCCGCCTGGCCGGCGAGCCCCAGGACGACTACGACGCAGCGCTGACGGCGCTGCTCGACCGGGTGAAGGCCGAGCCGGAGGCCCGCCAGGAGTTCGTCGACATTCTCGAGGTGATGGGCCCCGACGATCCTCGTACGGCCAAGTACCGCAAGGCGCTCACCAGCCGCCTGTTCTGAGCCTGCGCGCACCGTCTGTTCCGAGGCGGGCTGGCCTGGTCCGGCGGGTCGGGATCGGTCGCTAGGGTGCGCGGGGTGCGGATCGAGCGGCGCAACGGCTACGTGGTGATCCACGGGGGGCCGGTTCCCCGCGGGTCGTCGGCCATCACCCTGGGCCCGGTGATCGTGTTCCGGTCCGGCGTGGCCGAGCGGCCGTACCTGCTCAACCACGAACTGGTCCACGTCCGACAGTGGCGCCGGTACGGCGTCGCCGGGTTCGCGCTGCGCTATGTCGGGGGCTACGCACTGTGGCGCCTGCGCGGCAAGGGCCATTGGGGTGCCTACCGGCGCATCCCGTTCGAGATCGAGGCCGACTGGGTGGCTCGTCGGCTCCTCACGGCCGAGCCTGAACGGGCCGAGGCCCGTCACCCGGTCGACACGCAGTAGTTTCTCCGACGGCTCCCCTGCGGTCCCGGCGTTGCGCCGGAGGCTGGAGGTCGTGATGCCTGAGCTCGTCCGCCCGGTCCCGCCACGGTCGTGGGGCGACCGGGTGCGTGCGGCGCTCGTCGCCCTGACGTGGGGTCGGGTCGCATCGGGTGCGGGTGCGATCCTGGTGGTCGCCGCGACGGCGTGGTGGCTGCTGTCGGCGCCGCCGGCACCGGTGGAACGCAGCCTGCCCCGGGCCGGCGGCACGTCCACGACGGCCGCTGCGCCGACCGGCAGCGGCGCCCGGCCCGTGGCGGCGGCGTCCGGTCCGGGCCCGACGACGGTCGTCGTCCACGTGGTCGGGGCGGTGGTTCGGCCCGGCGTGGTCACGGTCGCTGCGGGAGGTCGCGTTGCGGACGCCGTGGCGGCTGCGGGCGGCCCGGGGCCCGAGGCCGACCTTGTTGCCGTCAACCTCGCCGCCCGTCTCGCCGACGGTCAACGCATCGTCGTTCCCCGGGTTGGCCAGATCGTCCCCGCCGCCCCGAGCGTCGCCGCCGGTGCCGGCGACGGCTCGCCAGGCGAACCGCTCGACTTGAACGAGGCGACCCAGGCGCAGCTCGAGGACCTCCCCGGCATCGGGCCGGCGACCGCATCGGCGATCCTGACCCAGCGAGAGCGGGTCGGGCGTTTCCTGCGGGTGGAGGACCTGCTCGAGGTCCGGGGAATCGGCCCGGCCCGCCTCGAAGACCTGCGTTCCCGGGTGCGGGTATGACGTCGCACCGCGGCGCGCCGGCCAATCGCGGGTCAGAGGCCGAACACGCCCTCGCCGTACCGTTGCGCCAGGATCCACAGCCCCACGCCGGTGCCGACCCACACGCTGCCCAGCACCCACGCGAATTCCGAGCACCAGTTGCGCCACGACGCCACGGGGGACCGGGTGGCGCGCCGGGCGGCCAGCCAGCCGAGCGCAAGCCAGAACAGCACGCTCGTGACGGCGGCACCGGCGTAGCGAACCGCACCGTCCTGCAGCGGGATGCCCCACAGCAGGGTGGTGGGGAAGGCGAGCGCAGGCAGGATCCACGATGCCGTCACCTGCGATATGCAGGCGCCCTCGCACGCCACGGCGGGCTTGAGCATCGCCGACGTTGCCAGTGCCACCGCCGGTACGACCAGGCCGGCGAACGGTCCGACCGTGCGTAGCCGCCGTCGGTACGCCAGGGGGCCCCGACGGATCGGGCGGGGGGCGAGGTCGACCACGGCCATCGGGGCGATGGTACCGGCCGGCCCCGGTCGGGGGGTGGCGTTGCCGGGTGTGCCGTCCGACCGCGCCGTGGTCGTTCTCGCGCTCGCCGCCAGCGCCGCAGCCTGGAGCGCGCCGGCGCCCGGAGGCTGGGTGCCCGCCGTCGCGGCCGGCGCCGTTGCCGTGGCGTTCGGCGCGCGGTCTCGCCGTTGGTGGCTCGTCGTCGTCGGGGTGGCGATGGTCGGGTCCGGCCTCGCGACCCGCGCCTGGGACGGGCTCGGCACCGTGCGCGCCGCTCCGTTCACCGGCACGGTGACGTTCGCAAGCGACCCGGAGCGCGTGGGACCACGGGTGCGGGTGGTGGTGCGCCACGACGGCCGGCGCTACGAGGCCTGGGCGGATGGGGGGACGGCCCGCAAACTCGCGCTGCGCTCCGCAGGGGAGGAGGCCACCGTGCAGGGTCGCACCGCACCGGTCTCGGGAGCGACGGCCCGCCGTCTCGCCGCCGTGCACGTCGCTGGCCGCATGGAGATCGACGTGGTGGCCGACACCGCACCCGGGGCGGCGCCGGCCCGGGCGGCAAATCGCATCCGCAGCGCCGTCTCGAGTGGCGTGGCGGGCCTTCCCCCGGCCGAGCGGGCGCTGTTCCTCGGACTCGTCCTCGGCGACGACCGGGCCCAACCGGCCGACGTGGTCGACGATTTCCGATCCTCCGGCTTGTCGCACCTCACGGCGGTGTCGGGCCAGAACGTGGCCTATGTGCTCGCGTCGGCCGCACCGGTGCTGCGTCGCCTCGGCCGCCGCAGCAGAGTGGTCGCTGCGCTGATGCTGCTCGCCGCGTTCGCGCTCGTGACCCGCTTCGAGCCTTCGGTGCTCCGGGCGACGGCCATGGCCGCCGTCGTCACGCTCACCGCGCTCGCCGATCGCCGCCAACCGGTGCTGCGCGTGCTCGCGCTGTCGGTCGTGGTGTGCACGTTGCTCGACCCGTTCCTCGTGCATCGGGTCGGGTGGTGGCTGTCGGTCGGGGCGACGGCGGGGATCGCCGTGCTCGCCCGCCCCCTCGCCGATCGGCTCCCGGGCCCGCGTCCGCTCGCCGAGGTCGTCGCGGTCAGCGCCGCGGCGCAGGTCGGGGTGGCCCCGATCCAGGCGCTGGTGTTCGACGGCTTAGCGGTGGCGTCCCTGCCAGCCAACGTCCTGGCGGCACCGGCGGCTGCACCGGTGATGGGCTACGGGGTGCCGGTCGCGCTGGCCTCGTTGGTGCTCCCCGAGCCGGTGAGCACCGTGCTGCAGCTACCGCTGCGGCTGTGCCTGCGCTGGTTGCTGCTCGTCGCCCGACTTGGCGCGGCGCTCCCGGCGGGGACCGTCGCCGGCGTCGGGGTCGCCGTCGCCGCAGTGGGTGTCGCCGTGGCTGCGCTGGCGCCGCGTCGTGCGCTGCGCCGCCTCGGCGTGGGCCTGGTCGCCGTGGCGCTCGGAGTCGCCGCTGCGCAGAGCCTGCGTTGAGCGGCATCGGTGCGCGACGCCCCGACCACCCCGGAGGCCGAACGGTATGGTTGGGGCGATGCGTGAACTGTTGTTGGGCGACCACCGGTTCGACATCACCCACCGGGCGGTGGTGATGGGGATCTTGAACCGCACGCCGGACTCGTTCTACGACCGGGGCAGCTACTGGGATTTCGACTCGTTCGTCCGAAAGGCCGAGCAGCTCGTCGCCGACGGCGCCGACTTCCTCGACGTCGGCGGCGTGAAGGCGGGCCCGGGCACCGAGGTCACCGAGGCCGAGGAGCTCGACCGGGTCGTACCCGCCGTCGCCGCCCTGCGGGCCCGGTTCGATCTGCCGCTTTCGGTCGACACCTGGCGGGCGTCGGTGCTCGAGGAGTCCTGCAAGGCGGGTGCGTGCGTCGGCAACGACATTTCGGGCTTCGCCGATCCGGCGTATCTCGACGTCGCCGCCCGGCACGGTGCGTCGGTCGTGGCGACCCACATCCGTCTGGGGCCTCGCATCCCCGACCCCGAGCCGGTCTACCCGCGGGGGGTGGTCACCGAGGTGGTCGAGCTCCTGCGCGACCGGGCCGCCCGTGCCGTCGCCGCCGGAATCCCGCCGGCGCGGGTGATGGTCGATGCCGGGCTCGACCTGGGCAAGACAGAGCCGATGTCGCTCGAACTGCTCCAGGCCTCCGATGCGCTGGTCGAGCTCGGCTTCCCGGTGTTCCTGTCGGCGTCGAACAAACGGTTCCTGGGCGTCGTGCTCGGCCTCGAGGTCGACGAGCGCCGGTTGGCCACCGTCGTCGCCCATGCGCTCGGCATCGCCAAGGGCTGCCGGGTGCTGCGCGCCCACGACGTTCGGGGTTCGCGTCGGGTCGCCGACGTGCTGGCGGCCGTGCTCGCCGCTCGGGCATGAGCACGGTCCATCTCGTCGCCGCCGGTGACGGTGCCGACGAGCGGCTGGTCGCCGACAAGGTGCGCGAGTTGGTGCACCAGTGCCTCGGCGACGGCGACCGGTCGCTGATGCTGGAGGAGTTCGACGGCCTGGAGTTCACGGTGGCCGCCGTCGTGGATGCGGCCCAGACCTTGCCGTTCCTCACCGACCACCGGGTGGTCGTGGCCCGGGGCATCGGTCGATTCGGTGCCGAGGAGCTGACCGAACTCGTCTCCTATCTGCGGGCCCCGTCGCCGACCACGGACCTGGTGCTCGTCGGCGGTGGCGGTCGGCTCCCCAAGGCGCTCACCGATGCGGTCAAGGCGGTGGGCACGGTGCACTCCGTCGGTCTGCCCCGCACGGCACGCGACCGCGAGGCGTTCGCCAAGCAGGCCATCGAGGCGGCGGAGGTGAAGCTGCAGAACGACGCCGTGGCCCTCGTCGTGCAGCACCTCGGTGAGGATCTGGCGGCCCTCGGTTCGCTGCTCGACACGCTCCGGTCGGTCTACGGCTCGTCTCGCAAGCTGACGGCGCCCGACGTGGCGCCCTACCTCGGCGAGGCCGGCGGTGTCCCGCCCTGGGACCTCACCGACGCGATCGACGCCGGCGACGTGCCCCGGGCGCTCGGAGCGCTCGACCGCATGCTCGGTACCCGGCACCCGCTCGTGGTGATCGCAACCCTGACCGGCCACTACCAGCGCATCCTGCGGCTCGACGGCGCCCGCGTGACCGACGACGCCTCGGCTGCACTTGTGCTGGGACTCAAGCCGAACCAGGGCTTCCAGGCCCGAAAGGCCCTCGATGGAGCCCGCCGACTCGGTCACGACGGTGTGGTTCGAGCCGTCACCCTGCTCGCCGAGGCCGACAGTGGCCTGCGAGGCGGCTCGGGCTGGCCGGAACGGGCGGTGCTCGAGGTGCTCGTCGCCCGGCTCGCCCGGTTGGTGCGGCCCGCCGCAGCGGGTCGCCGACCCGCCACTGCGAGCCGGGGTGGCGTCAGGCCGCGTTGAGCTTCTTGGCGAGCCGGCTCTTGCGGCGGGCGGCCGCGTTCTTGTGGATGATGCCCTTCGACGCAGCCATGTCGAGACGCTTCTGGGCGAGGCGGGCCAGGTCGGTCGCGTCCTCGGTGCCGGCGGCACGGGTGGCGACCTTGACGCGCGTCTTTAACTCGCTGCGCACGGCCTTGTTCCGCTCGGCGCGCTTGGCGTTCGTGAGGATGCGCTTCTTCTGGCTCTTGATGTTCGCCACGGTCCCGTCCAGCTGATCGTGCGGACGCCGAAGCGGCGCCCAGGGGCCCCGAAAACCTAGCAGGCCGTCCCCGGGCTGCCCAACCCCCCGCTGGTAGGCTCGCCTCTCGGCCGGTCCTACCCGGTCGCCCCCCGCCCATGGACCTCGCCCGCATCCGCAGCTTCTCGATCATCGCCCACATCGACCACGGGAAGTCCACCCTGTCGGATCGGATCCTGGAGCTGACCAACGCCGTCGACCCCCGCGAGATGCGTTCGCAGTACCTCGATTCGATGGATCTCGAGCGCGAGCGCGGCATCACGATCAAGGCGCAGAACGTGCGGGTGCGCTGGCGCGACCACGTCCTGCACCTCATCGACACGCCCGGTCACGTGGACTTCGGCTACGAGGTGTCCCGGTCGCTCGCCGCCTGTGAGGGGGTCGTCCTCGTCGTCGACGCGGCCCAGGGGATCGAGGCCCAGACGCTCGCCAACTGCTACCTGGCCATGGAGCACGACCTCGAGATCGTGGCTGCGCTCAACAAGATCGACCTGCCCGCAGCAAACCCGGACCTGTACGCCGAGGAGATCGAGCGGGTCCTGGGTATCCCCGCCGAGGACATCCTGCGGATCTCGGCCAAGACCGGTCAGGGGGTGCCCGACCTGCTCGACGCGGTCGTGGCGCGCATCCCGGCCCCCACCGGCGACCCCGATGCCGCGCTGCAGGCGCTGATCTTCGACTCCCAGTACGACCAGTACCGAGGGGTCGTGTCCTCGATCCGGGTGATGAACGGTCGCCTGCGCACCGGCTCGAAGGTCCGCTTCATGCAGGCCAACGCCTTGCACAGCGTCGACGAGATCGGTGCCCGGCTGCCGGTCACCACCCCGCTCGACGAGCTCGGGCCGGGCGAGGTCGGCTACCTGATCGCCGGGATCAAGGACGTGGGGCAGGCCCGCTCGGGCGAGACGATCACCGACGCGGCCCGCCCGGCGTCGGAACCGCTGCCCGGCTACCAGGACCCGAAGCCGATGGTGTTCTGCGGGCTCTACCCGATCGACGGCGACGACTTCGAGAACCTGCGGGAATCGCTCGAGAAGCTGAAGTTGAACGACGCCGCGATCACGTACGCGCCCGAGACGTCGAGCGCGCTGGGCTTCGGCTTCCGATGCGGCTTCCTCGGGTTGCTGCACATGGAGATCGTGAAAGAGCGCCTCGAGCGCGAGTTCGGGTTGTCGCTCATCGCCACCGCTCCCTCGGTCGAATACCGGGTGCACCACACCAGCGGCGAGTCGAGCGTCGTCGACAACCCGGCCGACCTGCCACCGGCGCAGGAGATCGACCGCATCGAGGAGCCGTTCCTCAAGACCTCGATCATCACGCCCTCGACGTACACCGGCACGGTGATGGAGCTGTGCCAGCAGCGCCGGGGGGAGATGGGCAAGATCGAGTACCTGTCGCCGGAGCGGGTGGAGCTGCACTACCTCATCCCGCTCGCCGAGGTGGTGGTCGACTTCTTCGACCAGTTGAAGAGTCGCTCGCAGGGGTACGCCAGCCTCGACTACGAACTGAGCGACTACCGGCGCAGCAACCTGGTGAAGGTCGATCTCCTGCTGAACGCCATTGCTGCGGATGCGTTCAGCACCATCGTGCA
>JBJTVH010000098.1:0-45722 GCA_046081125.1 Acidimicrobiales bacterium
TTCGGGGGGTCGACGACGATCAGGTCGTAACGCTCGTGGGCGTCGCGCCGCTGCCGGAGATCCTTGAAGGCATCGGCCTCGACGAGGGTGCCGGTGGGCAGGCCGGCGTGGCGCCGCTCCTCGGCGGCGAGCGCCAGTGCCGGACCGGACGAGTCGACGCTCACCACGTCGGCCGCTCCGGCGGCGAGCGCTGCGGTCCCGAACGCCCCGGAGTACGAGAACACCTCGAGCATCCGCCGGCCGGCCGCCTCGCGCGCCACCGCGGCCCGGTTGTCGCGCTGATCCAGGTACCACCCGGTCTTCTGGCCGTGGCGCACGTCGACGAGGTGGCGGCAGCCGTCCTCGACGATCTCGACGTGCTCGGGCGGCTCGGCGCCGGCGAGCACCCCGACGCGCGTCGCGAGCCCCTCGCGTTCACGCGCATCGGTGTCGGACCGTTCGTACACGCCGTGCACGCCGGGCAGGGCGGCGAGCACCTCGACGATCTCGCGCCGCCAGCGGTCCGCGCCGGGCGTGCCGAGTTGCACGACGGCCCACCCCCCGTAGCGGTCGACGACGACGCCCGGCAGCCCGTCGCTCTCGCCGAACACGAGCCGGGCGGCGTCGGTGCGCGCCGCCAGGTGCGCTCGGCGCGCGACGGCCGCTGCGATGCGGCGGGCGAAGAACGCACCGTCGACGCGCTCGTCGGGGTCGAAGGTCCACACCCGGGCGAGGATCGACGCCTTCGGGTGGTAGCTCGCTCGACCGAACGGCGTGCCGTCGGCCGACGCGAGCACGACCGTGTCTCCCGACCCGGCCCGACCCTGCATGCGCCCCAACGCCCCGGAGAACACCCACGGGTGGCGGCGCTGGAGCGAGCGTTCCCGGCCCGGCTGTAGGACCAGGATCGGCTCGTCCATCGGGGCGAAGCTACCCCGGCGCTGCGGCCGGTCGGTGAGAGTTGCGCGAGAACTCGGTCGCCGGCGTGGTCCACCGCAGCCCAAGTGCGATCCTGTCGAACGTGACCGGCCGGGTGCTCGTCGTCGAGGACGACCAACGGGTGCGTGAGTCGCTGCTGCGCGTCCTGCGCTACGAGGGCTACGAGGTGCAGTCGGCCGCCGACGGCCACGCGGGGCTCGCCCAGGCGACGGCGTGGGCACCCGACGTGGTGCTGCTCGACGTCAACCTGCCCGGCCTCGACGGTCTCGCCGTCGCCCGCCGTCTGCGCGACGCCGGCGAGCGCGTCCCGATCCTGTGCCTCACGGCCCGGCACGAGATCGCCGACCGGGTCGCCGGCCTCGACGCCGGCGCCGACGACTACCTCGTCAAGCCGTTCGAGCTCGACGAGTTGCTCGCCCGGGTTCGGGCCCTGCTGCGCCGGGGCAGCGTCGCCGGTGCGACCACGACGCTGCAGGTGGCCGACCTCGTGCTCGACCCCGGCGCCCGCCAGGCCCGCCGCGCCGGGGTGCCCATCGAGCTGTCGAAGACCGAGTTCGACCTGCTCGAACTGCTCATGGTCCACGCCGGGACGGTGCTCACCCGCGAGGTGATCTACGAGCGCATCTGGGGCTTCGACTTCGAGACGGGATCCCGCTCGCTCGACGTCTACGTCGGCTACCTGCGGCGCAAGACCGAGTTCGACGACCTCCCCCGCCTGCTGCACACGGTGCGCGGCGTGGGCTACGTGCTGCGGGTCTGATGCGCCTACGGACCCGGCTCACGCTCGTGCTGCTCGCCGTGACCAGCGCGATCGGCATCGCCGCGGTCGCCGGGGTGTACCTGGTGGCCGACCGGCAGCTGCGCGGCGACGTCGACGCGTTCCTCACGGCGCGGGCCGGCCAGATCGTGCGCAACCTGCAGGGCGACCCCCTCGCCCGACCGGGACGGCCCGGCGGGCCGCTCGGGCGGCCGACGCCGGCCGGCCTCCAGCAAAACGCCCTGTTCCAACCGGACTCGCTCGCCCAGGTCCGCTCGCCGGCGGGCGCAGTCGTTGCCCGCAGCGTCCCGGACCTCGAGCTCCCGCTCGACGAGGCCGACCGGGCCGCGCTCGCCGACGGCCGGGGACGGCGACGCGATGTCACGCTCGACGGCGAGCCGTTCCGGCTGCTCACCGTGCCCTTCGCCGACGGCGGCGCCGTGCAGGTCGCCCGCAGCCTGGCCGACACCGAAGCCGCTCTGTCGCGCCTGGCGACGACCGTCGCGATCGCCGCTGCGGTGGCAGTGGCCGCCGCCGTCCTGGCCGGGGTGCTGGTGGCCCGCCGGATCAGCCGGCCGATCACGGCGTTGGCGGGCGCCGCAGCCCGAGTGGCCGCAACCCAGGACCTCGACACCCCGGTGCCGGCCGGCGGCGACGCCGAGACGGTGCGCCTCGCCGAGTCCTTCAACACGATGCTGGGCGCGCTGTCGGCGTCGCGCGAGCAGCAACGGCGACTGGTCCGAGACGCCTCCCACGAGCTGCGGACACCGCTGACGAGCCTGCGCACCAACCTGCAGCACCTGCGGCGAGCCGTCGAGCTCCCACCGGCCGAGCGGGCCGAGCTGATCGACGCCTCGCTGGCCGAGGTCGACGAGCTGACGACGCTCTCGGAGGAGCTCGTCGAGCTCGCCACCGACGGCCGCAGCGCCGAGCCGGTGCTCCCGATCGCCCTCGAGGATCTCGCTGCGGCCGTGGTCCAGCGGGAGAACCGGCGGGGCCGGTGCCCGGTGTCGCTGCGGGTCGAGGACCCCGCGATCGTCGAAGGTCGCTGGGCGCGGCTCGAGCGGGCCGTGGGCAACCTGGTGGACAACGCCTGCAAGTTCTCGCCGCCCGGCTCGCCGGTGGAGGTGACCGTCACCGGGCACCTCGTCGAGGTGCGCGACCACGGACCGGGGATCGCGCCCGAGGACCTGCCCCGGATCTTCGATCGGTTCTTCCGTTCGGAGCGGACGCGTGGCATGCCCGGGTCCGGGCTCGGGTTGGCGATCGTCCGTGCGGTCGCCGACCAGCACGGCGCCGTGGTGAGCGCAGCGAACGCGACCGGCGGCGGCGCCGTGTTCCGCCTGGCGTTCCCCGTCAGCTGACGAGCTGCACCGCCACGCCGAGCGCACCGCACACAGCGAGCACGGACGGCACGCCCCAGCGACGGCGGAACACGAGCACGGCGGCGAGCACGGCGATCCCGAGGGCGGGCACGTCGAGGCTCGACCACACCGGCAGCTCGACCGCCACCGGCCCGGACTCCGCGCGCGTCGTTCGGTCGAACAGCGTGTGGAGCGCAAAGAACAGTGCCAGGTTGGCGATCACCCCCACGACCGCGGCCGAGACCCCGGCGAAGGCCGACGCCACGATCGCGTTGCGGCGCAGGGACTCGACATGCGGCGCCCCGAGGAACACGAGAAGGAAACACGGAACGAACGTCACCCAGACGACGATCGTCGCGCCGAGCGTGCCGGCCACCCAGGGATCGAGCGTGCCGGGGGCCCGGTGGGCGCCGAGGAACCCGACGAACTCGAGCACCAGCACCAACGGCCCCGGCGTCGTCTCGGCCAGGGCCAGGCCGTGGACCATCTCGCCGGGCAGCAGCCAACCGTGCACGTCGACGGCCTGACGGGCCACGAACGACAGCACGGCGTAGGCGCCGCCGAAGGTGACGAGCGCCGTGCCGGAGAAGAACAGGCCTTGGTCGACGAGCACGTGCGACCGGCCGAACGCCACCGCCGCAACGGCCACCGGCGCGAACCACACGACGACACCGAGCCCCACGATGCGAGCCGCCCGCCCCCAGGACGCCACGACGCCGGGCCCGGCATCGTCGGCGAGGAGCGGCGCCGGCCCGTCGTCGGTGCCGGCGCTGGGGCCTGCGACCCAGCCGGGCCGCAGGCGGCCGGCGGCGAGTCCCACCGCGGCTGCCGCAGCGATCACCAGTGGGAACGGGAGCCCGACGACAGCGAGCGCCACGAACGCTCCGGCAGCGAGCCCGACGGCGACGTGGTGCCGCAACGTGCGCCGACCGATGCGCCACAACGCCTGCACGACGATGGCGATCACAGCGGGCGCGATCCCGGCGAGCAGACCCTCGACCCCGGTGGTGTCGCCCCACGCCACGTAGGCGATCGAGAGTGCGAGCAGCGCCAGGTAGCCGGGCAGCACGAACAGGGTTCCGGCGATCAGCCCGCCGGCCGTGCCGTTGAGCAGCCAGCCCAGGTAGACGGCGAGTTGCTGGGCTTCGGGGCCGGGCAACACCGTGCAGAAGGACAACGCGTGCAGGAAGCGGCGCTCACCGACCCATCGCCGTCGTTCGACGAGCTCCTGGTGCATGACGGCGATCTGGCCGGCCGGACCGCCGAAGGACCGCAGCGCGATCGACCACCACACACGGGCGGCGACCCCGAGCGGGACGACGCCGCCGGTTCGGTCGCTCATGGCGCAAGCCTCGCCGAGGGGCGCTCGACGGTTCTCACCGAAGTCTCGCGACCGCCCCTCGGGGCTCTCACCATTGGCCCGCACGATGGTGTCCAGCCGGAAGCACGGAGCTCCCGCCGAAACAGAAGGACACCACGATGAGCATCTCCCGCAAGCACCTCCGCAACGGTCTCGCCGGCCTGACCCTGGCCGCATCGACGCTCGGTGGCGGCGTGTTCCTGGCGAACAGCGCCAACGCCCAGACCGCCGGCACGAGCGGCAACACCGCCGTCGTCGCGGGGTCCCGGCCGGATCCGTTCGCCGACGCGTTGAAGAAGCTGGTCGACGCCGGCACGATCACCCAGGCCCAGGCCGACGCCGTCACCACCGCCCTGCGCGACGCCCGCCCCGCCGGCCCCCACGGCAAACGCGGCCCCCGCGGCCCCAAGGGCAACCCCCAGATCGTCGCCGACGCCCTCGGCATCACCCTCGACGAACTCGCCACCGCCCGCCAGGCCGGCACCACCATCGCCGCCCTCGCCCAGACCAAGAACATCCCACTCGACACCGTGATCACCAAGATCGCCAACGCCGAAAAAGCCGAGATCCAAGCCAAAGTCACCGCCGGCGACCTCACCCAGACCAAGGCCGACGAGATCCTCACCAACCTCACCCAGCGCATCACCGACATGGTCAACGGCGTCAAGCCCACCGGCGCCCCCAACGGCCCCATGCGCCCCAAAGGCCCCAAGGGCGACCACGCCGACCGCGGCCCCCGCAACGCCCAACCCAACACCCCCACCAACACCACCAACTAACCCCCCACCGACTCACCCCCACCGACTCACCCCCACCCCCACGTTCTGTGCGCAGGAAGGCGGCACCAGCCGCCCGTCCTGCGCACAGAACCGCGTCACTGGCCGCCCGACACCGCCCCGGACGACGACCCGGGGCCGGGCGGAGTTCTTACCGAGTTCTTGCCCAGGTGGGTGTCGGGATCGCGCCGGCTGGTGCATGCTGCCCGCATGGCTTCGCTCTCTCGCCGTGTTCGCACCGGCATCGCCGCCGTCGCCGTCACCGGATCGGTCGGCGTCGGCATCTGGTTCGCCTCGTCTGCCGGCGCCGCCGCCGTCCCGAGCGATCAGGCGAGCACCGCAGGTGCACCGGCTGGACGGGGCGGACCGCTCGCTGCTGCGCTCACCAAACTCGTTGCGGCCGGGACGATCACCCAGGCCCAGGCCGACGCCATCGCCGCCGAACTCTCCGCCTCCGGTCGTAGCGCCAAGGGCCCCGGCACCGCCCCTGGCAAGCCGGGCATGCCCCCGATGGCCGGCGGTCGCGCCACCATGGGGCCGGGCGCCGGTCTCGATGCTGCGGCCAAGGCGCTCGGCACGACCACCGAGGCGCTCACCGCCGAACTCAGGGCGGGCAAGACCATCGCGGCGGTGGCCACCGAGAAGTCCGTCGCGGTCGAGGCCGTGGTCGCGGCGATCGTCGCCGCCCACAACGACGCCTTGGCCCAAGCTGTCAAGGACGGCAAGCTCACCCAGGCCCAGGCCGATGCTGCGACTACCAAGCTCACGGAGCGGACCACCGCCATGGTGAACGGCGGACCCAAGGCCGGCGGCCCCCTGGCGCCAGGAGCCAACGGCCCGAAGCCGGGCGGCCCGAAGGCTGGCGGGTCGCGCGGGCACATGGGGGACAAGGGCCCCGGTCGCCCAGCGGGGAACGGCCCGCGTCCTGCACCGGGTGCGCCGAAGATGTCGACCCCTCCGACCACCGCCGCCTGACCGAACTCGGGCGCTCCCGCGCCTACCGTCGACGGACGTGACGCCTCGACTGCATCCCGACCTCGCCGACGCTCTCGCCGCCGCTCCTTCGGCCATGGCGCTCGACGGCGATTCGTTGCCGGTACAACGAGCGGCCCGCTCGTCGACCCTGACGTCGAGTTGCGAGGTGGTCGGCATCGAGCGACTCGACGTCACGGTCGGAGAGATCGCGGTCGTCGTCCACCGGCCGCACGGCGCGAGCGCGGCGCCGGGCATCGTGTGGGTGCACGGCGGTGGGTATGTCGTCGGCGCCTCTGCGCCCGATGACCGGCGGGCCGAGCGCTGGGCGCAACGCTTCGGCGCCGTCGTGGTCCAACCCCGCTACCGGCTCGCCCCCGAGCACCCCTTCCCCGCAGCCCTGCACGACTGCCTCGGCGCCGTCGCCTGGGCCCGGGCGCAGGCCAGCACGATCGGGCTCGACGCCGACCGGATCGGAATCGGTGGTTCGAGCGCCGGTGGGGGCCTCGCCGCCGCCGTCGTCCTCGCCACGCGGGACCGCGGTCTGCCGCCGTTCCGCTTCCAGGCGCTCGTGGCCCCGATGCTCGACGACCGCCGCACGACACCGTCGAGCCGCTGGAACGTGCCGGTCTGGCCGCCCTCGTCGAACGCCTACGGGTGGGCAGCGTACCTCGGTGACCTCGGCGGCGACGACGTCCCGTCCCACGCAGCGCCGGCGCGCGCCTCGGACGTGTCCGGCCTGCCCCCGACGCTGATCAGCGTTGGCGCCGTGGACGGGTTCCTCGACGAAGACGTCGCCTACGCCCAACGCCTGTGGCATGCCGGGGTGGACGTCGACCTGCGCGTCCATGCCGGGATCCCGCATGGCATCGGGCTCGTGGCACCGCAGTCCCCGGCCGTGCGGGCCGTCCTCGACGAACTCGACGAGTGGATCGGCCGCCGGCTGGGCTGAGCCGGCTGGGCTGAGCCGGCGGGGACAAGCCGGCTGAGCGGCCCGCCCGGTGCGCTCAGTTGCGGCGCACGTCGCGAAAGGCGATGTCTTTGTCGACCGACGGTTCCTTCGGCAGGCCCAGCATGCGCTCGCCGAGGATGTCGTGCTGGATCTCGTCGGTGCCCCCGGCGATCGACACCGCCGGGCTCGACACGATGATCTCGGCGATGATCCCCGCCTCGGGCGAGTCGGGCCCCGTGAGCATCGCATCGGCCCCGGTCATGGCGGCGTGCGCAGCGGCCGAACGCTTGGAGATCATCGAGGCGCTGAGCTTGCCGAGTGATCCTTCGGGTCCGGGCGGCCGGCCGGCGGCCCGCGCCGCCTTGCCTCGCTCGACGTTCCACCTCGCCGCCTTCTCCAGAGCGAGGATCGACGTGATCGCCTGCCGAGCCAACGGGTCCGAGGCCGCGCCGGTGGCCCGAGCTCGGGGGATCAGCAGGTCGGAGCGGCCCGCCCGCTGCGGGTACCAGACATAGGTCTTCGCGTACTCCACCGCTTCCTCAGCGGCCTCACGGGCGCACCGGCCGAGCCCGTCGGGCACCCGGGACAACCGGATCGCCTGCAGGCCTCGCTCGTGCGCCAGGGTCGTCATAGCGGCCGCCCAGCCCTGCCCGACGTCGCCGATTCGGTGCTCGTCGGCCACGCGGGCCTCGGTGAGGAAGACCTCGTTGAAGCTCTGGTACCGATTCATCTGCACCAACGGCCGGACCTCGACACCCGGCTGCCGCATCGGGACGGCGAAGTAGGTGATGCCCCGGTGCTTCGGGACGTCCCAGTCGGTGCGGGCGAGCAGCATCCCCCAGGCGGCTTTGTGCGCGCCGGTGTTCCACACCTTCTGCCCGGACACCACCCATTCGTCGCCGTCGCGGTCGGCCCGCGTGCTCAGCCCGGCGAGGTCCGAGCCGTTACCGGGCTCGCTGAACAACTGGCACCACGTGTCCTCACCGGTGGCGATGCGCCGCAGCAGCGTGCGCTTCAACAGATCGCTGCCGTGGGCGAGGATCGTCGGCGCGGCGAGCGTCAGGCCCGAACCGCCGGCCGCCCCGACGGCGCCCACTCGGTCGAACTCCTCGGTGACGACACCGGCGAGCACGGGCGACAACCCCTTGCCGTACCACTGCACCGGCCAGGTGGGGCAGGCCCAGCCCGAATCGACCACGATCTGGCGCCAGTCGGCGAGCGGGCGCTCGGGATCCCAGTGCTCCGCAAGCCAGGTACGGACCTCGTCACGGACGTCGTCGGCTGCCCCCATGGCCGGCGAGCCTACGCCTCAGCGCACCGGGCCTTCGGAGGCGATCTCGTACTTGGTGACGTCGATGCCCTTGACGACGCCGGCGATCGCCTTCTGGAACGCCGCCATGTGCGCCAGCCCGAAGTGTGTCTTGAGACCCTCGTCGCTCGCCCACTTCTCGGCGATGTGGAACACGTCGTCGTGCTCGAGATCCGCCGTGAAGACGTAGTGCAGGCAGGGCTCTTCGGCCCGCGACGCCTGCTGCATGGTCACGCAGGCAGCGACGAAGTCCGCACGGCGGGCGGGATCGATGGTGAGACGGCCGTTGATCACGATCATGCGCCGGATCGTACGCATCCACCGGCGCTCGACGGGGTGGGCTCGGCCGGCGGCGGTGCACCCCGCCACCGGGTGCGCTCAGCGGAAGCGGCGCAACCGCAGGCTGTTGGACACGACGAACACGCTCGAGCCGGCCATCGCTGCGCCGGCGATCACCGGGCTCAGCAACCCGGCAGCGGCGAGCGGCAGCGCGGCGACGTTGTAGGCGAACGCCCAGAACAGGTTGCCCTTGATGGTCGCAAGCGTCCGGCGGGCGAGTCGGATGGCGTCGGCGACCGCAGGCAGCTCGCTGCGCACGAGCGTGAGGTCCGACGCTTCGATCGCCGCGTCGGTGCCCGAGCCCATCGCGATGCCGAGATCGGCCTGTGCCAGTGCAGCAGCGTCGTTCACCCCGTCGCCCACCATCGCCACCACCCGGCCCTCGGCCTGCAACCGGGCGACGACGGCCACCTTGTCGGCCGGGAGGACCTCGGCGATCACCTCGTCGATCCCGACCTCGGCAGCCACCGTTCGCGCCGTGGCCTCGTTGTCACCGGTGAGCAGCACCGGGGACAACCCGAGCCGTCGCAGCGCGTCCACCCCGGCCCGGCTGGTCGGCTTCACGGTGTCGGCCACGACCACGAGCCCGCGCGTCGCCCCGTCCCAACCCACGGCGACCACCGTGCGCCCGGCACCCTCGGCCGCCGCCACCGGCTCGGGGGCCGCGGGTGTGAGACCCCGGTCAGTCAACAGGGCAGGCCGTCCGGCGACGACGCGCCGCCCTTCCACGACTCCTTCCACCCCGAGACCGGGGCGATTCGTGAACGAATCGACCGCAGGAAGCGGGCCGAGTTCGTCGTGGGCCATCGACGCGATCGCCCGGCCCACCGGGTGCTCGGAGGCCGCCTCCAACGCGCCGGCCATCCCGAGTAGCTCGCCCCGCGTCACGCCGGGTGCCGGGCAGACGTCGACGACGGCCATCGCACCGGTCGTGACGGTGCCGGTCTTGTCGAGCACGACGGTGTCGACCGCTCGGGTCGACTCGAGCACCTCGGGACCCTTGATCAGGATGCCCAGTTGGGCGCCCCGCCCGGTGCCCACCAGCAGTGCGGTCGGAGTCGCCAGCCCGAGTGCGCAGGGGCAGGCGATTATCAGCACCGCGACGGCGGCGGTGAACGCCGCCGTCGCGTCGCCCGTGGCGACGAGCCACGCCCCCAGGGTGACGAGCGCGAGGCCGATCACCACCGGCACGAACACCGACGACACCCGGTCGGCGAGGCGTTGCACGGGCGCCTTGCCCGACTGCGCCGCAGCGACGAGCGCCGCCATCCGGGCCAACTGCGTGTCGGCCCCGACCCGCGTCGCGCGCACCACGATCCGGCCACCGGCGTTGACCGTCGCCCCGATGACCGCGTCGCCCGGGCCGACCTCGACCGGCACGCTCTCACCGGTCACGAGCGACGCGTCGACGGCCGAGGTGCCCACGTCGACGATGCCGTCGGTGGCGATGCGCTCGCCGGGTCGGACGACGAAGCGGTCCCCGACTGCGAGTTCACCGATCGGCACGCGTCGCTCGGCGCCGTCCGGGGTCACCATCCCGACGTCTTTGGCCCCCAGGGACAACAGCGCCTCGACCGCGGCGCCGGCGCGCCGCTTGGCCCGGGCCTCGAAGAACCGGCCGGCGAGCAGGAACGTCACCACCGTCGACGCGACCTCGAGGTAGAGGTGGGGAGGCGCGGCGCCGTGGGCGTGGCCGCTCGAGGTCCACGGCAGCTCGAAGCCCATCGTGTACCCGGGTTCGCCGGCGCCACCGACCACCAACGCCCACAACGACCATGCCGACGCGGCGAGGACCCCGACCGAGATCAAGGTGTCCATCGTGGCGGCGCCGTGCCGGGCGTTGATCGCCGCCGCCCGGTGGAAGGGCCAGGCACCCCAGGTGGCCACCGGACCGGCCAGCGCGAGCGCCAACCATTGCCAGTGCCGGAACTGCAGCGCCGGCACCATCGACACGACGAGCACCGGCAACGACAACACGGCGGTGCCGATCAGCCGCTCCCGCAACCGGCGCAGGTGCTCGTCGGCCGGATCGGCCGCGCCGAGCCCGGCCGGCGACGGCGCAGCACCCGCCCGATCCCCTGCGCCGGCACGGCTCGGCTCGGGCCCCGGAAGGCTGGCGCCGTAGCCCGCCGCCTCGACGGCGGAGACGAGCGCCGCAGCGTCGAGCAGCGCCGGGTCGTAGTCGACGGCGGCGCGCTCGGTCGCATAGTTGACCGTGGCGGTCACCCCGCTGAGGCGGTTGAGCTTCTTCTCGATCCGCATCGCGCACGTCGCGCACGTCATGCCGGTGACGGCCAACTCGACGTGCGCGGCAGCGCTCACGTCGGCAGGCCGGCCGCTTCGAAGCCGGCCTCGTCGACGGCGGCGGCGAGCGCCGAGGGCTCGACGCCGTCGCCGGTGACGACGACGGCCTTGGAATCGAGATCGACCCGGACGTCGACGACGCCGGCCACCTTGGCCAGCTCGCCTGACACCGCAGCGACGCAGTGACCGCAGGTCATGCCGGGGACCGAGAACGTGATCGTGGGCATGGGTGGCTCCTTCCTAGGCCCGCAGGAGTCGTTCGACGGCGCGGGTGGCTTCGGCAATCTTCGGTTCGAGCGCCTCGTCGCCACCGGCGGCCGCGCCGGCGACGCAGTGACGGAGATGGTCTCCGAGCAGCAGCACGGCGACGCCCTGGAGCGCGCGGGACACGGCGGCGACCTGGGTGAGCACGTCGATGCAGTACGCGTCGTCGTCGACCATGCGCTGCAATCCCCGGACCTGACCTTCGATGCGGCGCAGGCGCGCCAGCACGGCCGCTCGGTCTTCGGCGTACCCCGGGTGTTCCACGCCGTCGAGCGTACCCCGTACCCCTAGGGGGTATCAGGGTCGATGGTCACAACGCCCGAAGCGAACGCAGGAACGGCTCGACCCGCTTGCTCGACGAGGGGAACCCACCCTCGCCATCGGCGAAGGTGGCCACGACGGCGTTCGTGCCCCGCACGGACGCGACGGCCAGGAACCGGAGCCGCCGGCCCGACGGTGAGTTGGGCGGCACGCCGACGTACTCGACGACGGCCACCCGGTTTCCCGCTGCGCCGACCACCACCCCCGTGCTCAGCACCTCGAAGCCGAGCTGCGGCAGCTCACGGACGTTGAGTGCCACGTACTCCTCGAGTCCGAGGCCGTCGCTGGGCTGGCTCACGATGGCGACCGCTGGGGTGAAGCCGTCGCGCAACGGACCGACCACCCAGAGCTCGACATCCGGCGCTACCGAACCAGTCCGGCTGGACCACCCGGGGTCGATGGTCATCTCGTAGGAGCCCTGCGGGTCCACGAACGTCGTCCCCGATGGTGCGGCCAGGGATTCCGCCACGGTCGATCGCGGTACGGACCCTACGCTGCTCGACGCCGGCCGGCCCGGCACGGTCGTGCTCGGCGCAGGGCCGCTGGGCGAGGTCGTGCCGGGGGGAACGCTCGAGGCGGGAACGGTGGTCGCACTCGTCGTCGTGGCCATGCTCATCGCCGGGAGCCGGTCGTCGGCCCGCGCGGCGACGGGCCGGGCGTCACCGAGCACCATCGGCGAGCCGCCGGCCGCGCACCCGCCGAGCACGACGATGGCCATTCCGGCAATCCCGAGGCGCGCCCACGACACCATCACTCCATCGTCGCCGCGCCCGGCGCGATCCACCGAACCAGGCAAGGTCACCACGGGGAGCGAGGGCTCCGCTTCGCCGGCGCCTTCCTCGCGACCGCCCTGGTCCCCGCCGCCTTCTTGGCCGGCGCCTTCTTGGCCGGCGCCTTCTTGGCCGGCGCCTTGACCGCCTTCTTCGCGGCCGCCTTGGTCGCCGTCCCTGCCCGACCGCTGGACCCCGCCGTCGCGTCCGCGGCGGCATCACGCCGCAGCGCGAGCAACTCGTAGGCCCGCTCCGGTGTCATCGATTCGATGCGATCCCCCCGCCCGATCGAGGCGTTCGTCTGGCCGTCGGTGACGTAGACGCCGAACCGGCCCTCCTTGGCCACGACCACGCGGCCGGACACGGGATCGGTGCCGAACTCGGCGAGGGGTGGCTTCGGAGCGGCTGCGCCTCGGCCCCGGAACGTCCTCGGTTGGGCCAGCAGGGCGAGCGCCTCGTCGAGGCCGACCGTCAGCAGCTGCCCCTCGGTCTGCAGAGAGCGCGACTCGCTGCCCTTGGCCACGTACGGGCCGTAGCGGCCGTTCTGGGCGGTGATCGGCTGACCGTCGACCGGGTCGACACCGACGAGACGCGGCAGCGACAACAGCTGGACCGCCTGTTCCAGCGTCACGGTCTCCACCGACATCGCCTTGAACAACGACGCCATCTTGGGTTTGGTCTCCCCCGGCGGCAGGTTGTCCGCGTCGCCCCACTGCACGTAGGGGCCGTAGCGACCGTTCTTCGCATAGACCGGGATGCCGTCGAGCTCGCCGATCGGGGCATCGCCCTTGGGCGCTGCGAGCAGTGCCACGGCCCGTTCGACGGTCAGCTCGTCGGGCGGCAGGTTGTCGGGCACCGACGCCGTCTCGTCCCCTCGCTTCACGTACGGGCCGTACCGGCCCGGCTTCACGACGATCTCGCGGCCCTCGTCGTCTGCGCCGACGGGGAAGCTGTTGATCTCCGCGGCGTCGATCTCGCCGAGGTTCTCCTCGACGAGACGCTTCAGACCGGGCAGGTCGTCATCGCCGAAGTAGAAGCCGTGCAACCAGTCGCCCTTCGGTACCTCGTTGCGGGCGATCGCGTCGAGATCGTCCTCGAGGCGGGCGGTGAAGCGATAGTCCACCAGCTCGTCGAAATGCCGCTCGAGCAGGTTGACCACGGCGAACGCCGTCCAGGTCGGTACGAGCGCCTGGCCCCGCTTCCACACGTACCCACGGTCGAGGACCGTCTGGATGATCGAGGCCCACGTCGAGGGCCGCCCGATGCCGAGCTCCTCGAGGCGCTTCACCAGCGAGGCCTCGGTGTATCGGGCCGGCGGGGCGGTGGTGTGCCCGTCGGGCACGATCGCCGACGCCTCCACCTGCTCGTCGACGGCGAGCTCGGGCAGCAGCGCCTCTCGCTCGTCGGCCTCGGCTCCTTCGTCGACGGATTCGACGTAGGCCTGGCGGTAGCCCGGGAAGGTGATCGTGGTGCCCGCGGCAGCCACCTCGGCCGTCGTTCCCGCAGCGGTGCTGGCGAGCAGGCGCACCGAAGTGGTCGATCCCGTCGCCTCGGCCATCTGGGACGCAAGCGTGCGGGACCACACCATCCGGTAGAGCGCCAGCTCCTGGCCGACGAGCTCGCCGGCGAGCGCCTCGGGGGCCCGCAGCGGCACCGTGGGCCGGATCGCCTCGTGGGCCTCCTGCGCGTTCTTCGCCTTGGACGCGAACTGCCGAGGCCGCTCCGACAGGTAGCGCTCGCCGAACCCTCGACGGATCTCGCCGCGCACCGCGTCGATCGCCTCCTGCGACAGCACCGTGGTGTCGGTCCGCATGTAGGTGATGTACCCACGCTCGTAGAGCCCCTGGGCGAGACGCATCACGGCCGAGGCCGACAAACGCAGCTTGCGACCGCCTTCCTGCTGCAGGGTGGAGGTCATGAACGGCGGCTTGGGCGACGAGCGGTAGGGCTTGCGCTCCACCGACTGCACGGTCCACGGGCGACCCTCCAGCCCGACCGTGAGCGAGCGCGCCAGGGCCTCGTCGACCACGACCACCCGACCCGTCGGCCGGCCGTCCGGTCCGAAGTCGCGCCCGGTCGCCACCTTTGCGCCGTCGAGCTGGACCAGCGACGCGGTGAAGACCGGGGCCGTCGCAAAGGTGACCTCGAGACCCCAGTATCCGGCGGGTACGAACGCGATCCGTTCACGCTCGCGTTCGACCACCAGGCGCACGGCCGGGCTCTGCACCCGCCCGGCCGACAACCCGCTGTTGACCCGGCGCCACAGCACCGGCGACACCTCGTAGCCGTAGAGCCGGTCGAGGATCCGGCGGGTCTCCGCTGCGTCCACGAGCCCTTGGTCGAGCTGTCGGGGGTTGCGTACGGCCTCAGCGATGGCGGCGCGGGTGATCTCGTGGAAGACCATCCGCTTCACCGGCACGCGGGGCTTGAGCTGCTCGAGCAGGTGCCAGCTGATCGCCTCCCCCTCCCGATCCTCGTCGGTTGCGAGGTAGAGCTCGCTGGCCTGCTTCAGGGCGCTGCGCAGCTCCTTGACGACCTCTTTCCCTCGCGGGGTGAGCTCGTAGTTGGGGCGGAACCCGTCGGTCACGTCGACCTGGAGACCCTTGGAGGGCAGGTCGGCCACGTGGCCGACCGAGGCGCGCACGTCGAACTCGTCGCCGAGGAACCGGGCGATGGTCTTGGCCTTGGCGGGTGATTCGACGATGACGAGCGGACGCGGCACTGCGGCCAGGCAATCCGAGGAATTCGTCGGGCGTCAAGTCGCGCAGCGTGGGTACCGTGACGCGACGTGGTCGACGAGCCGGAATCCGACGGGGCGCTCGGTCGGCGCGCGCTCGGTTGGAGCGACCATTTCGAGCACGCCTGGGCGACCCTCGGACGGCCCGAACCGGTGGGGCGGGTCACCCGCTTGGACCGGGGATGGTCCAGCGTGCTCACCAGCCCCGACCGCGAGGCGCTCCGGGTCCGCAACCTCGGCGAGACCGTCGGGGTCGGTGACTGGGTCGTGGTGTCGGGCGAGCGGGTGGCCCACGTGCTCGACCGGTGGAGCGTGCTCGCCCGCCGGGCCTCGTTCCAGGGCGCGCGCGGCCAGGTGCAGGTGGTGGCCGCCAACGTCGACACCGTGCTGCTGCTCCACGCGCTGTCGCACCCGCCCAACGTGCGGCGACTCGAACGGGAACTGGTGCAGGTGTACGAGAGCGGCGCCGAGCCCGTCGTGGTGCTCTCCAAGGCCGACCTCGCCGACGACCCCGAGCGTGCCGTCGCCGCAGTCGCCGGCATCGCCCTCGGTGTGCCGGTGCTCGCGGCGTCCGCTCGCACGGGGCGCGGGGTGGAAGCGCTGCGGTCCTTCGCCACCGGCGGTCGCACCGTCGCGCTGCTCGGCGCCTCGGGCGTGGGCAAGTCGACGCTCATCAACGCGCTCGTCGGCGCCGACGTGCAACGGACCGGGGCCGTGCGCTCGGGGGACCAGCGCGGCCGGCACACCACCACGGCCGCAGAGCTCGTGCCCTTGCCCGGCGGTGGCCATCTGCTCGACACACCGGGCCTACGCGCCGTCGCGCTGTGGAGCGAGGGACACGGCCTCGAACGCGCCTTCGCCGACGTGGTCGCACTGGCCGAGCGGTGCCGGTTCCGCGACTGCGGACACGGTGACGAACCGGGATGCGCCGTCGACGCCGCCGTGTCGGCGGGGATCCTGGCCCCCGAGCGGCGCCGGTCCTGGCAACACCTGTCGGGCGAACTCGCCGCCCTCGAGACCGAGCTCGTCGAGGTGGAACGGGCCGAGCGCCGCACCGGCCGGCGCCGCCCCCGGCCCGAGCCGATGGAAGGCGAGGACGACGGGCCCGACGGCGCCGACGACGACGGGCCCGACGACGACGGGCCCGACGATCAGGCCGACGGCAGCGTGAAGTAGTTGTCCCGGGTGGACGGCCCGACACGGGCGTACAGGCGCAGGGCCGTGGTGTCGGCCTGCTCCACCACGAAGCACAGGGTCCCCGACACCGTCTGCCCCTTGGCGACCGGGCTGGCGAGATCGAGGGCGTCGGTGACCAGCGACGGGCACGGCGCGGACCGGTACGGCACGGCGGTCGATCCGACCACCCCGACGCGCAGCGCCGTGAGATACCCCTGGGCGAACACGCCGTTGTAGGCCACGCTCACGCCGATGCGGACGATCACCGGGGGCGGCGGAGCGACGGTGCCGAACGGGTCGGTGGTCGTCGGCCCGGGCCGGATGGTGGTCGTCGGCAACCGCTGACCGTCGTCGCGTGCCGAGCGCACCGTGAACGACCACTCGGAGCTCAGCTCGAACGGGGTCTGGGGCGGGATCGGACGTTGCGGCGCGCCGAGCCGAGGCGACGTGCTCGACGTGGCCGCCGTCGTGGTCGTCGTACCGGCCGTCCCCGAGGCCGCCGCCGGCGACGGGTTCGTCACCGCCGCCGCCTCCACCGACACCGATGTGGTGGCCGGCGGCGGATCATCTCCCCAGCACCCGGCCAGCAGCAGCCCGGCGGCGAGCGCTACGACGACCGGCCGGACCACGTCCGCGAACGCTAGCCCGGCGGGATCAACACGCTCCGGCGGGCCAGCGCTCGGCGACGGTCACCTCGAGTCCGCTCGCGCGCACCAACCCGGCCACGGACACCGGCGCGCCCGGTGGCTCCACGAGCACCACCCGGCCGCCCCCGGCCCCGGCCATGAGACGACCCGCCTCGCGCAGCACCAGGAACGGGACCACCGCGGCACGCTCCAGCGCGCGGCGTCCCGACTCGGCACCGAGCGGGTCGACCGGTCGGGCATCGGCGACGATCACCACGAGATCGATGCGGCCGAACGCGTTGCGCATCGCGTCGACGACCCGCTCGGCCATGCCGGCGGACGCGAGGTCCCCGGGCAGCAACGTCGCACGGGCACCGGCGTCGTGGGCCGCGAGCACCAGCGGCGCGAGATCGTCGGCGTCTGCGCCGGCCAGCCCGAGGCAGGCGCCTGGCCGGGCGAGATCGGCCAGCGCGGCGCGCCCGTCGGGCGTGGCGGCCCCGACCACGAGCGCGACGAGTCGGGCGGCACCGGACATCGTGTCGACCCTAACGTGGGCCCGTGCGCCATCGGGGTGGCGCTGCACGAGGAGGGGATCCATGCATCTCGCCGACACGCTGGCGTTCTGGGCCGAGCAGCGGCCCGACACCGTCGCCCTGTCCTTCCGCGACCGCGACCACACCTGGTCCGATCTCGCCGCTCGCACGGCGGAGGTCGCCCACGGCCTGGCCGGCTTGGGCATCGCCCACGGCGAGCGGGTCGGGATCCTGAGTGCCAACTCGCTCGAGTGGTGCACGACGACGCTCGCCACCCTCGCCCTCGGCGGGGTCGTGGTGCCGTTGAACGTGCGCCTCGCACCCGCCGAACTGTCCTTCATCGTGGGGCATTCGGGATGCCGAGTGGTCGTCGTCGACGCGGCGCACCTCGACCGTCTAGCGGCCGTACGCCACGAACTCCCCGACGTCGCCGTCGTGACCGTGGGCTGCGCACTGACCGGCGCCGTGCGTTGGGACGATCTCGTCGCCGGCAGCGCGAGCGCTCTGCCGCCGCTCCCGGCGCAGGCCACGGGCACCGACGTCGCGTTCATCTGCTACACGTCGGGCACCACCGGGAGGCCCAAGGGGGCGATGCTCACCCACCACAACGTGATCCTCGCCTCGACGCAGCGCTTCGTCGCCGAGGCCTGGACGAGCAACGACCGCATGTACCTCCCGTTCCCGCTCGCGTTCACGGGTGGGGTGATCACCTGCTGGATGGCGATCCACGTGGTCGGCGGCCTGCTCGTGCTCGACGACGTCGTCGACCCGCCGCGCGTGCTCGACGTGATCGTGCGCCGCCGCATCTCGATCCTGCTCGCCGTCCCCGTCATCTGGGACATGCTCACCCGCGTGCCCGGCTTCGACGAGGCCGACCTGTCGTCGTTGCGGCTGTGCGCGTCCGGCGGGGCTCCGGTGCCCGAGGTGCTGCTGCGGACGCTGCAGGACGCCGGCATCGCCATGTCGCAGGGATACGGCCTCACCGAGGGCACCGGGATGTCGTGCTCGCTCCCTGCGTCCGAGGCCCTCGAGCGCATCGGATCGGCCGGGCGTCACTTCATGTTCAACCGACTCGTGGTCGTGCGCGACGACGGCTCACCGGCTCCGGCCGGCGAGGTCGGCGAGCTGCTGATCAAGGGACCCGACGTGATGCTCGGCTACTGGCGGGACCCGGACGCGACGGCGCTCGCGATCCGTGACGGCTGGCTGCACACCGGCGACCTCGCCACGATGGACGCCGACGGCTACGTGCGGATCGTCGACCGGGCCAAGGACATGCTGATCTCCGGCGGCCTGAACGTGTACCCCGCCGAGGTGGAGCGGGTCGTCGCCGCCGTAGCCGGCGTGGCCGAGGTGGCGGTGATCGGCGTGCCCGACGACCGTTGGGGTGAGGCGCCTTGCGCCATCGTCCGGCGTGCCCCCGGCGCGACGGTCGACGACACCGCCGTGCTCGCGGCCTGCCGCGGTGAGCTCGCCGACTACAAGGTGCCCCGGGTCGTCGTGTGGCGCGACGACGAACTCCCCCGGGGGATGTCGGGCAAAGTGTTGAAGCGAGAGCTCGCCGTCGAGTACGCCGGGGTCCGCGCGACACGCTGATCGAGGGGGATCACCATGGCCTGGGAGTTCGAGACGGATCCGGAGTTCCAATCAGAGCTCGACTGGATCGAGCAGTTCCTCGCCGACGAGGTCGCACCGCTCGACCACGTCGTGCACAGCGGCTACGACATTGCCGACCCGGTCCGCCAGAAGCTGATCCCGCCGTTGCAGGCCAGGGTCCGCGAGCGCGGGCTGTGGGCCTGCCACCTCGGGCCCGACCTCGGTGGCAAGGGCTACGGACAGGTCAAGCTGGCCTTGATGAACGAGATGCTCGGCCAGACCCGGCACGGGCCGATCGTGTTCGGATGCCAGGCGCCCGATTCGGGCAACGCCGAGATCCTGGCCCACTTCGGCACCCCCGAGCAGAAGGACCGCTACCTGCGACCACTGCTCGACAACGAGATCGTCTCGTGCTTCTCGATGACCGAACCCCAGGGCGGCGCCGACCCCAAGGTGTTCAACACCCGAGCGGTGCTCGACGGCGACGAGTGGGTCATCGATGGCGAGAAGTGGTTCTCGTCCAACGCAAAATACGCCTCGTTCCTCATCGTGATGGCGGTGACGGACCCCGACAACCCGCCCTACCAGCGAATGTCGATGTTCCTGGTCCCGACCGACACACCCGGGGTCGAGATCATCCGCAACGTCGGCCTCGGCTACCAGCCGGCCGGCGAGGGCAGCCACGCGTACGTCCGCTACACCGGCGTGCGAGTGCCCGTCGACGCGATGCTCGGCCCGCGCGGCGGCGCCTTCGTCGTCGCCCAGACCCGCCTCGGTGGCGGCCGCATCCACCACGCGATGCGCACGGTCGGCCAGGTCCGCAAGGCCTTCGAGGCCATGTGCGAGCGGGCCGTCTCGCGAGCCACGCAGGGCGAGATGCTCGGCCGCAAGCAGCTCATGCAGCAGATGATCGCCGACTCCTGGATCGACATCGAGACCTTCCGGCTCCTCGTCATGCAGACGGCCTGGAAGATCGACAAGTACAAGGACTACAAGCGGGTCCGCAAGGACATCTCCGCGGTCAAGGCCCTCATGCCCCGGGTGTTCCACGACGTTGCGTCGCGGGCGCTGCAGATGCACGGTTCGCTCGGGGTCAGCCACGAGATGCCGTTCGCGTCCATGGTGATCGAGAGCTTCCACATGGGTCTCGCCGACGGCCCGACCGAGGTCCACAAGGTGACGCTCGCCCGGCTGATCCTGTCCGAGACCACACCGACGTCGGGGATGTTCCCCACCACGCACCTGCCGGCGCTCGCCGCCGCCGCGCGCGAACGCTTCGCCGAGGCCCTCGAACTCGGCCTCCACGACGAGGTCTGAGCGAGACCATGGCCGACCTGCCCGCTGCGGACACCGCCCCGGTACGGCCCGGGGAAGACCTCGACTGGGTGGCCTTGGAGGCGCACCTGCGAGCCAACATCGAGGAGTTGGCGGGTACCCCACCAATGGTGGTCGCTCAGTTCCCGGGCGGGTCGGCCAATCTCACCTACTGCGTGCGCTTCGGCGAGCTCGAACTCGTCGTGCGGCGGCCGCCGTTCGGGGTGGTCGCCCCGGGCGCGCACGACATGCGTCGCGAGCACAAGGTGCTGTCGCGCCTGTGGCGCTTCAGTTCCCTTGCCCCGCGGGCGTACTTGTTCTGCGACGACCGCTCGGTGGTCGGCAGCGACTTCGTGGTGATGGAACGCCGGGTGGGCGAGGTGATCCGGGGCGAGATCCCGGCGTCGATGGCCCACCATGCGCGCGTCGGCGAGCGCATCTCGTTCGCTCTCGTGGACGCCATCGCCGAACTCCACGCCCTCGACCCCGTGGCGTGCGGCCTGGGGGACCTCGGCAAGCCCGACGGGTTCGTCGCCCGGCAGGTGTCGGGGTGGGCAAAGCGCTGGGACCTCGTGCGCGACGTTCGCTACCCCCAGATGGACGACCTGCACCGGCGCCTCGAGACCGCGCTGCCTGCCGGCACACGCGTGTCGTTCGTCCACAACGATCTCAAGCTCGACAACTGCCAGTTCGATGCCGCCGACCCCGACCGGGTCCGCAGCTTCTTCGACTGGGACATGACCACGATCGGCGACCCACTGATCGATCTGGGCACGTTGCTCAACTACTGGCCCGATCCGTCGGACCCACCGGCGGTCCGCCGGGCGAGCCACGAGGGCATGCTCACCATGGGCTTGCCGCCGCGTGCCGCCATTGCCGGCCGCTACGCCGAGCGCACCGGCGTCGACCTGGCCTCGATCGGCTGGTACGAGGCGTTTGCGCAGTGGAAGACCGCCGTCGTCGTGCAGCAGTTGCACATGCGGTGGGTGCGCGGGGAGTCCACCGATCCCCGCATGGCCACGATCGCGGACTCGATCCCACTGCTGATCGACGGGGCCGAGCGCGCCCTCGCTGCGATCAGGTGACGACGAACGCGCCGCGCATGCCCCGAGCGACGTGATCGGCGATGTCGCACACCCACTTCGCCGAGCCGGACGCCTTCATCCGGACCGTGAAGGTGCCCGTCGCCCCGGGTTGGACCACGTCCAGCCGGCCCAGGCGGGTCCCGTCCGCCGTGAGCAGTTCGAGGTTGTGGGGTTGGGCGCCGTTGTTCGTCATCGTGAAGGTGATCTCCTCACCCTTCTGCGCAGCGAACCCCCGCAGCTGGGGCACGTCGTAGTCGACGGCCGTCAGCGCCACGGTTCGCCGGGCGGTCGGGCCGTCGTCGCCACAGGCCGCGAGCGCAGCGAACGCCAGCGCAGCGAGCGGGAGCGCAGCGCGGGGGAGGCGGAGCACGGCGAGGCGGCGCACCGGATCGGACCGTACCGGAGCGCCTCAGACCAGCTTCTGCGACCACACGAGCCCGGCACCGGCGGCCAGCGCGACCAGCACGATGCCGAGGCCGGTCCACCAGGCCGTGTGCTCGGTGGTCTCGAGCTCGAACGCCACCGACCGGCCGATCGAGTCGTACACCGAGGCCAGTTGATCGGCGGTCTCCGCCGTGAAGGTCTGCCCACCGGTGTCGGTCGCGATCTCGGCCATGGTGTCGGGATCGGCCGGCACGGCGACGCGCCGGCCTTGGGCGACGACGAAGCCGTCGGGGGTCCCGAACGCGATCGTCGTCACCGCAACGCCGGCCGCCTGCGCAGAGCTGACCGCAGCATCGAGGGTTTCGCGTGGGGTCTCCCCCGCCCGCCCGACGGTCGGCTCGCCGTCGCTCATCAGCACGACCGCCGCCGAGCCCTGCTTGCCGTCCGGCGCGGCGATCCGCAGCGCTTCGAGCGAGAGCAACACCGCCTCGCCGGTGGCGGTGCCGGGCCCGAGCTGCAGGCTCTCGATGCTGCGGGCCACGGCCTCCCGGTCGTCGGTCGGTGAGACGAGCACCCGCGCCGAGCGGTCGAACGACACCACACCCATCCGGATGCCCCGGGGGAGTTCGCCGACGAACCGGGCGGCCGCCGACCGGGCTGCAGCGAGCCGGTTCGGCGCCACGTCCTCGGCGCCCATCGACGCCGAGGCGTCGAGCACGAGCATGATCGTCCCCTGGTCCTTGGCTACCCGCTCCTCGGACACCGGCCGGGCGAACCCGACGACGAGGCCACCCAGCGCAGCCAGGAGCAACACCGGCCCGATGTGGCGCGGCCAGGCCGACCGGCGCGGCATCACCGAGGCGAGCAGGTCCACGCTAGTGAACCGCACCGCGACCCGGCGGCGACGGCGCAGGACGACGAGGTAGGCGACGCCGAGCAGCACCGGCACCGCCAGCAGCACGAGACGCACCGGCTCGAGAAACGTCATCGCACCCTCGCCAACCGGCGGTCCTGATCCCGGCCGACGAAACGGGCCACCGCCACCAGCCAGTCCTCCTCGGTGGACACCACCAGGTGCCGGGCCCCGGCGGCACGCACACGCCGGGCGATGCCGGCATGGCGCTCGGCGGCCGCTGTTGCGTATCGCTCGCGCAGGCGAGCCGACCCGGTGGGCACCTCCAGCGTGCGCCCGGTCTCCGGATCGACCACGGCCAGCAGGCCGACGTCGGGCAAGGCGAGTTCGCGCGGATCGACCACCTGCACGGCGATGACCTCGTGACGCAGACCGAGCCGCCGCAACGGCGTCGCCCAGTCGCCGGCGTCGAGGAAATCGCTCACCACGACGAGCTGACCCCGCCGAGCCTGCACCCGTTCCAAGTGCGTCAGCGCCTCCGGCAGATCGGCACCCGCGCCCGGGCCGGCGGCGTGGCGCGGCTGGTCGTGGAGCACGGCGAGCGCCGCCATGAGGGCCGTGCGGCCGCAGCGGGGGGCGACCCGCACGATCGACGGCCCGCCGGCGAGCAGCAGCCCGATCCGATTCCCACTCCGAGCGGCCAGGAACCCGAAGGCCGCCACGACCGCGAGCGCGACCTCGCGCTTCTCGCGCACCGTCGTACCGAAATCGAGGCTGGCGGAGCGGTCGGCGATGATCCAGGTCTCGAGTTCCCGGTCGGCGTCGGTGGCTCGGACCTGCACCTCGGCGCTGCGGGCGGTGAGGTTCCAGTCGATACGCCGGGCGTCGTCGCCGGGTTCGTAGCGGCGCGGTGCTGCCCGCTCGCTGCCGGGCCCGGTGCGCACGGTGCGGTGCTCGCCGGCGAGCACGCCGTCGAGCAGGCGGCTGATCCGCACCTCGAGCCGGCGCAGCTCGGCGGCCCGGGCCGCCACCTGCGCAGGTCGGGCCGAGGGCACGGCCGACGAGCGGCGCCGCGTCACGCGGGGATCCCCCGGGGCGGAGGCGGCACGACCGACGAGGTGACCGCGTGGGTGCCGTCCTGGCTCGCCGAGACCCGCGGCGCGATGACCGTCGAGAGCACGTGTCGCACGACGTCGTCGACCTTCACGCCTTCGGCGAGCGCGTCGTAGGTGAGCAGCAACCGGTGCCGCAGCACCTCGGGCGCCACGTCGTAGACGTCCTGGGGGACGAGGTAGCGGCGGCCGCGCAGCAGCGCGAGCGCCCGGCCCGCCGCCAGGAGACCGAGCGTCGCGCGAGGGCTCGCGCCGAGCGCGACGTGACGGTCTACGTCGGGCAGGCCCCACTGCACCGGGTCGCGGGTGGTCATCACGAGGCGGACCGCGTAGTCCGCGACCGCGTGGTGCACGAACACGTCATCGACGGCCTCCTGCAACGCGAGGAGTTGCTCGGGGGACAGCACCCGTTCGGCGACCGGCGGCCGAACACCCATCCGCCGGGCGATCTCGGTCTCCTCCGCGTAGCTCGGCTGGGGCACGACCACCTGCATCAGGAACCGGTCGCGTTGCGCCTCCGGCAGCGCGTATACGCCTTCGGACTCGATCGGGTTCTGGGTGGCGAGCACCAGGAACGGCGCCGGGAGGCGGCGGGTGACCCCACCGATGGACACCTGGCGCTCGGCCATCACCTCGAGCAGCGCCGACTGCACCTTGGCCGGGGCCCGGTTGATCTCGTCGGCGAGCACGACGTTCGCGAACACCGGGCCCCACTCGATGTCGAACGACTCGCTCGACGGTCGCCAGATGCGCGTCCCCACGATGTCGGCGGGCACGAGATCGGGCGTGAACTGGATCCGGGTGAAGCTGCCCCCGACCACCGTCGCCAGCGTCGAGACCGTGAGGGTCTTGGCCAGCCCGGGCACCCCTTCGAGCAGGCAATGACCCCGGGCCAGCAGGCACAGCAGCGCCCGCTCGACCATGCGGTCCTGCCCGACGATCACCCGCTTGATCTGGAACAGGGCGTCCTCGAGCAGGGCGGCGTCGACCGGGACGGTCGGCGAGGCCGGGCGGGCTTCGGCTTCCATGGCGCTCCTCGTGGCAGGGCGGTGCCCCGAGCAAACGACGCTAGAGCGCAGCGCGTTCCCGGCGACCGCGCCGCCCGGCCGTCAGGCCGGTCGGAACCGCACGAGGGCGTCGTCGTCCCCCGCCGGGTCGAACACGGCGACGACCGGCAGACCGCATCGCACCTCGGCCGGGTCGATGCCGACGATGTTGGTGAGCAGGCGCGGGCCCTCGTCGAGCTCGACGTAGGCGAGCACGTAGGGGCCGACCTTGCCGTAGGGGCCGACCCCCTTGCGCACGGTCGTGTGGGTGTAGACGACGCCCCGACCGGAGGCCTCCACCCACGTGACCTCACGGCCGCCACAGAACGGGCAGAACCGGCGCGGGTACCAGATGGTCTCGCCGCAGGCGTCACACCGGGGCAGCACCAAGCGGCCCTGACCGGCCGCCTCCCAGAACGGCGCGGTCTCGAGCGTGCGCCGGGCAGCCCGGGTGGGCAGCCCCGTCGGGGTTCGATCAGCGCTCATGCGTCCCTCCCGAGGATCACGGTGGCCGAACCGATTCGGGTGGACAGCGAGCCCCCGGTGCCGTGCGCGAGCGCGAGCTCGCAGTCGGGTACCTGCACCGCCGGATGGGCCTCGCCGCGCAGCTGCCGGACCGCCTCGATCACCTTGGTCATCCCGCCGCGGTTGCCCGGGTGGTTGTTGCACAGCCCCCCGCCGTCGGTGTTGAACGGCAGGCGACCGAACGGCGCGACCAACCCGCCGTCGCTGACGAACCGGCCGCCCTCACCCTTCGCGCAGAACCCGAGATCTTCGAGCGTGAGCAGCACGGTGATGGTGAACGAGTCGTAGATCGACGCGTAGTCGATGTCGGCCGGGGTGACGCCGGCCTCGGCAAACGCCTTCGGGCCCGACCACACGGCGCCGGTGTAGGTGAGATCGGGCCGGCCGTTGGTCGTGTGCTTGATCGCCTCGCCGGCGCCGAGCACCGCCACCGACTGCCGGGACAGGGACCGGGCCACCTCGGGGCTCACGACGACCAGCGCACCCCCGCCGTCGGTGATCACGCAACAATCCAGACGGTGGAGAGGGTCGGCCACCAGCGGCGACTCGAGCACCTGCTCGACGCTGACGACGTCGGGCAGGAAGGCGTTCGGGTTGTGCTGGGCGTGGATCGAGGCGGCGACCTTGATCTCGGCGAGCTGCGCGGAGGTGGTGCCGAACTCGTACATGTGGCGGGTTGCGGCGAGGGCGTAGTTCGCCGGGACGCTGGGGCCCCAGATGTTCTCGAACTCGGCCTCGGGCGCCTCGTCGAAACGGCCGCTGCCACCCGGAGGCGGGCCACCGCTGCGCGGGTTGCCGGCCAGGGTGATGAGCGCCACCTGGCAGTGGCCCGCCGCGATCGCCTGCGCCGCGTGCGACACGTGGATCAGATAGCTCGATCCGCCGGTCTCGGTCGAGTCGATGTGGCGCACCCCGAGACCGAGGTAGTCGGCCATCGACAACCCGGCGAAGCCCGGGGCGTCACCGGCGCAGTAGTAGGCGTCGACGTCGGCGAGCGTGAGGCCGGCATCGGCCAGCGCGCCGAGCGCGACCTCGGCATGGATCTCAGCCAGCGTGCGGTCCGGGATCACCCGCAGCGGGTGCTCGTACGCGCCGGCGATGAAGGCCTTCCCCCGGATGGACACGGCTGCGGACCCTAGTCCGGTTCGCGCAGCTGACCCTTGGTGACCTTGCCCATCGCGTTGCGGGGCAGCGAGTCCACGACATGGACCCGGCGCGGACGCTTGTGCACCGAGAGCCGTTCGGCGACGAACCCGGACAGGTCGACGCCTGCGAGCCCGTCACCCACGACGAAGGCCACGATGCGCTGGCCGAGGTCGTCGTCGGGCACGCCGATCACCGCAGCCTCGGCCACTCCGGGGTGCGCGAGCAGCACCGACTCCACCTCACCGGCACCGACTTTGAACCCGCCGGTCTTGATCACGTCGATCGACTGGCGCCCGACGATGCGGTGGAACCCGTCGGCGCCGATCGTTGCGGCATCGCCCGTGCGGAACCACCCGTCGGCCGTCCAGCTCGCGCCGGTCGCCTCCGGCCGGTGCAGGTAGCCGTCGAACAGCATCGGGCCCCGCACCTGGAGCTCGCCGATCGCGGCTCCGTCGTGCGGGGCCACGGCGCCGTCGTCGCCGACGATGCGGGTGGTCACGCCGGTGACCGGGAGCCCGACGTGACCGGGTCGGCGCTCGCCGTCGTGCCGGGCGCTCACGGTGATCAGGGTCTCGGTCATGCCGTACCGCTCGATCGGGCGATGCCCGGTGAGCGCCTCGATCCGCTCGAAGGCGGGCACGGGGAGCGCGGCGCTGCCCGACACCAGCAGCCGCGCCGGGGCCAGCGCCGCCGCCGCGGCCGGCTGCTCGCAGATCCGGTGCCACACGGTGGGCACGCCGAAGTACATCGAGCCCGCCGCTGCGGCATAGGCCTCCGGGGTCGGACGCCCGGTGTGCACGAGGCCGGAGGCCACGCGCAGCGGGCCGAGCACGCCGAGCACCAGCCCGTGCACGTGGAACAGCGGCAGGCCGTGCACCAGGACATCGGCCGGGGTCCACGCCCAGGCGTCGGCCAGGGCGTCGAGGCCGGCGGCGAGCGCCCGCCGGGATACGACGGCCCCCTTCGGCAGCCCGGTGGTCCCGGAGGTGTAGACGATCAACGCCGCAGCGTCGGTCGGCGGCTCGGGAAACGCAGGGGCCGGACCGCGGCGACGCACCGGGACGTCGCGGCCGATCTGCAGGGCCGCCCCCGAGTCGGTGCGCAGGTGCTCACGCTCCACGGGTCCGGCGTCGGGCGGGATCGGCACGATCGGTACGCCGGCGACGAGCGCCGCGGCCACGGCGATCACGGTGTCGAGCACCGGCAACGCCTCGACGGCGACGACACCGGCGCCCGGCAGCTCGGCGGCCGTCGCCGCCGCGGCCTCGGCGAGTTCCGACCAGCGCATCGTCTCGCCGGCAACGGTGATCGTGCGCTCGCCGGCGGCACCGGCCAGAGCGGGGAGCAACGGGGACGTCACGACCTGCTCCTAGGCCACCGCCGGCGCTCCCGGCAAGTGCACGTCCATCGGTCAGGGGTCGTTCGGATCCCGCCTACCCTTAGAGATGGGGAAACCGTCCAAGGGGAGGGACCGTGCTCTCGCACTACCGGGTGTTGGATCTCACCGAGGGGAGCGTGCAGCTCGGCGGGGCGATCCTCGCCGCGCTCGGCGCCGAGGTGATCGCCGTCGAACCACCGGGCGGCACCTCGACCCGTCACGACGGCCCGTTCGCCGGCGACGTCCCCGATCCGGACCGCAGCCTCACCCACTGGGCGTTCAACCGCGGCAAGCGGTCGGTCGTCGCCGACCTGGCCGGTTCCGCCGAGGACCGGCAGTGGTTCCTCGAGCTCGTCGCCGGCGCCGACGCGGTCCTCGAGTCCTGGACCCCCGGCACCCTCGAGGCCCTCGGTCTCGGGTACGAGGCCCTGCGTGCGGTCAACCCCTCGATCGTGCTCACGAGCGTCACGGCCTTCGGGCAGGACGGCCCCAAGGCGGGCTGGGCGGCGACCGACCTCACGGTCTGGGCGGCCGCGGGTCCGCTCGCGCTCACGGGGGACGACGACCGGGCCCCGGTGCAGGTCGGCGTGCCGCAAGCCTTCGTCCACGCCGGTGCCGAGGCCGCCGCAGCCACCATGTGTGCGCTCTACGAGCGGGGGGCGTCCGGGCACGGCCAGCACGTGGACATCTCTGCGCAGCAGGCCGCGGCCCAGGCCACCCAGTGCATGATCCTCGCCACCCACAACGGTGCGACCGCCGTGAGGCGCTCTGCGGGTTCGGTGAAGCTCGGACCGTTGCGCCTGCAACTGCTCTGGCCCTGCGCCGACGGTCACGTGTCGATCACGTTCCTGTTCGGCACTGCGATCGGTCCGGCCACGGCCCGGTTGATGCGCTGGGTGTGGGAGGAGGGCCACTGCGACGAGGCGACCCGGGACAAGGACTGGGTGGGCTACGGCGAGCTGTTGTTCTCCGGCGCCGAGTCGGTGGCGGAGTTCGACCGTTTGAAGGAGGTCGTCGGTGCCTTCTGCGCCACCAAGACCAAGGCCGAGCTCCTCACCGGTGCGCTCGAGCGCCGGCTGCTGATCGCACCCGTCGCCTCGATGGCGGACGTCGCGGGCTCGCCGCAACTCGCCGAGCGTGACTACTGGCTGGACCGGGAGGGGATCCGTTGGCCCGGTCGGTTCGTGCGCTGCACGGGCACGCCGCTCGAGCATCCCGGGCTGCCGCCCGCCCTCGGTGCCGATACCGCCGCCGTGCGGGCCGAGCCCCGCCGGCACCCCGCGGCGTCGACGGCGGTGCAACCGGCGCCCTCCGCCCGGCCGTTCGAGGGCCTCAAGGTGCTCGACTTCATGTGGGTCATGGCCGGTCCCGCCACGACCCGGGTGCTCGCCGACCTCGGTGCGACGGTGGTCCGGGTCGAATCCAGCCACCGTGTGGAGACGGCACGAACGTTGCAGCCGTTCAAGAACGACGTCAGCGGCCTCGAGACCTCCTCGCTGTTCGCGTCGATGAACGCCGGCAAGTTCGGCATCACCGTCGATCCGTCGATGCCGGAGGGCAAGGCGATCATCGAGGACCTCGTGCGGTGGGCCGACGTGGTGACCGAGAGCTTCTCGCCCCGGGCGATGCGGGGCTGGGGGCTCGACTACGAACACCTGCGGACGCTCAACCCGGATCTCGTGATGCTCTCGAGTTGCCTGTTCGGCCAGAGCGGACCGCTGGCGGAGTTCGCCGGGTACGGGACGATGGCGGCCGCGTTGTCGGGCTTCTTCGGCATCACCGGGTGGCCCGACCGTGCACCCTGCGGACCGTTCGGTGCGTACTCGGATTACATCTCGCCCCGATTCTCGACCGCAGCGCTCGTCGCCGCGCTCGACCACCGGCGGCGCACCGGGCGGGGTCAGTACCTCGACTTCGCCCAGGCCGAGGCCGCCATCCACGCGCTGGCGCCCGCGCTGCTCCAGTGGACGGTGCTCGGCACGCTGCCACCCCGCCGGGGCAACGACGATCCGCGGTTCCACCCGCACGGGGTGTACCCGGCTGCGGGCGAGGACCGTTGGGTGGCGATCGCTTGCACCGACGACGCCCAGCGGGCGTCGCTCGCCGCGCTCACCGGTGGACTCGACGATGCCTCGATCGCCGCGTGGACCTCCGGCCAGGAGCCCGACGACGCCACCGTCGCCCTCCAGGCCCAGGGCATCCCGGCCCACACGGTCCAAAACAGCCCCGAGTCGGTGACGGACCCGCAGTTCGCCCACCGCAGGCACTTCCGCGCGCTGCCGCACCCGGCCCTCGGGGAGATCACCGTCGAGGGCCCCCGGGCCCGGCTGTCGCGCACCCCGGGCGAGGTGGCCTGGCCGGGCCCGACCATGGGGCAGCACACGATGGACGTCCTCACCGGCATCCTCGGCTACGACGACGAGCGCATCACCGAGGTGCTCATCAGCGGCGCCACCGAGTAGCGCCTCAACCGAGCCGCCGGCGGGTCGATCAGGCCGGGGTCCGACCGGAGGTGGCGCGACATGCGACTCATCAGCGCAACAGAGGAACGGAACCTGCTCGATCGTTTGGTGCGTGCCGAGTCCCTCGGCGCCGCGCTCGCCGCGGTGCCGTCGAACATCGTCGTCGTCGACACCCAGGACACGGTCGTCTACGTGAACCAGAGCGCCGAGACCGCACTGGCCTCGAGCGGTCCCCACCTCGCCCGGCTGTTCGGCGTCGGCGCCGGGAGCCTCGTGGGGCAGACCGTGCACGGCCTCGTCCCGCCGGCGCCGTCGACGGGCGCCGTCGAAGTCCCGATCGGCTCGATCGTGCTGCGCGGGCGAACCTCCGTCGTCGGGGGGACCGACGGGTTCCGCGGCCGGCTGTTCCTGTTCCGGGCGGTGTCGGAGGAGGACGTCGAGATGGAGGGCACCCGGGTGTCGCTGGCCCAACACGCCGCCGACCTCGCCCGGGCCGCGACCACCGTCTCCGACGCCGTTCGCCAGGCCCGGGACGCGGCGGACGAACTCGTCGACGACGCCGCCGAGATCGGCCGGATCCAGCAGGACCTCGCCGCCCGCATGGCCGAGGGCTCGGGCAAACTCGAGCGGATCCTGGCCACCGTCCCGCGCGCGGTCGAGGTGGCGGGTGGGTTCGACACGAACGTGGCCCGCGTCGGGATCATGGCCGAGGCGATCGGGCGGATCGCCACCCAGACGAACTTGTTGGCGCTCAACGCTTCCATCGAAGCGGCCCGCGCCGGCGCCAGCGGCTCGGGCTTCGGGGTCGTCGCCGGTGAGGTGCGTGCGCTCGCTGCCGAGGCGGCGTCGGTCGCCGAGCACATCGGGGCCGAGGTGCGGCGCCTCACCCAGCAGGCGACCCGGCTCGGTGGGTTCGTCGAGGAGTTCCGCGAGGCGGTGCAGGGGTACCGCAGCGCCCACGACGACATGGTCGATCAGGTCCGCGACGACGCCCGCCGCATGGCCGAACTCCCGGATCGCATCGCCGCCACCTCCGACGTGCTGCAGGGCGCGGTCGAGCCCGTCGAACGGGCGGTGACGCTGTCCGGCGAGGTCGAGGTGCACGCCGCCGTGCTCGCCGCCGTCCTCAACGCCGGCGGTGGCACCGGCGCCCGGACCGGCTGAGCGCGCTCAGATCGAAGCGCCCACCCGCTCACCGTCGATGACGGCGGCATGCGCCCGGCGCGGCGCCACGCAGTCGCCCACCCGCCGCGCGTCGACCCCGGCGGACACGAGGTCCCGGTAGAGCCACTCGACGGGCGAGGCCGGTACGGCCAGCACGATCCAGTCGGGTGTCCGCTGGTGCATCACGCCGGTCGGATGGTGGAGCAGTTGCAGGGTCCGGCCCTCGAGGCCCATCGGCACGAGGTCGGTCGACTGCACGATCCCCTTGGCCGAGGCCCGCATCCACCACGTCTCGAGATCGAGCGTCACCCCGAGGTCCTGGCCGACGACCATGCCGTTGGTGACGATCTCGACCCGGCACCCGCGGTCGGCGAGCAGTTCGGCCACCGACGTGGCGTGGTGGAACCCGAGTTCGTCGACGACGAGCACGTCGCCGGTGGGCTCGACCGCACCCGAGGCCACGTCGCGCACGTCGCAGACGTTGGCCGCCTCGGCCGGCGCCCACCACGGCCGGGCGGGTTCGGCCCCGGTCGCCACGACGACCACGTCCGGCCGCCGCTCGGCGACCAACCCGGGCCATACCGCCTCACCGCAGCGGATCTCCACCCCGAGCCGGCGGCACTCGACGAGCTGGTTGCGTACGAGGTCGCCGAACTCGGCCCGGGATGGCACGGCCGCTGCCAGCCGCACCTGGCCGCCCGGTTCGGCGTCGCGTTCGTGGACGGTGACCCGGTGGCCGTTCCGGGCGGCCGCGATCGCCGCCTGCAGACCCGCCGGCCCGGCGCCGACCACCATGACCCGCTTGGGCGCCCCCGTCAGCCGCACCGAACCGACCCCCGCGGCTTCGCGTCCGGTGCGGGGGTTCTCGATGCACCCGAGCCAACGGTTCAGGCCCATCCGGCCGACGCACTCCTGGTTGCAGGACAGGCACAGGCGGATCTCGTCGGTCGCGCCGGCCCGGGCCTTGGCCGCGAACTCGGGATCCGCGATCTGGCCCCGCACGACGCCGATGAGATCGCAGTGACCTTCGGCGAGCGCCCGCTCGGCCTGCAACGGGTCCTTGAACCGCCCGACCCCGACGACGGGCAGGTCGACGGCCTTGCGGATCGCCGACGGGATGAACAGCGCGTAGCCCGGCGGGATGTGCATCGAAGCCTCGATCATGTAGAGGCTCGCCGTCGCCACCCCGATCGAGGTGTTGATGTAGTCGACCTGGCCGGTCGCCTCGACGATGCGGGCCACCTCCACGGCCTCGTCGATGGTGGTGCCGCCCTCGATCAACTCGTCGCCACAGATCCGCACCCCGAGCGCCAGCCCCGGCCCGATCGCTCGGCGCACCGCACCGACGATGTCGACCAGCAGCCGGGCTCGGTTGACCAACGAGCCGCCGTAGCCGTCGGTGCGCCGGTTGGTGGCCGGCGACAGGAAGCCCCGCACGATCGAGGAATGGGAGCACTGCAACTCGATGCCGTCGAACCCACCCTCGGCGCAGTGCTCGGCCACCGTTGCGTAGCCGGCCACGATCTCGTCGATCTCGGCCGCGTCGACCGCCTTGGGCACCTCACGGAACAGCGGGTCCGCCACGGGTGAGGGCGCCCAGACCGGGCGGCGGGTGTACATCGACGACGCCTGCCCGCCGTTGTGATTGATCTGGGCGAAGATCGGCACCCGGTGCCGGTGGACGGCTTCGGTGATGCGCCGGTACCCGGGGATCACGTCGCGGTGGAAGCCGTGGATCAGCTTCTCGTACGGCCAGTCCGTCGGATGGGTCGAGTGCTCCTCGGTGATGACGAGGCCGGCGCCTCCGGCCGCACGGGCTGCGTAGTAGGCAGCGTGCTGCTCGGAGGGCCGGCCGTCGAGGGCGTAGTTGGTGAGATGGGCGGAGAACACGATGCGGTTGCGGACCGTCACCGGCCCGATCCGCATCGGCGTCCACAAGAAGCGCTCGGCCATCGCCGGCCAGGCTACGAGCCGGGGGTCCCACCGGTCAGAGCCAGGCGGGCGTCACGCAGGATCGCCCACGCGGCCCGCAGATCCTCGTGGTCCTCGGCGAGGGCCAGAGCGGATCGGGCGTCGGCGATCAGCGCCTTTGCGGCAGCGACCTTGGCGGGGTCGGCACCCTTGGCGGCCAGGGCGTCTATCGCTTCGTCCATCTTGTCGGCCGCAGTGGCGAGCTTGGCCTTCAGTTCGGCCACCTTCGATGCTCGCTGTTGCTCGAGCGCGGTGCGGACCGGGTCCTTCCCGCCGTCGAGCACCGACTTGGGATCGGCGCCCGACGCCACCTTGTCGAGCGCGGCCTGGAGTGCCGCATTGATCTGGGCCTTCACGTCAGCGGGCAGGTCGGACGCTGCGATCTTCTCGATCTGGGCCTTCAACACCTCGGCGGCCCGGGCGGCGGCGTCGGGGCGTTCGGGCTTGGTCGCACGGGCCTGCTCGAGCGCAGCGGCGATCGCCTTGCCCAGGGCCTCGAGCTCGGCCTCGCTGGGCCGCGTCCCGGCGGCGAGGGCACCGAGGGCGGCGTCGATCCGGTCGAGCAGCGGCGTCTTGACCGCGTCGTTGATGGGCGCGCCCGCCACCTTGGCCCGAGCTTCCTCGAGCCGGCGGCGCAGTTCGTCGGACCGCTTGGCACCGTCGTCCGCCTTCAGCCCGAGCGCGCGGTGCACCTCGTCGAGCACCGACCGCACGGCGCCCTCGGCGGGCTTCTGCCCGCCGGCGATCGCCGCCATGAGGGCATCGATCTTGGCCAGGAGTGCCGTCTTGGCGGCCGCGTCAAGGGAGGATGCGCTCACCTTCGCCTTGGCGGTGGCGAGCGCAACCGCCGGGTCGAACGGCTTGGGGGCGGCCGGCTTGTCCTCGCCTCCCTTCCCGGGCTGGAACGCCTCGGCGACGGCCCTCAGCACGACGCCGACCGACGGCTCACCCGGGTCCTTCCCGGTCTCGATCCGGCCCCGGAGTTCGGCGATGCGGGCCAGCAGGGCCGACTTCTGCGCGTCGGGGAGCGACGACCCCGCCACGCGCTTGGCTGCGCCCTCCAGGGCTGCGAGCGCCCGGCCCTTCGCCTCACCAGCCGGCGCGGACGTCGGGCCGCCCGACGGGGGCGGTACCGGAGGCACCGAGGGTCCCGGGGGCGGCGGCACGGAGGGCCCGCCGCTGCCGGGCGGCACCGACGGCACCGACGGCCCGCCGCTGCCCGGTGGCACCGAGCCGTTGGGCGGCGGAGGCACGGAAATCGAGCCGTCCTCGGCGGCCGCCTTGATCTCGCCCTCGAGCGCCTGGAGCGACCCGTCGCTCGGGAGATTGCCGGTCGAGGCCGCACTGCGTGCCGCCGCGACCTTCGCGGCGAGGGCCTGACGCTTGGCGGCGTTCGCCACCTTCTGGAGTCGACCCGCCATGGCATCGAGGCGCTTGAGCACCTCGGCAGCACGGCCCGGCTTGGTCGTCGGGGCCCCGGCGGAGGGCGTTGTCGTACCGGTCTCGCTGGCGTGCGCAGGACCGACCACGCCGGCCGCTCCGAGCCCGACGGTCGCCGCCAGCAAGGCGGCGGCGAGTGTGCGTTGCATGGGTATCGCCTTTCGTCAGCCGCCGGCCGCGGCCAGCGCGTCGTCGAGGGCGGCGAGCGTCTGCTCGGCCGCTCGGAGATCGGCATCGATGGCGTCGAGCGTGGCGTCGCCGGTCGGTGCTGCGGTCGTGGTCGGAGTCTTGGTCGCCGGGCGCGCCGGCGAACCGGGCTTGACCGGGACGGTGGTCGCCCCAGGCGCACCTGCGATCGGTGCCGGGCCGGCGGTCACGCTCGGCGGGGTGAGGGTGGCGTCGGAGTCGCCGCCGCACCCGACAAGGGCGAGGCACGCGAGGATCGCGACGCTGGCACCGGCGAGTGATCGCCGACGGGGGTTGCGGGTCATGGGACGCAGATCGACCGTCCCGGTCCTCGGGCGCACTGCGTGGACGCCATCCTGACGATCGGCTGACGCAATCGGCACGATCCGCGGGATCGACACGGACCCGTCGTGCGCCCGGCGGTGGCTACGGTCGCGCACCATGGACGACCGCGCCGCGATCCTCGATCTCCTCGGCCGCTACTGCCACACCCTCGACGGGGGCGATGTCGAGGGGGCGGTCGCGCTGTTCGCCCCCGACGCGGTGTTGTGGCCGCTGTTCATGCAGGACGAACCCGAACAGGGCCGCGACGCCATCCACGGCTGGTACTCGCGCTACTGGGCCGGCGTCACGAGCGCCGTGCGGTTCCTGCAGCACCACATCCAGTCACCGATGGTCGACCTCGACGGCCCGGAGCACGCCCGCTCGCGCTGCTACCTCACGGCGACGATGGTGCTCGCCGGCAGCGACGACGCCCGGTGCTCGCACGGTCGTTATGAGGACGCGCTCGTGAAGCTCGACGGGGTCTGGCGCTTCGCCGAGCGCCGCATCGTCGTGCATTACGACTTCGGCGTCGGCGCCGCCCGGCTCGGCCGGCGTCCGAACGGCTGACCCGCCCGGACGCCGGTTCGATCAGGCCCGGGCGTCGGCGAGCTTGCGGACCGCGACCGGGATCGCCGACAGCAGCGGCATCCCGGTGAGCGGGTCGTAGGCGCTGTCGACCGAGGACAACCGCCCGGTGGTGTCGCCGAGGGCATACGGATCGGGGGTGGTGCCCTCGACCGGGACCCCGCCCCAGGCGTGGGCCATCGACACCACCCCGCGCCGCAGCCCCGCCTCGCCCTTCACCGGGGCTCGCACCGCACCCGACGGTGAGGCCACCTCGACGAGATCCCCGTCGACGAGGCCGAGTTCGACGAGATCGTCCGGGTGCATGTGGGCGTAGGAGGTGCCCTCCTTCGAGCGCAGTTCCTCCACCTCGCGGCCCGAGGAGTTGAACACCGCCTTGAGCCGGCGGGACGACATCCGGAACCGGTGCACGGACGGGTCGAAGCCGTCGAGTGCCGCGGGACCGGCCACGGCGAGGCGCACCTCGTCGAGCTCGGCCGGGATCCCCTCGGGCGCCACGTCGAGCCGCGCTGCGCAGTCGTCGTCGGCGTCGACCACGGTGACCGGACCGAGTTCGGGGTATTCCTGACCGCCCGGGTTCGCTCGCATCGCAGCGAGCGGGATCCGGCTCTTCGGGTACGACAGTTCGAGCACGTCGTCGCTCGTGGCGCCCGGCTCGAGCGGACCGCCGGCGAGGTTGATCCGCACCCCGAGACGCTCGGCGATCCCGGCGTAGACCTTCCATTCCGCGAGCACGTCGCCTTCGGCCTGCAGCACCGACGGGGTGTACATGAGGTACGGCTTTTCGAACCAGCGGTCGATCGTGATCGGCACGTCGGGCCGCTCGAGGCACAGCTCCGAGGCGATGACGTACTCCGCGAGCTCCGCCGTCGCCGACACCTGGACGTCGAGCGCGACGTGCAGGTCGAGCGAGCGCAGCGCCCGGACCGTGCGCTCCTGGTCGGGGAACGCCACCACCGGGTTGCCCCCGCACGAGAACAGCGCCCGCACCTGGCCCTCGCCCGGCGTGAGGATCTCGTCGGGGAGCTGCGAGGTGAGCAGCTCGCCGCGGTAGCCGCGCAGGCCGCGCACCCGGTGCTCGACCCCCTTGTCGAGCACGTGCGGCATCGGCGGGATCGGCTGGGCCTTGGGCACGGCCGGCCCGTTGAGGATGCCACCGAAGTGTCCGAGCACCTCGCCGGCCCGGTTGTACCGGCCGCAGACGGTGTTGAGGCTGAGCACGAGGTGCTCGGTCAGCGTGTGGTGCGAGGCCATGTTCGGGCCGGTACCGCTGTTGGCACAGCCCCGCGGGCCGTCGGCGAACATGCGGGCGGCGGTGATGATGAGGTCGCGGTCGACCCCGCTGCGGCGCTCGACGAGGTCGAGGTCGTAGGCGCGCACCGCTGCGTGCAGCGCGTCGAGGCCGTCGACCCACCGGTCGCAGAACGCCCGGTCGTGACGGCCCTCGTCGAGGATCACCCGCAGCATCCCGGCGAGCAGCACCGGGTCCTCGCCGGGAAGGACCGGCAGGTGGAGGTCGGCGTACTGGGCCGTCTCGGTCTTGCGGGGGTCGATCACGATCAGCTTGAGGCCCCGCTTGCGCTGCTCGCGCAGGCGCACCAGCGGGTTGATGAACGAGATCGAGCCCGGGTAGGAGTAGGTCGACACCAGCGGGTTGAGGCCGATCAGCATCACGACGTCGGCGGTCTCGACGGGCTGCAGGCCGGCGGCCCACATGCCGTGGCGCAGCGGGGCGACCGACTTGGCCGGTTGGTCGATCGTGACCGAGGTGTACACCGACGGCGATCCGATCGCGGCGTGGAACCCTCGCACGACCGGCTGCGTGGCCCCGTTCTGGAACGTGGCCGTGCCGCAGTAGGTGGCCACGGCGCGCGGGCCGTGGGTGTCGATGATCGTGCGCAACCGCTCGGCGATCTCGTCGAGGGCCACCTCGGTGGGGATCTCGTGCAGCCGGCCGTCGGCGTCGCGCTTCATCGAGGTGCGCAGGCGGGTGGGGTGATGGTGCTGCAGGTGCAGGTGGCGGCCCTTCACGCAGGTGTACCCGGCGTAGTACGGGTCGTCCCGGTCGCCGCGGATGGCGACGATGCGGTTGGCGTCGGTGTCGACGTCCACCTCGATCGCGCATCCCGCATGGCAGAACCGGCAGTAGGACTTCCGAGTGTCGATGCTCACGTTGACCCCCCGATCAGCGACCGAGCGAGGCTACCGCAGGGTCCCCGCAGCGACGGCGCCGTAGGCTCGGGTGGTGGCAGACCCCACCCGACGACGGGCTCGCACCCTGCTCGCCGTCGTCGCCGGGCGGATGGCATCGACCCTGTCCCGGTTGACCGGGCGCGGGCACGGCGCCGTGATCGGCGGCCAGGTGGCCCTCCGCATCGAGCCGCAGGCCCTGCGGCGTCTCGCAGGTCGACGCGCCGTCACCGTCGTCACCGGCACCAACGGCAAGACGACCACCACCCGGCTGATCGGCGCCGCGGTGGGTTCGGGGCGCCGGGTCGCGCTCAACCGGGGGGGCAACATGCCCAGCGGGATGATCGAGGCACTCGGACGGCGGGCCGAGGAGGTCGTGCTGGAGTGCGACGAGTTGTACGTGCCCGAGGTGGTCCACGCCGTGCGACCCGAGGTGCTCGTGCTGCTGAACATCTCGCGCGACCAACTCGACCGGATCACCGAGATCCGTCGCATCGCGGAACTCTGGCGGGCCCTGCTCGCCGGGGTCACCCATCCGCTCGTGGTCGTCGCCAACGCCGACGACCCGCTCGTCGTGTGGGCCGTCGGCGACCACCGGCCCGTGGTGTGGGTGGCAGCCGGGTACCGATGGGTCGAGGACGCCGCCCTGTGTCCCGCCTGCGGTCGGGTGCGGCCCTTGCGTGCCGACGGATCGTGGACCTGCGCCTGCGGGCTCGACCGGCCCGAGCCGGACTGGATCCTGGAGGGCGCCACGGCGGTCGGGCCCGAGGGGCGTGCGTTGCTCGAGCTGGCCCTCCCCGGGGAGTTCAACCGCACCAACGCGCTCGTCGCCCTCGCCGCTGCCGTGGCCCGGGGGATCGCGCTCGAGCGCGCCGCTCGCGCGCTCGGCACGGTCGCGTCGGTCAACGGCCGCTACGCCACCGTCGAGGTGAAGGGGCACCCGGTGCAGTTGCTGCTGGCCAAGAACCCCGCGTCGTGGGCCGAGACGCTCACGCTCGTCGGCACGGGCGACCACGAGCTCGCCCTGTGCCTCAACGCGAGGACGGCCGACGGTCGCGACACGAGTTGGATCTGGGATGTCCCGTTCGAGCGCCTCGCCGGCCGGCGAGTGGTCGTCAGCGGCGACCGGCGCGCCGACCTCGCCCTGCGGCTCCAGGTCGCCGGGATCGACCCGCTCGTCGTCGGCGACGTCGCCGACGGCATCCGGCTGCTGCCCGCCGGCCATCCCGTCGTGCTGGCCGCCACGTACACGGCGTTCCACGATCTCCTCGACGCCTGGAAGGTGCGCTGGTGAAGCCCGACGCGCTCTCGATCGCCCTCGTCTACCCGACGGTGCTCGGCCTCTACGGCGACCGGGGCAACGCGCTGGTGCTCGCCCATCGAGCCCGGGCCCGGGGCCTGCGGGCCGAAGTGCTCGTGATCGACCCGGGCGATGCGGTGCCCCGGCACGCCGACGTCTACCTGCTCGGCGGCGGCGAGGACCTCGCCCAGGCCCGCGCCGTCGAGTTGCTGCGCGCCGACGGCGGGATCGCTGCGGCGGTCGAGCGCAGCGCACCGATGCTTGCGGTGTGCGCGGGGTACCAGATCCTCGGGCGCGGCTTCCCGGCTGCCGGTGGGGCCGTCGACGGGCTCGACGTCGTCGACATCGTCACGGTGCCCGGATCGCCCCGCTCGGTCGGCGAGCTGGCCACGACCCCGTCGGGGCTGGGGATCCCGGTGCTCACCGGCTACGAGAACCACGGCGGCTGGACCATGCTCGGCGACGGGGTCGAACCGCTCGGCCACGTCGTCCACGGCACCGGCAACCGGCCCGGCGCCGGCACCGACGGCTGCCGGTTAGGCCGATTGATCGGCACCTACCTCCACGGACCGTGCCTGGCCCGCAACCCGGCACTCGCGGACGTGCTCCTGCGGTGGTCGACCGACATGGAGATCCTGGCGCCGATCGACGACACCTGGCCCGAGGCGATTCGCGCCGAGCGGCTGCACGCCGTCGGGCTGCGCTGAGCTCGATTCGGCGGGATCAGCCGCCGGCGAGGTCCTGGGAGCGCCGGCGCAGTCGGCGCATGCCGCCCAGCCAGCGGTCGGGGTCGGCGGCTTTGCGCTCCACGTAGGTCTGCACCTCGGGGTGGGGCAGGATCAGGAACCGACCGGCGCGAACGGCCTCGGTGACCACCTCGGCCACGTATTCCGGCTCCACGATCCCGTCCGTACCGCCGTCGCCGAGTTGGCGGGGCGCCATGGCCGTGTTGACCCCCTGCGGGCACAGCACCGACACGCCGATGCCCTGGTCTCCGTGGGCGATCGAGATCGTCTCGGCCAGCTTGATGCACGCGGCCTTCGTGACGCTGTAGGGCGCGGAACCGACTGCGGCGAGCAGCCCGGCGGCCGACGCGGTGTGCACCAGGTAGCCCTCGCCGCGGGCCAGCATCGAGGGCAGCACGGCGCGCGCGGCGTACACGTGCGCCATCACGTGCAGGTCCCACTGGGCCTGCCACGCCGCGTTGGACGCCTCCACACCGCCACCGGCGCCCCCGGCGCCGGCGTTCGAGAAGAAGATGTCGATCGGACCCAGCTCGCGCTCGACCCGCTCGACGAGCGCCACCACGGCGGCCTCGTCGGTCACGTCGACCCCGAGACCGAGCCCGCCGTACGTCGCGGCCGCAGCCTCGGCGGCCGCCGCGTCGCGATCCACGACGACGACCGCCCGCGCCCCGTCGGCGGCCCACCTGCGGGCCACCGCCGACCCGATGCCGCCACCGCCGCCGGTGATCACCGCGACCCGATCCCTGATCTCCATCGTCTGCTCCCCTCGCCGCCCCCAGCGGCTCGGCGAGCGTACCGGCGCGGCGGGCGAGCGGGCGGGCCCAGTAGCGTCGCAGCGATGGTCCCCACCTCGTTGTTCGACCTCACCGGATCGGTCGCGCTGCTGACGGGCGCCTCCAAGGGCATGGGCCTCGCCATGGCCGAGGCGCTCGCCGAGCACGGCGCCAGGGTGATGCTGTCCAGCCGCAAGCTCGACCAGTGCGAGGCCGCAGCGGCCGCCATCAACGAGCGCTGCGGCGAGGAGCGGGCGCATGCCTTCGCCTGCAACGCCGGGTACAAGGACCAACTCCAGGCGCTCGTCGACGCCACCCACGAGCGGCTCGGTCCGGTCGACGTGCTCGTCGGCAACGCCGGTGTGAACCCGTTCCACGGCTCGCTGTCGACCATTCCCGACGGTGCGTGGGACAAGATCATGACCACCAACGTGAAGTCGAACCACTGGCTCGCCCAGATGGTGATCCCCGACATGGTCGCCAACGGCGCCGGTTCGATCATGTTCACGTCGAGCACGGGAGCGCTCGCGCCCACGACGGTCCTCGGGGCGTACAGCATCTCGAAGCTCGCCGTCATCGGGCTGGTGCGCAACCTCGCGGCCGAACTCGGACCGTCCGGCATCCGGGTCAACGCGATCTGTCCGGGGTTGTTCCGGACGGACTTCGCCGAAGCGCTGTGGAACAACCCCGAGGCCGAGCAGCGAGCCAACGAGCAGATCCCGTTGCGTCGCTTGGGCGAACCCGACGACATCCGCGGTGTCGCCGTGTTCCTGGCCTCCGGCGCCAGCCGGTACATGACCGGCCAGGCCCTGGTGCTGTGCGGCGGCTCGAACATGTGGGCCTGATCCCCGACCGGCGCTCGCCCGCCCGCAGGCCGGCGCCGTAGTCTCCACGTGCCGGGTCGGTGCTCGGCGCAAGGAGGGGCAGCATGCCGGCGATCAGCGTCGATCCCGCCACCGGGCGGAAGACCTTCGACACCCGGGCCGCGAAGGCCACCGAGCGCATCCAGGGCAAGGGGTACTCGATCATCACCGACGAGGCCCTCGTCACACTGCCCGAGGCGCCGGCCGGTGCCACGTTCAGCCCCGAGGAGCAGGCCAAGTACCAGGCCTTCAAAGAGCAGCGCCGCGGCGCCGCCGACTACATGGCGATGGAGGGCGAGTTCGCCCGCTACCTCGAGGATGTCTACTCGGCGCCTCCGATCGAGCGAGAGGCGCTGACCGACGACTGCGAGATCCTCGTCATCGGGGCCGGCTTCGCCGGATTGCTGCTGTGGTACAAGCTGCGCGAGGCCGGCTTCACCGACGTGCGTTTCTGCGAGAAGGGTGGCGACGTCGGTGGCACGTGGTACTGGAACCGCTATCCGGGCGTCGCGTGCGACGTGGAGTCCTACAGCTACTTCCCGCTGCTCGAGGAGATGGGCTACTTCCCCTCGATGAAGTTCGCGTCGGGCTTCGAGATCCTCGAGTACTGCCAGAAGATGGCCGAGAAGTTCTCCTTCTACGAGCGCTGCCTGTTCCACACCACCGTCGAGCAGACCGAGTGGGACGAAGCGACCGCCCGCTGGACGGTGCGCACCAACCGGGGCGACGCCATGCGAGCCCGGTTCGTGATCCTGGCCAACGGCATCCTCACCAGCCCCAAGCTCGCCCGCATCGACGGCATGGAGACCTTCAAGGGCGAGTCGTTCCACACGTCGCGTTGGAACTACCACATCGATCTCACCGGCAAGCGGGTGGGCATCATCGGCACCGGCGCCACCGCCGTGCAGGTGATCCCCGAGCTGGCCAAGGTGGTCGGCGAGCTCTACGTGTTCCAGCGCACCCCGTCGACGATCGACGTGCGCGACCAGCGGGCCACCACCCCCGAGGAGATCGAGGAGTGGTCCCACGAGCCCGGATGGGCCCGGGCCCGACGGACCCGGTTCGCCCGCATCTCCGCCGGGCGCACCGCCATCAAGGCCAACGACGACTACCTCGCCGGGAAGGTCACCGAGTTCAAGGAGCGCAAGCAGTACGAGCGGCCGCTGTCGGCGGAGGAGATGATCGCCAAGCAGCTCGACACGAACTTCCGGATCATGGAGCAGGTCCGGGCCCGGGTCGATGCCATCGTGAAGGATCCGAAGACGGCCGCTGCGCTGAAGCCGTACTACCCCTACGGCTGCAAGCGCCCCACGTTCCACGACGAGTACCTGCCGGCGTTCAACCTGCCCCACGTGCACCTCGTCGACACCGCCCCGATGGGCGTGCGGGAGATCAACGAGCGCGGGGTCGTCCACGACGGGGTCGAGTACCCGCTCGACGTGCTGATCTACGCCACCGGGTTCACCTGGATGGCCACCTCGACGTTCAACATGATCAAGGGCCGCAACGGCCGCACCCTCAGCCAGAAGTGGGCCGAGGAGGGCACCCGCACGTTCCTCGGCCTGCACAGCAACGGGTTCCCGAACCTGCTGATCGTCACCGGGCCCCAGGGCGGCGGTGGCAGCTTCAACTTCACCGACGCCATCGACGCCCACGCCGACTACGTGGTGTGGATGCTCACGACGATGCGCGAGCACGGCGACGGCATCGTCGACGTGCTCAAGGAACCCGAGGAGGCCTATGCCGCGCACTGCCGGGAGGCCGACATCGCCTCGGCACCGTTGCGCGATTGCCTCTCGTATTACAACGGCCACGGCGAGGCCGAGCCCGGCAGCCTTGCGTATTACGGCGGCGGCGCCTGGCACAAGTGGCGGCAGCGGGCCCAGGAGTCCCTGCAGCCCTACGTGTTCGAGCCGGCAACGACGAGCTGACTGGGCCTTCAGGGACGGCTTTCGAACCCCGGTGACCGCTTCGTTGCCGTGTCTCGCCTGCTGCCGGTCGTGCTCAGCAGGCCGCTACTGCGGAGGGCACGCTCTGCTACACAGCAGCCGGGCGGCTCAATCCTCGTCTGGCATCGACTCGAGCAGTGCCCGGACACCGCTCAAGAAAGCCGGCAAGTCGTCTCGGGCGATCGCGGCGAGCAGATCGAGGTCCATCGACCAGTAGCCGTGCACGATGCGGTTGCGCGTCCGGCTCGCGTCGACCCACGGCAGCTGGGCTGACTGCGCCTTGAGCTCGTCCGAGACCAGGTTCGCTGCCTCGCCGAGAACGGTGAAGTTCCACAACAGCGAGTCGCGCCGGTCGGGTGTCTGCTCGATGTCGCCCACCGACGTGGACGCCGTGATCTCGAGGATGCGATCGATGGACCCGATGATCTCGGCAAGTAGCAGGGCGTCACGCCGCAGAGAGCGTCCGTGCCTCGGCGAGCACCCGATCGCGGAGCAGCCGATGTAGAGAGCGCTTGGACACGAGGTCGACCCGACGCCCGAAGACGGCCGAGAGTTCGTCCTCGAGCCGGTTGATCCCGAAGCCCAGCGTCCGTCCAGGTGCCATCACGTACAAGAGGTCGACATCACTTGCCGCTGACTCGGTCCCGCGAGCTACGGACCCGAACAGGCTCAGCTCGGCGATGCCGTAGCGAACACAGACATCGGCGAGGCGCGCCAGATCGACGCTCGCCCCGCTGACTCCGGTAGACGTCGCTCGAACCACGGCCCCATTCTGTCAGCGAGGCGGCTCAACGTGACCGTTGTGAACGACACAACGGACGAGTGGGCCCCGAGGGACTCGAACCCTCACCTGACGGATTAAAAGTCCGCAGCTCTGCCATTGAGCTAGAGGCCCGGGTGCCACTGGCACGCCGACCGCAGGCTACCCCTGGCCTGCTCGTCACACGCCGAGCAGCTCGAGAGGAGCTCGCTGATCTGGCCGACGGCGAAGCCGTCGCCGTGGTGGACCTCGGGGTTGAACGCTGCGGCGGCTGTCTCGACCTCGGCGAGCTCGGTGAGCAGCGCGGGTTGCGGTGCGTTCACCTGCCGTCGGCTGTCGCCCCCGGCGTGGTCGCGACGCAGGTAGTCGGCCGCCGCAGGACCTCGACCCTGATGCGCAGATAGCCGGCGGTAGGTCACAGGCCATCGTCTCGGTGGTTGAGTTACCTAGGGGACTGCATGTAACGCGCATGCCGAACGTCCAGATTCGCGACGTACCCGAGCATGTGCACGAGGCTCTGGTCCGCAAGGCAGCGTTGGCGGGCCAGTCGCTGCAGCAGAATCTGTCGGCACAGCTCGTCGTCATTGCGTCGACTCCGACCGTCGACGAGGTGATCGATCTGATCGCGCGACGGCAGAAAGGCAGTGTCTCGCGAACCAGCACGATCGCAGCGCTCCAGGACGAGCGTGCTCGTCGTTGATGCCTCGGTCGAGACGCTCGACCTCACCCTCCTCACGGCAGATGCCAAGTTGGCCGACGCGCCCGGCACCCGCTGCTCGTTCCTACTCGTCTGAGTTCTCGTCGAGCCGCTCTCACCTCATGCTCCGGCGACGAATGCGATGCCGCCCGAGCCGGTTCGGATTGAAGCTGAGGAATGATGGGGGCGTTTAGCCATGCGGCTAAACGCTCACGGTCGATGCGCGAGCTGTACGACGGGCGCGCGAACCGATCACCACTCGGCCACGGCAGCGACGCCGTCACGGCGCACTGCCTCGGTCTCCTCGGGATTGAGGAGTCGAGTGGTGGTCGTCCACGCCGGCCCCGGATCGAGCGTCTCGTAGGCCATCGTGCCGTCGTCGGCGCGCCACAGCG
>JBJTVH010000099.1:0-2336 GCA_046081125.1 Acidimicrobiales bacterium
CGCCGCGAGTGCCACGATCCCGGCACCGACCCATGCCACGCCGCGGTGTTCGCGCACGCCTTGCCAGATCAGCCACGCTCCGCCGATCTCGGCAACAGCCGCGCGAGCGAACAGCAAGTCGATCGGAGCGTCGCTGGCATCCGCTCACGATACGGGCAGCACCAGGTAGCGCCGATTGCCCGGTATGTGCGCCTCCTGGCAAGCGATCTGGACGGGTTCTTGATGTCTGGCGGGTGCGGGCAGACTGGGTTCGTGGACGAGGGGCAGCGGGCGTCGATGTTGCGGGCGGCCGCGCCTCCGGCTGAGACGTTGGCTTGGGTGTGCGAGCTGCTCGACGCCACGGGGGTGGTGGGGGCCGCAGAGATGCCGGGCGGGTCGGCTGCGGCGATGCATCGGGTTCGGGTGTCGCTTCGTTCGGGCGGTGAGGTCGAGGTGGCGTTGCGCCGGTATGTGCTCACCGATCCCGTGGACGCGCCGTCGGTGGCTCGGTGGGAGGCGAACGCGCTCGGTCTGGCCGGCCGGGCGGCCGTGCCGACGCCGGAGCTGCTCGGCGCGGACGTGGATGGTGGCCGGTCGGATGTCCCGGCGATCGTGATGTCGCTGTTGCCGGGTCGGCCGGTGTGGGAAACCCGCCGTGGTCGGGACTGGGTGTCACAGGTGGTCGACGCGATACTCACCCTGCATGACATCGACGCCTCGGGGGTCGAGCTGGCACCGTTTGAGCGGTATGTGCAGACGAGGTGGTGGAAGCCGCCGCGGTAGACGGACCGGCCCGAGCTGTGGGAACGGGCGATGGAACTGTTCGAGGGGCCGGTGCCGACCTCGATGAACGGGTTCATCCATCGCGACGTCAATCCGGGCAACGTGCTGTGGGTCCGTGACCAGCTGAGCGGGCTGGTCGACTGGCAGACGGCCTGTGTCGGGCCGCGCTCGATCGACCCGGCGCATTGCCGGTTGAACCTGTTCCAGTATCAGCCCCAGCTGGCCGACGAGCTGTTGAAGGTGTGGGAGGAACGCTCCGGGTTGACCTTCGACCGGTGGGCGGACCTCGTCAGCATCCTCGGCGACCTCGATCAGATCGGTCGCCGTCGTACGCCGAACGAGACCACGTTCTGGATCGAGCGTGCGATCGAGCAAGCCGTCGCCGAACTCACCTGAGCCCGACGGTCAGCGGGCAGCGCCGGCGATGAACGTGGACACGATGTAGGTCGCGTGCCGGTCCAGCGACACCCGGGCCCGGTCGTAGCGCATCGTGGTCCGCGGGTCGGCGTGCGACGCGGCCTCTTGGACGTCACGCAACGGTACCCCGGCGTCGAGCGCGGCGGTGATGAACCCGTGCCGCAAGGTGTGCGGTCCGATCTTCTTGTTGATCCCGGCTGCTTTGCCGATGCGTCGCACGATGCGGGCGGCTGCGTGCCGGTTCAGTCGCAGGCCGTCGTTGCCGAGCAGGATCGGTCCCTCAAGCCGTTCCCCGACGGCGAGGTCGACCGCTCGGGCGGTTCGGGGTGACATCGGCATCGTGACGGTCTTGCCGCCCTTGCGGAGCACGGTCAGCGTTCGGTGCCCGCGTTCCATCCCCAGCTGTTCGATGTTCGCGCCGGTCGCCTCGGAGACACGGAGCCCGTTCATCGCCAACAACGCAATCAACGCATGATCACGAGCACCCGCGAGGCCGGCAGCGACGAGCATTGCGCCGAGTTCGTTGCGGTCGAGCCCGACCGCATGTGATTCGTAGTCGAGGCGGGGCCGGCGGACGTGCACCGCCGGGGAATGCTCGATCAGGCCTTCCTGCTCGGCTTAGCGGTAGAAGCACGTCACCGTGCACAGCCGGCGGGCGATCGTCGCCCTCGACCGGCCCCTGGCCTCGAGGTCGCGGGCGAACGCCTCGATGTGGACCCGCTTCGAGTCGAACAGATGCAACTCGAGCTCGCGGCACCAGATCGCGAACTGGCGCAGATCCAACGCGTACGCATTACGGGTCAGACCCGAGTAGCCGGACAAGAACCCCGCGAGCGCGAGCGCCTCGGGATCGGTGAACACCTCCTCCCGAGGACGAACGAGCTCGGACGAGATGACGGTGTCGGACATGACAAGGACCTCCTTGATCGGAAGCCAAGAGCCGTCCGCCAACCAGCCGCATCGGCCGTCAAGCCCTCAAGAACCCGTCCAGATCGCTTGCCAGGGAGCGCACATGCCGGGCAATCTGCGCTCTTGCTGTGCGGAAGGGGACGACTGTGGGTGATCGACCGATTCTCGATCAAGTGAACCTGGTGGTGCGTGACATGACCGCGATGGTCACCTTCTACCGCCTTCTCGGAATCGAGATCGAGGATGCG
>JBJTVH010000100.1:0-3589 GCA_046081125.1 Acidimicrobiales bacterium
CCGGTGTCCAGGTCGCCATCGACGATTTCGGCACCGGGTTCACCTCGCTCAGCCATCTGCGCTGGCTCCCGATCGACAAGCTCAAGATCGACAAGAGCTTCGTCACGAACTTGGCCTCTCCGAACGACGAGTCGCTCGTGCGCCTGGTCATCGAGACGGGGCACGTGCTCGGGGTCTCGGTCACGGCCGAGGGCGTCGAGACCGAGGATCACCTCGACGCGCTGCGAAACCTCGGCGCCGACTACATCCAGGGCTATCTCACGGGGCGCCCCGAAGCGCCTGTTGACCGTCCCGTTCGGTAGCGCGGTCGGAAGCTGCAGAAGCGCCGAAACTCGCGGCCCGCCAGGAGGCGCTCGGTCAGTTCGCCGGGGCGGTGGGCGTCGAGCACACGCCGTTGGCGAGCTCGCTGCTCGTGTAGACGCTCTTGCTTCCGGCCGCATGCGTGTTCCACTTCTCCATGACGGCGCGGATCTGCGCGGTCGCCTTCGGCGCGAGGTCGGCCGCCCAGAAGTCCGCTGGGCAGAACGCCTGGACGGTTCCGGCCGTCTCACGGACCATCATCAACTCGAAGCGGCCGAACGGCTCCTTGCACTGCCAGGCCGGCACCGTCGCCACCGCCTGACCGGCGGTGACCATGTCCCCCTTGCGGACGGTCGCCACCACGTGGTCGAGGGAGAGCACCTGCTGGGCTGCGTCCGAGCCGAGGTACAACTCCACGTCGCACGACTCGGGCTGCGGCCGCACGTCGATCACGCGGCCGGTGATCGGCGCCAGCACCGTGCTGCCCACCTTCACCATGTCGAACGTCAGGGTCGATTCGACCTTGCCCTGGTAGTCCTTCCCGAACACGTGGATGGGAGGGAACTGGCTCGCCGGCCACGAGGTGGTGTCCGCAGGCCACGCCCACACGTCGCCCGTGAGCTCGATCGGCATCGACGCGATGCTGAAGGCCCGGGCACCACCGGTGCCTGCGCTGCCTGCGCTGCCTGCGCTGCCGGCGCGGTTGTCGGCACCGCCGTTCGCAGGCGCCCGACCGGCGCGGTCGTCAGCCCCGCAGGCGGCAAGCCCGAACACGAGCACCGACACGATCCCAACGGCGAAGCACGTACGCATCCGACCAGGGTACGTCGGAGCCCTGTTCGGACCCGGCCATCCCCTGCGGTGCCACGCGAGTGCGACGCCGGCGTGCGGGCGCAAGGTGCTGGCGCAACGTGCGGGTGCAGCCGCCGCTCGGCCACACTGCCCTCGTGACCGAGGCCTCCGACGAACTCTCGCTGCTGCTCGCCGAACGTTCCATCGCCCGGGTGCTCGCGAGCTATGCCCGAGGTATCGACCGTGTCGATCTGGAGCTGGTGCGCCGGTGCTACTGGCCCGACGCCACCGACGACCACGGTGGCTACTCGGGCGGCGTCGACGGGTTCCTCGCCTTCGTCGCTGCCGCACTGGCCCGGTTCGAGCGTACGAACCACTTCCTCGGCAACGTGTTGATCGACGCCGACCTCGACCGCGGCGTGGCCCGCGCTGAGACGTACTGCGTCGCCTACCACCGCTACACCGATGCCGACGGGCACCCGACCGACATGACGGCCGGCCTGCGCTACGTCGACCGGTTTGAGCGACGCCACGGGGAATGGCGGATCGCTCGGCGCGTGTGCGCGTACGACTGGCGGCGCGTCGACGTCGTCGATGGCGACGGCGGCTTCGCCGCCGGCTACCAGCGGGGCCGGCGCGGCCCCGACGACATCGTCTGGCACGTGCTCGGCTGATCGACCCGCACCCCTCAGCGGTCGGCGATCTGCTCGGCCGACCGCACCGGGGTGCCGGCGTTCCAGCGGTGCCCGAACGGGTCGAGGATCCAGGCCGATCGCCTGCCGTGGCCTTCGGTGATCGGACGCTCGAGCGTCGCCCCGCCGGCGACGGCCCGGGCGACGAAGGTGTCGACATCCGCGACGAGCAGCACGTTGCTCTGCGTGACTCCGCCGTCGCTTGGGCGCGGTGCGCGAACGCCCAGCGCTGGTGCCTCGTCGCTCAGGTAGAACACGGCTCCGGCGACCTCGCATTCGGCGTGGCCGATGCGGCCCTCCCACTCGATCACGTTGTCGACGGAGGCGCCGAAGTGCTGTCGGTACCAGTCGACGGCACCGAGGGCGTCGTGGACACACAGGTACGGGGTGATGGCCTGGACCATGGGGCTGCTCCCTTCGGACCAACGATACGTGACCGAACGGCGTCGGCGGTCAGGGTCGGATGCTCGCGGGGAGCGTACGGATCGCGTTGAGCGCCATGGACACGACTCGCTCGGGTTCACCGGTCGTTGCGAGGTCAGGTGTGCGGCGGCGGATCTCGTCGAAGATGACGGTCATCTCGCGCCGCGCCAGGTTTGCGCCGAGGCAGAAGTGCGGCCCGCCGGCGCCGTAGCCGACCTGCTGGGGGTGCAACGGGCGGCGTACGTCGAAGCGGTCGGGCTCGTCGAAGGTGGTCTCGTCCTGGTTGGCCGAGGAATAGCACAGGGCGACCTTCTCGCCTGCGTTCAGCGTGACGCCGTGGAGCACGACGTCACGGGTGAGGACCCGGCACATGTTGGAGATCGGCGGCTCGACGCGCACGATCTCCTCCACCGCCGTGGCGGCGTGGGCGTCGAAGTCGTCGAACCAGACCGGCGCTGATCGCGGTGGCGGGTGAGCAGGCGCAGGCCGTGGCTCGTGGCGTTGCGTGTGGTCTCGTTCCCGGCGGACAGCAGCAGGATGAAGAAGTTGGCGAACTCCTTGCCCGTCAGTCGCTCGCCGTCGACTTCGGCGTGCATGAGGACCGAGGTGAGGTCGTCGGTGGGGTGGCGTTGGCGCTGCCGGCCGAGCTCGAGTGCGTAGTCCGCGATCTGGCGCAGCCCGGCTGCCGCAGCGTCGATGCCCACGCTCGGATCGTCGGGCGACACGGCGAGGTTCGTCCACTGCAGCATGAGCGGGTGGTCGACGTCGGGCACGCCGAGCATGGCGCAGATCGCCCGCAGAGGCAGCTTGGAGGCAACCTCGGCCACGAAGTCGAACTCGGTACCGTCGCCGTAGCGCTCGAGGAGCTGGTCGATGATCTCGGCGGCGATGGCGCGCAAGCGGGGCTCGAAGGTGGACGTCTGCTTCGGCGTGAAGCCGCTGGCGACGAGGCGGCGCAGGCGGGCGTGCTCAGGTTCGTCGAGGTTGATCATCGACGGGTAGAACTCGCCGAGTTCCTCGGGGGTCTCCTCGATGTCGATCGTGACCCCGGAGCAGTAGACGCCCGGGGTTCGGCTGGCGTGCCGTATGTCGTCGTAGCGCGTGAGTGCCCAGAACTCCGTGCAGCCGCGGCTGAAGCCGCTTCGGCGAGGCGGGTACCAACGCACGGGGGCCTGGCGGCGCAAGGCGGCGAACACGCGGGCCCGATGCTCAGGGGTCGCCGCCCAGAAGGCCGAGTCGGCGAGGTGCTCGGCGTCGAGGTCGGTCTCGAGGTGGTCCATCGCCCGCACTCCATCGAGGCGCCCGGCCGTGCGCTAGGTATCTGCTGGTGTCGGTGGTAGCACATGGGCATGGGGACGGCGGACCGGCGCACGAGCCAGCGG
>JBJTVH010000101.1:0-34799 GCA_046081125.1 Acidimicrobiales bacterium
GGAAGGCGATCCCCCCGGCCGGCCCGCCGGTAGCGTGGCATCCGTGCGCCGAACCCTCCCGACTACGGCTCTGGCGCTGCTGCTGTTCGGCGCCTGCGGCGACGAGGCGCCGGCGCGCGCCGATGGCGCCGGCACGTCGTCGGCCGGGGTGTCCGGCATCCCGACGGCGCCCGCCCTCGGCGGCGCATCCCTCCCGGGTGTCGAGCTCCGCCGCCTCGACACCGGGGCCTCCGTCCGGTTCAGCGACCTGGCCGGGCGCCCGGCGGTGGTCAACCTCTGGTTCTCCACCTGCGTGCCCTGCAAACAGGAGATGCCGGCGTTCGAGGAGGTCCACCGCAGCCTCGGCGACACCGTGCGCTTCGTCGGGGTGAACACCGGCGAGGGCGCGTCGCCGGCCCGACGGTTCCTCGCCGAGCAGGTGACGGTGACCTACGAGCAATGGCACGATCCGCAAGCCGACGTGGCCATGACGCTACGGATCCCGAGCTTTCCCGCCACGCTGTTCGTCGGCGCCGACGGCCGCCTGCGCACGACGCACTACGGCGCCCTGAGCGCCGAACGGCTCCGCTCGCTGATCGAGGAGCTCACCCGGTGACGCTGGCGTTCGTCGACGTCGACGTCTCGTATGCGCTGCTCGTCGGCATGGTGGTCACGGTCAACCCGTGCGGGTTCGCCATGCTGCCCGCCTACCTCTCCTACTTCTTGAACCTCGACGGGGAACGAACCGGTTCCGTCGTGGCGCGGGTGGCGCGCGCCCTGGTCGTGAGCCTGTCGCTCTCGCTCGGCTTCCCGTCGGTGTTCCTGGTGCTCGGCACCACGATCCATCTGGGCCTCGACGCGCTCTACGACGCTGCCCAGTGGGCGACGCTGGTGATCGGTGTCGGACTCGTCGTGCTCGGCGTCGCCATGCTCTTCGGGTATCGACTGCCGTTCTTCGTCCCCAAGCTCGACAAGGGCGGCCGAAGCCAGTCGGTCGGCTCGATGGTCGTGTTCGGGGTGAGCTATGCCGTGGCCTCGCTCGGCTGCTCGCTGCCCACGTTCCTGATCGTGCTGTTCGGATCGGCCAAGCGGTCGGGCTGGGCGTCCGGTGCGATCAGCTTCGCGTTCTACGGGTTGGGCTTCGCGCTCGTGCTCACCTCGCTGACCGTCTCGCTCGCGCTCGCCCAGGGCAGCCTGCTGAGGATCCTGCGCCGAGCCATGCGATTCGTGGACCAGGCCGCCGCCGTCCTGCTCGTGCTCGCCGGGCTCTACGTCGCCTGGTACGGCTGGACCGAGGTCCGAGGCACCGGATCGTCGGTCACCGATCAGGGCTTCGACGTCTCCTCCCGGCTCACCCGCTTCCTCGACGGCATCGGCGTCGGCACGCTGTCGGCGGCGCTCGGCGTCGTCGTCGCCGGCGCGGTGGCCACCGTCATCTGGCGCCGCCGGCGGCGCGCCTCACGAGCCGCTTCGCCGAGTTACTCGCGCGAGACGACGTCACCGAGCACCTCGAACTGCGGAGCCGCTTCGGATTCATGGCCTTCCACGGCGGCCGGCTCGAGCAGATGACCGATGTGATCGCCTCGGCCGCTGCGCTCGCCTCGGGCGCGTCGTACTACGGCGTGCTGTTCCCCGACGGGGTCGACCACCTTCCCTCCACCCAGGTCGACCCAGTCCATTCACCGCGCCTCACCGCGTTCCTCGATCACGTCGAGGTGGTGGTGACCATCCACGGGTTCGGCCGGCAGGGGTTGTTCACCTCGCTCCTGCTCGGCGGCGGCAACCGGCCCCTGGCGCACCACGTCGGCGATCACCTCCGCCGACGGCTCCCCGCCTACCGGGTGCTCACCGACCTCGAGGCGATCCCCACCGAGCTGCGGGGCCAGCACCCCCGGAACCCGGTGAACCGGCCACCCCAGCAGGGCGTCCAGATCGAGCTGCCGCCACGCGTGCGCGGGTCGAGCCCGCTGTGGTGGGACTGGGAGGGCCCGGGGCCCACCCCGCACACCCAGGCGCTGATCGACGGGCTGGCGGATGCGGCCCGCAGCTGGGACCACATCGTCACGGGCTGAGGCGTTCGAGCTCCCACCCGGCGTCGGCTCTCCGGTAGCGCAACCGGTCATGGAGCCGGCTCGGCCGGCCCTGCCAGAACTCGACCACGTCGGCGTACACGCGCAACCCGCCCCAGTGCGGCGGACGGGGCACCGCCCCGCCGTCGTACCGGGCCTCGACCGCGGCGACCCGCGCCTCGAGTTCGGCCCGATCGCGCAGGGCCTCGGACTGGGCCGACGCCCACGCGCCCACCTGGCTCCCCCGGGGGCGGCTCGCGAAGTAGGCGTCGGACTCCGCCGCGTCGACGACGGTGACGGATCCCCGCACCCGCACTTGGCGATGCAGCTCGAGCCAGGCGAACACGAGGGATGCGACCGGCCGGGCGGCGAGCTGGCGGCCCTTGGCCGACTCGTAATTGGTGAAGAACGTGAAGCCCCGCTCGTCCACGCCGCGCACGAGCACGATGCGCGCATCCGGGACGCCGTCGCCGTCGAGGGTGGCGACGGTCATGGCGTTCGGCTCGGTGCAGCCCGCCTCGACCGCCTGCTCGTACCACCGCCACCACTGCGCGATCGGGTCGCCGACCACGTCGCCCACGTCGAGGCCCGCGGTCTCGTACTCGATACGACGGTCGGCGAGGCTCATCGGGGCCGGATCTCGGTGATCCCACGGGTGTACGGGCGCAACGCCTCGGGGACCGTGACCGAACCGTCGGGGTTCCGATAGGTCTCCAACACGGCGGCGAGCACCCGGGGCACCGCCAGGGCCGAACCGTTGAGGGTGTGGAGCAATTCGGTGCCCTTCGCCCCCGTCGGCCGGTACCGCAGGTTGCCGCGCCGGGCCTGGTAGTCGCTGAACCAGGAGATCGACGACGCCTCCAGCCAGGTGCCCACCCCGGGGGCGTACACCTCCAGATCGAAGCTCCGGTGGTGGCTCTGGCCCATGTCCCCGGTGCAGATCTCGATGATCCGGTAGGCCAGCCCGAGGGACGCGATCGTGGACTCGGCCCGTCCGACGAGCTCCCCGAGCATCGTCGGGGCCTGCGCTGCGGTCGCGTAGGCGAGGATCTCGACCTTGTCGAACTCGTGCGCTCGCAACAACCCGCGGGTGTCGCGGCCCGCCGAGCCGGCCTCACGGCGGTAGCACGGCGTGTACGCCATGTACCGATGCGGGAGCGTGGCCTCCTCGAGGATCTCGTCGCGGGCGAGCGACGTCAGCGGGGCCTCGGCCGTCGGCACGCACCACAGCCCGTCGCGCTCGATCGCGTAGGCGTCCTCGGCGAACTTCGGCAGTTGGCCGGTGGCCGTCAGCGTGGCGGTGGTGACCAGCGACGGCGGGCGGATCTCCTCGAACGCATCGGCGTTGCGGTCGAGCGCCAGCTGGCACAGCGCGCGGGCCAGGGTGGCGCCCATGCCCCGGAGCATCGTGAACATCGAGCCGGACAGCTTGACGGCGCGCTCGTTGTCCAGGATGCCGAGTGCCGAGCCGGTCTCCCAGTGGGGCACCCGCTGGTGGTCCCCGTAGGCCGTCGGGTCGAACCCGGCCGACACCCGAACGACCGGGTTGTCCGCGTCGGACGTCCCGTCGGGCGACCGCTCGCTCGGCACGTTGGGGATCCGCAGGAGCACGTCGCGCAACTCGGCTTCCACCGCAGCAGCCTCGGCGTCGGTGGCCGTCTCCTCCTCACCGAGGCGCCGGCTCTCCACCTGGGCGGCCTCGGCCGCAGCGACGTCACCCTCACGGCGCAGGCGCCCGACCTCCTTGGACCGCTCGTTCACTTTGCGCCGCAGGTCGTCCCGGTGCGCGACGAGGGAGCGCAGGTGTTCGTCGAGCGCGGCCGCCACGGCGAGTTGCTCGAGCAGCTCCGGCTTGCCACGGCGGGCCATCGCCGCCCGGACGAGGTCGAACTCGGAGCGCAGCCGGCGGACGTCGATCACGGCCGCGCAGGGTAGTTCCGGCTCCCACCCCGCACCCGGACAGGGGGCTCAGGACCCGCCGGAGAGATGGATGGTCTGACCCGTCAGCCAGGACGCCGCATCCGACACGAGGAACGTGGCGAGGTCGCCGAAGTCCTGCGGCGTACCGACTCGCCGCATCGGGATGCGGGTGGCCAGTTTGGGGATGTCGCTGTCGTCGAACCCCATGGCGGTCATGGCGATCTCGGTGGGCACCCAACCTGGGGCGATGCAGTTCACCCGCACCCGGGGTGCGAGTTCGAGCGCCATGGTCTTGGTGAGCGACTCGACCCCGGCCTTCGCGGCGGCGTAATGGCCGCTGCCCGGCACGCCGCGGGAGCCCGCGAGCGAGGAGATGTTGATGATCGTGCCGCCGTCGCGCAGGTGGGCGGCGGCGACCACGGAGCAGTGCCAGACCGCGGTGAGGTTGAGGGCGAGGTTCCGCTGCCACTCGTCGGCACTGAGCTCGGTGAGCGGCGTGCGCACCGGGGAGCCGCCGGCGTTGTTGACCCAGGCGGTCAACGGCCCGTAGGCATCGACGGCTCGCTGCGCCAGGGCATCGACGGCTGCACGGTCGGTGACATCGGTGGCAACGGCGAGCGCCCGACCGCCCGCAGCGGTGATCTCGGCGACGACGGCATCGAGCTTGTCGGTGCGGCGCGCCGCAACGACCACCGCCGCGCCGGCCGACGCCAGGCTGATTGCGATGCCGGAGCCGATTCCGGTACCCCCGCCGGTGACGACAGCGACGTGGTCGGACAGATCGAAGCGTTCGGTGTTCCCCATGGCCGGAGACTACGCGGCCGGTACCCTGCGCAACCGTGGCCGCCATCGACGTCGTGGATCTCGTGGTCGCGTACGGCGAACGACGAGCCGTCGACGGCGTGAGTTTCGCGGTGGCCCCGGGTGAGGTCGTGGTGCTGCTCGGGCCGAATGGAGCCGGCAAGACCTCCACCGTCGAGACGCTGGAGGGATACCGGCGGCCGACGGCAGGCACGGTCCGGGTGCTGGGCGCAGATCCGAGCGACCAGACGGCGCTCGGCCGCCGGGCGGGGATCATGTTGCAGGACGGCGGCGTCTACCCCTCGATGCGAGCCGGCGAGGCGGTTGCACTCTTCTGCGCCTACTACGGCCGGCGTTCGGCGGCCGCAACGTTGCTCGACCGGGTCGGGCTCACCGATCGGGCGCGCACGACCTGGCGACAGCTCTCCGGCGGTGAACGCCAACGCCTCTCGCTCGCCCTTGCGCTCGCCGGCGAGCCCGAGGTGGTATTCCTCGACGAGCCCACCGCCGGAGTCGACCTTGCCGGCCGCAGGATCGTGCGCAGCGTCGTGCGCGAGCTCGCCGACCGGGGTGTCGCCATGCTGCTCACGACCCACGAGCTCGGCGAGGCCGAGCGCCTCGCCGACCGCCTGGTGATCCTCGACGATGGTCGAGTGGCCGCGGACGGCACGCTGGCCGACCTGCGCGACCGGGTGGGCCGCGGAGAGGTCCGGTTCGACGCCCGCCCCGGCGTCGACCTCGACCGGCTCGCGGCGAGCCTTGGCGTGCCCGTACGGAGCGCAGCGCCGGGTCGGTACGTCGTCGAGGGAGCCGGATCCCCGGGCCTGGTCGCTGCGCTGACCGCCTGGCTCGCCGACGAGGGGATCACCCTCGACGGTCTCGACACGGCCGGCGGTGGTCTCGAGGCCCTGTTCGACCGCCTGACGGGAGGAACGGACACATGAGCGCCTGGTCGGCCCACACCGCCGCCGAGTTGCGCCTGCAGCTCCGCAACGGCGAGCAACTCCTCGTCACGCTCGGGATCCCGCTCGGGCTGCTCGTCTTCTTCGGCACGGTCGAGGTCCTCCCCGTCGACGGCGCCGACCGCATCGGATTCCTGGTGCCCGGCATCGTCGCCCTGGCCGTGATGTCCTCCGCAATGGTCGCCATGGGCATCGCCACCGGCTTCGAACGCTCGTACCTCGTGCTGAAACGCCTTGCGGTCACACCGCTGGGCCGGCCGGCGCTGATCGGGGCCAAGATCGCCGTGGTCGCCGCCGTCGAGGTGGTGCAGCTCGCGGCGATCATCGTCGTTGGTCTGCTGCTCGGATGGACACCGGCGTGGGCGGGCATCCCGGGCGCGCTCGGGGCGGTCGTGCTCGGAACGGCAGCCTTCGGGGGCCTCGGGCTCAGCCTCGCCGGCCGGCTCCGGGGCCCGCTGAACCTCGCAGCACAGAACGCGCTCTACCTGGCGCTGCTGCTCACCGGCGGGCTGGTCTTCAGCCTCGACCGGCTGCCCGCCGCCGTCGCAACGCTGGCGGGGTTGCTTCCGACCGCGGCCCTGGCAACCGTGCTGCGCGCCACGATCGGCAACGGCGCCCACGAGACGCAGGCATGGCTGGTGCTCGCAGGCTGGTCCGTCGTGACACCCGCCGTGGCGATACGGACGTTCCGTTGGTGGTGATCAGCGAGGTTCGCTGGGCGCCGTGCTCTGCGAGAAAGACTTCGCCACCGCGTCGAAGGTGAGCACCTCTTCGTCGTGGCCGGTCACCTCCGCGTCGGGCATCCGCACACGCCGGAACGCGTTCTGCTGCTCCCAGTTCTTCATGAACCGCCCGAAGAACAGGTAGACGACGATCGCCCACAGGAAGACCGAGCCCCCGATCTTCATGATCGCCCCGGCGAGTTGTTGGTCCGCGGTGACCCCGATGCCCCACACCCGAACCGCGTGGTCGTAGTGGCCGTAGACGACGCCTCCGGCAAAGGTGAGCCACCCTGCGGGCACCGTCGGCACGAACGACTGGGCGAACAGGTAGATCATCGTGCCGGCGGCCGAGATCCGAGCCTCGGGAAGCGGTCCGCAGACCGGGATCCACATGAGCAGCGAGCTCACGACGATGAGCACGTGGAGCGAGTAGTGCACGATCCCGTTCTCCCCCGACGCGTTCACGAGCGCAGGGACGTGCGTGATCATGACGACCCCGTTGAACAGCACGCCGGCGACGACCGGACGGGCGAACCACCGCACCGCTCGGTACACCCGTCCGTCACCGATCAGCACACGCAGCAACCATTCGGGTGTCGCCAGGAGCGCCAGAGGCGGCACGAAGTACGACAACACCATGTGCTGCACCATGTGCGCGCTGTAGAGGTACTGCTCTGCAAGGTCGTGCAGCGGCCAATCCGCTGCGAACCAGAGCAGCGCCATCGCCGCCACGAACGCCACGAGATTGCGCCGACTGACCGCCGGAACGCCCCGGCCCACCGCCTCCGGCCCGACCACTCGGACGAGGTAGACGTAGCCGGCGATGAGCCCGGCTACGAGAACCCACACCTCCGGATGCGGTCGGAACGCCCAGACGTCCGGGCTCGGACCGCCGGTCGCCAGCACAGCCGTGCTCAGCTGGCGAACATCTGGAAGCACGCCATCGCAGCGGCGTAGACCGCCACCGCAAGGATCGCACCCGCCCAGAACAGGTACGAGAAGAGCTTGGCGTCGAACTTCAGGTGCATGAAGTAGAGCACGACGACGACGAACTTCACGATCATGAGGATGATCAGCGCCCACGTGCTCGCCGGCCCGAGCTTCGCCTCGGCGAACACGATCTCGATACCGGTCAGGACGGCGAGCAGGAGGGCGATCTTCACCATCGTGCCGTCGCTCGGACCATTGTGCGCGTGGGCGTCGTGCGCCTCGTGGGGAGCGTCCTCGTGGGCGTGCTCGGTTGCGGTCGTCGTACTCATGGCAGCCTCGATGCTCAGGACGGGATCAGGTAGACGAGGGTGAAGATGACGATCCACACGATGTCGACGAAGTGCCAGTAGAGGCCGACCAGCTCCACGACCTCGGCCCGGTTCCCCGGGAAGCGGCCTCGCAGCGTGATCGCCACCAACGACAGCAGCATGATCACGCCGACGGTGACGTGCACGCCGTGGAACCCGGTCAAGGTGTAGAAGCTGGAGCTGAAGAGGCTCGTGGTGTAGCCGAGGCCCCTGAAATACATCTCGGTGAACTCGAACACCTGTCCGCCGACGAAGGTGGCGCCGAGCAGCGCCGTCGCGATCAACCACAAGCGGGTCCTCTTGACATCGCTGCGCTGTGCCGACGTGACGGCGAGCACCATGGTGAGCGAGCTCATGAGCAGCACGAACGAGCTCACCGAGGTGAACGGAATGTTGTAGACGTCCTCGGGGTGAGGCCCCTCGGCGACACGGCCCCGGTACAGCATGTACGTGGAGATCAGGCCGCCGAAGAGCAGGCAGTCGGATCCGAGGAAGAGCCACATCGCCAACTTGTTGTTGGACAAGCCCGTGGAGGTGTGATGCGCCCCGTGGTCGTCGTGCGCGTCGTGACCGGCGGCCACGGTTGAGACGGCGAGGTCAGCCAACGGTGCTCAACTCCTTGCTCGGACCGCCGGTGGGCGGGTCGAAATCCGTGTCGTCGGCGACGGACGGCTCGAGCGCCCAACCGTAGGCACCGAGCAGCACGATCACGCCACCCACGATCGCGAGCGGCACCGAGAAGATGAGCCCGAGGCCGATCACGGGCACACCGGAGGCCAGCACGAGCGGCCAATAGGACGGCGACGGCAGGTGGATGTGCTTGTCGGCGTTGGCTTCCTGCTCCGCCATGATCTCCTCGGCGGTGGCCACCTTACGGATCTCGCCGGTGTCGTGGTCCTCGGCGTACTTCCGGTGGAAGAACTCGTCGATCGAATGGACCGGCGAGATCGAGTCGAAGTTGTGTTCCTTCGGAGGACTGGTGGTCATCCACTCGTACGTGCGGGCATCCCAGGGATCGAGCGGAGCGTTGCGCGGTCCACGAGAGGTCTTCACGACGTTGATGATGAAGATCAGGACGCCGACGGCGAGCACGAAGGCCCCGATCGTCGCAATCAGGTTCATCGACGTGACCCACGGGCCCTGGACGTCGTCGATGATGTAGTTGCGTCGGGACTGGCCGGCGAGTCCGGAGATGTGCATCGGAGCGAACGTCAGGTTCACGCCGAGCACCATCAGCCAGAAGTTCCACTTGCCGAGTTTCTCGTCGAGCAACCGGCCGAACATCTTCGGCCACCAGTAGTAGAAGCCGGCGAAGATGCCGAACACGGCGCCGCCGAACAGCACGTAATGGAAGTGGGCGACGATGTGGTAGGTGTCGGTCTGCTGCCAGTCCGACGGTGCGATGGCGTGGGTGACGCCCGAGAGACCACCGATCGTGAACTCCACGATCAGGCCGATCGAGAACAGCATCGCCGTGGTGAACCGGATCTTCCCGCCCCACATCGTGGCGATCCAGTTGATGATCTTCACCCCGGTCGGTACCGCGATGAACATCGTCGTGGCCGAGAAGACGGCCACGGATACCGGACCGAGGCCCGAGGCGAACATGTGGTGCGCCCACACGCCCCATCCCATGAAGCCGATGGCGGCACCCGAGAACACCACGAAGGGGTAGCCGAACAGGGGCTTGCGGGAGAAGACCGGGAGGATCTCCGAGACGATCCCGAAGCTCGGGAGGATCAGGATGTAGACCTCGGGATGGCCGAAGATCCAGAACAGGTGCTGCCACAGCAGCGGGTCGGCGCCGGCGGCAGCGTCGAAGAACGTGGCGCCGAACACCCGCTGGAACATGAGGAGGAACAACGCCACCGAGATGACCGGGATGGCGAACACCAGGAGGAACTGCACGACCAGGACCATCCAGGTGAAGATCGGCAACTTCATCAAGGTCATGCCGGGCGCGCGCATGTTGAGCACCGTGACGATGATGTTGATCGAACCGGTCAGCGATGCGATGCCGGTGATCTGGAGCGCGATCGCCCAGAAGTCGACGCCATTAGTCGGCGAGAACACCGCACCCGAGTTCGGCGCGTAGCAGAACCAACCGCAGTCCGGCAGACCGCCGAGGAACAGCGACAGGTAGAAGAACAGTCCGCCGAAGAGGAACAGCCAGAAACCGAGGGCGTTGATCCTCGGGAACGCCACGTCACGGGCGCCGATCTGCAACGGGATGAAGTAGTTCCAGAACGCGGCGCCCATCGGCATCACGAAAAGGAACACCATCGTGGTGGCATGCGTCGTGAACAGCTCGTTGTACGTCTGCGCCGACAGGATCGTCCCGTTGGGACGGGCAAGTTGGAGGCGGATGAGCAGCGCCTCGATGCCGCCGATGATGAAGAACACGAAGGCGGCAACCCCGTACATGATGCCGAGCTTCTTGTGGTCGACGGTGAACAACCACGACTTCCAACCCGTGGTGCTTACCGGACGCTTGTAAAGGCCGAACGCTTGGCGCGGCACCACTACGGGCGCAGGCGCCAGCTCCAGCGGGGTCGGGGGCTTCTCGACGATCGCCATGGATGTTCCTCCGTCGTCCCTACTTGAGCGTCACCAGGTAGGCGACCAGCAGGTCGATCTGCTGCTCGCTGAGTCCGAGTGCCGGCATCCCTCGATACTTCTTGTCGTCGTTGAGTTGCGCATACATCGGCTTCATCTCCGGTGCGTTGCGCAGCCAGGACTCCAGATCCGCCCGGTTGAGACAGTTCCCGGCAGTGCCCGTCACGTAGGCCTGGTCGTAGGCGGAGTCGTTCGTGCAGCCCGGCTTCTTCAGGTCGTACTTCGCTCCGGCGAAGCTCGTGCGGCTCATGAGGTGGGTGAGACTCGGCGCCGCGCCCGAAACCAGCTGCTGGTCAGGCGCAGCGATGACCGGTTGCTCCGTCTCGGCGCCCGTGGTCGGATCCTTCACCGTCTGCGTGAGACCCTTGACCGTGTGGCAGCGCGCACACTGGGCGGCAAAGACGCCCATGCCCTGAAGCGCGGTCGGGTCGGTTGGCTTCGCTGCCGGCTTCTGCTGGTTCTTGGCCCAGGCAACGAAGTTCTCGGGGGTGAGCGCAACGGCGTGGGCCCGCATGTTCGCGTGCGAGAGACCGCAGAACTCGGTACACCACCCGAGGTAGTCGCCGGGTTCGAACGCCTGGATGTTCCAGTCGTGGAACCGGTTCGGGACGGCATCACGCTTGCCGTTCAGCGCCGGGACCCACCACGAGTGGATCACGTCACGCGACGTGGTCCGAAGCGGGACCCGCACACCGGCCGGGATGACCATTTCTCCCGAGGTGACGATGCCGTCCAGGCTCTGCCCGTTGTACGAACCGCGGTACTGGTACTCCCACCACCACTGCTGGCCGATCACGGTGATCTCGAAGCCAGGATCGTCCTGTTTGGTCAGGTCGAACACGGCGGCGAGGGTGGGCACGGCGATGCCGGCCAGCAGCACCGCCGGTGCGATCGTCCAGGCAACCTCGAGCTTCGGGGCGCCGTGCACCTGCTTGGGAATGCGATCGTCGCCTCGATCGCGAAACTTCACGACGGCAACGGCAACCACGGCGAACACGACGATGCCGACGATGCCGGCGATCGCAAACACCCACCACTGGAGGTCGTGGATCTTCTGGGCGTCAACGCCCTTCGGGTTCCAGGTGTCGAGCGGGCTCGAGTCCCCGCAACCTGCGAGCAGGACCAGACCAGCGGCGACGGCAGCGCCCGCCACGGCCCGGCGACCATGATTGCTCATGTGCGCTCCTCGTGCTCGACCACGACCACGACTGTAGATCGGGCCGTCGTCCGATGGCCCGAAGCGATCGGCAACCCGGTGATGCGGGTCACGACGGCACCACGATCAGGCCGGCAGCCACCGCCTTGCCCTCGACTTGCTGCTCGTAGGTGTACTTGAAGTCCTTGTCGTCGCTGGCCCGGGGCATCCGGAACACGACGTAGCCCGTCTTGTCCTTGGCCAGTTCGCCCGAGGCGAACTCCTGGACGACGAGTTGGGCATTGCCCGCTGCGTCGGTGACCACCCGGCGGCCCTTCACTACGAGCTTCGACGGCTCTGGGGAATCGTTCACCACGAGGATGCCGATCTCGGTTCCCTTCGGAACGGTCAGCGTCGGCAGCTCGGAACCCGTCATGGTGACCGTGCCGAACGTGTTCGCCTTCATCGCAACCGCTCGCTGGTTGCCGACGAAGTCGGTCTCGTGCTCCACCGGACCGAGCGCTATCCCGGTCGCAGCTGCGGCGACGAACAGTCCGACGCCGATGACCGACACCCCGATCAGGACCGGCCTCGAGAGCTCCTTGAGCCGGGCGAGTGCCGCAGCGACCACCAGGATCACTGCCCCGACCACGCAGAACAGCACGAGGGCGACCGTGACGTTGATCGCCAGCATGATCCGGGAGAACGCGTAGATCACGAAGCCCGCCACGAGCGCCCCGAGGACGGGGAACTCCAGCGGATGGAGGATCCGGCCGCGCAGACCGGCGTTGTAGCGGCGGTCGGCGGTGGCTCGGTCGCTCCAGCCCTGGACCATCCATTCGACGATCGTGCCCGCCACGACGGCGAGACCGATCGTGGTGATGAACGGGTTCTCGACGAGACCGACCGCCGTGATCCCGACCCCGAGCGCACCGATCAGCGGCCACGTGCTGGGCGTTACCGCCGGGGCGTTGGCCGTTACCGACTCCGCTTCGACGGGTCGGAGTTGCCGGGCCACCAGCGTTCCGGTACCGGCATCGCGGTAGTAGACGACCATGCCGCCGACTAGCCCGGCCGCCGCCGTCAGCCCGAGGTAGACCCAGATCCCGACGAATTCGTCGGTGACGGAGAGGGTCTGCACGAACGCGGCAAGCAACCCGACGAGCGCCAGGACGCCGTAGAGCTTGAACCCCGTGGTGAACATCAGTGCACGCTCACTTCAGGATGTAGAGGACGTACCAGACGGTGACGAGACAGGCCGCCGAAGCGTGCCAGAACAACGCGACGGCGTTCACGAACTCGCCGTCGCGCGGACCCAGCCGACCACCGATCACCCGGAACAGTCCGATCACGGCGGCCACCGTGGCGAACGCCACGAGCACCATGATCGTGCCCGACAGGGTGAAGAACAGGGTGTTGTACCGGCGGCCGTCGGGCGACACCAGCGGCATCTCCAAGCGCCGGTAGATATAGGCCTGGGCGTTGACCACGGCGATGCCGAAGATGGCGGTGAGCACCAGGGCCAGCGCTGCGTTCCGTCGGTCGCCCCGCACGGCGGCGTAGGCGGCCCACTGGACGAGAACCGAGGCCCCGATCATGGTGGCCATCATCGTGTTGGCCGGCACCTCGGGCATCTCGACCTTCGCCGGGAGCCACGATGTGGTGAACCCGCCGTCCTGGCCTCGCCAGTAGAGGTAGACGCCGATCATCCCGGCGACGAGCATCACGACCGCTCCCGACGCCAGGGCGGTGCCCAGCATCAGCAGGCGGGGCCGCGACGGCGCTGGGGCAGGGGGAAGTGCCAGCATCAGGCCTCCTTCCGATCGAGCAGCGGCTGGGCCGACTGCACGGCACCGAGCTCCCCGGCGAAGTTGCCCGGGGGTGGGGGTGAGGTCGTGGCCCACTCGAGCGTGAGACCGTCGAAGGGATCGTCACCGGCCGAGGCCCCGGCGCGTGCCGAGCGCAGGGCGAGCAGCCCGAACGCTGCCACGGCGAGCGCCGCAAGGAACGCGCCGGCGGCCAGGATCCCGTATCCCGCCTGAGTCGACGATGACGAGAACCCGACGATGATCGGCCCGACGCCGGTGAGTAGACCGCCCAACGCAGCCAAGAGCCCGAGGCCGATCGCCGGGCCGGTCGGCACGACGCGGCCGGTCAGCTTGGGCAACCAGTACGCCGCACCGGCGATCGCACCGACGATCCCTGCCGCCAAGGCCAGGTGGAGCTGGCCGGCTTCGAAGGGCGTGCCGACCAGGTCGAGCCGTTCGATCGGGTAGAGGATCCCGACGGCGGCGGCCCCGAGCAGCAGCAGGCCTCCGAGGACCGACACGGCGAAACCGGCGGTGAGCCGGGGCTTGCCCGCAGCGAGATTCCGCAGCGCCAACGCAAGCACCACGAGCACTGGCGCAGCGGCGACCACGCTCACGGCGATGAACACCACCCGGGAAGTGACCCGGGGGTCGAATGCCGTGTTGAGCGCGCCGAACGCCACGATCCCGGCGAAACCGATCCCCCCGCGCACCACCCCGGCGAGCGCCTGTCGTTGACGAGTCGCCGTCGCCACGGCGTCGGCCAGGATGCCCAGGACGGGCAGCGCGTACAGCAGGCTCACCGGCTGCCGGAAGGCCCATCCGGTGTAGCGGACGATGCCGTCGTTGCCGCCGAAGATCTGGCGGCCGTAGCGATGGTCGAAGTACAAGTAGATGACGACGCCGACCAGCAGCGGGAGCGTCACGAGCAGCATTGCGCCCGTCACGAACCACGACCAGGCGAACATCGGCGTCCGGGCCAGCGACATCCCCGCCGTGCGCAGACCCAGCAGCGTGGTGACCAGGCTGAGCGCGGCGAGGAGCAGCGAGACGATCACGAGTCCGAAGGCCAGGAGGAACAGGTCGACCGCTCGACCCTTGCCGCCGCCCGGGCCACCGTTGGCCACGAACGAGGCGACCATCAGGACCGTGCCGACCAGCCAGCCCCACAGCGACAGCGCTGCCGCCCGGGGAAAGGCGATCGCCCGAGCCCCGATCTGGAGCGGGACGATGGCGAGGCCGAGGCCGAGCAGCGTGGGCACGACGCCGGTGAACACCAGGCCGATCGTGCCGAGATTGGACACCTGGACCAGCGCGTCGCCCAGGTAGTTGCTTTCCGCAGCCACCGAGATCGACGCCAGTGCCGACAGCACCAGCGACCCGGCGATGCCGAAGATGCCGAAGCCGATGTAGAGCAGGCCGATGCGCTTGTGGTCAGCCGTGGTGAGCCAGCCGACGATGCCGCCGGTCGCTGGGACCGGCTCGAGGCGAGCGGCGGCGATCACCGCGTCGGCGGCCTCGGGTCGAGCTTCCGTGACGGTCATGGGCAACTCCACACGCGTCACGGCGACCGCGACGCGCGACGAGAGGGGTCGGCAGGGAAGATCGTAGCCATCCGGTCCCGACGGGTCGGAAATCCCCCCGTCAGATCCCGTGGACGGCCACGGTGTCGATCGCCATCGCGCAGAAGAGCAACGAGACGTAGGTGATGGAGAACGCGAAGAGCCGCATCGAGCGTTTGACGGTCGGATTCCGGTGCAGATCGATGCAGCCCCAGGTGAACGCCGCCCCGAGGACGGACGCACTCACCCAGTAAACGACGCCGAGCTCGGCTGCCCACCCGAACACGAGCGTGCTGGCCCACAGGGCGACGGTGTATCGGATCATCGAACGCGAGGTCGTCTCGAGCGACGCAACGGCCGGGAGCATCGGCACGCCCGCCGCTCGGTAGTCATCGGCGTACTTGATGGCGAGCGCCCAGAAGTGGGGCGGCGTCCACAGGAAGATCGACACGAAGAGCACCACCGGCGCCCAGTCGAGCGAGTCGGTGACGGCGGACCAGCCCACAAGGACGGGAACGGCGCCGGCGGCCCCACCGATGACGATGTTCTGGCGGGAGGTTCGCTTTAGCCAGAGCGTGTAGACGAAGACGTAGAAGAGCATCGCCGACAAGGCAAGGACCGCCGAGAGCAGGTTCACCGCAAGCCACAGCACGGCGAAGGCCAGCGCCTCGAGCGACAGGGCGAACACCAGAGCCTCGGCCGGCCTCAGAACGCCGGTGACGAGCGGTCGTCCCTGCGTGCGGGGCATGAGCCGGTCGATGTCGCGGTCGATCACCATGTTGACGGCGTTGGCGCCGCCGGCGGCCAGGGTGCCACCGACCAAGGTCCACAGCACCAGCCACGGCGAGGGCAGACCCCGATCGGCCACCACCATGGTCGGTACCGTGGTGATCAGCAGCAGCTCGATGATGCGGGGCTTGGTGAGCGCCACGAACCCGGCGAGCTTGGTCGTGGGGCGGCGGTCGCCGCCACCATGGCCGGTCACTCCGCCGGGCCGTAGCCGCGACGGGACGAGGGGTCGACTACCGACGGCCATGGCCCTACAAGCGTAAAGGTCACTCTGCAGTGCGACCAACCGCAGCGCCGGTCACAATGGCGAGGTGCCGTCCACCGCACCGGCCGAGCTCGAACTGCCCGCCGGCGACACCGACGTCGTCGCCGATCGCCCATGGGTCGTGCTGGTGTGGAACGACCCGATCAACCTGATGAGCTACGTCGCGTTCGTGTTCCAGAAGCTGTTCGGGTACTCCAAGGAAAAAGCCAACCGCCTCATGCTGGACGTGCACCACAAGGGCCGGGCGGTGGTGTCCTCGGGCACCAGGGAGAAGGCCGAACTCGACGTGTTCCGGCTGCACGAGCACGGGCTCTGGGCGACCATGCAGCAGGACGACTGAATGCCGCTGTTCCGGCGGATCCGGCGCATGCGTGACGGCGGGTACCGATTCGGGCTGTCGGACCCGGAGCGCGCCGCGCTGCGGGAGTTGCTACCGCAGCTGCGCGGCCTGCTCACGGAGGCGCCCGCCGACGACCCTCGATTGCGTCGCCTGTTCCCGACGGCGTACCCGCAGGACCCCGAGAAAGACGCCGAGTACGTGCGCTACATGCGCGAGGAACTCGTCGCCTCCCGGCTCGGCGCGCTCACCCTGGTGGAGGGGGTGCTGGGATCCACCGAGTTGACCGAGGCCGAGTTGCTCGCCGTCATGCGAGCGCTCAACGACATACGCCTCGTGCTCGGCACGATGCTCGACGTCCAAGAGGACGATCCGGTCCCGGACTTCGACGATCCCGAGTCCGGCCCGTTGTTGCTCTACCACGGCCTCGGCGGGTTGCTCGAGGAGATCGTCGCAGCGCTGGGCACGTAGCGTCGTCGCCCGTGCAACACGTCTCCCTCCGAGCGACCGGCGGCCTGCGGCTCCACGCCCTGCGCTGGGACGGCGGTGATGGCACCCCGGTCCTGTGTGTGCACGGTCTCAGCTCGAACGCCCGGCTGTGGTCCCAGGTCGGCGACCACCTCGCCGCCGCCGGGCACCCCGTCATCGCCGTCGACCAGCGGGGTCACGGCCGTTCGGACAAGCCCGACCACGGCTACGACTTCCCGACGGTCGTCGCCGACCTCGTCGCCGTGCTCGACGACCTGGGCTGGGAGCGGGCGGTGGTCGCCGGGCAGAGCTGGGGCGGCAACGTCGTGGCCCACCTCGCCGCCGCCCACCCCGAGCGCCTCACCGGTGTCGTGTGCGTCGACGGTGGCTGGCTCGCGCTGCGCGATCGGTTCGCTTCCTGGGAGGCCTGCCTGGAGCGGCTCACCCCGCCCCGGCTCGCCGGCATGGCGTTGCGCCGTCTCGAAGCCGCCGTCCGGGCCGGGCACCCCCACTGGTCGCCCGAGGCGGTCGCCGCAACGCTCGACAACATGGAGCACCTTCCCGACGGCTCGATCCGGCCGTGGCTGACCTTGGAGCGCCACCTCGCGATCCTCCGCTCGATGTGGGACGACGACATCTGGGCGGTATGGCCCCGGATCGCCGTGCCGGCCGCCCTGGTTCCGGCCGAGGACGGCTCGGGCCGACAGCGTGGCGACGTCGAGCGAGCGGCGGCCGTCGCGACCGACGCCCGAGTGCACTGGTTCGGTCCACCGGCCGACCACGACCTGCACGCCGAGCACCCCGCCGACGTCGCTGCGATCATCGAAGGCCTCGGGTGACCCGGCTGTTCACCCTCATGGGCTCGGGGGAGACCGCCCCGACCATGGTCAAGGTCCACCGATCGCTCATGGAGCGCGCCGACGCCGGGCCGGCGGTGATGCTCGACACCCCGTTCGGTTTCCAGGAGAACGCCGACGACCTGACCGCAAAGGCCCAGGAGTACTTCGCCCGCAGCGTCGGCCACCCGATCGGCATCGCCTCGTGGCGGTCGGCCGACGCCGGCGAGTTCGCCTATGACACCCTCGTCGCGCGGGTGCACGAGGCCCGCTACGTGTTCGCCGGACCAGGTAGCCCGACGTATGCCTTGCGGCAGTGGGTCGGCACGGGGCTCGCAGACCTGCTCGTCGATCGCGTCGAGCGCGGCGGTGCCGTCACGTTCGCGAGCGCCGCAGCGCTCACGACCGGTGTCGTCACCGTTCCCGTCTACGAGATCTACAAAGCCGGCGAAGACCCGTCCTGGCGAGACGGGCTGAACCTGCTCGAGCGGCTCACCGGGCTGCGTGCGGCCGTCATCCCCCACTACGACAACGCCGAGGGCGGCCACCATGACACCCGGTTCTGCTACCTCGGGGAGCGGCGACTCGCGAACCTCGAGCGGTCGTTGCCCGAGGGCGCCTTCGTGCTCGGGGTCGACGAACACACCTCGGTGACCTTCGACCTCGACGCCGGCACGGCGACCGTGGGCGGGTTGGGCTCGATGACCATCCGGCGGGCCGGCCGCTCGGTCGCACACCCGACGGGTTCGGTGGTTTCGATCGCCTCGATCGCCACCGTCGGTTCGAACGCCCCGGCCGAGGCGACCCCTGGGGCACCGGACGCCCGAGTTGCCGGCGGCACCTCGGACGCCTCCCTGCCCGCGCCCACCAGCGCCTCACCGTTCCTGGCCGAGGTGGACGACCACGAGGCGACGGTGGTCCGGGCGCTGGACGATCGCGACGCGCGCCGCGCCGTCGAGGCGGTCCTGGCCCTCGACCGAACGATCGAGTCCTGGTCACGCGACTCGTTGCAGTCCGACGAGGCCGAGCGGGCGCGCGGCACGTTCCGTTCCTTGGTCGTCCGGCTCGGCGAGCTCGCCGCTGCGGGGGCCGGCGACCCCCGGGACCGGGTGGCGCCGTTCGTAGATCTGCTCCTCGCCCAGCGAGCAGCGGCCCGCCGCGCAAAGGATTTCGCGTCCTCGGATGCGATCCGCGACGGCCTTGCCGCCGCCGGGGTCGAGGTGCGTGACACCCCGTCCGGCCAGGAGTGGGTGCTGCACTGAGCCTGCTCGCCGACGCCGCCGTCGCAGCCGGGCTGTTCGCCGCCACGAACGTCGACGACCTCGTCGTGCTCGTCGCGCTCGAGGGCGATCGAGCGACCTCCTCCCGGGCGATCGTCGCCGGCCAGTTCGTCGGGATCGGGGTGCTGACGGCGCTCAGCATCGGCCTCGCCCGACTCGCTCTCGCGCTACCGGACGGCGCCGTCGCCGCCCTCGGCGTGGTGCCGATCGCACTCGGGATCCGCATGTGGTGGCGGCGCCGGACCAGCCGAGCCGACGACGACGCGCCGGTGCGGACCGGACTCTCGGCCATTGCGGTGACGGCCCTCACCGTGGCCAACGGAGCCGACAACGTCGCGGCCTACACCCCGGCGTTCACCACCCGGTCGCCCGCCGGGCTCCTCGTGACCGTCGTCGTGTTCGGCATCGGCACGGCGGCCTGGCTGGTGGTCGCCCGGGGCATCGTGCGGCACCGGCGGGTCGGCGAGCGGATCGCCCGCTGGGGCGAGCGGCTCCTCCCCCTGGTCCTCGTCGCCGTGGGGGTCCTGGTTCTGGTCCACCACGGCTGACCCGACCGGGAACGCCGGCGGTGTCCGAGGCCCAGACCCGTGATGCAGACCCTTGACGCAGGTCCTTGACGCTGGACCTTGACCCGGCCCCTTGACGCGAACGGCGCCCGATCCGATAACGATCGTGACGATGCACGACCACTCGCACCCCGGGCACGGGCACGGGCACGGGCACGGGCACGGGCAGCATGCCGGCGCCCGTCACCTCGGGCGGCTGTGGGCTGCGTTCGCATTGGTTGCCGGCTTCCTCGGGGTGCAGACGGTGGCGGCGCTCCTCACCGGCTCGCTCGCCCTGCTCTCCGACGCCGGCCACCTCGCGACCGACGCCGTGGGCCTGCTCATCGCCGCCACCGCCGTGGTGCTCGCCCGCAGGCCGAGCACCGACCGCTCACGGACGTTCGGCTGGTATCGGCTCGAGATCGTCGCAGCCGCACTGAACGCTGCGCTGCTGCTCGTCGTCGCGGTCTGGGTGGCGATCGAGGCGATCGGCCGGCTCGCCGATCCGGAGCCGATCGACGGGCCCGTCGTGCTCGTCGTCGGCGTCCTCGGCCTGCTCGTGAACGTCGCCGGCTTCCTGCTGCTGCGGTCGGGCCGGGACGAGTCGCTCAACGTCGAAGGGGCCTACCTCGAAGTGGTCGCCGACCTGATCGGCTCGGTGGCCGTGACCGTCGGCGGGGTCGTGATCGTCCTCACCGGATGGACCTGGGTCGATGCGGTGCTCGGCGTGGCCATCGGCGCGTTCGTGGTGCCCCGCGCGCTCGGCCTCGGTCGCCGGGCGCTGCGGATCCTGACCCAGGCGGCGCCGGGACACCTCGACAGCGAGGTGCTGCGGTCCGACCTTGCAGCGCTCCCCGGGGTCGTCGACGTCCACGACCTGCACGTGTGGACGCTCACCTCGGGCATGGACGTGCTCACCGCCCACGTCATGGTCACGACGGGCACCGACACGCACTGCGTGCTCGACCAAGCCCGCGATGTGCTTGCCGCACGGCACGGGATCACCCATGCGACCTTGCAGGTCGAACCCGAGGACCACCAAGGCTGCGACGACGTCGGCTGGTGACCGGCCCGGTCACTCCTCCGGGAGTTCTGCGCCGGCCGGTTGCGCGACCGCGAGGACGTGGAACCGTCGCCCGGTGACCGCGTCGGGCACGATGCGAACCCAGAACGGCTTGGGGAACGCGTTCCAGGAGAACAGCGGGAGCTGTTCGGCGCACTCGACCTCGAGCAGGTGCCGGACCTCCTCGGCGTGACCCTTGACCACCACGCTCCAGGCGTCGCCGGTCCACGAGTCGTAGCCATCGACCTCGAATGCCACCGCCCGACCGCACACCGCGCCAGCGAGCTTCGTGCCGGCCTGCGAGCGGAACACGATCGACGGACCGGCGGGCCGACGGTCGACGACATGGTTCACCGGGAAGATGTCGGGGTGGTCAGCAATCGACACGCCGAGGCGGCCGACGTCGGCCCCCTCGAGCAGGCGCCAACACTCGGCCAGCTCGAGGATCGTCATGCCGGTCTGCGAATCGACGCTTGCGGTCTCGGATGTGCGTGCCATGGGCGCAGCCTCCTGTCGGCACCATGACGCCACACGGAGCGCCCGGCGACCCAGGGCCGGAGGTCCCGTCGCTTTGCGCCGGAACGCCCGGGTTCGCACCGGGAGGGCGCCACACAGTGCGAGCATGCGGGCATGATCGACCGCCACCTCGAGCTGACGACCCGCGACGGGCAGATGAACACCTTCGTGACCCACCCTGAGGAAGGTGGCCGGCACCCGGTCGTGTTCTTCTACATGGACGCCCCTGGCAAGCGCGAGGAGCTCCACGACATGGCCCGCCGCCTGGGCACCGCCGGCTACTACGTCGTCCTGCCGAACCTCTACTACCGGTCGGTGTCGGAGTTCGACTACACGCAGGGCGAGCCGGCCGAGACCCGCCGGCGGATGTTCGAGCTGATGGGCACCCTCGACGACGGCCTGATCGCCAGCGACACCGAGGCGATGTTCGCCCATGTCGAGGCCGACCCGGCCGCCGACGCCGGGCGGATCGGCTGCGTCGGCTACTGCATGAGCGGGCCCTTCGCGTTCGCCATGGCGGGCACCTTCCCCGAGCGGATCCGGGCCGCCGCCTCGGTCTACGGCGTGCGCCTGTTCGGCGACGGCTCCCCGGCCCATCTCGCCTCGGCGGTGCGCGGCGAGCTGTACTTCGCCTGCGCAGAGCATGACGACTACGCCCCGCCGGCGATGATCGAGGGCCTCACCGCTCACCTCGCGTCGTGCGGAACCAACGCCCGGGTGGAGTGGTACCCCGGCGTCCACCACGGGTTCGCGTTCCCGCAGCGGCCCGTCTACGACAAGCCGGCCGCCGAGCGCCACTGGGAGCGCCTCCACTCCTTGTTCGACCGCAACCTGCGTCGGTGACGGGTCAGCGGTCCCAGGCGACGGGCGTGTGGCGGAACCCCCACAGGAAGAACGTCGGGATCCGCTCGGGCTGACCGGTCAGGCGCAGGCCGGGCAGCCGGTCGAGCAGCACGCGCAACCCGACGCGGGCTTCGAGACGAGCCAGCGGGGCGCCGAGGCACACGTGCGGGCCGAACCCGAAGGCAAGGTGACGGCGCCACGCGGCCTCGCCCCGGTCGAGCCGGTAGGCGTCGGGATCGTCGAAGACCGACTCGTCGCGGTTCGCCGAGGCGAACAGCACCTGGACCTTGCTGTCCTGCGGGATCGACACCCCGTGCACCACGACGGGCTCGTCGTTCGTGCGCCACAGACCGAGCACCGGGGGATCGAAACGCAGGCTCTCCTCGACGACGGCGGCATCGAGACCGGGATCGGCCCGCACCGCCGCGAGCAGTTCAGGCCGCTCGCACAACCGCACCACCATGCTGTTGAGCAGGGACGTGGTCGTCTCGTTGCCCGCGACGAGCAACTGCCCGATCGTCGGGAGCAGCTCGGCCTCGGTGAGACCTCCTTCGTCCTCCTGCTCGGCTTCCACGAGTCCCGAGAGCAGGTCGGCCGGCATCGTGCCGCCCGCCGCAGCGATCCGCCGCCGATCGGCGAGTTGCTCACGGAAGAACGCGTCGAACTCCTCGGCCGAACGGCGGTAGCTCGACGGATCGCCCGAGGCGAGCCGGGCGAGCGCGTCGTCGCTCCAGCGCTTGAAGGTCTCGTGCAGGTCCTCGGGCACCCCGAGCAGCCGGGCGATCACGACGACGGGCAGGGGGTAGCTGAACAACTCGTGCAGGTCGCCGTGACCGTCGTCGACGAAGCGGTCGACGAGACCGTGGGCGAGTCGTTCGACCTCCGGCTCGAGCCGAGCGACGACCGAGGGCGTGAAGGCCCGCTGCACGTGCCGGCGTTGCCGGGTGTGGTCGGGGGCATCGATGTAGGCGAGGGTCGCGCCTGGCCGGCGCAGGTAGCCCGGACCGTGGCCGTTGCGGTTCACCCACAGCTGCGGCCGGCGCAACACCTCGAGCACGTCGTCGTAGCGCGACAGCACATGGTACGACGGGTTGGCCTCGACGGCTGCGACCGGGCACTCCCGGCGCAGATCCCGGTAGGCGTCGAACGGGCAGGCCATCACCGCAGGGTCGTTCGGGTCGTACGGCACCGGCGAAGCCTCCCAGATCGCCGAGGTCGGTCGCCCTTTTTCCGACGTCCGTCCCGCGTCCGTACACTCGCCCCGTTCGCCGGACCACGGGGGAAGCGACATGGTTGCGAGTGCGTCGTCGCCCGGGGTCACCGGGGCCGGGGAACCGGGAGGGCTGAGCCACCGGCAGGTGATGACGGTCCTGGCCGGGCTGCTGCTGTGCGTGTTCCTCTCCGCCGTCGACGCAACGATCGTGTCGACGGCGTTGCCCACCATCGCCGGGGAGCTCGGCGGGCTCGACCACATGAGCTGGATCGTCACGGCGTACCTGCTCACGTCCACCGCAGCCACGCCGCTGTTCGGCAAGGTCTCCGACCTCGTCGGCCGGCAACGCGTGTTGCAGGTGGCGCTCGCCGTGTTCTTCGTCGGGTCGATCCTGTGCGGCGCGGCGCAGAGCATCACGCAACTCGTACTGGCCCGCGGGTTGCAGGGCATCGGCGGCGGCGGCCTCCAGGCGCTCGCATTCGTCGTGCTCGGCGATCTGCTGTCGCCCCGCGAGCGCGGGCGCTACATGGGGTACTTCACCGGCACCTATGCCCTGTCCGGCCTCGCCGGCCCGCTGATCGGCGGATTCGTGGTCGACGCCGGATCGCTCGGCTGGCGCTGGATCTTCTACTTGAACGTGCCGTTGATCATCGTCGCAGCGCTGGTCACGGTGTTCGTGCTGCGCCTGCTCCCGGTCCACCACGTGCGGCGCCGGATCGACTGGGAGGGTTCGCTCCTGCTCGTGGTCGGGGTCAGCTGCCTGTTGCTCTACGCGAGCCTCGGCGACGAGCAGGGCTGGGGGTCGGGCAGCATGCTGGCCCTCGTCGCGGTCGGGATCGTCCTGTGCGGCACCTTCATCTGGCAGGAGACCCGGGCCGCGGAACCGATCCTGCCGATGCGGCTCTTCCGGGACCGGGTCGTGGCGCTCGGCATGGCGCTCGCGTTCTTCGCCGGCGGCACGACGATGGCCGCCAACGTCTACCTGCCGCTGTTCCTGCAGACCGTCGCCGGCGCAACCGCAACGCGTGCCGGCCTGCTCCTTGCGCCGATGATGCTGACGCTCACGGTGATGTCGATCCTCGCCGGGCGGCACCTCACCCGGACGGGTCGGTACCGGAACATGATCCGCACCGGGCCGATCATCCTGCTGATCGGCACCATCGGCCTCACCCGTCTCGACGTGCACGCCGAGGTGTGGCACGCCACGCCGTGGATGCTCGTGCTCGGCTGCGGCATGGGGATGTTCATGCCGCCGCTGTCGGTCGCGATCCAGAACGCCGTCGGTTTCTCCGATCTCGGTGTCGTCACCTCGGCCAACACGTTCTTCCGCACCCTCGGCCAGACCTACGGCGTGGCTGCGATGGGGGCGGTGCTGTTCGCCACCCTGCGCTCGGAGATCCTCGACCGCTTGCCGAACGTCGCCGGGCTCGACGTCCGCCGGTTGGTGGGCAGCCCCAAGGCGATCCGCGCGCTTCCTCCCGACCAGCGCGACGCAGTGATCGCCGCGGTCGCAGCGGGGGTCCATCGCGTGTATCTCGTGGCCGTGCCGCTCGCAGCGCTCGTCGCCGTGCTGGCCTGGTTCGTCCCCGAACGGGCGCTTCGCACCACCTCGGGCATGGCCGAAGCCCGCGCCCAAGTGGCCCCGATCGACTGACCGACTGACCGACTGGGTCGCCCGGCCGACTCCAGGACCGACCAACGGCCCGAACAGACGGGACCTTCGGGAGCCCCGGCCGACGAGAGAGCCCGGCAGGGTTCACTCGTCACGGGTCGGAGATCACGGACTGGAGGGGCCATGCACCGGGGGTATTGGGACGACGGCTGGGGCTGGTGGTTGGGCATGGGCATCACGATGGTGATCGCTTCCGCCGTCGTGATCGCCGTGGTGATCGCCCTGTTGCGCCGCAACGACCGAGCCCGGCCACCCCCTTCGCGCCGCCCCACGTCGATCGCCCCGACGCCCGGAGCATCCTCGACGAGCGGCTCGCCCGGGGTGAGATCGAACCCGACGAGTACCACCGGCGGCGCGAGGCGCTCGACACCGCCCGCCGCTGACGCTGCGTGCGCCCGGGCCGTACGCTCCGGGGCAGCCGGCGTCGGCTGCTTCCGGGGAGGGGTCATGACTGCGACGATCGCCGCACCACCGCTCGGGCTCACGACGTTGGGCGACCATCTTCCCGACCCCAACACGGGCTGGCGTCCCACCGAGCCGGCGCGCTTCCGGGAGTTCGTGGAACTCGGCGTGACGGCGGAGGAACTCGGGTTCGCAGCGTTCCATCTCGGCGAGCACCACTTCTGCGACTACGTGCTCTCCTCCCCGATCCCGATCCTCGCTGCCGTCGGAGAGCGCACCCGCCGCCTGCGCCTGTCGACCGCAGTGAGCCTGCTCCCCCAGCACGACCCGGTCCTCGTCGCCGAGGATTACGCAACGGTGGACGTGCTCTCCGACGGCCGGGCCGAACTGATCGCAGGTCGTGGCGTGTTCCGAGGCCTCTACGACCAGTTCGGTCAGGACCCCGACACCTCCGAGGAACTGCTGGTCGAGTCCGTGTCCCTTCTGCGCCGGCTCTGGACCGAGACCGACGTGACCTGGTCGGGCCGCATCCGCCCGCCGCTCACCGGGGTGACCGTCACCCCTCGGCCGGTGCAGGCTCCGCACCCGCCGATCGTGCTCTCCGCCAGCTCGCCGGGCTCCGCCCGGCGAGCTGCAGCGCTCGGCTGCCCGATCGCCATCCCGACCATCTCGACCGGGGTCGAGCTGCCGAACGAGATCGCCCGCACCTACCGGGACGCCTGGGCCGCAACAGGGCGGGACCCTTCGGCGGCCGTCGTGATCCTCCACGTCCACTGCTATGTCGGGGCTGGCACCACCGTCGAGGCCGCCGACCGTTGGATGCCGCATCAGGTGTCCTATCTACGGTGGGTGCTCGACAACGTGCGCAATCCGTCGACCCCCATGCCGCCGGCATGGACCTCGGCCGGCACGCCGCAGTCGCAGGCGGTGTGCGGCTCGGTCGACGACGTGGCCGCCGAGGTCGCCCGGCGGCTCAACGCGATCGGGGGTGCCGACCGACTGCTCGTCCAGACCGACCAGGCCTCGTTCCCCGTCGCCGAGGTCTACGCGTCGATGGCCCGCCTCACCGGTCAGGTCATGCCCCAGGTGGCCGAGCGCCTGGCCGCACCGGCGACGGCTCCGAGCTGACCCCGGGCCCGGAAGCCCTAGTGCCGGGGGGTGCGAGCGCCGTCGAAGGTCGGTTCCCGGCGTTCCAGGAACGCCCGGGCACCTTCGACCATGTTGCGCTCGATCAGCACCGCCTGGTGGCGCATCTCGGCGGCCAGCGCCTCGTCGAAGTGGTCGGCGAGCGCAGCGTCGATCGTCCGGCGCGTGCGCACCACGGCGTCGGGGGAGCTGCGCGCAAGCCGCGCGGCGAGGTCGGCCACCTCGCCGTCGAGACGCTCGTCGTCGACGACCGACCACACCAGACCCCAGGCGACGGCCTGGTCTGCGGTGATGCGGTCCCCGAGCAGCGCCATGCCGAGCGCCCGTGCCCGCCCCGCCCGCCGAGGCAGCTGCCACGTGACCCCGAGGTCGGGCACGATGCCCAGCCGTGGTCCGAAGGTGCAGACCAGATAGGCGGAGCGGGCCATCACCGTCACGTCGCAGGCGAGGGCAAGGCCGACGCCGCCCCCGGCAGCCACCCCCTGCACCCGGGCGATCGTGGGCACGGGAAGGTCGTGGAGGGCCGCCATCGCACGGTTGAAGACGTTGTCGCCCGAGTCCACCGGCGCGGGATCGGCCGCCGCCTCGGCGGGCGCAGCAACCTGGCGCAGATCGGCCCCGGAGCAGAACCCGCGCCCGGCGCCGGTCAGCACGGCGACCCGCACCGATTCGTCCTCGACCACCCGCCCGAGCGCGCCGAGCACGTCGAGCATCACCTCGTCGGTGAGCGCGTTCAACGAGGCGGGGCGGTCGAGCGTGATCGTTGCGACGCCACCGACCGCGTCGTACCGGACCGTCGTCACGACGCCCACTCCTTGACCTGCTCGAACACCGCAAAGGGATCGTCGCCCACCACGTCGATGTTCAGATACGTCACCCCGACCTCCTTGTAGACCGCGATGCGCTCGCGGACGTAGCCGGGGTCGCCGCACAGGGTGGCCAGGTCGACGTACTCGTCGGGGACCGCAGCGATCGCCTCTTCCCGGCGTCCGGACAGGAACAGGTCCTGGATGGTGCGGGCTTCGTCCACCCAGCCGTACCGCTGGAACAGCTCGTTGTAGAAGTTCTTCTCACGGGCCCCCATGCCGCCGACATAGAACCCGACGTGCGCCCGGGTGGACTCGCGCGCCTTGTGGACCGCAGGTCCGGAACCGAGCGCGACCGTGCCTCCGGCCATGATCTGCAGCGGGCCGAGCTCGGGCGCCCGCCGGGATGCGCCGGCCTGGAGGGCCTCACCCCACACCTGGTGGAACCGGTCCGGCACGAAGTGGATGGGCTGCCACCCCTGCGCCACTTCCGCGGCGAGCTCGACGTTGCGGGGCCCGATCGCGGCGATCCAGACCGGGATGTCCTGACGCAGCGGCTTGCCCATGAACTTGAGCGGCTTGCCGAGACCCGTGCCGCGCCCGGCCGGCAACGGCAGTTGCACCGTCTGACCGTCGTACACGAGTGCCTCGCGGTTCCACACCTTGCGGCACACCTCGATCGTCTCTCGGGTGCGCTGCAGCGGCTTCTCGAACGGCACACCGTGCCAGCCCTCGATCACCTGTGGGCCCGAGGTGCCCAGGCCGAGGTGGAACCGTCCGCCCGACAGCGCATCGATCGTGGCGGCGGTCTGCGCGAGCAGCGCCGGGGTGCGCGAGTAGACGGGCAGGATCCCGGTCATCAACTCGAGGGTGGTGGTCTGGCCCGCCAACCAGGCCAGGGAGGACACGAGGTCGAAGCCGTAGATCTCGCCCGACCAGACGAGGTCCACCCCCGCCGATTCGAGGTCGCGGGCCTTGCGGGCGTAGCGGACCGGGTCGCCGTCGAAGCCGAGGGTCGTGGAGATCTTCATGGGCCGATCCTCGCACCCCGCCCGGCCGTCACGGAACGAGCACGGCCTTGCCGGAAACCTGGCGCGATTCGATCGCCCGCAGCACGGCGGGGCCCTCGGCGAGCGGATGCGACTCGGGTTCGACCGGATGCAGGCGGCCGGCGGCGACGAGGTCGAGCACCTCGCGCAGCAACTGGGGGAACGCCGCCGGATCACGCCGGACCAGACCGCCGAGCTCGACTCCGATCACCGATCGGCCATTGAGCAGCACCTGATTGGCCGGCAGGCGCGGGATCCCCCCGCCGGCGAAGCCGACCACGAGATACCGGCCACCCCAGCCGAGGCTGCGCAGGGCTGGTTCGGCCTTGTCGCCCCCGACCGGGTCGACGACGACGTCGGCAGCGCCGCCGGTGGCCTCCCGGATCGCCGCCTTGAGGTCCACCCCGTCGTAGGCGATCGTGGCCACGGCACCGGCGGCGGACGCGAGCGACAGCTTCTCCGGGGTCGATGCACACGCAACCACCCGGGCGCCGAGCGCAGTGGCCAGGTCGGTCGCAGCGAGCCCGATCCCTCCGCCCGCGCCGAGGACCACCACCCACTCGTCGGGGCTGAGGGTCGTGCGTTGCGTGAACGCGTAGAGCATCGTCACGTAGCTCTGCGGTAGGCAGGCCGCCGCACCGAAGCTCACCGCGTCGGGGATGCGATGGACTGCGCCCACGGGCACTGCGACGTGTGACGCGTACCCCCCGGCCGCGGGGAGCGCGAGCACGCGGTCACCCGGATCGAGTCCGGCGACGCCGTCGCCCACTGCGGCCACCACCCCCGCCACCTCGGTGCCCGGGGTGTACGGCAGCGGCGGGGTGAACTGGTAGCGACCTTCGACGATCAGCGCGTCGACGAAGTTCACCCCGGCGGCTCGGACCTCGACCACCACATATCCCGGCCGCGGCGTGGGATCAGCTGCTTCGACGAGACGGAGGTCGTCGAGGGAGCCGAACGCGGCGATCTGCAACGAGCGCATCGGCGCACCCTACGGGGTGTCGTTGCGCCCGCCCATGGGACGCAGACCGATCAGGCCGAACTCTGCAGCAACTCGGCCATGTCCGCGAAGTGGTGCGAGACGACCTTGGTCGAGCAGCCGACTGCGGCTGCGACGTTGCGGACCGTCAGTGCCGGACGCCCGTTGCGCACCACCAGCGCGGTCGCCGCCGCCACCACCTCCCGACGGCGCTCCTCGGCCTCGATCCGCTGCGACATCACACCCCTGCCGTCGGTCTCTGTCGTCTGTCTCTGTCGTCGGTCTCTGTCGCCCGACCGCGTCGCTCGACGGGCCAACCATGGTGTGGGCAACACGTGTTGCCCACACTCGCGCAGATCGGCGTCCAGGAGGGCTGGGAACTCGAGAGCACGGTCGCCCGGTGGAACGAGCACTGCACCGCCGGGAACGACCCCGACTACGGCCGGGGTGACAGCGCCTTCGACTGCTGGTGGGGCGACCCGAACCGCAAGGGCCGGCGCGATGCAACCCTCGGCCCGCTCGAACGTGGACCGTTCTACGCGTTCGAAATCCACAGCGGTTGCCTCGGCACCAAGGGCGGGCCGCGCGTCGACCCCGACGCCCGGGTGCTCGACCTCGACGGGGCGCCGATCCCCGGGCTGTACGCCGCCGGGAACGTCATGGGTTCACCGTTCGGGATGACCTACGGCGGCCCGGGCGGCACGCTCGGACCGGCGATGGTGTTCGGCTACTTGGCCGCTCGCCACGCAACGGCGCAACGCTCCTGAGACGGGGCCCCTTAGTCGCTGCGGCGCAACAGGAAACGGGTGCCGAACGCAATCACGCTCGGTTCCGGCTCGCGGGCGACGCACAGGCCCCGGCCCTCGAGCGCGTCGAGGGCCGCGGCCGGGTCAGCGGCGTGGAGGACCAACCCGTAGAGGCCACCCGGCCCCTCGGTGAGCCAACGGTCGAGGTCTTGGGCGAAGGCTCGGCTCGGGTCGATCACCGAGGTCAGTTCGACATCGGCCCCGTCCGGCGCCCGGCAGGTGATCACGCGCACCCCGCGCCGAGGGTCGTCGACCGGCTCGGTCACCGTGAGACCGAGCCCGTGCCCCCAGGCCTGGGCTGCGCGCTCGGCGTCCCCGACGGCGACGATGGCCGCCTGGATGCCGGACAAGCCGGGCGCCTGCGAGGCCTCGGCCGGATAGGACGCAGACCGCTCCGGGTACACCCGGACCAGCACCCCGTGGGTCGAGCGAGGGTGGATGTCGCGCCCACCGGCCCCGGGCATGAGCTCGAGCACCTCGACCCCGCGGCCCCGAAGGGTCTCGGCCTCGTCGTCGGGCACCGGCGCTTCCAGCATCAAGGCATACAACCCCTCGCCACGCCGATCGAGGAAGCGTTGCAGGGCAACGGCAAGGGGCGCCGACGGATCGACCGGCGCCATGAGTTCGAGGTTGCTCGCACCGGGGGCGACCCCGAGGGCGATCCCCGCGCCGAGCGAGGCCGCCGGACCGGTAGAGAGATCCACGACAGGGATCCCGAACCCTTCCCGGAACACCGCCAGCGCAGCCGGCAGGCTCCGCACGGCGATGGCGATACGTGGCAGCGCAGTGATCACGGGTGCCCCCTCGGTCCTCGGCGAGACCCTAGCGAGGTGGCACGCCGAGCAGCCCGGCCACGGCTTTGGCCACCTTGAGGGCGGTCATCGGCGTGGTCGGCCCCGACAGCCGGACGGCGATCGTGTGCGTGCCGGCACGGCCGACGGCCACGTTGGTGGTTCGCTTCGCCTGGTCGGCCGACGTCCCGATCGTCCAGACCCCCACGCGCTTGGCCTCGTGCACCTCGGCCACGGCAGCCGACTCGGCCGATGCCGGCAGGAAGGCCACGACCGCCGCCGCACCGGTGCCGAGGTCGACGTAACGACACTCCGCCTGTTCGCTGAGGTGATCGTGCTCGAATCTCGCGGGTAGACCCGTCGCAGCGGCGACCGCCTGGGTGAGCGCCGCGTCGTCGATCACGACCCGCCGGGTGCCCGCCCGGGCTCGGGCGACCACGTGGAGGTGCGGGATGGCAGCGCCGGCGAGTTGCGCGTCGCGCGCCTGCGCCGCATGGTCGGCGCGGTCGGCGCCGGACCGCAACAGGTCCGAGGCGCCCCCACCGAGCACCGTGCGCAGCACGGCTGCGGACGCCCCCCGTTCGGCGGCATCGACCACCCGGTCTGCGAGGTCCCGATCGGCATCCTCGCGATCACCGATGCGGGCGGCTTCAGCGCCGAGCGCCTCGCGCACGGCACCGACCGGGCCGTCGACGAATCGGTCGGCCCACGGCTCGATCGCGGCCGACCACCGGGCAACCGCGTCACGGTCGAGGCGGGCGAGCACCTCGATGGCGGTACCGAGCAACGTGGCGTTCTCGCCGTACGTGCCGTACGTGCCCGAGGTGTCCATCGACCCGCAGCGGATGCGCAGCACCACCGGTTCGACGATCACCAGCAGGCAGGGGTCACCGGTGGCGGGCACCCGCCCGTGCTCGTAGGGCAGCGGCAGGTAGTGGGCGAGGTGCGAGAGATCCGCCGGGTCCTTGCGCCAGAACCGGAAGCCATACTGATCGGCGAGGAAGTAGCGCTCCTGCTCGGTCCGGCAGGGCCGGTGCAGCGCCTCGACCCAGGTGACGAGCGTGATGCGGGTGCCGTTCCTGGTCTCGGTCCAGGTGTCGTAGAGGAGCGCGACGTCGTGCTGACGGAACTCCCAACCGGAGGCCTCGGCCCCTTCGCTGCGCTGCCGGTACGGCCGGCCGGCGATCTCGACGTCGCCCAGGACGTCGATCCCATCCGGGTCGCTCGGCCGAGGCCAGTCCACCCCGGCGGCCCCGCGCGCCACCTCGCCCTGCGCGGTCTCGATGCCCCCCTGGACCCGCCGGTCCAGCTTGCGGAGTCGATCGAACAGTCCCATCGTCGTCCTCCGTCGTGCGCCGTCGTGCGCCGTCGTGCGCCGTCGCCGGGATGCTACGGCCGTCGCTGCCGGGGCCGGCCGTCGGCGGGCCCGTAGCGCGGTGCCCGCGGGGCAGGATGGGTGGCCCATGAGCTACGACCGCCTGTTCCAACCCCTGGACGTCAACGGCTGCACGATCCCGAACCGCATCGTGCGCACCGCGCATTCGACGGGCACGATGGGCGAGGACCTGATCGCCTACCACGAGGCCCGCGCCCGGGGCGGGATCGGGCTCACGATCCTCGAGATCGCCGGGGTGCAGCCGTCGACGGCGACGGCGATCCCGGTCTACGCCGACACCGTCCTGCGGTTCTACGACGAGGCTGCGCGGCGCCTTCATGCGCACGGAACCAAGGTGTTCCAACAGCTCTGGCACGGTGGGGCGGCCTACGGGCGGGCCGGGCAGCCGATCTCGGCGAGCGCGGTGCCGGCGCCCACGGTGCACCTCGTGCCTCGGCCGATGACCCAAGCGATGATCGACGACACGGTTGCGGCGTTCGCCGCAGCCGCTCGCCGGTGTCGCGACGGCGGGCTCGACGGCGTCGAACTGCACGCTGCACACGGCTACCTCATCCACCAGTTCCTCTCGCCCGCGACCAACCACCGCGAGGATGCGTACGGCGGCGACACCGCCGGGCGCACCCGGTTCCTGATCGAGATCCTCGAGGCCATCCGCTCGGAGGTGGGTCGCGGGTATCCGGTCGGGGTGCGGCTGTCCGGGACCGACTTCATCGAGGGGGGCGTCGGGCCGTCCGAGGCGGCCGCGATCGCCCAACTCGTCGAGCCGCTCGTCGACTTCGTCGACGTGTCGATGTCCTCCTACTGGCGCTTCCACAAGTTCCTGTCGACCCTCGACGACCCGTTGGGCTACGAGATCCCGACGAGCCAGCAGGTCACCAAGGCGGTGCAGGTGCCGACGATCGTGACGGGGCGGATCATGACCCTCGACCAGGCCGAGCACCTCGTGGCCACCGGGGTGGCCGACCTGGTGTCGATGGTGCGGGCGATGCTCGCCGATCCCGAGCTCGTGGCCAAGGCCCGGTCGGGCCGGGAGGCGGAGATCCGCCCGTGCATCGGCACCTCGATGGGGTGTGTCGCCCAGCTGATGACCACGGGGCGTCTGCAGTGCGTGGTCAACGTGGCTGCCGGCAAGGAGACCGCCGTGCCGTTCGAGACCCCGGCGCCGGCCCCGGTGCGCAAGCGGGTCGCCGTCGTCGGCGGCGGCCCCGCCGGGCTCGAGGCGGCTCGCACCGCGGCGCTGCGCGGACACGAGGTGCACCTCTACGAGATGCGGTCCGAGCTCGGCGGCCAGGTGCGCATCGCCGCCTCGGCGCCACACCGTTCGGACCTGGGCGCGCTCACGCGCTGGCTCGGCGACGAAGTCGCCCGCCTCGGCGTGCACGTGCACCTGCGCACGGCAGCGGATCCCGACGTGCTCACGGCGCTGGCACCCGACGAGCTGATCGTGGCCACCGGCTCGTCCCCACGCCGGGACGGGTTCCAGCTCGCCACCCCGTCGCGGCCGGTCCCGGGCGCCGATCTCCCCCACGTGTACACCAGCTGGGACGTGCTCGGCTTCGGTGGTCGGGCATCGATCGGTGCACAGGCCGTGGTCTTCGACGACACCGGCACGTTCGAGGCGATCTCCGTCGCCGACGTGCTGCTGGCCGCCGGCGCGTCGGTGACGATCGTGGCTCGCCTCGAGCAGCTCGGCGCCACCATCCCGTACCCACCGGCGACGGTGGGGGCGAGCCGAGAGCGCCTCCTCGGCGCCGGCGTGACGTTCGTACCGCTGATGTCGTTGGCACACATCACCCCGGACGAGGTCGTGGCCCGGGGCAACGGCAACGATCTGCTTCGGACCTACCCGGCCGACACGGTCGTGCTCGTGAGCTACCACCGGCCCGACGACGACCTGCTCGACGCCCTCGGCGCGGCGCCGTTCCGTGTCCATCGGGTCGGCGACGTGACCGGCACGGACACGATCCAGGCTGCGGTGCACGGGGCAGCCGCCATCGCACGCACCCTGTAGGCGACGCGGCCCTCGCCGGCAGCGCAGCTGTTCGCCGAGCACCCCCAATCGGCAAAGAGCGGGTTCGAGCTGGAGATTCCCGGACCGCTTAGCAACGTCGATCGCCAGGCCGAAGATGTCGCAGAAGCCGGACCGGGCGGCCAGCGCTGCGCCGCAAGCGATGACGGCGGCGAGCCTTGCGGCTCGCCGAAACGGCGTCCGTCAGAGCTGTTCGGCGGCGGCGGCGACGTCGTCGTCGTGCAGCCGCTCGAAGCCGTCCTCGGCGTCGGCCCACGTGCGGCTCTCGTGGACGATCCGCTTCGCCTCGCCCAACGGCACCCGCAACACGGCCCTGACTCGCTCCCGAGAGTCGCGTTCCCGTCACCCGCACCTCCTCGAACCCTTTAGCCGCCAACTCGGTCAGCGCGCCCCGGGCCCAGCGCACGAGCACGACCGGTCCGACACGCAGGGGCACGGCCGATCGCGGGTAGACGGCCATGTCGCGCAGCTCGATCCGTCGCCCCTGCACCACGACCTCGGCGAGGACGTCGACCTCACCGTCGGGTGTCGTGATCGTCCGCTCGTAGAGCGTCCCGTCGGCGAAACGCACTGGCCCGCTGAGTTGGCGTCTTCCGAGCACCCCCAACGGGATTCGAACCCGTGCCGTCACCTTGAAAGGGTGGTGTCCTAGGCCGCTAGACGATGGGGGCGAGCGGCCGAACGCTACCAGCGCGA
>JBJTVH010000102.1:0-91842 GCA_046081125.1 Acidimicrobiales bacterium
CCTGGTACACGGACGAGGCACCGACCGAGTTGCCCCCGGCCAGCCAGCTACGGCAGGAATGACAAGAAGATGAACCGGCTGCTCGTCTTCGTGCTCGCCACCCTCACGGCACTGCTGGGCCTGCACCCTGGTACGACGACGGCAAGTGCCGCGACATACACCTACGACGCGCCCGCGCTCGCGCGCGTTGACGCTCGCGCAACCGCGCCCTTGGGGAATGGCCAGTGGGCACGAGTCCGCGTTCGCGAGAGGTCTGTCTTGCCCCCCGTTCAGGTTCGGGGTGCTTCTACGACCTTCCTCTCGCGCAACAACGCCACAGAAGCGGGGACATCACGGACGTTCGGCATCGCCGATCGTGTCGCTGGACAGCTCGACGACGTGCGGCTCGGGTCGTTGCGGGGACAACTCGGCCCTGACGACCTGCAGAGGCTCGTGAACGCCCCGGGTGCACAGCGCTACTTCGACACTGCGACCGGAAACATCAACGTGATCCAGCAGGTCGACGACGTCTTACTGCGCATCACCACAGCGAGCGATGAGTTCAAGATCATCTCGGTTGGCCCGATCCGCCCCAACCAGGTGACCAACGGTGTGACGAACGGTCGGTTCGTCCCGATCGGAGGGGCTGGTTAGCCATGGCGTCTGTTCACATCAGCGAGATCCAGCGATGGCTGCACAGCTCTGGCCAAACGGACGCGCTCCCTGGGCCGAGCGGGATGTTCCTTGAAATTCGATTCGACGTGGAGGGCGGGCCCGCTGACGCGATCGACGAGGAGTTCGCCGACAGGGTGCTCACCGTGGAGTCGCCGTGCGGGTCGGTCACCATCATCTTCGACTCGGCCGGCCAACTTCGTTCGCTCGACATCTCATGATCGACAGGGTGCGAAGATCGCTTCTGCTGGCGGTCGTCGTCCTCGCTTCGCCGGTCGTCGGTGCGATGGCGCCGTCTACGACGACGGTGAGCGCAGCGTCGTACACCTACGACGTCCCGTCGACTACGCGCGTTGGAGTTCATGAAATCGGGGCAAGCGGGGCCGGTCCGGCCCAGTTCAACGCTGTGGGGGAGGGGTCTGCCCCGCAGTCCCGCCTGGCTCGGGGTGCATCTACGACCCCACTCGCGCGAAGTGTTGCCACAAACACCGCAGACGACATTGCGAGCTTGCCGGTCGGTCGTCGGGGCAGCCCGATGGATGTGCCTCGCGGTACGAACTCGCCGGCGACGATCGGTGGCCGTCAGTACGGAGGTCATGCGCTCGACGAGATGATGAGCGAGGGCTTCACGCCCAGCGTTGTCGATGACGCCATCCGCTATAGGCAGGTGTCCACGGGAGCGAGTGGCCGTGTCGCCCACTACAGTTCGGCGGACAACGTGACGGTCATCGTCGAGAACGGCCGTGTCGTCACCGTGAGTTCGGGTCAGTTGAAGGTCCGATGACAGAGCAATCGGAGCAGGTCCGCGCTCTGGTCGAGGGTATGCGGGAGGCGGTGGGTTCCTACCGGGGCGGTCGTCTCCCGCTCGACCGGCTGGTGTGGGAGCTCAAGAGCCGGATCGCTGCGCTCCAGTCCGTCGCCGATCAGCAGTGGGTTGAGGAGCTGCGCTCGGCGTGGTGGCAGCTCGAGTACGTCAACGCTTTCTGGATCGAAAGCGGTCGTGCCGAGCTGTCCGAGGATGAGCGACGCGAGGTCGACGAAGGTCTCGACGAGCTTCTGTCGATGTTGGTGGAGTACTGATCTCGCGCCGCGCTTCGTGACGCTCGTCTGAGCGGCTCCTCAGCTGGCCCAGCGTCGTGCTTCGTGTTTGAGGAGCATGGCTTCGATGAGTTCGCGGACGGTGGCTTGTTCTTGGGGGGTGAGGTGGCGGGTGGCTTCGAAGGCGAGGGCGAGGTCGTCTTGTGGTCCGCGTTCGTGTTCGTCGATGACGAGGCTGTCGATGGTGACGGAGAGCCCGATCGCGATGTTGCGGAGGACGTCGAGGGTGGGTGCTGAGGTGCCGGCTTCGTAGAGTCGGATCTGGGTGACGTGGATGCCGGTGCGCTCCGCGAGGGTGGCTTGGGTGAGGCCGGCGTGTTTGCGGGCGGTGGTGATCACGCTCAGTTGAACTTCCTCAGTTCTGCTCACTGAAGTTCCTCACCTGTGGGGTGGCCTGCGGCGCGCCCCGCACGGCGGGTGGCGCCGCACCGTTCGACGAGTCGTACACGTTTCGGTGGACGGCACCGCCGACCTTGGTCGGCGCAACGTCTTCGGGTGGGGGGTGGCCGGGCCGGCCGTGGGGGTGGCCGGCCCGGTCGGGTTAGTAGTCGGATGGCCAGAGGATGGTGGTGGGGGTGTGGGGGTCGTCGAGGTTGTCGGTGATCACCCAGATGGTGGTGTCGTGGGGGTCGAGTTCGGTGGGGACCGGGTACGCGGACAGCAGTCGGCCGGATCGGCAGGCGATGGCGCGGTCGTTGAGTTCCCAGTCGTCGGTGTCGAGTTCACCCCAGTCGCGTCGTAGGTGGCGGGCCAGGCAGGTGGCGAGGAAGGTGTTGCGGTCGTGGTGGTGGTGGGCCCAGTCGATGATGCGGGTGGTGGCGACGAGGTGGAGGGTTGGGGTGCGGGTCATTGGTCGATTCCGAAGCTGTGCTGGTCCTCGTAGGCGGCTTCGAGGTGGTCGTCGACGGTTGGGGCGGTGAGGGTGCGGCACAGGACGTCGTCGATTTCGTCGAACAGTCCTCGGCGGGTTTCGCCGTGGGGGATGAACCCGCCGGCGTAGAGCCAGTCGGCGAGGTCGAGCGCGAGGTCGTGGCGTTCGGCGGGTTCGGTGTCGGGATGGCGGACTCGGCCCGGTGCGGGCCGGGGGTCGGGTCGGCGACGACGACATGCAGCCAGGACGGGTGGGTGCTCATTGGTGGGGCCCGGTGCGGTGGGTGGGGGCGGACCGGTCGGGGTTCGGTGGGGTGCGGTGCAGGCTGGTGGGGTGGGTGGGGGTGAGCAGTCGTGCGGCGGTGGTGGCCAGGGTGCGGGGGAGCCGGCTGGTGAGCAGCCCGGCGTCGACAGCGCGCGCGACCGCGGGGTCGGTGTCGACGGTGATCAACGGGACCGGGATGATCGCGGTGAGGTCGTCGGCGTGGAGCGCACGGCCGGGTTCGATCAGTGCGACCACCCGGTCGGCGGGCTGGCTGAGGAGGTGACGTCGACCGCCTCCGCCAACGCGGCCCGCAGCACCGTTCGACAGATCTACACCGAGCGCCACGACAGCGTGCCGCCCTGCGCAAGATCGTCCAGCCATCGCGCGACGACGTCCCGCTCGAGCCGGTCGAGCCGGACGGCCCCCAGACCGGCCTCGATATGGGTGCACGCCCACTCGTACTGCTCACGCGCCTTCACGGACACGTCGGTGCGGGCACCCACGTACCGGCGGACCAACCAGCCGACGGTGCCACGGGAGACGACCTTGTCCGCCGCCGCCGGCACCCGGGCCGCCGCAAGGGCCGCCCGCTGGGTTGCGAACGACCCGATCTGGCGTGGTCGGTGCTTGCCGGTCTCGGTGTCGATCCCGTCGACGCGCACCACCCACTTCCCCCGCTGCTTGCGGACGGTGGGCTGTCCAGTGACCTTCCATCCCATCGCGAGTCACCCCGTATCGGTCAGCGCGTTTGATACATCGCTGATACATGGGCCCCTTCGGGCGATGGCTGGAATCGTATCATCCCAGCTCAGAGGGGTCGGGGAGGTGGGATTTGAACCCACGACCTCCTGCACCCAAAGCAGGTGCGCTTCCGCTGCGCTACTCCCCGTTTCGCTTCACAACCCTGCGGAGCAGGGGTTTCGCCCTGCCGACCTCCCCGGGCCTCCTCTCTCAGATCGGGCTGGAGGGGCTCGGAACACCCGAAATCCAGCGCGCTTCGTCACCACCGGTCCGGTTCCGGCCAGGCCTGACGGACGCTCGAAGCGTAGAGGACCGCACGTTCGGCCGCCCGCACCACCCCTTTGACCGAAACGATTGGCGCCGCCCCCTGGTGAACGCACGATCCACCGCTGGCGTTCAGACCGCCCACACGACCGGTAGACGTGCCGAGTCGAGCGAGGCGCAGGGCGATCGTGCCGCAGTGGTCGGGTGCGATGGGCCCGGCAACCGTGCGGCGATCGTCGCGGAGTACGACGACCACGTGAAGTTCGACGGCCGGTGGTTCTTCGCCAAGCGCCGCTGCACGGTCCGCACCGCCCGCTGACGGCCGAGCGGCCTCCTCCACGCCCGCCGGTAGCGTCGGGCCCATGAACGTCGTCGATGCGGTGTACCGGCGGAAGTCCGTGCGGAAGTTCCGTCCCGATCCGGTGCCCGACGATGTGCTGCGCTCCCTGCTCACCGACGCCGCCCGCGCCCCGAGCGGCGGCAACCTGCAGCCGTGGCGCGTCTACGTGATCACGACCGCGACCATGCCCCGGTTCAAGGAGCACCTCGCCGGCCAACCCCTGATCGACGCTCCCGACTACGAGATCTACCCGCAGGGCCTGACCGAGCCGTATCGCACCAACCGCTTCGAGATCGGCGAGCAGATGTACGCCACCCTCGGCATCCCCCGCGAGGACAAGGAAGGCAGGCGCCGACAGTTCGCCGCCAACAACGACTTCTTCGACGCCCCGGCTGCGCTGTTCTGCTACGTCGACCGCCAGATGGGGCTTCCCCAGTGGTCCGACCTCGGCATGTTCCTCCAGACCGTGATGCTGCTCGCCGTGGAGCGTGGGCTCGACACCTGCGCCCAGGAGTACTGGTCGGTCCGCCACAAGGCCGTGACGTCGTTCGTCAACGCCCCGGACAACGAGATGCTGTTCTGCGGCATGGCGATCGGCTACGCCGACGCCACCGCCCCCATCAATTCGCTGGTCTCGAGCCGCATGCCGATCGATCGGTGGGCGAGCTTCGTCTGATCGATCTCCCCCCACCGTGGCCGAATGAACGGACCCGCCAGATCGGCAACGCCTCGATCAGCATCGGGAGCGCTCCTGGCGCAGACCGCCATCGCCCGGCGGGCCGATCCTCGTAGGGTGCCGGTCATGCCCGGCGCCGTGCGCTCCCTGCTCGCCTTCACCGTCGCTCTCACCGCCGTGGTCACCGGCGCAACTGCCTGCGGCGACGATGACGTTGCGGTGACGACATCGGCCGGGCCGAGCACCTCGCCGCCGGGGACCACCCCGAACTCGAATCTCGCCGCGGTCACCGCGACCGGATCGGGAGCGGTGTCGCTGGCCCTCGGGCAGCGCCTCGTGGTCAAGCTCGATGCGAACGCAACGACTGGCTACGCGTGGGTGATCACCACGGCCGCGGCGGCGGCCACGCTCGCCCTCGAGTCCGGGCCCACGTACACGGCCACCCCGACCGACTCGCCGGTTGCCGGGTCCGGGGGGACGACGAGCACGGTGTTCCGGGCGATGGGTCCGGGCACGACGACGGTCGTGCTGTCCTACCGCCGTTCGTTCGAGCCGGCCGCACCGGACAACCAGACCGTCACGCTCGTCGTGACCGTCCGCTGAGCGCCCGGACCCTCGCTCCAAGCCGTCGGTAGCATCCGATCGTGCCTGCACGACCCGAGCGCAGCCCGGAGCCGTTCGTCGTCGCCGGCTGGGACTGGCAGCCCGACAGCGGCGAACTGCAGTGCCGCTACCGGCTCGGCGACTGGTCCTTCACCGAACGCTTCACGATCCCTCCGGCCCCGGGTGTGGCGCCCTACCGAGCGGCCGGCGCGGGCCCCGGTCTCGCCGCGGTGTTCGACCTGCTCGCGGTGACGGCGGGCGTCAGCTACTACAAGCTCGTTGCGTCGACAACGATCGTCCTCGACGGGATTGCGATCGACGATCGCACGGCCCCGACGTGGTTCGCCTACGTGGGCGATCTCTACGACCACGGCCTGCGGGAGTACTGCGTAACCAACGGCCTGCCGATCCCGTTCCGGCCCGAGGTCGTCGCAGGCGACCACCCCCGCGCACCCGCTGTCGGGCTGGCACCATCCGCCGGCGCCGGGCTGGTGGTGCCGATGGGCGGCGGGCGCGACTCGCTCCTCGTCGCGCACGCGCTCGCCCCGCTTCGCCCCGTGCTGCTCACCGTCGGAACCAAGGCGATCGTGCGCTCCCAGGCCGACGCGTTCGGCCTCCCGCTGGTCGAACTGGGCCGGCGGCTCGATCCGTTGTTGTTCGACCTCAACGCCGCCGGCCACCGCAACGGCCACGTACCGGTCACGGCGATCGTCTCGCTCGCTGCGCTTGCGTACGCCGCCCGGGCCGGCGCGGCGCGCGTCGTGCTCTCGAACGAAGCGAGCGCCAGCCGGCCCACCCGGGTGATCGGCGGCGTCGAGGTCAACCATCAGTGGAGCAAAGGCATCGGGTTCGAGCGGCTGCTGCGCCGCACCCTCCACGCCCTCGGCGTTCCGGTCACCTACGGCTCGGCACTGCGGCCCTACGGGGAGCTGCCGATCTCGCGCGCCGTCGCCGGTGCCCTCGACCAGCTCCCACCGTTCGTCAGCTGCAACCGGGCCTTCACGCGCGACGCCGCGCCGGGCAGCTCGTGGTGCGGAGCGTGCGCCAAGTGCTGCTTCGTGTTCCTCGGCCTCGCGGCGTTCGTCCCCGAGCGGCCACCGCTCGTCGAACGCTTCGGTCGCGACCTGCTGGCCACCGCCGACGACATCGAGCGCCTCGCGGCCCTGCTCCTCGGACCTGAGCGGGCCTTCGACTGCATCGGCACCGAGGCCGAGGTCGCCGTTGCGGTCCACCTCGCACACCGCGGCGCCTGGTCCGGGTCGGCACCACTGGGCGCCCTTGCCGCCCGGCTCGGCGAACCGAGCCCCGCCGCCGTCGCCGCCACCCTCGCCGCCGACGCGACCGGTGCGCCCGACGACGATCCCGCAGCCGGGACCCTCGACGCGCTCCTGCGCCCGCTGCTGGTCCCCGCCGCAGCCCCAAGGGGCGTCCGGTGAGGCTCGACCACCTCGCCGGAGCGCGCGTCGCCGTCTGGGGTGCCGGGCGCGAGGGTCGGGCCGTCGTCGAGGCCCTCCCACCCGACGTGGCGCTCACGATCGTCGACGACCGGCCCGACAGCGAGGCCGTGCGCGCCCTGGCGAGCTCCCACGGCGCCACCGTGCGACGCCCGGCCGAACTGCTCGACCGCCCGACCGTCGACCTGGTCGTACGTTCGGCCGGGGTATCGGTGCACGGCCCCGTGCTGCGGGCGCTGCGCGCCGCCGGCGTCCCGGTGACCAGCCTCCTCGACCTCTGGCTGCACCACGGCGCCCCTGCGACCGTGGTGGCGATCACGGGCACGAAGGGGAAGAGCACCACCTCGCTGCTCGTCCACGGCCTCCTCGACGCCGCCGGGGTGCGTGTCGGCCTCGCCGGGAACATCGGCGTCCCGGTCAGCCAGATGCCGCCCTGCGACGTGGCCGTGGTCGAGGTGTCGAGCTACCAGGCGGCCGACCTCACCCGGTCGCCGACGATCGGGGTGCTCACCAACCTCGACGTCGACCACCTCCCGTGGCACGACGGCCGGGTCGAGCAGTACTGGACCGACAAGCTGAACCTTTTCGCGCACGACGGGCTGCGCGCGCTGCTGCTCGGCGTTGACGAGCTGCCGACCCTCGTGCCAGTCGAGCGCACCCGGTGCCGGTGGCCACGCGAGGCCGACCTCGTTGCGCGTCACGGCGCCCTGTGGGGTGGCGCCACCCCGCTCGTCGAGCTGCGCGCCACCCCGCTCGCCCCGGACCAGCTGGCCGGCAACCTTGCAATCGCCGCACGCGCTGCCGAGGAGGCCCTCGGGCGACGGCTCACCGTCGACGAGTTCGCTGCGGCGGTCACCGGATTCCGTCTGCCGCCCGGCCGGCTCGAGGTGGTCGCCACGCGCGACGGCGTGCGGTTCGTGAACGACGTCCTGGCCAGCAACCCCTTCGCCGCAGCCGCCAGCCTGCGCGCCCACGCCGACCGGCCGGTGCTGCTCATCGCCGGCGGCGACGACCGGTTCGTCGAGCCGGATGACCTGCTCGCTGCCATCGCCGCCCACGGCCGCGTCCGCGCGGTGTACGCGATGGGGCCGGCCGGACGCCGGTGGCAGGCTGCGCTCGTCGGCGTCGCCGACGTGACCGTGCTCGACGACGACGTGGCCACGGCGGTGGCCCTGGCCCGGGGCCGGGCCCACCCCGGCGATGTCGTGCTGTTCGCCCCGGGCGCCCCGACCACCCCGGCGGTGGGCGACTGGGAGGCGCGCGGCGCCGCCTTCCGGGCCGCCGCCGACGCCCGATAGTGACAAATCCCGATCGGATTAGTTAGGATTCGGGCCGTGACGGCAACGGCCCTGCCCCGTGGACGCAACGACGATCGTTCCAGCGCCGGCGGCTACCCGTGCTGCGACGTGCCGGTCACCCCCAGCGACCTGTCGGCCGGGCTCTCGGTGATCGGCGCCTGGCTCACCCGGGCGCTGCGGTCGGTCACGCCTCGTCGTTGAACGGCACGATCGTCGGGTTGGGCACGCCGAGGGCGTGCACGAGCTGGCCCATCGAGATGAACTGCGCCACGGTGAAGGCCATCTCCATGAACTCCTCAGGGGTGAACGCCTCGAGCATTGCGTCGACGTCGGCCTGCGAGCAGGTGGCCGGCCGTTGGTGCATCAGCTCGGCGTAGCGAACGGCGAGCCGTTCGCGGGGCGTCAGGTCTTCCACGTCACCGAGCTGGATCCGCTCGGCGGTGTCGTCGTCGAACAGGGGCCGACCGGACCGGTCGGCGAAGCGGCCGTGAAGTCAATAGTGGCAGCCGTTGAGCTGTGCGATGCGCAGCCGGGCCGCCTCCTTGGTACGCACCTCGACGGTGCCGCCGAACAGCAGCGGCCAGTAGAACTTCGTCCACGCCACGAACCACTTGGGGGCGTGGCCGAGCGTGCGCACCCACCGCGGGTCGACCCCACGGTCGATCAGCTCCTGCAGCTCGGGGGTCACCTCCGCGAGCGGCAGCTTGGGGACCGGGATCGGGCAGGCGCGTTCGGCGGCGGTGGCCATCGGCGCAGACTAGGGGATGGGTACGTCGTCGAGCAGCGCTGCGACGTCGTGGTCGTCGGCGGCGGTGAAATGCCGCTCGACCATCACCTCGATGAGCCGCTCCCCGCGGGCGTTGGCCACGTCGAGCTGCGCGGCGGTGCTCACGAGGCCGAGCCAGCGCAACATCGAGCGCCGGTAGTCCTCCCGCAGCGACGCCAGGCCGTAGCCCTGCACCCCGCCTGCCCGCAGACCGTCGTGGTAGCGGGCGACGAGCTGATCTTCGATGCGCCGGCGGTCCTCCACCGGGAGCGACCCGGCCACGAAGTAGGCGAGGTCGCTCGCGCCGCGGTAGCGGATGACGCGCTGCCAGTCGACGAACACCGGCCCGCCCTCGGCCGGCATGAGCAGGTTGTCGAGGCGGAGATCGTTGTGGGACAGGGTGTTGGGGCCATCCACGGCCCACCGGTGGTAGAGCGTCGCGAGCTGCGGGCCGTAGCGTTCGGCGGCCCGGAACGCGCCGGCGGGCACGTGATCGCGGAACCGTTCGGCGAACCCGGGGAACGACTCGCGGTACAGCCGTGCCGAGCGGTCTTCCACGCCGTCGTCGAGGGCCGGCACGAACCCGCACCCCTCGAGCGCCGGGTGCTCCCACCACCGGGCGTGGAGGGTCGCCATCGTGTCGACCACCGCCTCGGCGTCGGCGATCGATGCGCCGGCCACCTGGTCGACGGGCCGGCTGCCGGTCAGGTCGTCGAGTACGAGCACTGCGAGGCGGGCGTCGGGATCCACGGCGACGTGATGGCACCGCGGCGCCGGCAGTCCGGGCCCGAAGTGCCGGTAGACCTCGGCCTCGCGCAGGAAGTAGCCCCAGTCGGTGCCCATCCCCTGGTTGCGAGCCCGCCACGGGGGCAGCTTCACCACCACCGACGACGGGCAGCGCGCAGCGGCCGCAGGCTCGCCGGGTCCGCCGGCGTGCTCGGGCCAGGCGAGCACGACGCGGGCCATCACGCTGAGCATGCCGACCCCCTCGCCGAAAGTGGTCACCTCGACCACCTCGACCGGCGATCCGAACGCCGCCGAGCACCACGCCGAGGTCAGCTCCTCCGGTCCACGCGGCACGCGCCCCATGCGGCGCAGTCTTGCCGACCGGTCAGCCGGTGACGGCCAACGGCTCCGGTTCGCCGGTTTCGGCGAGCTCGGCGCGCCGGGCCGCCCGGCGCCGGTCCCGCAACGACTTGCGCACCACGAGCACCCAACCGATCGGGACGCACGTCGCGAAGACGAACCACTGCACGGCGTAGGACCGGTGCGGACCCTCGCCGAGCGGCGGCATCGGCAGCGGCCGCGGATCGATGGCCGCCACGGTCGGATCCTGGGCCACCAACTCCAGGTACATCGGCGCGAGCGGGTAGCGGGACTGCTCACCGAGCCGGTCGAGGTCGATCACCCCGGCCTCGGTGAGCACTCCGGCCGGTTCGGCACCGGCGAGCGCCGGGCGTTCCTGGCTGGGCCGCAACCGCCCGACGACCACCACCGACCCGGCCGGGGCCGCCGGCACGACCTCGGGGCGGCGCCGGTCGGTGCCGGCGGGCAGCCAGCCCCGGTTGACGAGCACCCCGGTGCCGTCGGCCTGACGCACCGGTGTGACCACGTGCCAGCCGGGGCGCCCCTCGAGGGGTCGGTCCCGGATCAACACCGTGGCCGTGTCGTCATAGGAACCGCGCACGGCCGCCTGACGCCATTCGACCGACGGCTTGTCCACACCGGCGACGAGGACGGCACCGATCTCGGCCGGCGGCTCCATTGACCGGGCCTCGACGCGGGCATTGAGGGACTGGCGTTCGTCGAGGCGGCGCAGCTGCCACAGCCCGAGGTTGACCATCACGACCACGCCGAGCAGGCACACGACGTGGAAGACGAGCCAGCGCGGGCTCAGGAGGAACCGGTACACCACCGACGACGGTACCCGGGCTCAACGGCCGAAGCGGAGCGTGCCGCCCGGGCCGACCAGGGCGACGCCAATCGAGGTGACCGGCGCCTCTTCGACCTCAACCGTGTCCAGCCCGAGCGCCGAGAGGGCATGCCGGACCGGACCGGGGTCAGGGGTGCGCAGCACGAAACGGGTGAGGCGCACGGGGTGGGCGAGGGACCCCGACGGATGCCGCGAGTCGCCCCAATCGATAAGGAACGGCACCAGGCCGTCGAAGGCGGCGGGCGGCGACGTCAGCGACCAGGCGAGCAACCCGCCGTCGGGGGTGGCGCGTCGCATGGCCTGTGCCGGGCCCGGGTCGTAGCCCGCCGCCCGGGCTGCGGCGATCACGGCGGGCAGGTCGCTCACTCGGGCCGCCCAGGTGACGAGCACCGGGGCGATCAGATCGTCGATGGCGAACGGGCGCGGGAGCGACGGCGGCGGCTGGGTCAGGTCCGGACCGATGATCTCGAGGTACGCGCCGTCCCCGAGCCCCACCAAGGTGTTTGCCGTGCCCCGGCCGACGTGCTGTCCGCCGGCGTCGGGTCGGACCCCGAGGGCATCGGCGACGAAGGCCGTGCCCTCGGCCAGGTCCGGGACGGCGTAGACGAGGTGGTCGAGCCGGGCGTTCACGCCCGGCTCAGCAGCAGCCTGCGCCGTCGGTGGTGAGCGCCTCGTAGCAGGCGACGAACCGGCGCAGGCTGTCGCGCTCCTCGGCGATGTACCGGCCGAGCAGCCCACCGGTGATCGGGTCGATCGTCTTGTCGGTGAACATCGTGTCGAAGATGTCGCGCTCGCGGCACTGGTGCAGGTTGAAGAACTCGAACTTGGCGGCGTCGGGCTGGTCGCACCGGGCGGCGGCGAGGTTCGCCTCGAGGCGCACGGTCGACTCGGGCCAGCGCACGTCGAAGCCCAGTTCCATGATCCGCTTGCGGAACGCGTGGTGGTGCTCGGCCTCGCGGGCGGCGACGAACCGCAGCACCTCGGCCACTTCGGCTTTGGGCGTCGTCTCCGCCCACGCCTCGAGCCACACCGAACCTTCGTGCTCGCCCACGCACACCGCGTTGAGCAGCTTCAGGAACGACGGCTTGTCCTGCGACATCGATGCCTCCTCGGTCGGTTCCCCCCGGAACCCGACGAACGCTAGCCGCACCGGGGTTGCCCCGAACCTGCCCGGGCGCTAGCCAGGACGGATGGCTTCGGTGCGCAGCACACTCCAGAGAGCAGAGGTGGCGTGATGGATCTCGGGATCAGCGGGAAGCGGGCCGCGGTCGCGGCCGGGTCGGCCGGCCTCGGCCTCGGCACGGCGATCGCGCTCGCGAACGAAGGCGTGCACGTCGCGATCTGCGGGCGGGACGCAGCCCGGGTGGCCGAGGCCGCGGCCCAGGTGGGGCACGGCTGCGTCGGGCTGGTCGCCGACGTGTCCTCGACGCCGGGCGCCGCCGGGTTCGTGAACGCGGCGTCCGAGGCCCTCGGTGGCGTCGACATCCTGATCCCCAACGCCGGAGGCCCGAAGCCGGGCACGTTCGCGTCGACGGACCTCGAGGACTACGAGCCGGCGTTGCGGTTGAACCTGCTGTCCACGGTCGCGATGTGCAAGGCGGCCGTGCCCGCGATGCAGGCGCGGGGCTGGGGCCGAGTGGTCGCGATCACCTCGGTGTCGGTGCGCCAACCGATCGCCAACCTCATCCTGTCCAACACCGCCCGGGCCGGGGTCACCGGGTTCCTCAAGACGCTCGCGCTCGAAGTGGCGCGCAGCGGGGTGACGGTCAACTCGGTCCAACCCGGGTACCACCTCACCGAACGCATCAAGGGCCTCGGTCACCCGGCCGACATCGGCCGAGCCATCCCGGTCGGCTTCGCCGGCGACCCGGGCGATTTCGGCCGGCTCGTCGCGATGCTGTGCAGCGAGCACGCCCGGTTCGTCACCGGTACGCACGTGCCCATCGACGGCGGGACGTACCTCGGCCTCCAATAGCCCGCCGCCGGCGCCGGATGAAACCACGGGCGTTCGCTGTTCGGCAAGAACGTCTCTGCGTCGTCACGACCGCTGCAACGCCTCCTCAAGCAGCCGATCAAGGACGTGCGCCTCCCCAGAGAGGCGCCCCCTCACCCCATGCGCCGCCGACACACCCCGTGGAGCTCGGTCTCCTCCCTGACGCCTTCCGTCGAGGATCGCGCCGCGCAGATCGACGTGCTGCTGTCGCTCGCACTCGAGCAGACGTCCCGGGATCCCCAGACCGCTCGGGCCGAAGCCGTGGCGGCCCGCACCATGGCGGTGGCGCTCGGCGACCGTGAGCGCGAGGCACAAGCCGTCGTCGTCGAAGCCGCGGCGGCCGTCGAAACAGGGGAAGACCCCGGCGAGCTGCTCGGACCGGCGCTCGAAGCCTTTGCGACGCTTGCCGGTGGGCCCCCGCTCGCGCTCGGGCGCGCCCACCTGGTGGTGGGCACCCTCCAGTACTACCTGGGTCTGCTCGACGAGGCCGCGGACCACGCCGCTGCCGCCGTACGTCTCGGTCGGGCCGCCCACGACGAGGCGCTCGTTGCGAACGCAACGATGCGGCTCGGCACGGTCCTCGTGTCCGCCGCCCCGGACGTCGCCGCCGAGGCCGACGAGCTGAGCTCGCTGTTCCAGGAAGCGATCGACGCGTTCGCCCGGCTCGGCCGGCGTGCCGAGCAGGCGACCGCGCTCTACAACCTCGGCGTCCTCCACCTGCTCGCCGGCCGGTTCGCCGATGTCATCGGGCCCATGGCGCAGACCGCCGAGGTGATGCGCAGCGTGCAGCCGGCCGGAGTCGCCCGCGCCGAGCTGTTGCGGGCTCTGGCGCTGGCCCGCCTCGATCGGATCGACGATGCCGACGCCGTGCTGGCCGCAACGGCCGTCCCCGACACCGCCGCAGCCAGCGAGCGGGTGCTCGCCGACCTCGTCACCGGGATCACGCGCCGCCGACGCGGCGACCTCCCCGGAGCGGCCGGTCGGCTGCGCGATGCCGAGCAGCGCGCCGGCGAGGCCCAGGACCTCGAGATGCGGGCGCTGTGCCTCGCCGAGCTCGCGGAGGTCGAGGAGGACGCCGGCAATCTTCCTGCTGCGCTCGCTGCCGTACGCGCCCACCACGAAACCTGGGTCGCGCTGCGAAGCGAGGAGGCGTCACGACGCCTCCACGGCCTGCAGGTGGCCATGCAGGTAGAGGCCGCCGAGGATCGCTCGGCCCGGGCCGTCGAGGATCGCCGACGTCTCAGCGACGACGTGGAGCGGGCCCGGACGCAGCTTGCCGAGGCCGAGCACCGGCTCGCCCTCGAGACGGCCCGTCGGTTCGTGGCCGAGCAGAGCGCCCTGGGTCACGACGCCGTCGAGCAGCGAGCCGGGCTCCCGATGCTCGACCGAGCCTTCCCGGCCGGCGCGCCGGGCGGCTTGCTCGGGGTGATCGCCTGCCGCCTCGAGGCCGATGACGCCACCACCGACGACGGTCAGGGGATCCAGGAGCTCGCGGCGCGCGTGACGACGCTCGCGGTCCCGGGTCGACGGCGAGCCGTCGTGCTCGGCCGTGATCTCGTCGGGCTCGTGGTCGTCGACGACGACCGCGGCGAGTTCGACCGCATCGCCGCCACCATGGCCGCGCTCGTGGCCGACGGCCTCGAACGTCCGGGTATCACCCGGCGCCCGGTCCGGATCGGGACCGCCCACGCGGCCACTGATACCGGCGACTCGCTCGACGAGCTCGTCGGCTCGGCCCGGCTGGCCCTCGACAGCGCCCGCCGCCGCCAGGAGGCGATCGCCGCGTTCACGCCGGCCGTCGAACGCGAGCACCAGCTGCGCCGTTTCGTCGCGCAGCGGTTCCACGCCGCGCTCGACGACGGCAGCATCACGCTGCACTTCCAACCCATCGTGACCACCGACCAGCACCGCATCGTCGGAGCCGAAGCCCTCGTGCGCTGGTTCGACCCGACCCGCGGGCAGCTGCCCACGCAGCTGTGGGTGTCGCTGCTCGAGGAGGTCGGTTGGACCGTCGAGCTCGGCCGGCACGTGCTCCTGCAGGCTTGCCGCGCCGCCGCCGATTGGCCGACCGCACCCGGAGCGAACGCGCCGTACGTGTCGGTCAACGCCTCGCCCGTGCAGCTCCCCGACGGCATCCTGCTCGCCCAGGTCGACGAGGCCCTCGCCTCCTCGGGACTCGATCCGCGTCGTCTCGTCATCGAACTCACCGAATCGCGCCACGTCGACCTCGAGCGGGGTCGCCCGACGCTGGAGAGCCTGCGGGCGCGCGGGGTGACGATTCGGATCGACGACTTCGGGGTCGGATATTCGAACTTCGGTTACCTCACCACGCTGCCGGTCGATGGCATCAAGCTCGACCGTGCGTTCCTCGTCGACGGTCACGCCGCCTCGAGCGCCGTGATCGAGGCGATCGCCGGGTTGGCCCGCAGCCTGGGTCTGGTCGTGGTCGCCGAAGGGGTCGAGACCGAGGCCCACCGGCAGGTGCTGCGCAGCGTCGGTGTCGAGTACTACCAGGGTTGGTTGTTCGATCGGGACCTCCCGGTCGAGGCCTTCGCCCGCCGGCTGACCAGCCAACTCGAACTGCTCCGGTCCGTCGCCTGACCCCGGGGCCACGGCGGCGGCAGGCCGGTCCGGCCGGGCGCCCGCGCCAAACCTTCAATAGGTCTTGCGAATCATCCACGAATCCTCAAAGCTTGACACGAAGCGTATGGAATCCATCACGCTCCGTCAGCACCAGGGGAAGTCGAAAGGGGATCGCCATGAAGCCCGGCAAGCCGCTGTTCCGTTGATTCGGCCGATGTGGCTCGTCCGGTTCACCGCCGGGCGAGCCACCACACCGGGTCGCCGAGGCGCTACCCTCGGCCGGACCATGCTGTCGGACCCCGACCGAACGTGACCGCTGCCGTCGTCAACGTAATCGTGCCCGGCAACCACCTGATGCCCGGGTTGCTCGGCCCGCACGACGAGTACCTGCGCCAGATCGAGCAGGCGTTCCCGCAGACCGAGATCCGGGTGCGCGGCAACGAGGTCACCGCCACCGGCAGCGAGGCATCCGAGGTCGGCCAGCTCGTCGAGGAGCTCGTCGTGCTCCTCCAGCGAGGCCAGACCATCGACCGCGGGTCGCTCGATCGGGCGATCGGGATGGTGCGGGCGTCGGAACGCCCGAGCGAGGTGTTCGGCACCGAGGTGCTGCGCGGCGCCCGAGGCCGCTCGGTACGCCCGAAATCGATCGGGCAGAAGCGCTACGTCGATGCCGTTCGCTCCAACGTGATCACCTTCGCGCTCGGCCCGGCCGGAACCGGGAAGTCGTGGTTGGCCGTCGCCCTCGCCGTCCAGGCGTTGCAGGCCAAGCAGGTGCAGCGCATCATCCTCACCCGGCCGGCCGTCGAGGCAGGGGAGCGCCTCGGGTTCCTCCCCGGGGACCTGATGGCGAAGATCGACCCCTACCTGCGGCCGCTCTACGACGCGCTGTACGACATGCTCGAGGCCGAGGGCACCCAGAAGCTCGTCGAGCGCCAGGTGATCGAGGTGGCGCCGCTCGCGTTCATGCGGGGCCGCACGCTCAACAACAGCTTCGTCATTCTCGACGAGGCCCAGAACACCACGCCCGAGCAGATGAAGATGTTCCTCACCCGCATCGGTTTCGGCTCCAAAGCGGTCGTCACCGGCGATACCACGCAGGTCGACGTGCCCGGCGGCCGCAGCGGTCTGATCGGCCTCGAGCGCATCCTCACCGGGATCGAGGGCCTGTCGTTCGTGCACCTCGGCAGCGCAGACGTGGTGCGCCACCGCATCGTCGCCGACATCGTCTCCGCCTACGAGCGGCACCAGACATGACCACCGAGCCGTCCCGACCGAATCTCGGACGCCCCCGCCGCGTCGGCGGCGAGGGGGAGCCCGAGGTGTTCGGCGCCGACGAGCAGACCGACGTCGAGGTCGCCCTCGACCGATGGGTCGAGCTCGCCCGTTCCGTGCTCGTCGCCGAAGGCGTCCGCGGCCATGCCGAGCTGAGCGTGCTGTTCGTGAGCGCGGACGAGATCGCCGAGCTCAACCAGCAGTTCATGGACACCGCCGGCCCGACCGACGTGCTCGCGTTCCCGCTCGACGACGTGCAGGCCGACACCGTCGCACCGGGCCCGGGGGCGGCCAGTGCCGGGCCGGACCGGTCGCCGGCCGACGTGGCCGACCTGCCGCTGCTGCTCGGCGACGTGGTCGTCTGCCCGTCCGTCGCCCGGGACCAGGCGCCGGGTCATGCCGGCTCCCTCGACGACGAACTCGCGCTGCTCGTCGTGCACGGCACCCTCCACGTGCTCGGCTGGGACCACGACACCGACGAGCGCACGCAGCGCATGCAGTCCCGCGAGCAGGAGTTGCTCGTCGCGCACCACTGGCACGGCGAGCCGCCGGCCGCGTTCCGCCAGGAGCAGCCATGACCCCCGCCGCCGTGCTCGCCGTCCAGCTCGAAGGCCGCGACGTGTGGATCATCGTCGCCAACCTGCTGCTGCTGGCCGTACTCACGTTCCTCGCCGTCGGCGAGACCGCGGTCAACCGGATCAGCCGGGTGAAGGCCCAGGCGCTCCTCGACGGTGGTGCCCGCCCGCGGGCGGCGCGCGCCCTGCTCGACCTCGTCGCCAAACCCGAGGAGTTCCTGAACCCGGTCCTGCTCACGGTGAACGTATGCCAGGTCGCCCAGGCGTTCCTCACCACGATCCTCGTCGACCGGCTCTTCGGGGCCCTCGGGCTCGTCATCGGTTTCTTCCTCAACGTCGTGCTGCTGTTCGCGATCACCGAGGCGGTGCCCAAGACCTGGGCGGTGCAGCACAGCGAACGCGCCGCGCTGCTCGCCGCCCGACCGATCCGGGCACTCGTGCGGTTCTGGCCGCTGCGGCTGCTGTCCCGGGCGCTGATCGGCCTCGCCAACGTCATCGTGCCCGGCAAGGGCCTCAAGCAGGGACCGTTCGTGTCCGAGCAGGAACTGCTCGGCATCGTCGGCGCCGCCGCCGAGGACGACGTGATCGAGGCCGAGGAACGCGAGCTGATCGAGTCGATCATCTCCTTCGGCGACACCGTTGCGCGAGAGATCATGGTCCCCCGCCCGGACATGGTCACCGTCGACGGGGAGGCCACCGTCAGTGCCGCGCTCGACGTCGCGATCGCCGAGGGCTATTCCCGGATGCCGGTCGTGGGGGAGACCTCCGACGACATCCGCGGCGTCGCCCACACCAAAGACCTGATCCGGGCCGAGCGCGAAGGCCGCGGGGCCGACGCCGTCGCCCAGTGGTCCCGACCGGCGCACTTCGTCCCGGAGACCAAGCCGGTCGCCCACCTGATGCGCGAGATGCAGGCCGAGAAGTACCACCTCGCGGTGCTGATCGACGAGTACGGCGGCACCGCCGGCCTGGTCACGCTCGAGGACTGCATCGAAGAACTCGTGGGGGACATCGTCGACGAGCACGACGTCGAGGACCGAGAAGTCGAACGCCTCGACGGCGGTGAGCTCCTCGTGGACGGCGGCATGTCGGTCGACGACCTGAGCGACCTGCTCCCGATCCAGCTCCCCGAGGGCGACTGGGACACCGTCGGCGGGTTCCTGCTCAGTGAACTCGGCCGCCTGCCCATCGAAGGGGAGACCGTCACCTACGACGGCTACGTGTTCACCGCCCGCCGCCTCGAGGGCCGCCGGATCAGCTTGGTCCACGTGAGCCGCCTCCCCGACGCCGACACCGAGGCCGTTCCCTCCGGTGCCGGCTGAGCCGCCCGCGGGCGCGCCCCCCGATGCCGATGCTGGTCTGCGCTCCGGGTTCGTCACCCTGGTCGGGCGTCCCAACGTCGGGAAGTCGACGCTGCTGAACCGGCTGTGCGGCACGAAGGTGTCGATCGTGTCGGACAAGCCGCAGACCACCCGGGCGCCGGTGCGGGGGATCGTCGAGCGCCCCGGCGCCCAGCTCGTCTTCGTCGACACCCCCGGCTTCCACAAGCCCGTGACCGCGCTCGGCGAACGGCTCAACGCCGCCGCCAGCGACGCGCTCGCGGAGGTCGACGTCGCCTGCCTCGTGATCGACGCCCGAGCCGGCACCGGGACCGGTGACCGCTGGGTCGCACAGCGCCTCGGCAGCGGCTACGTGGTCGTGCTCAACAAGGTCGACGGGCTCACCCACGGCGTCGTGCTGCGCCATCTCGCCGAGCTCGCCGACCTCCCGGGCGCCGAGAGCTTCTTCCCGGTCTCGGCCCGCACCGGGGCCGGCACCGACGCCCTGCTCGACCACCTGATCGAGCGGATGCCCGCCGGCCCCCGGTACTTCCCGACGGGCACCATTTCCGACGTCGACGACGAGACCCGCGTCGCCGAGCTCGTGCGCGAGCAGCTGCTGGCGATCACCCGCGACGAGCTGCCGTATTCGATCGCCACCCGGGTCACCGAATGGGACTGGCCCCGGATCCGGGTCGAGATCCTCGTCGAGCGAGACAGCCAGAAGGGGATCGTGATCGGCAAGGGCGGCGGCGTGCTCAAGCAGGTCGGCATCGCGGTGCGCCGCCAGCTCCCCGACGGCTGCCACCTCGAGCTCGCCGTGCGGGTGGACCGCAACTGGCAGCACCGGGCCGACCGGGTCGAGCGCCTGGGGTACTGAGCCGGTAGGATCCTGACCGATCCGGTCGGGTTTCCCGTGTCCGGCCGGAGCAGGGAGACGGCTGTGCCCATCTTCGAGAACGTCCTCGACCTGATCGGCAACACCCCTCTGGTCGACGTGAGCGTGTTGTCCCCCAACCCCCGGGTGCGGATCCTGGCCAAGCTGGAGATGCAGAACCCGTTCGGGTCGGTGAAGGACCGCATCGCGAAGTCGATGATCGAGACCGCCGAGAAGGACGGCACGCTGCGTCCCGGCCAGACGATCATCGAACCCTCGTCGGGCAACACCGGCATCGCGCTGGCCGCGATCGCCCGGATCAAGGGGTACCCGATCAAGATCCTCATGCCCGAGTCGGTGTCGATCGAGCGCCGGCAGATGCTCGAGGTGTTCGGCGCCGAACTGATCCTGACCCCGGGCCCCGAGGGCTCCAACGGGGCGGTGAAGCGGGCGCTCGAGATGGCCGCCGCCAACCCCGAGTGGGCCTTCCTCTACCAGTACGCGAACGACGCCAACCCGCGTGCGCATTACGAGGGCACCGGCCCGGAGATCTGGCGGGACTGCCCGGAGATCACCCACTTCGTCGCCGGGCTCGGCACGTCGGGCACCCTCATGGGGACCGGCCGGTTCCTGAAGGAACGCAACCCCGGGATCAAGCTGATTGCGATCGAACCGCCGCTCGGCGAGCGTGTCGAAGGGCTCCGAAACCTCGACGAGGGCTACATCCCGCCGCTGTTCGAGTCCTGGCACGGCATGGAGCTGCTCGACCGCAAGCGGATCGTGCGGCCTCGCGAATCGCTCGAGTGGACCCGGGAGCTCGTCGCCCGCTGCGGCATCTTCGCCGGCATCTCCTCGGGTGCCGCGCTGGCGGGCGCCGTGAAGGTCGCCCGGGAGATCGACGAGGGGGTCATCGTGTTCATCGTGTGCGACGGCGGGTGGAAGTACCTGTCCACCGGCGCCTACACCGACGACCTCGACGCCGCCGAGGCCAAGGCCGAGAAGATCATCTACTTCTGATCGTGGCCGGACTGATCGACCCGTCTCCCCGGACCCTCCCGGGGACCACGCTGGCGGTCGGTCCGCTCGCGTTCGGCTGCTGGCGGTTCGTCGGCCCCGACACCGGTCCGGCCGCGGATCTCCTCGAGACCGCGGTCGGCCTGGGGATGAACCTCGTCGATAACGCCGACGTCTACGGCCTCGACTGGGGCGGCGCCGGATTCGGGGCCAACGAGGCGCTCCTCGGCCGGGTCCTCGCCGCCCGCCCCGGCCTGCGAGACCGCATCGTGTTGGCCACCAAGGGTGGGATCGTGCCGCCGGTGCCCTACGACTCCTCGCCCACGGCGTTGCGGGCTGCGTGCGAGGCCTCGCTGCGGCGCCTCGGGGTCGACGTGATCGACCTCTACCAGATCCACCGGCCCGACCTGTTCACCCATCCGGCGGCGCTCGCCGACACCCTCGGCACGCTGGTCGCCGAGGGCAAGGTGCGCGCAGTCGGGGTGTCCAACCACACGCCGGCCCAGACCGCGTCGCTCGCGGCCCACCTGCCGTTCCCGATCGTCACCGATCAGCCCGAGTACTCCGTGGCCCAACTGGCGCCACTGCGCGACGGCACCTTCGACGCCTGCGCCGCAACGGGTCGGGTTCCGCTCGCCTGGAGCCCGCTCGGCGGCGGCCGGGTCGCCACCGGCGAGGGCCTCCGGGCCGACCTGCTCGAGACGCTCGACGCGCTCGCCGAGCGTGAGCAGGTGTCCCGTAGCGCCATGGCGCTCGCGTTCGTGCTCGCCCACCCGACGCGACCCGTCGCCGTGGTCGGCACCCAACAGCCGAACCGGCTCGTCGACGCCGTCACCGCGCTCGGGGTGCACCTCGACCGAGCCGACGTCTACCGGATCGTCCAAGCCGCCGAGGGCGTGCCGCTGCCGTGACCGGTCCGGTCGAGGTGTCCTGGTTCTCGGCGCTGTGCGACGACGACTACGAACGCCTCGGCGTCCCGGACCCGGCGCTGCGGTCGTCGTGGTCCCACTGCTCGGCGATCGCCCGCACCGCCGCTGCGGCCGGGTTCGACAACCTGCTGCTGCCATCGGGGTACGACCTCGGGATCGACGCCGTCGCGTTCGCCGGCGGGCTCGCCCCGCAGCTCGAACGGATGCGCCTGCTCGTCGCCGTGCGCTCGGGCGAGCTGTGGGTGCCGCAGCTCGCCCGTCAGCTCGCCACCCTCGACCAGATGCTCGGCGGCCGCCTGACCGTGAACATCATCTCCAGCGACCGGCCCGGCGAGCGGCTCGACGCCGAGGTCCGCTACCGGCGCACGCTCGAGGAGATGACCGTGTTGCGTCGCCTGCTCGACGGTGAAGCCGTCGAGTTCCACGGCGAGTTCCTCGACCTCCACGTGGCGCCGCCGTCGGCCCGTACGGTGTCGGGACGCTGCCCGGCGCTCTATTTCGGCGGGCTGTCCGAACCCGCCCGGGAGGTGGCCGCGGCCGCAGCCGACGTCTACCTGCTGTGGCCCGACACGATGCCCCGGGTCGCCGCGGTCCTCGACGACCTGCGGGCCCGAGCGGCACGGCACGGCCGGAGGCTGCGGTTCGGCTACCGGGTGCACGTGGTGGTGCGCGACACCGAGTCCGAGGCCCGCGACGCCGCCCGCGCGCTCGTCGCCGACCTCGACGACGCCGTGGGCGCGGCGATCCGGTCGCGGTCGCTCGACTCCACCTCGACCGGCGTTCGGCGCCAGGCCGAACTGCGTGAGGACGCCGACGACGACGGCTACGTCGAGCCCCACCTGTGGACCGGGATCGGTCGGGCCCGCAGCGGCTGCGGCGCGGCGATCGTCGGCGATCCCGACCAGGTGGCGGCCACCCTCGAGGCGTACCGGGCCCTCGGGATCGACGCGTTCATCCTGTCGGGTTACCCCCACGAACGGGAGGCCGAACGGTTCGGTCGCCTCGTGCTGCCCCGGCTCGACCACGCGCCCCTGGCAGGCTGAACCCCGTGTGCGGCCGCTACGTCTCGGCCACCCCGCCCGAGGTGTTGGCTGCGTACTTCGACGCCACCGTCACCGAAGGGGTCGCCCCACCCGAACCGTCCTACAACGTCGCCCCCACGAACGGGGCGTGGGCCGTCGTGGAACGCGCCGACGGCCGGCATCTCGAGGTGTTCCGCTGGGGGCTGGTGCCGTCCTGGGCGGCTGAGGTGAAGGTCGGCGCCAAGATGATCAACGCCCGCGCCGAGACGCTGCTGACAAAGCCCGCCTTCCGGTCGCTCGTTCCCCGGCGCCGGTGCCTGGTGCCCGCCGACGGGTTCTACGAGTGGCAGGCCGTGCCCGGCCAGCGGGCCAAGCAGCCGATGTACATCCACCGTTGCGACGGCGCCCCACTTGCGCTCGCCGGGCTGTGGAGCACCTGGAGGGACCCCGCCGCCGGGCCCGAGGCACCCTGGCTGCACTCCCTGACGATCGTCACCACCGCGGCCAATGCGAAGATGGCGCCCGTGCACGATCGGATGCCGGCGATCCTGGAGCCGGTCGACTGGGCCCGCTGGCTCACCCCCGGACCGCTCGATGCGGCGACGGTCGCGGGCCTGCTCGTGCCCGCCGGCGAGGGCGTGCTCACCCTGCACCCGGTGTCGACCGATGTGAACCGGGTGAGCGTGAACGATGCGCACCTGATCGACGAGGTCGCCCCGTGATCCGCCGTCCGAGGGTCCTCGCCGCCGTCGGCGTCGCGTCGTTGCTGGCCGGCGCCTTGCTGCTCGCCGCCTGCGGCGCCGAACCCACCGGCGCGCCGATGGCGACGCCGGGCACCACGGCCACACCGACCGCGGCCGTGCCCACGACCGCCGGGGGGCCCGCCGCGTCGGCGGTGTCCGTTCCGACCAGAGCCCAGGCCGATTCGCTGCTCGGGCGAACCCCGGAAGCGGCGCGCGCCTCGGGCTACGTCGTGCGGGCCGTGCGGATCGACGGCGTCGCCCAGATGGGCACCACCGACTACCGGCCCGAGCGGATCAACGTCGCCGTAGCCGGCGGGGTCATCACCGAGATCGTCGGCCTCGGCTGAACCGGTGGCGGCTGAACCGGTGGCGGCTGAACCGGTGCCGGCCCGTCAGCGGGTCTGGAACCGCACGTCGAGCCGGCGCATCGGGCGCAAGAAGAAGCTCGGTTCGTGCAGCGGCTCGGCGAGCGGGCCGTCGAGGGCGATGTCGTCGAGGCGGGCGAGCAGCTGAGTGAACGCCGAGTGCATCTCCTGGCGGGCCAATGCGGCGCCGACGCAGTAGTGGTTGCCGAACCCGAACGCCACGTTGTTGCGGGCGTTGTCGCGGGTGATGTCGAACCGGTCGGGATCGTCGAACACCCGCTCGTCACGGTTCGCAGCCCCGAAGCGGATCATCACCGACGCGTTCGCCGGGATCTCCAGCCCGCCGACGCTCACCGGGCACGTCGTGCGCCGCCAGAGCCCCTGCACCGGGCTGTCGATCCGCAACACCTCCTCGATGAAGTTGCCCATCAGCTCCGGGCGCTCCCGCAGCAGCGTCTGCTGGTCGGGATGCGTCGCGAGCAGCAGCATGCCGGCGGCCAGCGCGCCCGTGGTCGTCTCGAACCCGCCGGTGACGAGTTGGTGGAGCAGGTCTTGTAACTCGCCCATGGTGAACGGCTCCTCGTCGTCACCGTGCGCGGTGACCAGCAACGAGATCAGATCGTCACCAGGGTTGGCGCGGCGTTCCTCGAACACCCGGGCCAGGAAGTGCTGCGCCTCGAGCTCCACGTCGGCCTCGGCGAGCGCGTCCTCGACGGTCATCGAGCGCTGCGCGAGCGCCAGCATCGCATCGGCCCACCGCCGGAACGTGCGGTACTCGCTGCGGTCGAGCCCGAGTTGCTCGGCGATGAAGATCCCCGGCAGCGGCAGCGCCAGCGCGGAGACGAACTCGCAGCGGCCCTCCGGCGCGAACGCGTCGATCAACCCCGTCGTGATGTCCTCGATGTGCGGGGTGAGGTCCTTCACCCGGGCCGGGGTGAACACCCGGTTGAGCAGCTTGCGGTACCGGGTGTGGACCGGTGGATCGGTGCGCTGCAACGTCGCCGCCCGGGCCCAGCCCCGCTCGGCGAGACGCTGCTGGTAGGCGATCGCGACCGCGTTGGGGGTCGTGCGGCCCGCCGCCGGCCGGGACGAGAACGTGCCCACGTCCATCAGCGCCGACCGGCCCTCGGCGTGCCCGCCGATCACGTACAGGTCGATGTCGGCCTCGTGCCACGCCGGGCAGGCCGCCATCCGTTCCCGGTAGTACGAGAACGGATCGTCCTGGACACTCGGATCGCTGAGTCCCTGCATGACGAGCGACGGTAGCCTCAACGGTCTATGGCGATCCCCCTGTACGCCCCCGGGGACGACCCCGGGCCGAGCCTGTACGAGGTGCTGCGGCGCAGCGGCCTCGACCCGTTCGCCCCCGTCGAGGCCGCTGGCCCGCTCGTCTTGCCCCACGCCACCACCTGCGTCGCAGTCCGGTACGCGGACGGCGTCGTGATGGCGGGCGACCGGCGGGCGACGGCCGGCAACCTGATCAGCCACCGGTCGATGGAGAAGGTGATGCCCGCCGACCGGCACTCGGCGGTGGCCATCGCCGGAGCGGCGGGGCCGGCGATGGAGATGGTCAAGCTGTTCCAGCTGCAGCTCGAGCACTACGAGAAGGTGGAGGGCTCGCCGCTCTCGCTCGAGGGCAAGGCCAACCAGCTGTCGATGATGGTGCGCGGCAACCTCCCCGCTGCCATGCAGGGCATGGTCGTCGTGCCGATCTTCGCCGGGTGGGACACCCGCCGGCAGGTGGGCCGCCTGTTCGACTACGACGTCACCGGAGGCCGCTACGAGGAGGCCGACTACGTCGCGACCGGCTCGGGCAGCGTGCATGCCGGCACGGTCGTCAAGGTCGGGTTCCGACCGGGGATGCGGCGCGACGACGTCGTCGACCTGGTACTCACCGCCCTGTGGGAAGCGGCCGACGCCGACTCGGCCACTGGCGGCCCCGACCCGTTGCGGGGCATCTACCCGGTGGTCGCCACCGTCACCGCCGCCGGGTTCGAGCGCCTCGCCGACGACGAGCTGCGCACCCGTTTCGAGGGCATCGCCGCAGCGCGCCAGGGGGTCCGACCGTGAGCATGATGCCGTACGTCTCGCCCGAGCAGTTGATGAAGGACCGGGCGGACTACGCCCGAAAGGGCATCGACCGGGGTCGCAGCCTCACGGCGGTCATCTTCGACGGCGGGGTCGCGATCGTGGCCGAGAATCCGTCGAACACGCTGCGCAAGGTGTCGGAGATCTACGACCGCATCGCGTTCGCCGGGGTCGGCAAGTACAACGAGTTCGACCAGTTGCGCGTCGCCGGGGTGCGCGCCGCGGACCTGAAGGGCTACCAGTACTCGCGCGACGACGTGGACGCCCGCAGCCTCGCGAACAACTACGCGCAGATCCTCGGCCAGATCTTCACCCACGAGATGAAGCCGATGGAGGTGGAGATCCTCGTCGCCGAAGCGGGTTTCGTATCCGGAGGCGACCAGCTGTTCCACATCCTGTACGACGGCACGGTCATGGACGAGAACCGCTTCAGCGTGCTCGGCGGCGACTCCGAGGCGATCGCCGGTCGGCTCGAAGCGTCGTGGGTGCCCGACATGGGCCTGGGCCGCGCCCTCGGCGTCGCCGTGGCCGCGCTGGCGGGCCCGGAACGCACGCTCAGCCCGGGTGATCTCGAGGTCGCGGTGCTCGCGCGCGGCAACGGGCGGCGCTGCTTCCAGCGCCTCGGCGACGACGAGGTCGCGTCGCTGCTGGGCTGAACGCCTGCGCGCAGGTGCCCGGCGCAGATGCGCACGGTGTTGCGGCCCGGGCCGATACGGTGCCCGCCGTGGAGCGCCGCATTTTCGGGCTGGAGAACGAGTACGGCGTCACCTGCACCCTTCGGGGTCAGCGCCGCCTCAGCCCCGACGAGGTGGCCCGCTACCTGTTCCGCCGGGTCGTGTCATGGGGGCGCAGCTCGAACGTGTTCCTTGCGAACGGCGCCCGTCTCTACCTCGACGTCGGCTCGCATCCGGAGTACGCCACACCCGAGTGCGACTCGATCTACGACGTCGTCGTGCACGACAAAGCGGGGGAGCGGATCCTCGAGCAGTTGCTCGCCGGCGCCGAGCAGCGCCTGCGCGAGGAGGGGATCCGCGGCACCATCTACCTGTTCAAGAACAACACCGACTCGGCCGGTAACAGCTACGGCTGCCACGAGAACTACCTGACGAGCCGCCGCGACGATCTGGCCCACTACGCCGAGGTGCTGATCCCGTTCCTGGTGAGCCGCCAGATCTACGCCGGCGCCGGCAAGGTGCTCCAAACCGCACGGGGCGCGCTGTACTGCATCGCCCAGCGCGCCGAGCACATCTGGGAAGGCGTCTCGTCGGCCACCACCCGTAGCCGCCCGATCATCAACACCCGCGACGAACCCCACGCCGATGCCGAGCGCTACCGGCGGCTCCACGTCATCGTCGGCGACTCGAACATGAGCGAATACGCCGCATTCTTGAAGGTGGGCGCCGCAGCGATCCTGCTCCGGATGCTCGAGGACCCGTCGGTGGTGCTGCGCGACATGACCCTCGAGAACCCGATCCGGGCCATTCGTGAGATCAGCCACGACATGACCTGCCGGCGCACGGTGCGCCTCGCCAACGGCCGTGAGGTGTCCGCGCTCGACATCCAACGCGAGTACCTCGACCGAGCGCTGCGGTATGCGGAGAGCCGGGGCCTCGGCCCCATGGAGACCAAGGCGTTGCAGATGTGGGAGCACTGCGTCACCACCATCGAGCGCGACCCGCTCGAGTTGGACCGGGAGTGCGATTGGGTCATCAAGTACAAGCTCCTCGAGGCCTACCGCGAGCGCAACGAACTGTCGCTCGGGCACCCGAAGGTGGCCCTCATGGACCTGCAGTACCACGACGTGAACCGCAACCGGGGCCTCTACTACCTGCTCGAGCACCGTGGGATGGTGGAGCGGATGTGCACCGACGAGGACATCGACACTGCGATCGATACCCCGCCCCAGACCACCCGGGCCCGCCTGCGCGGCGAGTTCATCCGGCGGGCCAAGGAGCGCAAACGCGATTACACCGTCGACTGGGTACATCTGAAGCTCAACGACCACGCCCAGCGGACCGTGCTGTGCAAGGACCCGTTCAAGTCGCGCGACGAACGGGTCGAAAAGCTGATCGCCAGCCTGTGACCCCGACGTGACCGCCCCCCGAACCCGTTCCCGCTCGTCGGGCAACAGCACCCTCAAGACGATGCGCGAGTGGACGCTGGTCATCGCCGGCGCGCTCGCCATCGCGCTGGTGGTGCGCGCCTTTCTCCTCGCGGCGTTCTACATCCCGTCGGAATCGATGGTGCCGACCCTGCAGACCGGCGACCGGGTGCTCGTCAACAAGTTGAGCTACCGCCTCCACGACATCGACCGCGGTGATGTGGTGGTGTTCGAGCGACCGTCGAGCGGGCAGAACCGCTGCAAGCCGTCCTACGTGTGGGCGGCAGGAAGCGACATCAAGGACCTCATCAAGCGGGTCGTCGGGCTCCCGGGCGACCGCATCGAAGGCCGCGACGGCAAGGTGTTCGTGAACGGCCAGCAACTCGTCGAGCCGTACCTGCAGCTCACCACCAGCCCCTTCGACACGGTCACCGTGCCCGACGGCTGCGTGTTCGTCATGGGCGACAACCGGCCGTTCTCCCAGGACAGCCGGGTGTTCGGACCGATCCCAGAGGATCTCGTCGTCGGACGGGCCTTCGTGCGGGTGTGGCCACTCACCCACCTCGGCTGGCTGTAGCCGGCTGGGATCAGCGCTCGAGACGCCACCGATGAGCGGAATCGCCAGGTCCTGGTCGGGTCGAGCCTGCTGCTGTTCGGCGTGATCGCCAGCCGGCTGTCCTCGGGTCTGGGTATCCCGGGGCTGCTGGTGTTCCTGGCGGTGGGGATGCTGGCCGGCTCCGACGGGCCGGGCGGCATCTACTTCGACAACGCCGAGGTGTCCCAGACCCTCGGCGTCGTTGCGCTCGCGTACATCTTGTTCAGCGGCGGGCTCTCTACGAACTGGGACGAGATCCGCCCGGTGCTGCGCCAGGGCCGGTCATCGGTCAGCGGGCAGGCACTCGTCGATGTTGGCCTGCCGGTCGGCACGATGATCGTCCTCATCGAGCGCGACGGCGAGTTCGTCGTGCCGACCGGATCGACCGTGCTCCGGGAAGGGGATCGGCTGCTGGTCCTCGGTGACGACGACAGCATCCGACGTTTGCGTCGCCGCCTCGACGGGGTCGAGCCGGAGTGAACCCTCGGCCTGCGGCGCCGCAGCAGGGATCCGGTCAGCTGCCGATCTCGGCTCGCATCGCGTCGACGATCCGGTCCACCCAATCGCCGAACACGCCGTCGATCCCCATTCGAAGCGTTTCCCGCAACGGACGCTCGAACTGCAGGTCCCAGGCGAACGCGATGCGCCCGAAGCGGTGGAACAACGTGGTCAGCCCCCCCGTCCAGCTCGCCTGGTGCAGGTTCACGGCGTCGACGCCCAGGTCGGCAAGGGTGGCGGCTCGCCGTTCCGGGCCGTCCTTGAGGGCGGCGAGCTTGGTGGAGTTGACCAGGCGGACCTCGCCGTCGATGGGCCGCAACGCCTGCAGGACGTCGAGCTCGGGGTGGCAGAGCCAGAGCGCTGCGGTGCCGCGGCGCAACCCCGCGCGCGCCTCGGCCAGGACCGCCGGTCCGGCCGCCGGATCCTTCAGGTCGAGCGAGAGCTCGAACGCCCCGCCGCAGGCCGCGAACAACTCGCCGAGCGTCGGGATGTGATCGGGCAGCTCGGCCCGGGTCACCGCCGAGATCGGCCGGCGCCGAACCCCGCGCCGCACCACGCCGTCGTGGTCGAGCACCGGAACACCATCCGCGGTGAGCCAGACGTCGCTCTCCAACCCGGTGGCACCCAACCGGAGCGCGAGGGCGAAGGCCTCCAGGGTGTTCTCCGGGGCATGGGCGCTCGCACCCCGGTGGGCGAAGCCGATCGGAGGGTCGATCAACGACGGGAGCCGCTGCTGGGGCATCGCAGGATTCTGCCGACCCGACCGGCGTCACGGCGCTTCGGCGCCGACGGTGCTCACTCGGTGGGGCCGGCACCCGATCCGTAGACTCGCCGCCGTGTTCAACGTGACGGGTGGCGAGGTGATCATCATCCTCGTCATCGCGCTCGTGGTCCTCGGGCCCGAAAAGCTCCCCGACGTGCTGCGCAAGGTCGGCCGGGTGTACGGCGAGGTCCGTCGCATGGCGAACGGGTTCCAGGAGGAACTACGAAACACCCTCGACGAGCCCACCCGCGAGTTCCGCCAGACCATGGACGACGTCCGCACCGGGTTTACCGAGACCGTCCGCCGGGCCGCCGAGCCCGATCCGGAACAGCCGGTGGAGGACACCGTGACGCCGGTCGACGACGAGGCGCCCGACGATGCGAGCGCTCCGCCCAGGCTGGCCGATGCCCCCGAGGCACCGCCACTGCCGGGATGGGCCATGCCTGCGCCGTCCGGACCGCCGATCGAGCCGGCGGCGATCGCGCTTCCCGGCAGCCAGTGGCCGCCGGCCCCACCGCCGGCACCTCCACCTTCGGTCGCACCCCCACCGTCCGCGCCGGCCTGGCAACCGCCGTCGCCGGACACCGGGGCGTCCGCATGAAGGTGCGCCGCAAGCGTTCGGGCCAGCGTCGTCTCAAGGGGCCCGACGACACGATGACGCTCACCGAGCACCTGGCGGAACTCCGCCGGCGCATCGTGGTGTCCTTCCTCGCCGTGGCGGCGGCCGCGGTCGTGATGTTCGTGCTGTACGACCCGTGGCTGCAGCGCTTCCTCGGCGACCCGTACTTCGACCTGTGCGCCGAGAACCCCGACTGGAAGTGCTCCGACGGGTTCCAGGTCACCGATCTGCTCGGCGCATTCACGACGCGGTTGCGCATCGCCGGATATTTCGGGCTCGCCGCAGCCCTGCCGGTGGTGCTGTGGCAGATCTGGCGGTTCGTCGTGCCTGGGCTGCACGCCAAGGAGCGGCGCTACGCCGCCCCGTTCGTGCTGTCCTCGGTGGTGCTGTTCCTCTTCGGTGCGTCGATCGCCTACCTGACCATGCCGTTCGCGGTCGAGTTCCTCGTCGGCTACGCCGGCGCCAAGAGCCGCGTCGATCTCACCGCCGATCGCTACATCAACCTGATCAGCCTCATGATGATCGGCTTCGGCGTCGGTTTCCTGTTCCCCGTGCTGCTCGTGTTCCTCCAGCTCGCCGGGGCGCTGACCCCGGGGCGGCTGCTGCGCTGGTGGCGTCAGGCCATCGTGCTGTGCGTCGTCATCGCCGCCGTGATCACTCCGTCGGGCGATCCGTTCAGCCTGCTCGCCCTGGCGATCCCGATGACGGTGTTCTACTTCGGGTCGGTCCTCATCGGCTGGCTGCTGACCCGGAAGCGCAGCAAGGCCGGGGCGGGCACGGCGGCCGCCTGATGCCGTGACGGTTCGCGACGACCTCCTCGCCCGCTACGGGTTCCCGCTCGATCGGTTCCAGCTCGACGCAATCGACTCGTTCGACGCAGGGCACTCGGTGCTCGTCGCCGCACCGACCGGCTCGGGCAAGACCGTCGTCGCCGAGTACGCCGCCGGCGTCGCGCTCGCGCAGGGCCGGCGGGCGTTCTACACGGCACCGATCAAGGCGTTGTCCAACCAGAAGTACCGCGACCTCCTCGCCGTCCACGGCCCCGAACGCGTCGGGTTGCTCACCGGCGACAACAGCATCAACGGCGACGCCGACATCGTCGTGATGACGACCGAAGTGTTGCGCAACATGGTCTACGCCCGCCACGGCGGGCTCGACCGGCTCGCCGTCGTCGTCCTCGACGAGGTCCACTACCTCCAGGACGCCTACCGAGGCCCGGTTTGGGAGGAGGTGATCCTGCACCTCCCCGCTCACGTCCGTCTCGTGTGCCTCTCGGCGACGGTGTCCAACGCCGCCGAACTCGCTGCGTGGATCACCGAGGTCCGGGGGCCGACGGTTCCGGTCGTGGAGCACAAACGACCGGTGCGCCTCGACCACCTCTATCTCGTCGGGGACCGCACCGCCGCCGGCCTGCACGCCCTACCGGTACTCGTCGACGGCCGACCGAATCCGGAGGGCAACCGGTTCGATCCGCAGACCCACAGGGTTCCCGGCCGCCCGGGTGGCCGGGCGCAGGCCCGGCTGCCTGTCTACACCCCACGCCGGCTCGAGGTCGTCGACCTGCTCGAGGAGCGCGACCTCCTGCCGGCAATCTACTTCCTGTTCTCCCGCAACGGCTGCGACGAAGCCGCAGCCCAATGTCTCGACGCGGGCGTGCGGCTGACCACCGCGTCGGAGCGCACCCGGATCCGGGCGATCGTCGACGAGCACCTCGCCGGGATCGACGAGCGCGACCTCGCCGTGCTCGGCCAGACCCGGTTCCTCGCCGCGCTCCAGGCCGGGGTCGCCGCCCACCACGCCGGGTTGATCCCCCCGTTCAAAGAGGCGGTCGAGGCCTGCTTCGCCGAGGCGCTCGTCAAGGTCGTGTTCGCCACCGAGACGCTCGCGGTCGGCATCAACATGCCCGCCCGGACCGTGGTCATCGAGAAGCTGACGAAGTTCACCGGGAACCACCACGAGTTCCTCACCCCCGGTGCGTACACCCAGCTCACCGGCCGGGCCGGCCGGCGGGGCATCGATGCGATGGGCCATGCCGCCGTGCTGTGGAACCCGTTCGTGACCTTCGATCAGGTGGCCGCACTCGCGCTCAGCCGCGAGTACCAGCTCCGCTCGGCGTTCCGGCCCACCTACAACATGGCCGCGAACCTGGTGCGCACCCGCCGGGCCGAGGAGGCCCGGAGCCTGCTCGGGCGGTCCTTCGCCCAGTTCCAGGCCGACCGCGAGGTGGTCCGGCTCGAGCAACGCCTGCAGCGCCGCTCGCAGCTCCTCGCCGAGGTGCGCGCCGAAGCCATCAGCCCGTTCGGTGACCTCGAGGACTACCGGGCACGGCGCCGGCTGCAACGAGACGCAGGTACCGCCACCCGAGCCGGCCGAACCGACCCCGAGGCGATCGAACAGGCGCTGCTCAAGCTGCGTCCGGGGGACGTGATCGACGTCGTGCGTGGCCGCCGACCCGGGCGGGCCGTCGTCGTCTCGGTGGCGTTCCGGCGCGGGGTTCGGGTCCGGGCCGTCACCGCGTCACGCACGGTGCTCACCCTCGGGGCCGCCGATTTCGACGCGCCGCCCCGGGCCGTCGGACGCGTCGAGCTCCCTGACCCGTTCGACCCGCGCGCCGCCGGCGACCAACGTGAGGCCGCACGCCGGCTCGCCCGCTCCCGGTTCCCCGACCCGACCCGGCTCGACGACGACCTCGACGAGCATCCCGTCCTCGCCGACCCGGACCTCGCCGATCGGCTTCGCGCCGCAGGCGCCGCCGAACGCCTCGCCCGCGAGGTCGACGAGCTCACGGCCCGGGTGCAGGCGCGCGGGAGCTCGGTGGTGCGCCGCTTCGAGCAGGTCCTCGCGCTGCTGGGCGCCTGGCGGTACGTGGAGGGCTGGGGGCTCACCCCGGCGGGCGAGCGTCTGGCTCGCCTGTTCCACGAATGCGACCTGCTCGTGGCCGAATGCCTCGAACAGGGGCTGCTCGACGGCCTCGACGCGGCGAGCCTCGCAGCGCTCGTGTCGGCCTTCACCTACGAGCACCGCAGTCCCGAGGCGCCCCCGGCAGCGTGGTTCCCCTCGGGCACGGTGCGGCGGCGGTACGCCGAGATCGAGGCCGTCGCCCGCAGTCTCAATGCCCAGGAGGAGCTCACAGGCCTCGATCCGACCCGGGCCCCGGACCCGACCTACGTCGCAGTCGCCTACGCCTGGGCGGCGGGGGAGAGCTTCGCCGCCGTCGTCGACGCCGAGGAACTCTCGGGCGGCGACTTCGTCCGAAACATGAAACAGCTCGTCGACCTGCTGCGCCAGATCGCCCAGATCGCCCCGGTGGCCGCCACCCGGGCTGCGGCGGCCGCCGGCGTCGAGTTGCTGTTCCGGGGCGTGATCGTCGCGTCCAGCCACGTCGACGGCACGACCGGCGGCGGCACGACCGGCGACGGCACGACCGGCGACCGCCAACCGGGTGGCGCCGCGTGGTGATCCGCCGGGGGGAGCCCTGGGGTGAGCCCGGTGTGCTCCCGACCGGCGCGCCGCGAGTCCACGACGACGCTTCGCTCGCCCGGGCCGTTACCGAAGGGGCCGGCCTGATCGGGGTACTGGGCGGTGACCTGTGCCGAACGGTCGGCGGCGGAGGTGACCCGGCCCGGCTCACCGATGGGCGCGGCACCGTGCTGCCGATCGACCTCGGCGTGGTGCGCCTCGACGGTGGCGACGAGCACGTGTTCGTCGCGCACGTCGTCGCCCGCCGGCGGTTCTGGCGTTCCCCGGTCGTCGGCGTGATGAACGCGCAGTTCCGGGGGCACTGGGACGTCGCACCCCGATCTCATCCCAACGATGGCCGGCTCGACGTCGTCGTCGCCCGCCTCGGGCTCGGCGACACCTGGAAGGCCTGGCGCCGGTTGCCGACCGGCAGCCATGTCCCGCACCCCGGCATCGAGGAACGCCGAGTCCGAGAAGGCGAGCTCGAGCTCGGCGCCCGATGCATCGTCGAGATCGACGGCCGGCGTGTCGGCTCCGCCCGACGCCTGGAGGTGGCGTGCCGGCCCGACGCCGCCCAGATCATCGTGTGAGCCGGGTCTAGGGTCGGTCGCCATGCACCTCGACGAGGCCAAGGCCTGGGTCACGGCCGCGATCGATCGGCAGGCCGACCTGCTCGTCGAGGTCGCCCACGACCTGCACGCCCATCCCGAGCTGGCCTTCGAGGAGCACCACGCCCACGACGTGCTGGCGGGCGCGCTCGACGACGCCGGGCTCGCCCCGGTACGCCACCATCTCGACGTCCCGACGGCGTTCGTCGCCGAGGCCGGCACGTCGGGTCCGCTCGTGGCCGTCCTGCTCGAGTACGACGCCTTGCCCGAGATCGGTCATGCCTGCGGGCACAACGTGATCGCCGCCGCCGGGCTCGGTGCCGGCCTTGCGCTCGGTGCGCTGGCCGCAACGGGCGACCCGATCGCCGGGCGGGTACGGATCCTGGGTACGCCGGCCGAGGAGGGAGGCGGCGGCAAGATCGTGCTCGCCGACCGAGGAGCCTTCGACGGGGTCGACGCCGCGCTCATGGTCCATCCCGCCGACAGCGACCTCGCCGCAATGACCACGCTCGCGATCGAGCAACTCGAAGCGACGTACCACGGGCTGTCGGCCCACGCTGCGGCCGCGCCGTGGAAGGGCGCCAACGCGCTCGACGCCGCGGTGCTCGGCTACCAGAACGTCGCCGCGCTCCGCCAGCACATCGCCCCGGACGAACGGGTGCACGGCGTGTTCACCCACGGTGGCGACAAGCCGAACATCGTGCCGTCACGGGCCGCGACGTTCTGGTACGTGCGCTCGGGCACCGTCGCCCGGCTCGCAGAGCTCAAGGCCCGGGTCGAGGCGTGCCTGCGCGCCGGGGCCGACGCCGCCGGGTGCCGGGTCGACCTGCGCTGGGGTGACCGTCCCACCGCGTATGCGGACCTGAAGGCCAACGCCCCGCTCGACGCGGCGTGGGCCGCCAACGCCGCCCGGGTGGGCCGCACCGTGCTCGACCCGCGCCTCACCCACCCGGTGCTCGGCTCCACCGACATGGGCAACATCAGCTACCTCGTGCCCTCGATCCACCCGATGATCGCCGTCGCCCCGGCCGGCGTGCCGATCCACTCGGCGGCCTTCGCCGAGCACGCCCGCTCGGACGCGGCCGACCGGGCGGTGCTCGACGGCGCCAAGATGCTGGCCCTCACGGCGCTCGACGTGTGGGCCGACCCGGCGGTGCGCACCGCCGCCCACGACGCGTTCACCCGAACCTGATCCCGCGTTCGATCCGCGCTCGATCCGCATTCGATCCGCGTTCGATCGGCGGACGCGACCGGCCGAGGCGATCTGCGGCCAGCCACGGGATCCCTGCCCAGCCCGATCCGGCTCCGTAGCATGGCCCGCCGTGGCCCTCTACGTCCCGGAGCAGTTCACGGTCGCGGAGGCCGACGTGCTGCGCCGGTATGTCACCACGCTCGACGGCCCCGTGTTCGCCCTGGTCAACCTGCCCGAAGTGGTGAAAGGGGCACTGTTCGCCCGGTATTCGCGCAGTGCGAAGAGCCTGCGTCGGCTGTTCCTCGACGAGTTCGTCGGCGAGCTCGACATCACCGGTGACGCGACCGTCGACGCGACGATTGGGCTGCGGCGGGCCGAGGAGCTCTACGATCGTGTGTTCTTCGAGTACGGCGACGATTCCGTCGCCCAGCTCGGCGGGGTGCACCTGGCCTGCGAGCAGGCGTCGAACGTGCTCACCAAGGTCCTCGAGTGGGGCCGGCTGGCCAGCTATCTCGAACAGTCCACCCGCTACATCGCCTACGACGCCCGGCTCGGCGGCCGGTACCGCTACTACCGCGACGCCCCTGTGCTGTCCTCGGCGCTCGGCCCCCGGTACGTCGGCGACCTCGACCGGCAGTTCGACACGTACTCCGAGCTGCTCGCCCTGGTCACCGACCACGTGCGCGCCACCGTGCCGAAGGCGGCCGGCGACAGCGATTTCGTCTACCGGCAGGCCACCCGAGCCAAGGCGCTCGACGCCGTACGAGGGGTGCTGCCGGCTGCTGCGCTGTCCAACGTCGGGATCTACGGCTCCGGGCAGGCGTTCGAGCACCTGCTGCTGCGCATGCGGTCCCTGCCGCTGCCCGAGGCCCAGGAATACGCGGCGCTGATGCTCCACGAACTGCGCAAGGTCATCCCGAGCTTCCTGCGCCGCGTCGATCTGCCCGAGCGCGGGGGCGCTTGGAGCGACTACCTGTCCCGCTGCCGGGACGACACCGCCGACCTGGTCGCCTCGCTGTTCCCGCCCGATGCGGCGCCCGAGGCCGTCGAGCCGGTCACGCTCGTCGACTGGGACCCCGACGCCGAGGACAAGCTGCTCGCGGCCGCCTGCTACGCCCACACCCACCTCCCCGAGCACCAGGTCCTCGACCGGGTCCGCTCCCTGGCCCACGACGATCGGGTCGCCCTGCTGCGGGCGTACGTGGGGGAGCGGGCCAACCGCCGCCACCGGCCGGGTCGGGCCTTCGAGCGGGTGGGGTACCGATTCGACGTGCTGAGCGACTACGGCGCCTTTCGCGACCTGCAACGGCACCGGATGCTGACGATCGAATGGCAGCGTCTCACCCCCCGCCACGGCTACGTGCGGCCGGAGCTGGTCGACGACGCCGGGGGACGCGATCGCTTCGACGACGCGATGGCCCGGTCCGCCGCGCTCCACGACGCCCTCGCCGCACCGTTCCCCGACCAGGCGCCGTATGCGGTGTCGATGGCGTACCGGGTCCGGTACTCGATGCAGTTCAACGCCCGCGAGGCCATCCACCTGCTCGAGCTGCGCAGCGCCCCCCAGGGTCATCCGTCCTACCGGCGGGTGGCCCAGGAGATGCACCGGCTGATCGCCGAGCAGGCCGGCCACCGGGCCGTCGCTGCGGCGATGACGTTCCTCAGCTCGGCCGAGCCGGAACTCGAACGCCTCGACGGCGAGCGCCGGTTGGCCCAGCGCCAACGCTGAGTCAGGAAACCCTCAAGTTCCGGCTCGCGCCGCCGACGGGAGGGGCATGCCCGGAGCCCGGCTGTTCAGCATCGCCGTGGGCGCCGCGCTGTTGGCCGGCGTCGCACCCGGTCGCCAAGCGGCCCCGGCACCGAGGCCGACGCACGTCGTGCAACCCGGGGAGAGCCTCTGGCTGATCTCGCAGCGGTACGGCCTCACGCTGAATGCCTTGGTCGGCGCGAACCGCATGAGCGCGCTGTCGGTGATCGTGCCTGGGCAGGTCCTCGTCCTCCCCCTGCGTGCTCTGCCATCCGCAACGACGGCCGCAACGACGGCCCGACCGACGACGGTGCCGACCACCGTGCCCCGGCCGCCGGTTCCGACGAGCCTGCCCCGACCGAGCACCACGACGGTGCCCACGACGGCGGCGCGCCCTGCGGTGCCGACCCCGGTGCCCGGGGTGCCGCCCGGGCTGCCCGACGAAGTCCGGGGAGCGGCGCAGGTCGCCCTGATCCCGATGTTCCGGGCCGCCGCCGCCGAGTTCGGCGTACCCGCTGACCTGCTGATGTCGCTCGCCTACCAGGAGTCCCGTTGGCGGGCCGACGTGGTCAGCCGGGCCGGTGCGATCGGCGTCGGCCAGTTGCTGCCGACGACCGCCACCTGGGTCGCGACCGACCTGATCCGCCAACCCGGGCTCGATCCCCGCGTCCCGAACGACAACATCCGGATGTCGGCCCGGTTCCTGCGGTTCCTGATCGATCTGATGCAGGGCGACCTGGTCAGGGCCCTTGCGGGCTACTTCGAAGGCCCCTACGGCGTGCTCCGGGTCGGCGTGAGTGCGGGTGGTCGCCGCTACGCAGACCAGGTCCTGGCCCGCCGGCCGGCCTTTCGGCCCTGAACTGGGCCGTTCGCACTCGTCGCCGAGTTGTAACCGCTGTCACGATTCCTGGGCGTCGGAACCGAGGCGGCGGGGCCTAGTATTCCCGGCCGCGACTTGGCGGGCTGACGAAGGGGGATCATGGCAGCCGACGAGGACTTCGCCGACGAGTCGGACTTCGAAGAAGACCTCGAGGAGGACGTCGAACCGGAGGATCTCGACGACGACGGCCTCGGGGACGACGCCGAGGACGAGTTCACCCTCGACGAGGACACCGAAATCGTCGAGGAGGACGCGTCCGACGACGACCGTGGCGAGGAGGCGGCCACGGCTCGGCGGGCTGCCGGCGAGGAGGAGGACGACGACGAGGATCTGATCGATCCCGACGACGTCGAAGCCGACCTCGACACCATCCTGAAGGACCGCCTGGTCGCGGCTGACGCGGAGCCCGAGGACGACGAGGAAGAAGTGGAGACCGACGATCGGGGCGACCCCGTCGACCGGATCCAACCGCGTCGGCCGGGCGAGTTCGTCTGCCAGTCCTGCTTCCTGGTCAAGCACCCCAGTCAGCTCGCCGATGCCGCCGGCCAGCGGTGTGCGGACTGCGTGTGAACCGAGGCCCGGCACGATGAGCGACCGCAACGAGCCCCTCGAGCAGTTCCTCGACCTTGCGGTGTACGCGCCGATCGGTCTGGCGCTCCTCGTCCGGGAGCAGCTACCCACGCTGGTGGGCAAGGGACGCGAGACCGTCACGGGGCGGGTGCGGGTCGCCCGGTTCATCGGCCAGTTCGCCGTGGCCAAGGGCCGCCAGGAGATCGAGCGGCGCCTCGCCGAGGCGCGCACCCCGGCGCCCCCTGCTGCAGCGACGGCGACGGGGAGCCCGTCTCCGGTACCGGAACCCCCGCTGGCCTCGCCGGTGGTCATCGTGGCCGACGACGCAGCAGCGGCTCCGGCGTCGCCCCGGGCAGTCGGCGACGACGCTGCCCTGCCGATCGAGGGATACGACGCCCTGGCGGCGTCCCAGGTCGTGGGCCGTCTCGCCGGCCTCGACGCCGACGGACTCGAACAGGTTCGCCTCCACGAGACCGCCCATCGCGCCCGGCGAACGGTGCTGGCCCGGATCGCGCAGCTGCAGGCCGCGAGCGACTGAGTGGAGTCGGCCCGCCCGGCCCGGCCCGAGGACCTCGGCGAGGTCGTCGCCCTCGCACGACAGGCCCGGTCCGAGCTCGCCGGGGAGCGAGGGGCCGAGCTGTTCGTCGGTCATGATCTGCCGCCGGTCGGGCAGGCGCTCACGGGCCGCTCTGTGTTCGTCGGCTGCATCGACGCGTGCGTGGTCGGGTACGCAGTCGTGTCGACCGAGGGCCTGCGCGACGGCCGCCACCTCGGGGTGATCCACGAGCTCTACGTCGAGCCCGGCGCACGTGCCGTCGGGGTCGGGGAGGCCCTCATGGGGCAGGTTGTGGCGCACTGCCGGCACGCCGGCTGTCTGGGGATCGACGCGGTCGCACTGCCCGGGATGCGGGAGACGAAGAACTTCTACGAGACGTTCGGACTGGTCGCCCGGGCGATCGTGGTGCACCGGGCGCTGTGAGCGTGAACGACCCGATGACCCCCGCATCGAAGCGACCCGCGGGACCACGCCCGCTGCTGGCGGTGTTCGACCTCGACGGCACCCTGCTCGACTCCGACGAGGCGCTGTGCGCCGCCTACGTCGCCCTCGGCGTCCCCCGGGAATCCGTCACGTACGGGCACGTCGTCGCCGACGAATGCACCCGCTTGGGGCTATCGCTCGACGACTACATCGCGGCGTACGACCCGGCTGCGGCCGTCCCGTTCCCCGGTGTCGAGTCGATGCTCGCCGGGCTGACCCGGTGGGCGGTGTGCTCGAACAAGGACCGCCGCAGTGGCACGGCGGAGCTCGCCCGGCTCGGCTGGCAGCCGGCGGCCGCCCTGTTCGCCCAGGATTTCGGCGGTGGACCGAAGCGGCTCGGCCCGGTGCTCGACGCCCTCGGCCTCGGCGGCGAGGACGTGCTGTTCGTGGGCGACAGCCCCCACGATGCCGTCTGCGCTGCCGACGCCGGTGCGCGCTTCGCCGTCGCCGCCTGGAACCCCCGTACCCGGGCCCTCGGCCTGAATGGGGACGTGGTGCTGCGCTCGCCGTCGGACCTGCCGGCCGCCCTCGGCTGACGCCGGGGGGCGATCAGCCGGCGTCCGCCGGGGTGGCCTCCGCCGCGAGGTCAGACGACTCGGCCGGCGCGGCCGCGACCTCGGCCAGTTCGGCCGGCTCGGACGAAGCACGTTCGGACGGCCCACGCTCGGACGGCGCCGCGGCCGCACGGGCTGGGCGATCGCCGGTGCGGCGTGGCTCGTTGCGCTTGGCCGGACGCTGGCCGGGCCGGGCCGCACGCGGCATCGGGGTCGGGTCGATCCCGAACACCGCCGCGATGGCGGGCACCATCGACGAGAACCGCTTGACGATCTCCCGCAGCTCGTCGGTGATCTGCGTGGGTCCCACCGTGACCGCCACCTGCGCCCGCATCGGCGAGAACGCGAGTGCCTCGATCACCGTCGCCCAGCGCTCTGCGGTGGCATCGGCGGTGAGCGACGCCTGCGTGGCCTCGATCAGACGGACCGCCATCTCCGGCGGGAACGGCACACCCGCCTTGGGCGGACGAGACGAGAGCCGCAACGCTCGCACGACCCGGCCGACCTCGAGCGCAGTCGCAATGTCCTCGAGCCACTCGCCGTGCTCCTGGTCCTGGCGGGTGACCAGACCCTCCTTGAGCTGGCTGGCCAGCGTGCGGGTGCCTTCGTCACGCGCCACCACCGGGTCGTTCGCCGCTGCGACCACCGACCGCAGATCTCGCAGGTCGAGTTCGGCGAGATCGGCGAGGGCGGCTTCGGCCCGGTCGAGCCATTCGGCCACTCGGACCTTGGGGAGCAGCTCTTCGGCGAGCCGCAACACCCCGGCCACCGGCACTTCGGGCTGACCTTCGGCCTTGCGGGCGGCGTTCTGCTCCTGCAGCGCCTGACGCACGGCGGGGATCCCGCCCTTGAGCACCTGCTCGGCGATCGGACGCTGCTCCTCGGGCAGCGCGGCGAGCACTGCGGTGGCGTGGGTCCGACCGGCGCGCAGCCGCTTGGGTTTGGGCCGCTGCGGCACCTCGGGAACGGGCGGACGCGACGGGCGCTCGGTGCGCGGCCGGTCCGGTCGCGGGCTGCGCCGCTCGCCAGTGGGCCGCTCGCCAGTGGGCCGGTCGGTCCGGGGCGCGCCGTCGCGGCGCGGGCCGCCCGGACGCCCGGCGTCGTCGCGGCGCGGGCCACCGGCGGGACGATCCGCTTGGCCGGTGCGGTCCCGACGCTCACGGCCGTCGCCCGGGCGGTCGCCCCGGGGCCGGTCGGGCCGGTCCCCGCGGTCGGGCCGGTCGCCCCGGTCGCGCCGGGGTCGGTCGCCCCGGCCGCCCGGGACCAGGGTCTGCACGACCGGCTCGAACGGCCGATCCGTACCGACGAGCTGCAGCCGCTCGGGCTCCCGGCGGCTTCGGCCCGTCGGCACGACCGCCAGGATCACGATCCCGTCGACGGAGAAATCGGCGTCGACCTTCAGCACCTCGCCGACCTTGGCGCCGTCGGGGAGGACCGATTCGTCGACGACGCCCTTGGGCTCTCGTGCGCCGGCGGCTCGCCAGGTCCACGAGCCGTCCGAGCGCTTGCTCGTCAACTCCACGTCGATCCTACGGGACATAGGGGGCAACGCTAACGCCTGGTACGCCGGGCGGACCAGACGTCCCGGATGGCCGCAGGGTGCGCCGAGGCTCGATACCGTCGTCGGCCATGCCTGTCTACGCCCTCGGCGAGCTCGAACCGGTCGTCCACCCCAGCGCCTTCGTGCACCCCGACGCCGTGCTCATCGGGGCGGTGACGATCGGCCCCGAGTCGTCGGTGTGGCCGTGCGCGGTCCTGCGTGGCGATAACAGCCCGATCACGATCGGGGCGCGCACCTCCGTCCAGGACGGCTGTGTCGTCCACACGACCGAGGAGCTGCCCACCGTCGTCGGTGACGACTGCGTCATCGGACACCTCGTCCACCTCGAGGGGTGCACGATCCGCGACCGGGTCCTCATCGGCGTCGGCGCAGTGGTGCTCCACCGGGTCGTCGTGCATCCCGGCGCGGTCGTGGCGTCGAACGCCGTCGTGCTCAACGACGTCGTCGTGCCGGCCGGCGCGCTCGCCCTCGGCGTTCCCGCCAAGGTGCGCGAAGGCGCCGCCGACCCGGCGTTGGCCGCCGACGGGGCCGCCAACTACGTGGCCCGCACGGCCCGCTACCGGCGCGAACTGCGCCGCATCGGCTGAGCGTGGAGGTCCCCGTCCTGGTCGTGCGGCCGGTGTCGGGCTCGGCGCCGGACGCCGTGCTCGACGCGCTCTGGCAGTGCGATCCGCTCGCGGTCTGGGAGCGCAACGACGGTGCGCTGCTCGCGTCGTTCGCCGACGCGGCCACGCTCGCCGAGGCCCACGACACCTTGGCCAAACGGGTCGACGTCGCGATCGAGCACCACGACGACGGCCTCGACGCCTGGCGGGCCCATGCGACGGTGACCCGGGTCGACGACACGGTGGTGATCCGCCCGTCCTGGGTGCCCTACGGGCCCGGACCCGGTGAGCTGGTGATCGACATCGAGCCGGGTCGGGCGTTCGGCTCCGGGGCCCATGCCACGACGGTGCTGTGCGCCCGCCGGCTGGTGGCACTGGTGCGGCCCGGCGACCGGGTCCTGGACGTCGGGTGCGGGTCGGGGGTGCTCGCTGTGCTCGCCGCACGGCTCGGCGCCACGGTCGACGCGTGCGACCTCGACCCCGCTGCCATCGAAGCGACGGCGGCGAATGCGCAAGCAAACGCCGTGGCGCTCGGCCTGCGCCTCGGCACCCTCGACGGCGCAGACGGCGGCTTCGACGTCGTCGTCGCCAACCTGCTGGCCCCGATCCTAGTCGGCCTCGCCGAGCCGCTGCGAGCGGCCTTGGCTCCCGGCGGGGTGCTCGTCGTGTCGGGGTTGCTCGCCGGACGCTGGGCCCACGTCGCTGCGGCGCTCGAACCGCTGGTGCTCGACCGAATCGACGAACACGACGGCTGGAGCGCGCTCACCCTGCGTCCGGGGCCAGAGGAACCCTTGCCGGCACGCTGACTCAATGCCGTCGCGAACGACCCCGATCACCTTCCCGGGACATCGAGGACCGGGAGGTCGAGCGGACATGCCGACGAGCGCACGAGACGTTCATCATCTGATGCGCCGAGCCGGTTTCGGGGCCACGGCAGCCGAGGTCGCGGCGCTCGTGCCGTTCGAGCGGGCGGCGATCGTTGACCGCCTGCTCGACGTCTCCGCCGCCCCGGCCGACGCGCCGCCACCGGCGTTCTCGGACCCCGCACAGGGGAACTGGCAGCGGTACGTGGCGCTGGTCCAGCAGTGGACGGACCGCATGGCGACGAGCCCGGCGCCGTTGCAGGAGAAGATGACGCTGTTCTGGCACGGGCACTTCACCAGCAGCCGTGAGAAGTGCGCGATCGAGGACCTGCAACGCCAGATCGCCCGGTACCGGTCGCTCGCGCTCGGGAACCTGCGCACGCTCGCGCAGGCGATGGCGATCGAGCCGGCGATGCTCGACTACCTCGACAACGCGGTGAGCACCCGGTGGGGTCCGAACCTCAACTTCGCCCGAGAGCTGCTCGAGCTGTTCCTGCTCGGGGTGGGCAACTATTCCGAAGACGACGTCGCCGCTGCGGCCCGGGCCTGGACCGGTCACACGATCGACCGGACCGCCCGCCGGTACCGGTTCCGCGCCGACTGGCACGACAACACCAACAAGACGTTCATGGGCGTCACCCGGAACTGGGACGGCCCCCAGATCATCGACTTCCTGCTCGACGACAGCAGCACCCGGCTGATCGTCGCCCGGTTCATCGCCGGGAAGCTGTGGGCCTTCTTCGCCGGCCCGGTGCCTGCACCTGACGCGGTCGAAGCGGTTGCCCAGTCGTTGCTGAGCTCCGGATGGGAGCTGCGCCCGGCGGTGCGAACCCTGTTGCTGCGCAACGAGTTCTACGGCGATGCGGCACGCGCCGGGCTGGTGCGCACCCCGGTCGAGTTCGCCGTCGCCGCGATGCGCGCGACCGGATTCGGCGCGGCCACGGCACACCCGGAGTGGTACCTCGCCGGGATGGGGCAGGAGTTGCTGAACCCTCCCGACGTGTCGGGCTGGCGCCCCAACAGCTACTGGATCACCACGACCGCCGCGGCGGCCAAGACCAACTTCGCCTCCTACGTCGGGTGGCGCCAGCGGGAACTGCGTCAGCCGTTCGTGCCGGGCGGCCGGTCCGTGGTGCCCGCTGCGGTCGTCTCCGGTGCCCTCGCCCGGGCCGGTATCGACGAGCCCTCGACGGCAAGCCGAGCCGCACTGGTGCGCTGGCTCGAGCAGAACCGGGCAGCGCGTTGGGACGACTGGGCCGAGGACCAGTACCTGGCCGTGCTCGTGTTCCTGACCCCCGAATTCCAGCTGGCCTGAGGAGATCCCGATGCTTCCCGCCGACATCGAAACCGACGACGCGCTGCGCCACCTGTCCGTCGTGGACGACACCTTCGGGCCGATCGGCCGACGCCGCCTGCTCCAAGGGCTCGGCGCCGGGCTCGGCGGCGTGGCCCTCGCCTCGCTGCTGCCCGGCCCGCTCGGCGCGTCGCTCGCGGCGGCCGCCGAGGTCGAAGCGGCCGCGGCCTCCTCCGACGGCATCCTCGTGGTCGTCACGCTGAACGGCGGCAACGACGGCCTCAACACCGTCGTGCCCTACACGAGCGGCCCGTACCGGGATCTGCGCAGCTCGCTCGCCCTCGGCGCCGACCGGGTGCTGCGCCTCGACGGCGCCGTCGGGCTGCACCCGAACCTCACGTTCCTCGCCCAAGAGTTGGCCGCGGGGCGGCTCGCCGTCGTCGAGGGCCTCGGCTACCCCGCACCCGACCTCAGCCACTTCAGCTCGATGGGCATCTGGATGCAGGGCTGGGGTGGCACCGGAACGGCCGGCAGCGGGTGGCTCGGCCGCTACCTCGACGGGCTCGACGGTGGGCTGCTGCGAGCGATGGTGATCGGCGGCACGATCCCGCTCGCGTACGTCGGACGCAACCGACGGGCCACGGCGATCTCCCCGAATGCCGGCGACCTCGCCGTGCAGGACAGTCCGGTACGCGCCCGGGTCCAAGACGCCATCCGGGCGCTCGCGGCAACGCCGACGGGTCGGGGAGCCTGGGCCGATGCGCTCGCCCGGATCGACGTCGACCTGCTCGACGTGGGCCGGACCGTCGCCCCGTCGTTCCGTCCGGCGCTGCCGGCGGATCGTGTCGAGCGCGACTTCGTCCTCGCCGGCCGGCTGCTCAACGCCGGGCTCGGCATCCGGGTGCTCGGAGTCTCGATGGGGGACTTCGACAGCCACGCCGGGCAACCGGCCATGCACGACACCCGCATGCGCCAGCTCGACGCCGGGCTGCGATCGTTCTTCGCGACCCTGACGCCGGCCGTCGCGGCGCGGGTGACGGTGATGACGGTGTCGGAGTTCGGGCGCACACCCCGAGCCAACACCTCGCAGGGCACCGACCACGGCACGGCGAGTTGCGCGTTCGTGCTCGGCGCCTCGGTCACCGGTGGCCGATACGGGAGCCCCCCGTCGCTCACGACACTCAACCGCGGGCAGCTCGTCCATACCGTCGATTTCCGTTCGCTGTACGCGACCGTGCTCGCCGGAGTGCTCGGCGCCGACGCCGACGCGGTTCTGGGCCGGCGGTACGAGCCGCTCACCGGACTGCTGGTCACCCGCACCAACCAGCGGGCCGAACCCGCCCAGCCGGTCGTCGTCGAACGACCTCGCACCGCCGGGTTCGTGCCGATCAGCCCCGAACGCCGGCTCGACACCCGCGACGGCACCGGGGACGTGCCGGTCGCACCGATCGGGCCGGGAGCCACGGTCGAGCTCGTCGTCGCCGGCCGGGGGAGCGTGCCGCCGACGGGTGCGACCGCCGTGGCGCTGAACGTCACCGTGACCGGCCCGAGCGCAGCGGGGTACCTGACCGTGTGGCCGACGGGGGAGGCGCGCCCGACCGCGTCGAGCCTCAACTTCGTGCCCGGACAGACCGTCCCGAACCATGTCGTCGCGAAGCTCGGTGCCGGGGGAGCGCTGTCGTTCTTCAACTCGGCCGGCGCCACCCATGTCGTGGCCGACGTCGTCGGCTACTTCGCCGACGACGTCGCAATCGGCCTCGTACCGCTCACCCCGAACCGGCTGCTCGACACCCGCGACAGCGCCAGCCCGATCGGGCCGCAGGCGACCGTGCAGCTCCCCGTCACCGGCCGCGGCGGGGTACCGGCCGAGGGGGTCGCCGCCGTGGTGCTGAACCTGACCGTGACCGAGCCGACCGCACCGGGTTTCTTCACCGTCTGGCCGTCGGGCACGCCCCGGCCGCTTGCGTCGAGTCTGAACTTCGTGGCCGGCGAGACCGTGCCCAACCTGGTGGTCGCAAAGGTCGGCGCCGACGGCGCCGTGTCGATCTTCAACTCGAACGGCCGAGCCCACGTCGTGGCCGACGTCGTCGGGTTCTACGGGCCGCGCGAGCAGCGCGCCGACGCCGTCCGGGCGGTTGCGCTCAGCCCGGCGCGCGTGCTCGACACCCGCAGTACGGCACCGATCGGCCCGGGCGCAACCCTCCGGTTGCCGATGCTCGAGCGCGGTGGCGTCCCGGCGAGCGGGGTGCGGGGCGTCAGCCTCAACGTCACCGTCACCGAACCCACCGCCGGCGGTTATCTCACCGTGTGGCCCTCGGGCACCGCCCGGCCGCTCGCATCGAACCTGAACTTCCGTCCCGGCCAGACCACGCCGAACCACGTAGTGGCCAAACTCGGCCCCGACGGCGCCGTGTCGATCTTCAACTCGGCCGGCACCACGCACGTCGTGGTCGACGTGGTCGGCTTCTTCGCCGCCGACGCCGCTTGAGCACCTATCGAGCGAGCAACCCGGCGGCCGACTCGTCGGCCATCGCTGCCCACTGGGGCGACGGCAGGTGCATCAGCACGATGCCGAAGGCTGCCAGCACCGAGTTGCGGAAGGCGGGCTCGAGTCCGTTCCATGAGATCGACCGCCACATCTGGAACCACTCGCCACCGACGGTGATGAAACCGCCCATGAACAGCACCAGGATCATCGCCAAGCCGATGGTTCCCAGCCGGCGAGGAAGGTCGAAGGTGCGGGTACGGCTCGCTCTCAGCCACGCCCACACCGATCCGAGCAAGACCAGGGCCGTCGCTGATTCCCAGACGATGACGCCGATGTACGCGACGTGATGGAACCAGGTGGCGTCGATCGCACGCCACATCACGTCGCTGTCGAGTCCCTCACCGGCTGACGCGCCGAAGTTGGTGGTGTCCATCGACAGCACGTGCGATACGAAGTCGAAGTTGGTGCCGTAGTCGGTGATGTTCCCAACGGCAACGAGAGCGATGTACAGGGCGTTGAGGGCGACCACGACCGTGCACGCCACCGGCAAGGTGCCCAAGGCCAGAAGCCGGTCGCCCTTCAGCGACTTCGAGGTCGTACTCACCGGTGTCCCCCAATCGCGAGCTGGCGGGATGACGATACTTCATGGGTCCCCTTGGTCCCGCCAGCCGCAATGCGCCGATAATACTTGTTATGTAAAGTGTATCCCGGGCCCGGGCGGCGCACCGATCCAACCCGGTCGGAGCAGCGGACGCGACGGTGACCGGGCACCCACCAGGCCCGGTCATCGTCGTCGACATCGAAGCAGTGGTGCATGACGGGCGTTGGATCGCCCGAGTGGAACTCGGCGCTCAGCGCACGAACACGTACAGACGTCCCGCCGAGTAGCCGGGGATGTCGATGTCGAACACGTCGCGCCGAGTCGGGTTGGCGCGCAGTTCGCGCACGTCGTCGGCGAGGCCGTCGGCGATGCGGATCACCTCGCCGAGCGTGACGTGCGGGCTGCTCTGGCTGTTCATCAGCCCGGCCAACACGTTCGCGATCTCCCGGAAGTTCTCCAGGTGCGTCGGGAACACGTCGGCGGAGGTCTTGACTTCCTTCACCGGACCGGCCGGCATCAACGTGAGCGCCGCACCCGCCCCGGCGGCGATCTTCGCGTCGACCTGCACGGCGGCGAGCGCGTTGCCCTCGTCGTCGCGCACGATCGAGATCACCCCGTCGTCGGAATGCTTCTCGTAGCTCTTGCACTGCTCCACCCGGACGTCCTTGGCGAGCAGCATGCAGAAGGTCCCTTTGATCTCCTCGAGACGAGGGACCGGCACCGGGTCGAGCGCTTGGGTGGACATCACACCACCCCGTTCAGGGTGTCCTTGAACGTGTCGGCATTGAACGGCTTGGAGATCAGGAACGCCGCACCGGAGCCGACGGCCTGCGCACGCATGGCCGGGGTCGACTCCGAGGTCACGAAGCCGAACTTCGTGTTGTTCCCACCGCCGCGCAACGCGTTGAGGAACTCGATGCCGGACATCACCGGCATGTTCCAGTCGCTCAGGATGAGGTCGGGCTTTTCGGACTTGGTCTTGTCGAGGGCTTCCTGGCCGTTCTCCGCCTCCACGATGGTGGCGTCGAACCCGGCCTGGCGCAGGGTGCGCTGCACGATCATGCGCATCGCCCTGCTGTCATCGACCACGAGGATCTTCATGGATACCTTCCCCGGAATGGGTTACTGAGGCGGATCGGGGTTCTGGGACGCAGTCGTGCCGGGGTCGCTCACGTCGGCGACAGCACACGCACGCCGACGTGGCCGCCTTCGTGCTCGACGGCCGCCTCGCACAGCAGTGCCACGGCCGAGGGCTCCCCCACTCCCGTCGGATCCCCGACGCTGGGGACGCTCATCCGGCAGGTGCCTGGCAGGAGCGACTTGACCATGCCGCCGGCGATGTTCGTGAACTCGCCGAAGGCGTCACGCACGTCGTCGTCGGAGGTCTCGTCGAGTTCGAGGCCGAACATCGCCGCCGCGAGCGAGCGAGCGAAGTGCTCGTCGCAGGTGGCGGATACGACGGCATCGAAGTCGCCGCTGATCTCGATCAAGGCTCGCATGGCCCAGTTCGGCGTGGTCGGGTCGACCGCTTCGCCGGCCGATCCGACGAGCGCATCGAGGGTGGTGTTGACCGCTTCATGGAGCGCGGTCTCGTTGAGCTGCATGTTCACCTCACCGGTTGGGCGCACCGGGCGCCTGGTAGCAGAAGCTCTTGCCGAAGTCCCGGCGGACGTAGGCATCGTCGACGTTCAGGGTCGTTTCGCTCGAGCCGAGGAACAGGAATCCTCCGGGCATGAGCACTTCTTTGCGGATGCGACCGAGGATCGCTCGCTTCGTATCCATTGAGAAGTAGATGAGGACGTTGCGGATCATCACCAGGTCGCAGCGGGGCAGTCCGCCCCACGACTCGACCAGGTTCAGCTCACGCGCTTCGACCATGTTCCGGATGTCCCGGCTGATCACCCAATCCTTGCCGTCCTGCTGGAAGTACCGCACCAGGAATCGAGCGGGCAGTCCTCGGTTCACCTCGAACTGCGTGTAGCGGCCCGACTTGGTGCGCTGCACCATGGTCGGCGAGAGGTCCGTCGCCACGATCCGCAACCGGTGTCCGGCCGCGAGCTCCGGGAACTTCTCGTTGATCACCATGGCGACCGTGTAGGGCTCCTGGCCGCTCGAAGACGCTGCGCACCACACCGTCAACGGAGCGCCGGCCGGCTTGGAGGCGAGGATCTCCCCCACCACCTCGGGCAGCGAGTTGAACGGGTGGATGTCCCGGAACCACGAGGTCTCGTTCGTCGTCATCGCATCGATGACGGCGTTCGCGAGCGCGCCGTGGGGTTCACGACGCATCCGCTCTACGACCCCGCGTAGCGAGTCCACCTTGTGCTCCCGCATGAGCGGGCGCAGGCGGTTCTCCACCAGGTAGTCCTTCGACTCGTCGAGCACGATCGCAGAACGGTCGCGGACCACCTGCCGGAGGTAGGCGAAATCGGCCGGGTTCAGGATCGCGTCGGTTGCGGTCTGACCCGGTGTCATCTCATCACCTCGATCCTTCCGTTCGGGGCAGCGGCACCACGCCGGCTGCGGACTCTCGTCTCGATGGCTCCCGCCACGTCTTCCACCGCGAGCACCTCGTCGGCGAGACCCGCCTTGACGACGTACCCGGGCATCCCCCACACCACGCTCGAGGCTTCGTCCTGGGCGAGGATCGCTCCCCCGGCGGCGGCGATCTTCTCGCTGCCGCGCAGGCCGTCCTGGCCCATGCCCGTGAGCACGACCGCCAACGTCCGAGCCCCGAAGCAGTCAGCGACCGATCGGAACAGCACGTCGACGGCGGGCCGGCAGGAGTTCTCCGGCGCCGCTTTGTTCAACTCCACCCGGTAACCACGGGCCGAGTCCCCCGTCACCACCATGTGGTTGTCGCCGGGGGCGACGTAGAGATGCCCGGGCTGCAGGGCGAGGCCCGAGGTCGCCTCCACCACGGTGAAGTGCGTCTTTTGGTCCAGGCGCTGCGCCAGCATCTGGGTGAACACCGGCGGCATGTGCTGCACCAGCACCACAGGCACCGGGAAGTTCGGGCCGATCGCCGTCAGCACCACTTCGAGCGCCTTGGGGCCGCCGGTCGACGATCCGATGGTGACGATGTCGACGGGCCCACCAGCGGGCCGGACCCGGCGGGCAGCCGGGGCCGGGACGCCGGGCACGGCACGACCGGGCCGAGCCCCGCGGCCCGGCGGCATCGGCCGCGACGGCGCTTCGATGCGCCGATCGGCGCTCGCCGCAGGACCGGCCGGTGCCGACGGGCTCGATGCCGGCGGCACGAGCGGCGAGAACCGCTTCCCCGCCAGCGCCTTGATCCGCGGGAGCAGTTCGGCTTTCACCTGCTCGATCGCGGCGGCGGCCGACCCAAGGTTGATCGGCTTGAGGACGTAGTCCTTGGCGCCGAGGGCCAGGGCATCGAGCGTTGCGGCCGCACCCCGGTAGGTCATGGTCGAGAACATGATCACCGGCATGGCCGGTCGGATCTTGGTGAGTTCGGCCAGGCAGGCGATGCCGTCCATCTCCGGCATCTCCACGTCGAGCGTGACGATGTCGGGGTTGAGCTCCAGCACGCGCTGGATGCAGGCCCGCCCGTTGACCGCAGTGCCCACGACCTCGAAGTCGGGGTCGCTGTTCAACACGTCCGACAGCACCCGGCGGATCACCACCGAGTCGTCGACGACGAGCACTCGGATCGCGCTCACATCGCCTCCGACAGCAACCCGAGGAGGGACAGCTTCTCGACGAGGGCCTCGCGGTGCAGCGGCTTGATGCAGTACTCGTCGGCACCGACCATCAGAGCTCGGGCCACGTTCGCCTGGGCGGACTCGGCAGAGACCATCATGATCGGCACCTCGGAGAGCCGGCGCACGGCCCGCATCGCCTTGACGAGTTCGAGCCCGTCCATCTCGGGCATGTTCCAGTCGACGAGACACAGATCGGGTAGCTCGTCGAGGCTCTGGAGGTGCTCGAGCGCCTCTTTGCCGTTCGAGGCCTCGTGGCACGTGAACTGATGCTCGCCGAGGAGCTTCTTGAGCGCGGCGCGAGCGGAACGGGAATCGTCGACGATCAGCGCGTGCATGGGCGTCCTTTCCGGGGTTCGGGGCAGGGTCAGCCGACCAGGGTCGGCCGGACGGTCTTGTCGAGGTCGATGACCAGCATCAGCTGCCGGTCGAGCTTGTGGACGCCGACGACGAGATCGCGTTGCACGCGGTCGACGGTCTCCGGGAGGGATTCCATGTCGTCGCCGTCGAGCACCAGCACGTCGCCGATCTCGTCGACGAGCAGGCTCACCGGCCCGTCGTCGGTGTAGACGACGACGTTGGTCGGCGGCTTGGACGCGTCACGGTCGGGCAGGTGCAGCCGGCGACGCATGTCGAGCGCGGTCACGATCTGGCCGCGGAGGTTGATGAGGCCGGTGACCTCGGGCGGGGCGAGCGGCACCGGTGTCATCGGCTGGGACCGCAGCACCTCCTGGACCATCAGCGCGTTGACGCCGAAGAAGATGTCCTCGACGTAGAAGGTGGCGTACATCTGCTCGGTCGACACGGGGTCCTCCTCAGAACGAGCTCATGGCCATCGGGCCGTCGATGGTGGAACGGATCAGCGTGTCGACGTCGACGAGGTCGGTCACCCGCCGGCCGATCACGGCCGAGAACGGCACACCGGGGCGATCGGAGTGCTCGACGGCGGAGAAGTCGGCGTCCATGACATCGACGATCTCGTCGACGACGAGGCCGAACGTGCGGTCGTTCTCGTTGTAGACGAGCACCTGCAGCGCCCGCTCGTGCCCGTCGCTGTAACCGTGGTCGGCGTACAGGCCGAGGAACGACGCCAGCGACACCAGCTGCAGCAACCGTCCCCGGTACTGCACGACTTCCTTGCCGGCGGCCTTCTCGATCATGTTCCGCGGGAACTCCTCGAGGCGGGACACCAGCGCGAGCGGGATCGCCACCCGCTGACCGGCGGCCATGCACACGAGCACGGTCTGGGAGTCGCGGTCGCGACGCTCGTGCACTTCTTCCTCCTCGGTTCCCCGGCGGTGCCGTTCCTCGGACACCAGTGCGCCCTGGCGGGCGATGCCGAGCACGTCGAGGATCAGTGCGACGGTGCCGTCACCCATGATCGTCGTGCCGGCGAAGGCCTCGATCCCCTTGAAGTGCGGCCCGAGCGGCTTGACCACGATCTCCTCGGTGTCGGAGATGCGGTCGACCACGAGGCCGAACTGGCGGTCGTCGGCTTGGATCACCACGACGTTCTGCGCTGCGGTCTCCCGGTGGGAGGGGAGGCCGAGGATCTCGGCGAGCCACACGATCGGCAGCAGGCGGCCCCGGAGGCGGAACACCGGTGCGTCACCGACGAACTCGATCCCGCGGCTGGTCTCGGTGCGCTCGACCCGGATGAGCTCCACCAGGTTGACCTGCGGGATCGCATACCGGTGGCCGTGCACGGACACGATCAGCGCCGGGATGATCGCCAGCGTGAGCGGGATCTTCACCGTGAGGCTCATGCCCCGGCCCTGCACGCTCTGGACGTCGACCGAGCCGCCGATCTTCTCGACGTTGGTCTTCACGACGTCCATGCCGACCCCGCGCCCGGAGATGTTCGACACCTTCTCGGCCGTGGAGAACCCCGGCTCGAAGATCAGGTGCGCCACCTCGCGCTCGGTCATCTTCGCGGCCTGCTGCTGGGTGATGATCCCCCGGTCGATGGCCTTGCGGCGGACCTTGTCGCAGTTGACACCGCCGCCGTCGTCGCTGATCTCGATGACCACCTGGCCACCGTCGTGGTAAGCGCGCAGGCGCAGGGTGCCCTCGGCAGGCTTGCCCGCTTCGAGGCGCCGTTGCGGCTCCTCGATGCCATGGTCGACCGAGTTGCGCACCACGTGGGTCAGCGGGTCTTTGATCGCTTCGAGGATGGTGCGGTCGAGTTCGGTCTCCTCGCCCTCCATCTCGATGCGCACCTTCTTCCCGCAGGACACGGCGAGGTCGCGCACCACTCGGGGGAACTTCGACCAGACGCTGCCGATGGGCTGCATGCGGGTCTTCATGACCCCTTCCTGCAGCTCGGTCGTGATGAGGTTGAGCTGCTGGGAGGTGGCCGCGAGCGCCGGGTCTTCCTGCTGGCCGGCGAACTGCAGGATCTGGTTGCGGGCGAGCACGAGCTCCCCCACCAGGTTCATCAGCTGGTCGAGCAGTTTCACGTCGACGCGGATCGAGGTGTCGCCACCGCCCGAGCGGACCTGTTCGCCGGGGTGCTCGTTCGCCTTCGGATGGTCGGCGTCGGCCCGAGGAGCCATCAAGGTGGGCTCGGCGACCGGCACGACCGGGGTGGCCTCGGCGACCGGCGCCGGCACAACGGGAGCCGGCTCAGCCACAGGGACCGGGTGGGCGTTCACCGGTACGACGGCGGGTTCGTGGTCCGCGAGCGCCTCGACGACCGGCACGACCGGTGCGGCCGCCTCGGCGTAGGCCGAGCCGCGCTTGCCCGCACCCTGACAGTGATCGGTCAGTTCCTCGATGAGCTCGAGGTACGGCTCGTCGCCGTCGGTGCCGTGGTCGGAGATCAGATCGAGCATCGCCCGGATGGCGTCGACCATGCGTAGCAACGTGCTCGTGCGGTCGCTGGTGACCCCGAGCGAGCCGTAGCGCAGCAAGCTCAGCAGGTTTTCGCCGACGTGGGTGACCGACTGCAGCTTGTCGAACCCGAGGAATCCTGCGGTGCCCTTGATCGTGTGGATCGTGCGGAAGATGCTCGCGAGCAACGGCCGCGACGTCGGGTCGTTCTCCAGCTCGACGAACTCTCGATCGAGGCGGTCAAGGTTCTCTCGGCTCTCGACGAGGAACTCTTGAACCACTTCATCCATGTCTTCCATGTGCTCGTGCCTCTCGAAGGTCACCCGGGTCCCGGCCCGGACCGCCCGACAGATGGGCTATCGGTAGAGGCCCGCCGCAGTTGAGCGAGGCCCGACCATTCGGTGGCGAAATCGATCGCCGTTCATCGGCCGGACTCGTCGCAAACGGCCCGGGTGCGACGCCGCGTGCCCGCCCGTGGGACGCTTCAGCCCGATGCACCGGGTCGGCAGCCGACGGCGAACACTCCTCACAGCCCTTGCGATCGTTTGCTGCAGCGCGATCCCGGCCGCGTGTGCCGACGGCACGGGCAGCGCACCGGCGAGCACGACGGCGACCGTGACGACGGCCGCGACGACGGCCGCGACGACGGCCGGCAGCACCGGGGCCGCCCTCTCGACCGCCGCGGCGACGACCACGACCGCGGCCCCCGTCGTACCCCGCTTCGACGGTCCGGGGCCGGCCCCGGTCGGGGTGCGAGACCTCACGGTCGCCGGCCGGCCGGTCACGGTCTGGTACCCGGCGGCGGCCCCCACCGCCGCCCCGGCCTCCTACGACCTGCGCGATGCGCTGCCGGCGGCGGAACGACCCAAGCTCGAAGCCCTCACCGGCACGACGGTCGCCATGGCCGCAGGGCGCGATGCGCCCGTGGCGACCGGCGGCGAGCGGGCCGGGCTGGTCGTGTTCAGCCACGGGTTGGCCGGCTACGCCACCCAGTCGAGCTTCCTCACCGTCGGGCTGGCGACGTGGGGCTACGTGGTCGTGTCGCCCGAGCACCGCTCACGGAACCTGTCGGCCGTGTTGGCCGGGAGCTTCGGATCGATCGGCCAACCCTCCGATGTCGACGATCTCCTGGCGATGATCGACGCCTGGACGCGCCCGGGGAGCGACGTCCCGGGCGCCGCGCTGGTCGACCCCGCCCGCGTCGCCGTGGTCGGCCATTCGGCCGGCGGTTCGGCCGCGATCCGGGCGGCGGCCGATCCCCGGGTCCGCACCTATGTGGCCATGGCCGCGCCGGTAGCGCAGAGCCCACCGCCGTCGGTCCCCTCGCTGCTGATCGCCGGGACCGACGACGCGATCGCTCCGGTCGACCGGGTGCGCGCCGCGGCTCGCGCGTTGCCCGCGCCGCGCCGGTACGCCGAGATGACCGGGGTGACCCACCTCGGGTTCATGGACATCTGCACCGTTGCCCGTGACCAGGGCGGGGTGCTCGCCGCCGCCGAGCGGGCCGGCGTGGCGGTCAACCCGCTCGTCGGGCGGCTGTTCGCCGACGGCTGCGACGACAAGTACCCCCCGGTGACGCGGGCGTGGCCGGCGATCCAGCACCTCGTGGTCGCCCATCTCCGCTCGGTGTTCACCGGGACACCGACTGCGCTCGGCGTCCGCGGCGGGCTCGACCGGGACGACGTGCGGGTGGACGAGGTGCTGCGCTGACCCGCCGCGAGTGACGCCCGCCACTGTGCCAAGCTCGGGTCATGCCGCAGCCTTGGCCGCTCCGTTTCGGGATTTTCCTGCCGCCGATGCACAAGGTCGGCCTGAACCCGCACCTCGCACTCCACCGCAATCTCGAACTCGTCGAGCACCTCGACCGCCTCGGCTACCACGAGGCCTGGATCGGTGAACACCACTCGGCGGGCAGCGAGCTGATCGCGTCGCCGGAGGTGTTCATCGCCGCGGCGAGCCAGCGGACTCGTTCGATCAAGCTGGGCACCGGAGTGAACTCGCTCCCCTACCACCATCCGTTGATCCTGGCCGACCGCATCGTCATGCTCGACCACCTCACCCGGGGCCGGATGATGTTCGGCGCCGGACCGGGTCAGCTCACGAGCGACGCGATGATGCTCGGCATCGACCCGGCCGACCAGCGGCCGCGCATGGAGCAGGCGCTCGAGGTGATCATGCGGTTGTTCCGGGGCGAGACCGTCACCGAGAAGACCGACTGGTTCACCTGCGACGGGGCGGTGCTGCAGATGCGCCCCTACAGCGACTTCGACATCGCGGTCGCTGCGTCGGTGTCACCGACGGGCTCCAAGCTCGCCGGCCGCCACGGGATCGGCATGCTGTCGATCGCGGCCACGGACCCGGTGGCGTTCCCGTTGCTGGCCGGCCATTGGCAGGTGTGGCAGGACGAAGCGGCCGCCCACGGCCACGTCGCGGACCGCCGGGCCTGGCGGATGATGGGGCCGATGCACCTCGCCGACACCGTCGAGGAGGCGAAGGCCAACTGCCGCTACGGCCTCGAATGGATCCTCGACTACCTGCGCCACATCATCCCGTCCGAACCGCCGACCGCCACCGACTACGACGGCCTCGTCGACGAACTGAACGCGTCGGGTCGGTTCATCATCGGCACCCCGGCGATGGCGATCGCGCAGATCGAGCGGCTCATCGAGATGTCCGGCGGGTTCGGGGCCTTCTTGATGATGGGCGCCGACTTCGCGCCGTGGCAGGCCACGCTGCGCCACTACGAGTTGTTCGCCGAGGAGGTCATGCCCCACTTCACCGGGCAGCTCGCGCCGGTGCAGGCCAGCTACGACCACGTGATGGCCGGCGGCGACCGGTACGTCGCCGCCACCCTCAACGCCCAGCTGGCCTCGATCGAGCAGTACGCCGCCGAACGATCCGCCGGCCCCGCCTGACCCGACGGTAGGATGCGGGCGCCGGTGACCCGGCGCGGGAGAGCTGGCGTGGGCTTCGGCCGGCGGCAGCGCCGAAGGAGCAACCACCCCGGAAACTCTCAGGCCCCAGGACCGCGTCGGTGAGGCGAACGCTGGAGAGCAGAGGTTCGGCCTCTCACCGACGGGGAAAGACGGGTTCGCCCGTCGAAGCTCTCAGGTAACCACGACAGCGGGGGAACCAGCCACCGGCCCTTCGGAGGTCCCCCATGTCTGCTCCCGCCCCGCTGCCGTCGTTTTCCCTGCCGGCCGACACCGAGGGCCACCTGGACGACGGCGAGTTCGAGCACCGTCACATCGGGGTCGACGGTGACGACCGGGCCCCGATGTTGCGGACCGTCGGCGCGGCCTCGATCGAGGCGTTGATCGCTCGGGCGGTGCCGGCGTCGATCCGTTCGGGCGCACCGCTGCCGGTCGCACCGGCGGTGCCGGAGCACCGGGCGCTCGACGAACTCGCCGCGATCGCCCGCCGCAACCGCCGGTGCACGTCGCTGATCGGCATGGGCTACCACGGCACGATCATGCCGGCCGTGCTGCGGCGCACGGTGCTCGAGAGCCCGGCCTGGTACACCGCCTACACCCCGTACCAGCCCGAGATCAGCCAGGGCCGGCTCGAGGCGCTGCTCACGTTCCAGACGATGGTCGCCGACCTGTGCGGGCTCGACCTGGCGGGCGCGTCGTTGCTCGACGAAGCGACCGCGGCCGCCGAGGCGATGACGATGGCCCGCCGCCTGTCTCGCGTCGCCGGGGCCACCTTCGCCGTGCACGCCGACGTCCATCCTCAGGTCGCTGCGGTGCTCGCCACCCGGGCCGAGCCGCTCGGGGTCGCCGTGCACGTGGCCGACCTGCTCGTCTCACCGCTGCCCGACGGCTGCTTCGGGGTGCTGCTCCCCTGCCCGACGTCCACCGGGGCGATACCGGACTGGCGCCCGGTCGCCGATGCCGCCCATGCCGCCGGGGCCCTCGTCGTCGCCGAGGTCGACGTGCTGTCGCTGCTGCTCGTCGCGCCGCCTGGCTCGTGGGGCGCCGACCTGGCCGTCGGTTCCACCCAGCGGTTCGGGGTGCCGATGGGGTTCGGCGGCCCGCACGCCGCGTTCCTCGCCTGCAACGACGTGCACGCCCGGGCCCTGCCCGGCCGCCTGGTCGGTGCGTCCATGGACGCCGAGGGCCGCCCGGCGCTGCGGCTCGCCCTGCAGACCCGGGAGCAGCACATCCGCCGGGAGAAAGCGACGTCCAACATCTGCACCGCCCAGGTGCTGCTGGCGGTGCTCGCGGCGCTCTACGCCGTGCACCACGGCCCCGACGGGTTGCGGCGCATCGCGCAGCGGGTACACGCCGCGGCGTCGTCGCTCGCCGGTGCGCTGCGGGCCGGTGGTGTCGAGTTGGTGCACGACACATGGTTCGACACGGTCACCGCCCTCGTCCCGGGACGCGCGGCCGAGGTGGTGGCCGCAGCGCTCGCCCGGGACGTGAACCTGCGGCTCGTCGATGCGGACCGGGTCGGGATCACCGTCGACGAGACGACGACACCGGCCGTGCTCGACGCCGTGCTCGACTCGTTCGGCGTGCCCGGGGGTGTCGAGGGGGGAACGGCGATCGGTGCCGATCCGATCCCGTTGCGGCGCAGCGGCGAGGTGCTCACCCACCCGGTGTTCCACCGCTACCACGGCGAGGCGGAACTGGTGCGGTACGTGCGCCGGCTCGCCGATCGCGACCTCGCCTTGGACCGCACGATGATCCCCCTCGGATCGTGCACGATGAAGCTCAACGCTGCGGCCGAGATGCTGCCGATCACCTGGCCGGAGTTCGCCGACCTGCACCCGTTCGCACCGCTGGAGCAGGCTGCCGGCACCCTCGAGCTGATCGCCCAACTCGAGTCCATGCTGCTCGCCTGCACGGGTTACGACGCGATCTCGTTGCAGCCCAATGCCGGGAGCCAGGGCGAGCTCGCCGGGTTGCTCGCGATCCGGGCGTACCACCGGAGCCGGGGCGACGTCGATCGCACCGTGTGCCTGATCCCGTCCTCGGCACACGGGACGAACGCAGCGAGCGCCGTGATGGCCGGCATGTCGGTCGTGGTGGTCGCCTGCCGCGAGGACGGCGACGTCGACCTCGATGACCTGCGGGCCAAGGCCGCCACGGCGGGCGACCGGCTGGCTGCCGTGATGGTCACCTATCCCTCGACCCATGGCGTCTACGAGGTCGGGATCACCGATCTGTGCGAGATCGTCCACCGCCACGGCGGTCAGGTGTACGTCGACGGCGCCAATCTCAACGCGCTCGTCGGGGTGGCCCCGCCCGGTGGGTTCGGGGCCGACGTCAGCCACCTGAACCTGCACAAGACCTTCTGCATCCCCCACGGCGGTGGCGGGCCCGGCGTGGGTCCCACCGCGGTGAAGGCGCACCTCGCCCCGTTCCTGCCCTCGCATCCGGTGCACCCGTCGTGCAACCCTGCGGGCGTTGCCGCCGGCAACCCGGTCGGGCCGGTGTCGGCTGCGCCGTGGGGCTCGGCGGGCATCCTGGCGATCCCGTGGATGTACGTGCGCATGATGGGGCCCGACGGCTTGCGGCGCGCCACCGAGCAGGCGGTGTTGAGCGCCAACTACGTCGCCCGCCGCCTCGAGGGAGCGTTCCCGGTGCTGTACCGCGGCGAGCACGGCGACGTCGCCCACGAGTGCATCCTCGACCTGCGGCCGCTCACCAAGGCCACCGGGGTCACTGCCGAGGACGTCGCCAAGCGGCTCATGGACCACGGGTTCCACGCGCCGACGTTGAGCTTCCCGGTCGCAGGCACGCTCATGGTCGAGCCGACCGAATCCGAGTCACGCCGCGAACTCGACCGGTTCTGCGAGGCGATGCTCGCCATCCGGGCCGAGATCGACCGGGTTGCCGCAGGCGACTGGCCGATCGAGGCGAGCCCGTTGCGGCTCGCCCCGCACACCGCGGAAGCGGTCATGGCCGACGTGTGGGACCGGCCCTACCGGCGCGAGGAAGCGGCCTACCCGACGGCGGCCACCCGGCTCGCCAAGTACTGGCCGCCGGTCGCACGGATCGATGCCGCCGCCGGCGACCGCAACCTGGTGTGCTCGTGCCTGCCGGTGGAGGCCTACGCGCTGCGCTGAGGCCGAACGAACGGTACGGCCACGACCTGCCCGGGCAATGCCGTGCCCCGCACGTCGATCTCGACGACCTCGCCGATGGCGACGGCGGGTTCGACGAGCGCGAGCGCGATGCCGTGCCCGAGCACCGGGGAGAAGTTGCCGCTCGTGACCGTGCCCACGAACCGGCCGTCGGCGAGCACGGGGCACTCGGCCCGCGGCGGGCGGCGGCCCTCGGTGGCGATCCCCCGCAGCACCCGGTGCGGTCCCCGGGCCCGTTCGGCCTCGAGCGACGCTTTGCCACGGAACGACGGCTTCCCCCAGGCGACGACCCAGCCGAGCCGGGCTTGCAGCGGGGTGATCCCCGGGCCGAGTTCGTGCCCGTGGAGCGGCAGCGCGGCCTCGAGGCGAAGCGTGTCGCGCGCCCCGAGCCCGGCCGGGGTGATCCCGGCGGCGAGGATCCGGTCCCAGACGGCGCCGGCGACGGCGACCGGGGCTGCCACCTCGATGCCGTCCTCCCCGGTGTACCCGGTTCCGGCGACCCGGCACTCGACCCCGTCCCAGTCGCAGCGAGCCACCTCGAATCGGCCGACGGCGGCCGCCTGCGGCCACCACGATGCGACCCGTTCCCGGGCCCGCGGGCCCTGCACGGCGAGCACCACCCGCTCGGCGGTCACGTCCGTCCCGCCGATCGCGGCGCGCACGCCGTCGGTGTTGGAGGCGTTGGGCATCACGTCGAACTCGTCGGGTCCGACCCACCAGACGATCAGGTCGTCGAGCACCCCGCCGGCGTCGTCGAGCAGGTGGGTGTACTGGGCCCGGCCGGGCCCGATGCGGTCGAGGTCGTTGGTGAGGACCGCCTGCAGGCGGTCGTGCGCGCCCGTATCGGTGACCCGCACCGTGCCGAGGTGGCTGACGTCGAACACCGCGCTGTCGGACCGGCAGGCGAGGTGCTCGTGCACGGTGCCGGTCGGGTACTGCAGCGGCATCTCCCACCCACCGAAGGGCACCACCTTCGCCCCGGCGGCGAGGTGCCGGTCGTGGAGGGGCGACCGGCGGTCGCTCACCGGGCCACGGCCGACCGTGTGCCCACGGCGTTCGGCGCATCGGCGCCGGGCAGGTCGACGATCGCTGCGTCGACGTCACGCTTCACGTCACCCATCGGCAACACGTTGAGCACGCCCTGGCCGCGCTTCACGACGTCGATCAGGGTGTCGTCGTCGCACAGCAGCACCCGGTTGCCGGCGATCACCAAGTTGGCCGATGCGATGTCGACCCCGGTCGAGCCGCGCAGGTAGTCGAACACCTGCCGGACCGATTCGAGCTTGATGCCGGCGTCGAGCAGCTTCTTGATCATGCGGAGCTCGAGCAGGTCCCGGTACGAGTAGAGGCGGCGTGAGCCGCTTCCCCGTGCCTCCGACAGCGACGGCCGCACCAGATCGGTGCGCGCCCAGTAGTCGAGTTGGCGGTACGAGATGCCGACGATGTCGGCCGCCTGCGTGCCGGAGAACCCGGCCCCATCCGACGACGGACCATGGGTTGCACCTGACGTCAGGGACACGAGAACCTCCGAGGGCCGCCCGCCGGACCACAGCAGCGTAGTTACGCCGGTGTGGTCGTCAAGCACCCGGGGTGGTTCAGGGGGCGAAATCCTCGGGGTTCACGTCCTCGAGGAACGCCCGGAACTCGCCGAGGATCTCCTCGGACTGCTCGCCTTCGGCCTCCGGCTCGGGGGCCTGACCGGCGAGGTCGAGCACGCCGGGCGACGCGAAGATCGCCGCACCCGTACGGACGGCCAGTGCGATGCCGTCCGAGGGGCGGCACGACACGGTGTGGCGTACCCCGCCCACGAGGAGGTGCAGTTCGGCGAAGAACGTCTGATCGCGCAGGTCGTTGACGACAACCTTCTCGAGCGAACCGCCGAACTCCTCGATGACGGTGCGCAGCAGGTCGTGGGTGAGCGGCCGGGGAGGCACCACGCCGTCGAGCGCGTGCGCGATCGCCATGGCTTCCGGGTGGCCGATGTAGATCGGCAGGAGGCGGTGTGCTTCGCCCTGCTCTCGCAGCAGCACGATCGGCTGGTTCGCCGGCATCTCGAGCCGGACACCGACCAGGTCCATGGAGATCACGAGAAAACCCTAACGCTGCACCGGTCCACCGTGTCGTGCCAGGCGACCGATTCTTCCCCGGCCCTGCGGAGCCGTCGCCGGACGCGGCCCGGTCCGGATCGCAGAATGGCTCAGCGCGGCTCGGCGAGCGGCGCGAGCGCGCTGCGCACCAACGCGTCGCGCAAACGCGCCCCGAGCGACACGAGCTCGTCGAGCTTGCCCTGGGCCTCGGCGCGCACTTTCGGGTTGCGCTGCTTGGCCAGCGGGAGCACGACCTGCTCGATGATCCCGACCTCGCGCTCGGCTGCGCTGCGGTACATGCGCAGATGCCGGGCCTCGACGCCGTGCCGCAAGAACGCTGCGGCGAGCCGGGCGACGTCGAGCGCATCGGCGCCGTAGCGGGTCACCCCCGAGCGGGTGCGGCCGTGCAGCAGACCGAACGACTCGATCTCGCGGACCTGTTCGACGAGCAGCCCGCTCGCCCCGGCGAGCTCCTCGAGCGAGAACTCGACGGCCGAACCGGGCAGGGTCCCTGCGGGCGGCGCCGCGGGCGTCGGTTCGGCGTGGCCGTCGACCCCCGGGGCCGGGCCGGCCGGCTCGGCGGCGAGGCGATCCTTGATGACCCGCAGCGGCAGGAAGTGCTCCTTTTGCTCCCGCAGGATGAACCGCAACCGGCGCAGGTCGGCGTCGTAGAACTTGCGGTAGCCGCTGGCCGTGCGTTCGGGGTCGATCAGCCCCTGGGCCTCGAGGAACCGGATCTTGGAGATGGTGACGTCAGGGAACTCGGGTTGCAGCACGGCGAGCACCTCGCCGATCGACAGGAACGGCCGCTCCACGCCACCGCTCACCCGGCATCGGCCCCGAGGAGGAACACGAGCTTGAACTTCCCCACCTGCAGCTCGTCGCCGTGGACGAGCGGCCGGCTGCCGGCGATGCGCTCGTGGTTCAGGTAGGTGCCGTTGAGCGAACCGGCGTCACGCACGGCGAACCCGTCGGCGGTGCGCGCCACCTCGACGTGCTGGCGGGAGACGGTGATGTCGTCGAGCGACACGTCGGCGTCGTCGCTGCGCCCGAGGGTGGTGACCGCCTTGGTGAGCTGCACCCGCAGGCCGGCCTGGGGGCCGGAGCGCACGAGCAGCACCGCCTGCCCGCCGGGCAGGTCGGCGAGGTTGACGACCACGTCGTCGTCGGGTTCCGGGGCGCTCTCGCCGGGTTCCCGGGTGTGGAACGTGATCGTGCGCTCGGGGCGCGCCACGTCGAGCGGCGCCCCGCACACCGAGCAGAAGTTCGACTCGGGCGGATTGCGATGCCCGCACTGGTTGCAGAACAGCGCCGCCACGGCCGGTCAGCCGTCGACGAGGGCCCGGTAGGCGTCGGCGTCGAGCAGCGCCGCGAACTGGGTCTCGAACTGGTTGGCGTCGTCGGGTCGGATCACGCAGAGCCAACCGGCGCCGTACGGGTCCTGGTTGACGGACTCGGGTTGGGCACCGAGACCGTCGTTGACGGCGACCACCGTGCCCGACACGGGTGCGTAGAGGTCCGACACGGACTTGGTGGACTCGACCTCGCCGAATGGTTCCCCGGCGACCACGGCGGTGCCCACCGACGGCATCTGCACGAACACCACGTCGCCGAGCGCGTCCTGGGCGTATTCGGTGATACCGACGCGGACGGCTCCGTCCTCGAGCAGGGCCCACTCGTGGTCGGTCGAGTAGCGCATCTGGCCGGGCACGTTCATGCGCCGAACGCTAGCGGCCCGGCGACGGTTGTCAGCCCGCCAAGTGCTGCAGGCGGGCCGCCTGGGCGCCGGCGAGGTGTTCTGCGGCGGCGTCGTCGGCGCCCTCGGCCCACACCTGGAGCATCGGCGCCGCCGGGTCGGGCACGACGAGCACCCAGCCGTCGTCGTAACGGGCCTTGACCCCGTCGGTGGTCTCGATCTCCTGGCCGGCGAGGTCTTCGAGCACGGCGCGCATGACGGCGCCCGTGCGATCCCAGGGCGTCGGCACCTCGACGCGGGCCAGGTGGACGCCCGGCAGCCGCGCCCGGATCGCCGAGAGCGGCTCACCTCGCCCGGCGAGCAGTCCCAGCGTCGTGACGAGCGTCGCTGCGGCGTCGAACGCGGGCAGGAAGCGCGGTACTGCGAATCCGCCGGCGCCGTCGCCGGCGAACCCCACCCCCGGCGAGGCCCCGGCGGCCAGCAGCGCCGAGCTGGCGAGCTTGGTGCGCACCACCTCGACGCCGTGCGCACCCGCGACGGTCTCGACGTGACGGGATGCCGTGACCGGCACGGCGATCCGCTCTCCGAGTCCACCCGCCGCGGCGAGTTCCACGACGGTGAGCAGTGCCGTCGCATCGCCGAGGACGCTGCCGCAGTCGTCGACGAGGACGAGTCGTTCGCCGTCGGGTCCGATCACGGCGCCGAGGTCGGCACCGGAGCTGCGCACGTGGCCCGCAACGCGCCCCGCCGCGTCGGCGAAGGAGAACGACAGCATCTGGCGGGTCGACTGGTAGGGGTTCAACGCCAGCACGTCGGCGCCGAGCTTCGCGAGCACGTTGGTCATCGCCTGGGTGGCGGTGCCGTAGGCGTAGTCGACCACCAGCTTGAATCGCCTGGCCTCGATGGCGGCGATGTCGACGGTCGCCTCCAGCGCCACCGCGTAGCTCTCGAGCGCCCGGGCGGGGAACGAGATGTCGCCGACCTCCTCGGGCAGGGCCCGACGCTGGTCCTCGCGCTGCACGTGCCGTTCGACGGCTCGTTGGCGGTCTTCGGCGAGGTCGGCGCCGTCGGCGTCGAGGAACCGCAGCGTGACGCGGCGCGGGTCGCCCGGCACCAGGCGGACCGACACCCCGCCGGCGGTTTGCGGGGACCGGGTCAGGAAGCGGGTGACCGGCAACGAGGCCACTTCGAGGTCGACCACGTCGATCCCGCTCGCGTTCAACCCGGCCATCACCGCCCGTTTGAGCATGCGGGCCGAGCGGCTCGAATCCCGGGACGCAACGACCGAGGATCCCTTGCGCAACGTCGCCCCGAACGCCATCGCCACGTCGATCGCGAGTTCCGGGGTGACGTCGATGTTGGCGATCCCACTGACACCCTGCGGCCCGAACAGGCTGCGCGGCGCACGGCTGGCCCACACGATCGAGGAGTTGACGACTGCGCCGTCCTCGACCGTCTTGCCCGGATACACCTTGACGGCCTCGCCGAGCACGGCGTTGGCGCCGACCCGCACGCCGTCGCCGAGCACCGCCGACTCTGCGACGCGCACGTTTCCCCCGAGTACCGCCCCGCGGCCGACGACGGCGCCGCGCAGCCGGGCCCCGGGTGCCACGTCGACGTTGTCGTGCAACACGCTGCGCTCGACGTCGACGTCGGCGAGGAGCCCGACGTTGGCGCCGAGCACGCTGTAGGGCCCCAGCCGGCACCCGGGCCCGATGCGGGCGCCGGGCCCGATCACCGCAGGGCCGTCGACGACGGCGGCGGGGTCGATCTCGGCCCCCTCCCCCAGCCACACGCCCGGGGCAACCTCGAACCCGGGGATCTCGAGCGAGACCGTCCGGTCGAGCACAGCGGTGTGGACTCGCAGGTAGGACTCCAGGGTCCCGACGTCCTCCCAGAACCCGTCGACCACGGCGCCGTGCAGGCGGCCGCCGGCGAGCAGGCCGGGGAACACGTCGAGGGAGAAGTCCACGAGCCGGCCCGTCGGGATCTGCGAGAGCATCGCCGGGTCGAACACGTAGATGCCGGTGCTGACCGTGTCGGAGAACACCTGCCCACGCCCGGGCTTCTCGAGGAACCGCTCGACGGTGCCGTCGCCTCGCAGGGTGACCATCCCGAACTCGCGGGGGTTCGGCACCCGGGCGAGCGCCATCGTGGCGAGCGCGGAGCGCTCGTCGTGCAGGCGGACGAGTTCGGTCAGGTCGATGTCGGTGACCACGTCGCCGGACAGCACCAGGAACCGGTCGTCGAGCCAATCCTTCGCGTTGCGCACGCTGCCGGCGGTACCGAGCGGGGCGGGCTCTTGCACGTAGACGATCGACACGCCGAGCTCGCGTCCGTCGCCGAGCTGCCGGTCGATCACGTTCGCCATGTAGGACACGGTGATCACGATCTCCTCGACGCCGTGGCGGCGAAGCAGGTCGACGACGTGTTCGATCATCGGCCGGTTGGCGATCGGGAGCATCGGTTTGGGTGCGTTCGAGGTCAGCGGTCGCAGCCGGGTGCCTTCCCCACCGGCCAGCACCACCGCTCGCATCGACGCGCCCGCTCAGGCCACGCCGGCTCGGCCCGCCCGGTCGGCTCGGCCGTCGGCGAGCGATCGCCGGATGGTGGGGACGTACTGCACGGCCGAGAACCAGCTCAGCACCAGCCCGGGAACACCGACCACCCAGGCGGCCGTCGCGCAGAACCCGTACCACAGGCCCGATCCGGCGTTGCCCATGAGGAAGAACGGGAACGTCCACATCAAGGCGAACGTCGCCGCTTTGCCCCACCAGGTGACGTCGAATCGCTGCATCCCGGCGAGGGTCAGCCCGACGAGCACGACGCCGAGCAGGGCTTCGCGCGCGAGCACGGCGAGCGCGAACCACAACGGGGCCGAACCGTCGGCGACGATCCCGCCGACCCCGATCAGGAACAGCAACCGGTCGGCGGTCGGGTCGAGCACCTTGCCCAGCTCCGACACCTGGCCGAACCGGCGGGCCACGAACCCGTCCACCCAGTCGGTGGCGCCGAGGGCGCCGAGGAGCCACGCCGCGGCCGCTCGGTCGTCGCGCCCGAACAGCAGCCACAGGAAGACCGGAAGGCACGACAGGCGCACGACGGTGACCAGGTTGGGCACGGTCAGGATGCGTCGATCGCCGCCGGAGGCCACGGCGCCGAGCATACGGGTCGGCACCGCGGACCCACCTACGATCCGGGCATGCTCACGGGGGGACTCGACAACAAGATCGCGCTCGTCACCGGCGGCGGTTCCGGGCTCGGCGCGGCGTTCAGCCGCCGGCTCGCGGCCGACGGCGCCACGGTCGTGGTCAACGATCTCGACCCGGCGGCCGCTGCGGCGGTCGCTGCGGAGATCGGTGGCGACAGCGCACCGTTCGACGTCACCGATGCCGCCGCGTTCGATGCCGCAGTCGATGCGGCGGTCGCTCGCCACGGCCGGCTCGACATCGTCATCAACAACGCCGGCATCGCGCCGAAGCCGAACCACGACCGCTTCGCGCAGGGCCTGGCGAACCAGCACGCCAAGCTCGAGGGCCGCCCGCAGGACATGGTGCCGCTCGACGTGACCGTGTCGATGACCGACGCCGAGTGGGACCTGATGATCCGCACCCACCTCTACGGGGTGTTCTACGGCTGCCGGGCGGCGCTGCGGCACATGACGCCGGCCCGGTCCGGCTCGATCATCAACATCGCGTCGATCCTCGGGCTGTGGCCCTCGGCCGGGGCGCCGAGCTACTCGGCTGCGAAGGCAGCGATCATCGGGCTCACCAAGTCGGTCGCGCTGGAGGTGGCCCCGTTCGGGGTCCGGGTCAACGCCGTGTGCCCCGGGTACGTCGACACACCGCTGCTCGCCCCGATGGACGCCCAGATGAAGCAGCTGACCACGATGCGGATCGGCATGGGCCGCATGGCGCAGGCCGACGAGCTGGCGCAGATCATCCGCTTCCTGGCCGGGGACGAGTCGAGCTACTGCACGGGGGACATCTTGTCGATGTCGGGCGGGTACGCCTGATGGCCACGGTGTTCACGGCGATCATCGAGGGCCGGATCCCCGGCACGTTCGTGTGGCGCGACGAGCAGTGCGTGGCGTTCTTGTCGATCAACCCGATCGCGCCCGGCCACACCCTGGTGGTCCCCCGCGCCGAGGTCGACCATTGGATCGATCTGCCGGCCGCCACCGTCGCCCACCTGCACGTCGTCGGCCAGGTGATCGGCCAGGCGCAGATGCAGGCATTCCCGTGCGAGCGGATCGGCACGATCATCGCCGGGTTCGAGGTGCCGCACACCCACCTGCACGTGATCCCCACCCGCTCGATGCGCGACCTGAGCTTTGCGAACGCGGCGGCCACCGTCGGGCGTGAGGAACTCGAGGCGAACGCGGCCGCCTTGCGCCGAGCGCTCGAGGCGCTCGGCTGCACCGAAGTCGCGAGCTGACGCTCCGGGTCGCCCCCGGGCTGTCGCCCTGCCGGACCGTCGCCGCGCTCAGCGCGCCGGCGCGCGTCCGTCGGGCACGAGCGGATTGAATCGAGGCCACACCAGCCCCGACGGGCCGTCCACCACGAGGCACCCGTTGGGTTCGGGATCGCCGAACACGATCACCTCGTCGAGCCCCTCGGGGCCCGGCAGGGCTCCGGCTTCGGCCGGGAACACCAGCGCGGGAGGATCGCCGGGCTCGGCGTCATGGGCGTAGAGCGCGACCTGCACGGTGCCGCCGTCGACGCGACCGCCGAACCAGCGGCCGAGGCGGGCGAGCGTCCCGGTCGGCCGCCACCAGCGCATCCACGCCGGATGCCCGGTGACGGCCTCCTCGTCGCTCGAGAAACGGGCGCGAAAGACCCGCATGCGCTCGGCCCAGTCGTTGGGGTTGAACGGCTCGCTCAGATCGTCGGCACCTCGACGTGCCGGCCGAACACGTCGGCCATCGACCCCATGATCTCGCCGAGCGTCGCGTAGGTCCGCACGGCCTCGATCAGCGTCGGCATCAGGTTCACCTCGGGGTCGGCGGCCTCGGTGGCGAGCCGGGCGAGCGCCGCATCGACAGCGGTCTGGTCGCGATCGGCCTTCACCGTGTCGAGCCGCTTGCGCTGGCGGGCCTCGTCTTCGTTGGTGATCTGCAGCAGCTCGATCTGGTCGTCCTCGTTGCCTTCGAGGAACCGGTTCACGCCGACGATGATCCGCCGACCCTGGTTGAACTGGCGCTCGAGCTCGTAGGCCGAGTCGGCGATCTTGCCCTGGAACCAGTTCTCCTCGATGCCCTTGATGCAGCCCTCGAGGATCGAACCGTGGCCGAGCTCGTCGAGGTGATCGAAGATCGCCGTCGCCCGGCGCTCAATTTCGTCGGTGAGTTCCTCGACGTACCACGAACCGCCGAGCGGGTCGGCGACGTGGGCGACGTTGGTCTCGTAGCCGATCACCTGCTGGGTGCGCAGCGCGATCCGGGCCGCTTTCTCGGTGGGCAGGGCGAGCGCTTCGTCCATCGAGTTGGTGTGCAGGGACTGCGTGCCGCCGAGCACCCCAGCGAGCGCCTCGATCGCCGTCCGCACGATGTTCACCTCCGGCTGCTGGGCGGTGAGCGACACGCCGGCGGTCTGCGTGTGGAACCGCAGCTGCATCGAGCGGGGGTTGGTGGCGCCGTAGCGCTCCTTCAGCCACCGGGCCCAGATCCGGCGAGCGGCGCGGTACTTGGCGATCTCTTCGAAGAAGTCGATGTGGGCGTTGAAGAAGAAGCTCAGCCGCGGCGCGAACACGTCGATCGGCAGGCCGGCCTGTAGGGCGAGCTCGACGTAGGCGAACCCGTTGGCCAGCGTGAAGGCCAGTTCTTCGGCGGCCGTCGAACCCGCCTCGCGGATGTGGTAGCCGGAGATGGAGATCGAGTGCCATTTCGGCATCTCGGCCGCCGTGAACGCGATCGTGTCGCGCACGAGCCGCATCGACTGGCGGGGCGGGAACACGAACTCCTTCTGCGCCTGGTACTCCTTGAGGATGTCGTTCTGCAGCGTGCCACCGAGCTTGGCCCGCGGGATCCCGGCGAGTTCGGCCTGCGCGACGAACATCGCGAGCAGCACGGCGGCGGGGCTGTTGATCGTCATCGAGGTCGTGATCTGCGACAGGTCGATCCCGGCGTAGAGGTCCTGCATGTCGGCGAGCGTGTCGACGGCGACGCCGCACCGGCCGACCTCACCGAGCGACATCTCGTCGTCGGAGTCGAGGCCCATGAGCGTGGGCATGTCGAACGCCGTGGACAGTCCGTCTCCGCCGGCTTTGATGATCTCCTTGAACCGCCAGTTCGTGTCCTCGGCGGTGCCGAACCCGGCGAACATCCGCATCGTCCACAGCTTCGAGCGGTACATCGAGGCGTACGGCCCCCGGGTGTAGGGGTAGGCGCCGGGGAACTCGCCCCCCTCGGGCCCGTACACGGGCTGCAACGGGATCCCCGACATGGTCTGGAAATCGGCGTCGCGCACCTTCGATTCCCCGAAGGCCTGCTCCCACTCCTCGCGCGGTGTCCCCACGATGCCCTCCGGCTCTCGGTGTCCACCCGGCACGACGGTGCTCGGGCGTAGCGAACTGAACGGACGGTTAGTTTACGGGCCATGGCTGGACTCTTCGATGTCGACCAGGCCGACCTGTTGCTCACGACCACCCGGGCCGTGCGCAAGCGCCTGGATCTCACCCGCCCGGTAGCCCGCGAGGTGGTGCTCGACTGCATCCGGGTCGCCTGCCAGGCGCCCGCCGGGGGGAACGTCCAGCGGTGGCGGTGGATCGTCGTGGACGACCCCGAACTGAAAGCCGGTGTCGCCCATTACTACAAGAAGGCGTACGAGCCGTACATCGCCACGCAGAAGACCGCCGTCGAGAAGGTGGGCCGGACCGACGCGTCGACGCTCGGGATCATCGACTCCTCGACCTACCTCACCGAGCACCTGCACGAGGTGCCGGTGCTCGTGATCCCCTGCACCCTCGACCGGGTGCCGCCGAGCGCGCCGCAGGGGACGCTCGCCGGGTTCTACGGCTCGGTGCTGCCGGCGGTCTGGAGCTTCTCGCTCGCGCTGCGGGCGCGCGGCCTCGGCTCGGCATGGACGACGCTGCACCTTCAGTACGAGGCGGAGGTCGCCGAGTTGCTCGGCATCCCGTCGTCGGTCAGCCAGGTCGCACTGCTGCCGGTCGCTTACACGATCGGGGACCAGTTCAAGCCGGGTACCCGCCGGCCGGCCGAGGAGATCACCTACTACAACGGCTGGAAGGGCCGCTGATCCCAGCCGCCGGCCAGGCTCAGCGGGGTGGGCTCAGCGCAGCTCGCCCCGCTTGAGGATCACGTGGTCGATCAGCCCGTAGGCCTTGGCCTCCTCGGCGGCGAACCAGCGGTCACGGTCGGCGTCGGCGAGCACCTTGTCGTACTCCTGGCCGGTGTGCTGAGCGATCCGCTCGAACAACGTGCGCTTGGTGTACGCCATCTGCTCGGCCTGGATCGCGATGTCCGACGCCTGGCCGCGCACGCCGCCGAGGGGCTGGTGCATCATGATCCGGGCATGCGGCAGGGCGTAGCGCTTGCCCGGCGCTCCGGCGCACAGCAGGAACTGCCCCATCGACGCCGCGAGGCCGAGGGTGAGCGTGGCCACGTCGGAGGTGACGAACTGCATGGTGTCGTAGATCGCCATCCCGGCGGTGACCGACCCGCCCGGCGAGTTGATGTACAGCCAGATGTCGCGGCCCGGGTCCTCGGCGTCGAGGTAGAGGAGTTGGGCGCAGATCAGGTTGGCGATGTCGTCGTTGACGTCGGTGCCGAGGAAGACGATCCGGCTCTTGAGCAAGCGGTTGTAGATGTCCATGCGCCCGTCGCCGCCGGCGGCGTCGAAGGCGTGCGGCGCGGGCAGGGGGGTCTCGGCCATGGCCGCCACGCTATCGCTCCGCCCCGCCACCCGGCGCTGTGGGCGACCGCCTGCTTCAGCGGCGCACGCCGCTGACGTGACCCTGCTTCAGCGGCGCACGCCGCTGAAGATGACCCTGCTTCAGCGGCGCACGCCGCTGAAGATGACGAGCAGCCGCTCGTCGTCGGCGAGGTGCGGGCGGCGCGCCAGCAGGCCCGCCAGCCCGGCCGAGCCGGTCGGGTCGGCGTCGATGCCGCTGCGGCGGGTGAGCGCGTCGGCGGCGGCGACGGTGTCCTCCGACACCACCACGGGGCTCCCGCCGCTGCGCCGCATCGCCTCCCACACCCCGACCCAGTCATAGGTCTCGTCGTCGAGGATCCCGCTCGCCGCGGACGCACCCACGTGCTCCCACGGCCACATGCACGCCGCCCAGTGGGCCGGTGCGTCGTCGCCGAAGGCCGCCGCCGCCGTCCACGCCCGGGCGAGCGGGGCGCACGATTCGGTCTGCACGGCGTGCACCGGTCGCCCGATCCCGGCGACGGCGAGCGCATCGCCGACGCCGGTGGCCAGCGCGCCGCCGCCGACCTGGAGGAACACCCGGTCGAATGCGGCGCCGAGTTGCTCGACGATCTCGAACCCGAGGGTCCGGTCCAGGCAGAGCGCGTTCTCCGGGCCTTGAACCGAGAACGGGATCGCGCCGACGGCGACCGCTTCGCGGAACCGGTGCACACACGGGTCGCCGGGCGGGTCGTCGTCGCGTCGGGGGCAGGTGACCACCTGCGCGCCGAGGGTCGCGAGCCGGGCGAGCACCGCAGGATTGGCGTCGGGCGGCACGTGCACCGCGATCGGCCAGCCGACCGCTGCGGCGAGCGTGGCCGCGGCGAGTGCGGCGTTGCCGCAGGACGCGATCGCCAGCGGAGGCCGGACCGGGCCGGCCCGGCCCAGCACCTCGGCGGCGCGAAGGTGCAACAGGATCGAGAACAGGTGCCGGGCCTTGTGACTGCCGGCGACGTTGCCCGTTTCGTCTTTCACCCAGACCCCGCCCGCGGCCGAGAACCCGAGCGCGTCCGACAGCGCCGCATTGCGCAACAGCGGGGTGCGGCGGAACCCGGTGCCGGCGACGGCGGCCACCGCGCCGTCGAGTTCGTGCACGAGCGCCGCCCGGGCCTCGGCCCGCATCCCGTGCGCTTCGGCGTACGCCGCCCACGCCGACTCGGCCGAGAAGGCCACGAACGGGTTCGGGTCGTCACCGGGTGTGTACGGCCCGGGGCTGCGCACGATCCGCAGCACGTGTCGGCGGTCGGCACCCGAGCGGGGGCAGCGCCACGGGTGGGTGGCCCCGATGTCGACGGTCGCGCCGCAGGCGGCGCAGCGCAGGCCGACGACGCGCAGCACGTCAGCCGACGGTGACGCCGGTGCGGGCGTTGAAGTCGTCGATCAACTCGTCCCACCGGCCGAGGAACGGGCGCAGCCCCTGCCAGAACGCCTGCGACCGGCGGGCCTCGAACACCTCGAGCGGGGTGCCCTGCTGCTCGACCCAGGTGTAGTAGCCGAGGTTGAAGATGCGGTTGCGATCCCGAGTGGTGCACTCGAACAGCGAGTCGGTGTCCACGTGGGCGAGGTGCTCGCCGAACACCGCTGCGGCGTCGGCCGTGTCGAAGCCGTCGGGGTAGTGCTTCGCGAGGGTCTTGACCCGCTCGCTCGGGTAGAGCGCGGCGCCGTCGGTGGCAACGGTGATCACGGCGTCGTCGGGGCCGAGCCCGAGCAGCCGCACGGTCTTGATGGCCGCGAGCACGTTGCAGATCGCCGAGAAGCCCAGGTGTTCGAGGGCTTCGACCACGGCGGCCGGCACGCCGATCCGGTCGACGAGATAGGCCCGGCCCGCTGCGGTGTTGAACAGCACGTCGAGATGGTCGGTGGCCCGGTCGCTGATCGCGCACACCACGTCGGTGTTCATCACGTTGTGGATCAACGGGATGTGCTTGTCACCGATCCCTTGGATGTTGTGCTCGCCGAAGCCGTTCTCGAGCATCGTCGGGCACTCGAGGGCCTCGACGGCCACGATCCGGGTGCCGTAGAGGTCCTTGAGGCGGTCGCCAGCCGCGATCGTGCCGGCCGACCCGGTCGCCGACGTGAACGCCGCGAGCCGCAGACCGGGACGGGATTCGGCGACGTGGTCGAACACCTGGGCGAGCGCCCGGCCGGTGACCTCGTAGTGGCCGAGGTGGTTGCCGAACTCGCAGAACTGGTTGAGCACGAAGTTGGCCGGATCGAGGGCCATCTCGTTGCAGGCGTCGTAGATCTCCTTGACGTTCGATTCGCTGCCCGGCGTGCGGATCACGTCCTCGGCGGGGTTCGTGCACCAGCGATCAAGCCAATCGAAGCGCTCCTGGGACATCCCGGCGGGCAGGATCGCCACCCCCCGGCAATCCATCAACCGGCTGATGGCGATCCCGCCACGGGCGTAGTTCCCCGTGGAGGGCCAGATGGCGCGGTGCCGGGTCGGGTCGAACTGGCCGGTGATCACCCGCGGGGCCAAGCAGGCGTACGCCGCGAGCACCTTGTGCGCGGTGATCATCGGGAACCGGTCACCGAACACCACGACGATCGGGCTCTCGACTCCGGTGAGGCTCGGCGGGAGCACGAGGTGCTCCGGTACCGGGGCGAACCCGGGGCGCCGGCCGGCTCCCTCGTTGTACCAGTGCACCCGCCACAGGTTGCGCGGGTCGGCGGCGTCGCGGTCGATGTCCCCGAGCGCCGCTCGGGTGGCCGCCGGGATCGCCCACGGGTCGGCGAGTTGGTCGAACCGGGGCAGGGCGATCCCCCGCTGACGGAACCGCTCCACGGCCCGGTCGCGGCTTTCTGCGTCGACGATCTCACCCGCCAAACCCAGTTGACCACGCAGCGTGTCGGCATCCAGGTTCTGGCCAGGGGCGAGCGTCAGCACGGCTCGGAAGCGTACCGACGAGCCCGCCCGGGCACCCAGCAATCGCGGCGCCATAGCCCCATCGCCGGAGGCATCCTGCCTATGCTGCCCCCCCGTGCGCCCCGCCATTCGGCCCCTGTCGCGCCGAGCGATCCTCGTCCTGAGCATCGCCGGCACCCTGGCCGCCTGCGGAGGTTCCGCCGGCTCCACCTCATCGACCACCGCATCCGACGGGACCATTTCGGTGGCCGGCACCGAGGCGACGACGACCGAGGCGACGACGACCAGCACCGAGCCCGCCGCCACCACTGCGGCCGCAGCCACGACGACCACCACCACCATCCCGCCCGGCGTGCCCACGATCACGGGCATGCCGCCGAACCTCGACGCCCGGAACATCTACTCCGAGACGCTGATCGGCAAAGAGAACCCGATCACCAAGAACGACCCACCCCGGATCTACGTGCCGACGCTCGAAGGCCGAGTCGTGGTGGTCATCGACCCGGCAACGTTCCAGATCATCGACCGGTTCACCACCGGCCAGATGACCCAGCACGTCGTACCGGGCTTCAGTCTGCGGACGCTGTACGCCAACGCGTCGGGCGCAAACCAACTCATCCCGATCGACCCGGTCACCGGGAAACCGGGGGCGCCGATCCCGGTGGACGCCCCGTACAACCTGTACTTCACACCCGACGGTGGACGCGCCGTGGTGCAGGCCGAGCGGCGGAACCGGATCGACTACTACCAGTTGCCGGAGTGGAAGTTGATCAAGCAGGTCAAGGTGCCCTGCAACGGCAACAACCACGCCGATTGGTCCGCCGACGGGTCGTACTTCCTCACGACCTGCGAGTTCTCCTCGGAGATGATCAAGGTCGACACCGTCACCGGTGACGTGATCGGGAAGATCGCCCTCAAGAAGGGGTCGATGCCCCAGGACGTGCGGCTCCTGCCCGACGGCAAGCGGTTCTACATCGCCGACATGGCCGCCAACGGTGTGTGGATCATGGATGGCGACGCCATGCAGATCCTCGGGTTCATCCCGACGGCACGGGGCGCGCACGCCGTGTACCCGAGCCGTGACACGAACCTCGTGTACGTCCCCAACCGCGGCCGGTCGAACAACGTCGACACGGCCCGTCGGTCGCGGCCCGGCGAGGGCTCGATCAGCGTGATCGACTGGCGGAGCAACACGATCATCGCCACCTGGGAGATCCCCGGTGGCGGTTCTCCGGACATGGGCGGTGTCACGGCAGACGGCAAGCAGTTGTGGCTGTCGGGGCGCTACGACGACGAGGTCTACGTGTTCGACACGGCGAACGGGAACCTGCTGGCCCGGATAAAGACCCCGCCCGAGCCGCACGGGCTGGTCGTGTGGCCGCAGCAGGGCCGGTATTCGCTGGGGCACACCGGCAACTTCCGCTGACCGCCCCCGGCTACGCCGTGGTCGGCCGCCACGTCAGCCGAGCAGGGTGGAGACGGTGACGGCCCGCAGGCCCTTGGCCCGGAGAGCGTCGACGATCGCCGGCAGGGCCTCGATCGTCTGATCGTGGTCGAAGTGGAGGCTGACGATCGCCCCGGCGCGCAAGCCGTTGATGGTGTTCGCCTTCACTGCGGCGACACCGGGGTCCTGGAAGTCGAGCGAGTCGACGTCGTAGCCGACGCTGACCCCGTACCCGGCCCGGCCGGCGGCCTCGAGGATGGCCGGGGTGGGCACCTCGATGCCCGAAGGCCGGAACCACCGGCCGATCGAACCGGTCGTGGCGCGGATCGCCTCGGCGCAGCGGGTGATCTCCGGCCCGAGCGCCGCCGGGGCGAGCGACCCCATGCCCTGATGGCTCCAGGTGTGGTTGGCCAGTTCGTGGCCGTCGGCCACACACCGTTGGGCGAGGCGGGGGTTGGCGGCGAGCCAGTTGCCGACGGCGAACACCGTCACCGGGGTCCGGGAGCGTGCGAGCACCTCGAGCAGCCGGGTGGCCCGCCCCGCGTCGCCGGCGGCGTGGAACGTGAGCGCCACCGCACCCGACGTCGCCGGACCACTGCGCACGTACCGGGCCGGTCCGCCTGCGGGCGCGGCGGCGGTCGTCGTGGACCCCATCGTGGTGACCGGAGCCGCCGTCGTGGGGGCGGCGGTCGTTGCCGGCTCCGTCGTGGCCGGTTCGGGTGTCGGGACGTCCGTCGTGGCCGCCGGGCTCGCCGAGTCGTCGGCGCACGCGACCAGACCGACAGCACCGACGGCGGCGGCGCCGGCCAGGAAGGTCCGTCGGGTGAGCATCGTCCGTCGGTTCAACGCCATGGCCCGGTCGTAGCACATCGCCACGGCCGTCCCGGGGCGGCCCGGTCTAGGGTCCGGCCGGCCCGAGCGCGGAGGTGGCGGTGGAACCTGGTGGTCGAACAGCGGTGGGCGAACCCTCGATCCACGTGCTCGACACGTTCACCGACCGGGCCTTCGCCGGTAGCCCGGCGGCCGTCGTGATGCTCACCCAACCGGCTCCCGAGGCATGGATGCGGGCCGTCGCCGCCGAGTTCGGTTGCCGGGAAACGGCCTTCGTGGTCGCCCGGGCCCCCGGCGGGTACGAACTGCGCTGCGTCGCCACATCGACCGGCGGCGCCTCGGCCGACGGCATCTCGACAGCGGTCGAGGCCGATGGGCGCGGCATCCTGGCGGCCGCGGCCGTCGTCGGGTCAACCCTCTCGCCCGACACCGTCAGACCCGACACCGTCAGACCCGGCACCGTCACGCTCCATACGGCCACGGGGCCGGTGCATGCCCGGGTCGACGTTGCCCGGCCGGACCGGGTGTGGATCGACCTTCCGGCTGCGCCGGTGACCCTGGTCGGTCATGACGGATCGTTGGGGCGTGCGCTCGGCACCGACGAGGTCTACACGGTCGCCCGGAGCCGGTCGGACCTGGTGGTCGAGTTGGCCGACGCGGATGCGGTGCGCTCGTTGCGCCCCGACCTCGCCGCCGTGGCCCGATGGGGCGGGCGGGGGGTGGTGGTCACCGCCCCTGGCGATCGCCCCGGCATCGACGTCGTCAGCCGGTACTTCGCTCCGGCGGTCGGCATCCCCGAGGATCCGGTCACGGCCTCGACCCACTGTGCGCTGGCCCCGTTCTGGTCGACCCGTCTCGAACGGACCGAACTGTGCTGCGAGCAGTCGTCCCGGCGCGGCGGCATCGTGTGGACCCGCCTCGACGGCGACCGGGTCCACCTCGGCGGTTCCGTCACCCCGGTGTGGTCCGGCACGTTCCACCCTCCGGCCGGTCCCGATCGAACCGGTCCCGATCGAACCGGTTGAAGATTCCGGCAAGAACGGCCCCTCGCCCGATCCGGGGATGAAGCCGGCGTGAACAGTGCCGATGCTCCCGGCGTGGATGGCGTGGAGCCGACCGACTGGGCGACGTGGATCGACCTGATCGCGGTCCCGGTGTCGGTGATCGATCTCGAGGGGCGTCAGATCGCCGGGAACCGGCCGTACCGCGACTTGCTCGGGATGGCCGAGCCACCCGAGGGTGAGCACGTCAGCGCCTACATGCCGGCCGAGGACGCCGCCTGGACCGCCGAGCAGCGGGCGCGGGTCCGCCGAGGCGAGATCCCCGAGTTCTGCTCCGACCGGGCATTCCTACGCGCCGACGGCTCGGTGTTCCACGCACGTCTGATCGACCGGCCGATCCGAAACACCGCCGGCGCGGTGGTCGGCTTCGTCGGCGTGATCGTCGACACCACCGACGCCCATCAGGCCCGTCGCCAACGCGAAGCAACCGACGCCAAGTACGCGTCGGTACTCGACGCCCAGCTCGAACTCGTGTGCGAATGGGCTCCCGACGGGCGCATCTCCTACGGCAACCGGGCCTACCGGGACTTCTTCGGCTACGAGACCGACATCGTCGGCGCCGAGCTCGGCGCGCTGCTGCCCGAGGAGGCGATGGCCGCCCATTTGCAACTCGTCGAGCTTGCCAACCGGGGCAGGGCGGCCGACCGCCGGGTAGAACGGACCTACGACGACGGCCGGACCGTCGAGTGGTCCGACTCCGTGCTCCCCCTGCCCGACGGTTCGACCACGATCGTGTCGGTCGGACGTGACATCACCCAACGCAAACAGGTCGAAGCCGAGCTGTCCCGACGGCGCGACGAGGCGCTCGAGACCGCGGCCCGACGCTCGCAGTTCGTCGCCGTGGCAAGCCACGAGCTGCGCAACCCGTTGCACGCCATGCTCGGGCTCACCGAGTTGCTGGTCGGCGAGCGGTCGGGTGCGCCGTCGGAGGAGCTTGCCGTCTCCCTCCACCACACCACGCAGCGGCTGTGCCGCCTGGTGGATGACCTGCTCGAGTTGAGCCGCCTCGAAGCGGGTGGGATCACCATCAACCCCGAGCCGACGGACCTGCACCGCCTCGCCCGCGAGGTGATCGAGCTCGCTCGGGCGGGGTCGGCCCACGGCGATCACGTCCGGTTCGGTGTCGTCGTCGGGCCCGACGTCCCGGCGTGGGTGTCGGTGGACGGCGCCCGCCTCGGGCAGGTCCTGGGCAACCTTGCGAACAACGCGGCTCGGTTCACCCAGCGCGGCTCGGTCGAGCTCGAACTGAGCGCTACGACCACCGAGTGCGAGGGCGACCGCGTCGCCCGACTCGTGTTCGTGGTGACCGACACCGGCCCCGGGATCGACGCTCGCGACCGGGCCCGCATCTTCGAGCCGTTCGCCCAGGCGGGCAGCGGGACCGAGGGCACCGGGCTCGGCTTGTCGGTGGTGCGCGACCTCGTCGCTGCGCTGGGTGGAACGGTCACCGTGGCGAGCGAACCCGGGCTCGGGAGCCGGTTCACCGTTGCGCTCGACGCACCGGTGATCGACGGTGGGCGCACCGCCGGGCGCACGCGCCCCCGCCCGGGTCGCCGGGTGCTGGTGGTCGACGACGACGCCACCAACCGGCTCGTGGCGCGGCGCTTGCTGGCGCGGCTCGGCCTCGACTCCGACGAGGTGCCGGACGGCCCGAGCGCGCTCGAGCGGGTGCGCGCCGGCGGGTACGACGCCGTGCTGCTCGACCATCAGATGCCGGGCATGGACGGCCTCGAGGTGGCCCGCGCCATCCGGCTCGACGAGCCGGTCGGGCACCGGACGCCGATCATTGCGTTGACCGGGAGCGCGCTCGCTGCCGATCGCCGACGGTGCCTCGATGCCGGTATGGACGACCACCTGGCCAAGCCGGTGTCGCTCGACCTGCTCGGCGACTGTCTCGGCCGGTGGCTCGGCACCGACGGCGAGCCCGACGACGTGGGCCCGCCGAGCGCCCCGGCACCCGCCGAGGCCTTGTCCATCGACGTCGCATGCCTCGACGCGCTCGCCGGGGACCTCGGGGATCCCGACGTCGTCACCGAACTGGTGCGCAGCTTCCTCGCCGACCTCCCGGAGCGACTGTTCGAGTTCTCGTCGGCCGCCGCCGCCGGTGACCGCAACCGGGCCAAGCGTCAGGCGCACACGATCAAGTCGACCGCCCGGATGCTGGGCGCGCACGATCTCGGAACGCTCGCCGCCGACACCGAGCGGCTCGCCGCCGGACCCGACGGCGATCTGATGCCGGCGGCCGCCGAACTGTGCGCAGCCGCCGACGTGACCCGCCGGTCGTTCGAAATCTGGATGGCGAGAGCGGCCTGATCAGCTCGCCGCCATCGCCTGGCGGAGGTTCTCGTTCAACGTCTCGAGGAACTCCTCGGTGGTGAGCCAGGGGTGGTCCTTGTCGATGAGGATCGCCAGGTCCTTGGTCATCTTCCCGCTCTCGACGGTCTCGACGCAGACCTGCTCGAGCGCGTCGGCGAACGCGGTGACCGCCGGCGTGCCGTCGAGCTTGCCGCGGTGGGCGAGCCCGCGGGTCCAGGCGAAGATCGACGCGATCGGGTTCGTGGAGGTCTTTTCGCCGCGCTGGTGCGCCCGGTAATGCCGGGTGACCGTGCCGTGGGCGGCCTCGGCCTCGACGGTGCGCCCATCGGGTGAGAGCAGCACCGAGGTCATGAGGCCGAGCGAGCCGAACCCCTGCGCGACGGTGTCGGACTGGACGTCGCCGTCGTAGTTCTTGCACGCCCACACGTAGCCGCCCTCCCACTTGAGCGCAGCGGCGACCATGTCGTCGATCAACCGATGCTCGTAGGTGATGCCGGCGGCCGCGAACTCAGCGGCGAACTCGTTCTCGAAGACCTCCTGGAACAGATCCTTGAACTGGCCGTCGTAGGCCTTGAGGATCGTGTTCTTGGTCGACAGGTACACCGGGTACCCGCGGTCGAGGCCGTAGCGCAGCGAGGCCCGGGCGAAGTCCCGGATCGAGTCGTTGAAGTTGTACATGCCCATCGCGACCCCGCCGTCGGCGCCAAACTTCGCGACCTCCATCTGCATGGGCTCGCCACCGTCGCTCGGGGTGTAGGTGATCGTCACCGTGCCGGCGCCGGGGACCTTGAAGTCCGACGCCCGGTACTGGTCGCCGTGGGCGTGGCGGCCGATCACGATCGGCTTGGTCCAGCCCGGCACCAGCCGCGGGATGTTCGAGCAGATGATCGGCTCGCGGAACACGACGCCACCGAGGATGTTGCGGATCGTGCCGTTGGGCGACTTCCACATCTTCTTCAGGTGGAACTCCTCGACGCGGGCCTCGTCGGGGGTGATGGTGGCGCACTTGACGCCGACGCCGTGCTTGAGGATCGCCCGGGCGGAATCGACGGTGACCTGGTCGTCGGTCTGGTCGCGGTACTCGATGCCGAGGTCGTAGTACTCGAGTTCGACGTCGAGGTAGGGCAGGATCAGCTTGTCCTTGATGAACTGCCAGATGATCCGCGTCATCTCGTCGCCGTCGAGCTCGACGACGGGGTTGGCGACCTTGATCTTGCTCATCCGTGCTCCGGGGGTTCGTTGACGTCCAGCGGTCGGTCGGGGACCCTACTCGCACCGCCGCGGACTGCGGTGAGGCCCGGCGCTACGGTCCTCGGCCGTGGATGAGGCTGCGCTGATGCCGGGCGCGCGAGTCGGCGTCGATCGCGAGGCGACCACGGCGGTTGTGCTCGCTGTCGGGTTGCTGCTGACCGGGGCCGCCGGGCTCGTCTACCAGCAGCTGTGGTTGCGGTCGCTGTCGCTGGTGTTCGGGGTCAGCGTGTTCGCTGCGGCGACCGCGATCGCAGCGTTCATGGGTGGGCTCGCGCTCGGCAGCCACCTCGCAGGCGGGCTGGCGGACCGGACCCGGCGGCCGCTCGCCTGGTACGGGTCCTCGGAGATCGTCGTCGGGTTGCTGGCGCTCGCCACCCCGGCGACGTTCCGGGCCCTCGAATGGGCCTACGTCGGCATCGCCCGGTCGCTGCCGGACAACCTCGCGCTCATCACGGCGGTGCGGCTCGTGCTCGCCCTCGTCGTGCTCGCTGTACCCGCGACGGCGATGGGGGCGTCCACGCCGCTGGTGGTCGCGGCGGCATCCCGGCGCAGCGGCCGGGTCGGTGAGCGCACCGGCGCGCTGTACGCCGCCAACACCCTCGGCGCCGTGCTCGGCACGGTTGCGGCCGGGTTCTGGATGGTCGGCGAGTACGGCATGGCCCGGTCGTTCCAGATCGCCGCGGCTGCGAACATCGGCGTCGGCGTGGTGACGATTGCGCTGTCGGCCCTGCGCTTGGAGCGGGCGCCGTCGTCGGTGCCCAGCGCACCCGCCGGCGAGTCGCCGGGCGCGACGCCGGACCCGGCTCCGGCGGCTCCGGTCCGGGTCCGACGGGCGGTCCTGGTCGCGTTCGCGGTGTCCGGGTTCTCGTCGCTGGCGCTCGAACTCGTCTGGTTCCGGGCTTTGTCGCTCTACGCCCGGTCCTCCGTGTACGGGTTCGCCGCGATGCTCGCGTGCGTGCTGGCCGGTCTGGCGCTCGGCAGCGCCCTGATCACCCCGTTGCTGCGCCGGTCCTGGCCCTGGCTGCGGGTCCTGGCCGGCTTGCAGCTCGCGGCGGCCTTCCTGGCGCTCAGCTCGCTGTACGCGCTCCAGCGCGGGGCCTGGCTCGTGGAACGCGTCTCCTCGATCGATCCGAACACCCCGGGAGGCCGGGCCACGCTCGTGTACGCAGTGATCACCGTGCTGCCGACGTCGCTGCTGTTCGGCGCAGCGTTCCCGATCGGGGTGCACCTGTGGTCGGCCGGGGTGCCGACGGGCGCCGCGATCGGGCGCTTCTATGCCGTCAACTTGACGGCCGGGATCACCGGCTCGCTCGCCGTCGGGTTCCTGGTGCTGCCGGCCGCCGGCTCACGGGCGACGCTCGTCGTGCTGGCCGCGCTGCTCGCGATCTCCGGACTCCTGCTCGCCGGCGTGGCGGGCGCACGCCGGCTTGCCGTCACCGGGGTCGGGGCGGCGTTCGTGCTGGTCGCCGCCGTCGGGGTGCCGCGTCCCTGGGACGGCGCGGTCGCAGCCCGCTATCCCGGCCGCACGGTCGTGTTCGAAGCCGAGGGCCTGCAGGCCTCCGTCGCCGTGCTCACCGACGCGCAAGGGGTGCGGTTCCTCCACATCGACGGGCTGCCCAACGGCGCTTCGGCCGGTGCGCTCGGACCGGAGGAGATCACCGTGCTGCCGATGGCGTTGCACCCCGACCCGCGCCGGGTGCTCGTTGTCGGGATCGGTACCGGGGTGACCACCGGGGCGGCGGCGGCGGTCGACGACGTGGAGACCACGGTGGCCGAGCTGTCCGAGGACGTGCTCGACGCCGCCCGCCGGTTCGATGACGTGAACTTCGGCGTGCTCGATCGCCCGAACCTTCGGGTGCACGTCGGCGACGGCCGCAACTGGCTGCTCACCACCGACAAGCGCTACGACGTGATCACCGCCGACATCATGGAACCCCGCTCGCCCGGAGCCGGGGCGCTGTGGTCCCGGGAGTTCTGGGAGTTGGCCCGCGACCGGCTCACCCCCGACGGGATCATGTTGCAGTGGACCGATTCGACGCGGTCCGCCGCCGAGTTCGCGGCGATCGCCCGCACGTTCCTCGACGTGTTCCCGACCGGGACGCTGTGGTGGGACGGGAACTACCTGGTGGGCACCCGGCAGCCCCTGCGGCTGGACCGGGCCCGGTTCGAGGCCAAGGTACGCGACCGGCCCGCGTTGCGAGCGATGCTCGAACGGCACGGCGTCGCCACCTTCGACCAACTCGTGGCCCGCTACACCAACGGCCCCGATGGCGTGCGGGCGGTCGTCGGCGACGGGCCCCGGCTCACCGACGACCGGCCGCTCATCGAGTACTGGCGCTCACTCGATCTGGGCGACGAACGCCCCTACGACCCCGCCGTGCTGCGGGCCGGCGCCCGACCCGCCGACGTCGTCGCCGCGGGCTGAGCCGATCGACCGGGCTCAGCCCGGGGCCCGGCGAGTCGTACCGACATGGACGTACTGCCACCCGAAGCGACCCTTCACGCACAGGTTGCCTCGGGTGACGTCGTGGTCGTGCGGGCTGGTCACCTTGACGATCTCGTCGTCCTGGACGTGGAGCGTGAGGGTGCATCCGACGCCGCAGTACGGGCACACGGTGTCGGTCTGCGTCTGGTCCTCGGGTCGCCATGCGGCGCCGGCCCGCAGTTCGAACTCCCGGTGCGGCACCAGCGCACCGGTAGGGCACACTGCGATGCAGTTGCCGCAGTAGACGCAGGCCGATTCGGGCAGCTCGACGGACCATTCGGTGGAGATCCGGGCGTCGAACCCGCGCCCGGCCACGGCGATCGCGAACGTGCCCTGCCACTGTTCCCCGCAGGCGTCGACGCACTGGTAGCAGAGGATGCAGCGGGCGTAGTCCCGCACGTACAGCTCGTTGTCGACGATCGGTGCGGCCGCAACGGTCGCGGCGTCGGGCCCGAAGCGCTGCGGATCCGCCCCGTACTCGGCCAGGCGGTCCTCGATGCCGGGGGTGCGGTCCAGCTCGACGCTCGACGCGAGCAGTTCGAGCACGAGTCGCCGGCTGTGCCGGGCCCGCTCGGTGCCGGTGCGCACCACCATCCCGGACGCCGCGGGTCGAGAACACGACGGCACGAGCACGCGGCTGCCGTCGAGTTCGACCACGCACACCCGGCAGGCGTTCGCCGGGGTGAGGGTGTCACCCCGGCACAAGGTGGGCAGGTCGGCTCCCGCAGCCCGGCACGCGTCGAGCAGCGTGGCCCCGGCGGGGACCGCCACCTCGACGCCGTCGACGGCGAGCGTGACCTCGTCGCTCACCGGAGGTCCCTGCGGCCGCCCGGGTTCCGCTCCCCGGCGCCGGTCAGTTCGTCGAGGACCGAGGCGACGGCAGCGGCGGCGGCCTGCCCGAGCCCGCAGATCGACGCGTCGGCCATCACCTGTGCGAGATCCCGGTGCAGCGCCCGCTCCTGGGCGACGCCGCCGAGCGGCCGGCCGGCAGCGAGGCGGTCGAGCAGCTCCACCTGGCGTTGGGTGCCCACCCGGCACGGCACGCACTGCCCGCAGGACTCGTGACGGAAGAACCGGGCGATACGCCGGGCGAGATCACCGAGGTCGTCGTCGACACCGACGGCGAGCACCACACCCGATCCGAGGGTGCCCCCGACCCGGCGCAACGCGTCGACGGTCAACTCGACGCCGAACGCGTCCGGACGCAGGAACGTGCCGGCGGCTCCGCCGACGAGCACCGCCTGCAACGGCCCGGCACCGGCTTGTTCGAGCACCTGGGCGAGCGTCGTGCCGGGCATCGGCACCTCGTACACGCCGGGCCGTTCGAGCGCGCCCGACACGCACAGCAGCTTGGTGGCGGCGCCGCCGCCGTCGAGCACGACTCGGGCCGCGGCGAGCGTCTCGACGTTGTTCACCACCGTCGGGCAGCCGAACAGGCCGGATTCGACCGGGAACGGTGGCTTGTTGCGCGGTTCGCCGCGGTAGCCCTCGATCGAGTTGAAGATCGCGGTCTCCTCGCCGCAGATGTAGGCCCCGGCGCCGACGACCACCTCGAGGTCGAACCGGCGCCCCGATCCGGCGACGTCGTCGCCGAGCAGACCGGCCTGGCGGGCGGCCTCGATCGCCCCGGCGAGACGGTTGCGCGCCAGCGGGTACTCGCCGCGCAGGTAGATCCAGCCGTGTTCGCAGCCGGTGGTGAGCGCGGCGATCGTCATGGCCTCGACGACCGAGAACGGGTCGCCCTCGCACAGCACCCGGTCCTTGAAGGTGCCGGGCTCGCTTTCGTCGGTGTTGCACACCAGATGATGCGGCGTGGCGGGTTGCCCGGCGACGGCGACCCATTTCCGCGCGGTCGGGAACGCAGCGCCGCCGCGGCCGGCGAGGCCCGAGCCGGCCAGCGTGTCCAGGACCCCCTGCGGGCCAAGTTCGATCGCCCGTCGCAGCGCCTCGTACCCGCCGGCGGCGCAGTACTCGGCGAGCGAGGTCGGGTCGATCACCCCGACCCGGGCGAGCATCGGCCCGCGTGAGCGCACGACGGGCCCCGGTTCGTCCGGGCTGGGCACGACGCCGGCGAGCAGGCCTGCGAGGGCGCTCGCGTCGAGCCCGCCGACGGACACCTCGACGGGCCGCTCGCCGGCGTGGATCACGAGCGCCGCCGGGGCCGCCTCGCAGCGCCCGAGGCACGGGGCGCGGTGGACCGAACGATCCGCCGGCTCGTGGCCCGAGACCGCGGTGAGCAGGTCCTCGGCTCCGGCTCGGCGGCAGGCGAGGTCGTCGCAGACGTGGACCACCCCGGCTGGGCGGGCCTCGAGGGCGAACAGGTCGTAGAAGCTGGCGACCCCGTACGCCTCGGCGGGTGGCACCGACAGCCGCTCGCACAGCTCCCGCAGACCGCCCGGGGAGATCCACCCGACGCGCCGTTGCAGCGCCCACAGGCCGCCGAGCAGCAGCGAGCGGCGGGACCGGGCGGCCCGCCCACCGACCGCAGTGCGGTCGGTGGCGAGCAACGCCGGGCCGACCGCGTCGTCGAGCGCTGCACGTTCGGCGGCCGAGGCGACGGCGTCGCCGAGGTGCAGGTCCATGACGTCGATCAGTCTGCCGCGCCGCCGCGGGCGCCGGCCGACACGTCGACCCGCACGGCGGTCGCTTTGAACTCGGCGGTGCCCGAGCGGGGGTCGGTTGCGTCGATCGTGAGCAGGTTGACGTCCACCTGGTCGGGGAAATGGAAGGTGAGGAACACCAGGCCTGGCCGCAGCCCGGGCACGATCCGGGCGGGCACGGTCACCGATCCGCGCCGGCTGGTGACCACGACGTCGTCGCCGTCGCGCACGCCGAGCACGCGGGCGTCCGCCACGCCCATCTCGAGTTCCTCGCCTCGGCGCAGCGGGGACGACAACGCGCCCGTCTGCACGCCGGTGTTGTACGAGTCCAAGCGTCGACCGGTGGTGAGCCGCAACGGGAACTCGGCGTCGAGCCCGTCGACGGGCGGGTCGTGGTCGACGGCGTGGAACGGTGCGGGGTGGCCCCGCTCGGCCGGGTCGGCGGCCCAGAGCCGGCCGTGGAGGAACGACACGGGTTCCTCGGTGTCCGACGGGCACGGCCACTGCAGGCCGCCGGCCGCCTCGAGCCGGGCGTAGGACATCCCGCGGTGCATCGGGCTGAGCGCACGGACTTCGTCCCACACCTGCTCGGCGGTGCCGTGCACCCAACCGGCGCCGAGTCGGTTGGCGATCTCGGTGAGGATCCACCGGTCCGGCTTCGTGTCGGCGGGCGGGGTGAGCGCCGCCCGCACGCGCTGCACCCGGCGCTCGGAGTTGGTGACCGTGCCGTCGTCTTCGCACCACGCCGCTGCGGCGGGCAGGACCACGTCGGCGAGTTCGGCGGTGCGGGTGAGGAACAGGTCCTGCACGACGAGGTGGTCGAGCCCGGCGAGCAACCGCCGGGCTCGGCCGACGTCGGCTTCGGAGTCGGCCGGGTTCTCCCCCATCACGTACAGCGCCCGCAGCGCGCCGTGCTCCATGGCGTCGAACATCGCGGTCAGGTGCCGTCCGACGGTGCCGCGCACCGGCCGACCCCAGGCCGCTTCGAACGGCGCCCGGACCGCCGGGTCCGTCAGGTCCTGGAACCCGGGGAGGCGGTTCGGGATGGCGCCCATGTCGCCGCCGCCCTGCACGTTGTTCTGGCCTCGCAGCGGGCTCAGCCCCGAACCGCGGCGGCCGACGTGGCCGGTGGCGAGCGCAAGGTTGATGAGCGAGAGCACGTTGTCGACGGCGTTGTGGTGCTCGGTGATCCCGAGCGTCCAGCACAGTTGCGCCCGCTGGGCGCGCCCGTACGCGTGGGCGAGTTCGGCGATGGCGTCGGCCGGCACCCCGGTGACGGCCTCGGCCCGATCGAGGGTCCACGGTTCGACGGACTCGACCCACACCTCGAACCCGGTCGTTGCGCTGGCAACGAATTGCTCGTGGATCAACCCGGCGTGCACGAGTTCGCGCCCGACGGCGTTGGCGAGCGGGATGTCGGTGCCCACGTCGAGCCCGAGCCACCGGTCCGCCCAGGCGGCGGTCGCCGTGCGGCGGGGGTCGACGACGAACAGGCGGGCCCCGTTGCGGACCGCCTGCAGGACGCGGTGGAAGAAGATCGGGTGGGCCTCCCGGGCATTGGAACCCCACAACACGACGACCTCGGCCTCCTCGACCTCACGGTACGAGGAGGTACCACCGCCCGCTCCGAACACGGTGGCCAGACCGACCACCGACGGGGCGTGTCAGGTTCGGTTACAGGAGTCGATGTCGTTGGAGCCGAACACCTGCCGGACGAGCTTCTGGGCGAGGTAGTTCACCTCGTTGGTGGCCTTCGAGCAGGAGAAGAACCCGATCGCGTCGCCGGCGGGGAGGTGCCGGGCGAAGCCCGCTGCGGCCCGGTCGAGTGCCTCGTCCCAGGCGGCGGGGCGCAGACCGCCGGCATCTCGGACCATCGGGGTGAGGAGTCGGGGACGGCTCATGTCGCCAGTTTGTACCCGATACCCCGCACCGTGAGGATGAGATGCGGGTCGTCGGGGTGATCTTCGACCTTCACCCGTAGGCGGCGGATGTGGGCGTCGACGAGCCGACTGTCGCCGAGGTAGTCGTAACCCCACACCCGCTCGAGCAGCTGGTCGCGTGAGAGCACGATCCCGGGGTGGTCGGCGAATTCGCACAGGAGCAGAAATTCGGTCTTGGTGAGCGGGAGCTCGACCCCGCGTTTGAGCACGACCCCCTGCTCGCGGCGCAGTTCGACGTCGCCGAACAGCGCCGGGCGCGGCCCGGCCGCCTCGTGGAGTTGCACCCGGCGCAGCAGCGCTCGGATCCGCGCCGCGAGCTCCTTGGTGACCACCGGCTTGGTGATGTAGTCGTCCGCGCCGGCTTCGAGGCCGGCGACCATGTCGTAGGTGTCGGTCTGGGCGGTGACGATGATGATCGGCACGATCGACCGGGCCCGGATGGTCCGTACGACGTCGAACCCCTGGATGTCGGGCAGCCGAAGATCGACGAGCACGAGGTCGGGCTCGACCCGGGTGGCGGCCTCGAGACCGCTGCGACCGTCGGCGGCCTCGTCGACCTGGTACCCCTCGTCTTCGAGGGCGAGGCGCAGGGCGAGGCGGATCTGGTCGTCGTCCTCGATGAACAACAGCCGGGTCACATCGATGTTGTTACCAAAAACGAACACGGCCCGCTCGGGGATGTCACACAAGTTCCGGAAGATGACGTCGGGTCCACGCTGCTTGGTGGGGTACCGCTCCCCCTGGTACCCCACCAACCGTGGGCAGCTCCCATGGTCGACGCCCTGGTCCCCGCCCGACGGATGGGCAAGGCTGCTGCGGTGGCCGACGCCGAGCACCCGGTCCGGGCGCGCCGTTTCTCCCTGGGCCTTCGGGCGCGCATCACCGTCGGATTCGCCCTGCTCGGCCTGCTCGTGTCGCTGGCGCTCGCCGTGGTCACGTTCCGGTTGGCCTCGAACCACCTCACCGGTCAGCGCGAGGACTCGACCCGCACCCAGGCGTTCGTGAACGCCCGGGCCCTGCTCACCTCGCTCCGGGCCGGCGAGACGCCGCAGCGGTTCATGCAGTCGTTGCGGACCGACGGGTTCGCGCTGTTGGTGACCAACGGGCAGATCTTCGCCTCCAACGCCGGGTTCGACGTGAACAAGCTCCCGAGCGCGCTCGTCCAGCAGGTGGCGAGCGGCGGCACCGGCCGGATCGGCGCCGAGATCGACGGCCGCCCGTACCTCGTCTACGGGGTGACGATCGGCGCGGTCGAGGCCCGCTACTACGAGGCGTTCTCCCTCACGCAGCTCGACAAGACCTCGCAGTTCCTCGCCACGGCGGTCGCCGTGTCCGCTGCGGTCACCACGCTGGCGGCCGCCGGGATCGGCCTGTGGGCGAGCCGGCGGGTGCTGCGCCCGCTCACCCAGGTCGCCGAGGCCGCCGGTGACCTGGCGAGCGGCGGTCTCGATACCCGCCTGCGCGCCGATCGCGATCCGGACCTGTCGCGCCTGACCGATTCGTTCAACGAGATGGCCGACGCGTTGCAGAGCCGGATCGAGCGCGAGGCACGCTTCGCTTCGGATGTGAGCCACGAACTGCGCTCGCCGCTCACTGCGCTCACCGCCGCCGTCGAGGTGCTCGACGGTCGACGCGACGAGCTTCCCGGCCGGATGCAGCATGCGCTCGATGTCGTCGTGAGCCAGGTGAGCCGCTTCGACCAGATGGTGCTCGACCTGCTCGAGATCTCGCGGCTCGACGCCGGCGCTGCGGATCTTCACCGCGAGGAGCTGATCCTGCCCCCGTTCCTCGTTCGGGTGGCGGCCCGCCACGGCCAGGGGCACGTGCCGCTCGTCATCGATCCGGCGCTCGCCGACGAGCCGGTGTTCCTCGACCGCCGGCGTCTCGAGCGCATCCTGGCGAACCTGTTCCAGAACGCCGAGAACCACGCTGGCGGCGTGGTTCGGATCACCACCGACCGGCGCACGGCGCCCAACGGGATAGCCATGCTGCAGCTCGGGGTCGAAGACGCCGGGCCCGGAGTCGCAGCGTCGGAACGGGATCGGATCTTCGAGCGCTTCGCTCGGGGCACCACCGCCCGCCATCGGGTCGGCACGGGACTCGGGTTGGCGCTCGTGCGCGAGCACGCCGTGCTCCACGGCGGGACCGCGTGGGTGGAGGACCGGCCCGGCGGCGGCTCGCGCTTCGTGGTCGACCTGGCGGTCGGTCCGTGACGCGTAGCGACGACCGGCGCGCCTCGGGCGCAGCCCGGCGGGCCGCGGGGACCCAGCTCATCGCCCCGGTGACGGTCGCCGTCGCCGTGATGGTCGCCGTGACGGCCGGGTGCGGCGCTCAACCGAGGGAGGCCTACGAGCCACTCGTCCCGCCCGCGGATCTGAGCGAGGTCACCACCACGACCACCTCGACGACGATCGCGACCACTGCGGCGACCACGATCGTGCCGACGACGACGGTCCCGACCGAGCTGGTGGCGGTGTACTTCGTGGGCACCGGGCAGCTGCGGCGCACCGAACGGTCCCGGCCGCGCGGGGTGAGCGTGAGCGACGTGCTCGACCTGCTCGCCGCCGGGCCCGACACCGCCTCCCCGTCGTTGCGCTCGGCCATTCCGGCTACCCCACGAGTGCTGAACCGGGTGACGGTGTCCGGCGGGGTCGCCACCGTCGATCTCAACCCCGCCGTGCGGGACCTGCCCCGCTCCGAGCAGTCGTTCGCGTTCGGGCAGATCGTGCTCACCCTGACCGAGCGGCCCGGCGTCGGGCAGGTGCGCTTCACCCTCGGGGGCTCCCCGCTCGCGGCGTTCCTCCCCGACGGCAGCCAGCGCGACGCTCCCGTCGCCAAGGAGGACTACCAGATCCTGCTGTCGAGCCCGCCGTCGACGACGACGACGGCCCCCGGCACGTCCGCGGGCCCGTC
>JBJTVH010000103.1:0-5681 GCA_046081125.1 Acidimicrobiales bacterium
CCGCGCTGGCCGCGGCCAAGGCGGCAGCAGCCGCGGCCGGCTCGGGCGTCAGGCAGAGGATCTCCCTCGGCGTGCGGATGGTCAGCCTGGCGCAGCGGGTGCCAACCGTCGTGACCACCGACTCGAGCAACGCGCTGAACGCCTACCGGAACCCCAACCGACGGCCGACGCGCTTCACCTCGTGGACCGTCGCCGCGTCCAAGCCGTTCGAACGCCGCCTGGTCGGAGCGGCCAAGCTGCTCGTCGCCAACTCGCAGTGGGTCGCCCAGTCGTGGCGCGACGACTACGGCATCGGCGACCACCGGGTCCGCGTGCTGCCGTTCGGGGTGGACGCCCCCACCTTCCCCGCCGGCGCCGCGCCCGGGACGTCGGCCGCGCGCCCCACGCTCGTCTTCGTCGGCCGCCGCCTCGACCGCAAAGGCGGGCTGCAACTGCACCGGGTCCACCAGCGCCATTTCGCCGACCGCGCCGACCTGCTCTTCATCACCCCCGACCGCGTGCCGCCCGGCCGGGCCGTGCACGTGATCGGCGACATCACCCCCGGCGATCAGCGCCTGTGGACCCACTTGCGCACCAGCGCAGTCTTCGTCTTCCCGAGCGAGATCGACCAGTCCCCCAATGCCGTGCTCGAAGCGATGGCCGCCGGGTTGCCGGTGATCGCCGCCCGGGTCGGGGCGGTACCGGAGATGGTGCCCGAGGGGATCTGCGGCCTGCTCGTGCGCCCCGGCGACGACGACGAACTCGCCACCGCCATCGCTGCGCTGCTCGACGACCCGGACCGGCGGGTCCGGATGGGTGCCGCCGCACAAGCCCGTCAGCGTGCCCACTTCGACATGCGCGACAGCGTCGAGGCGCTGGTGGGCCTGCTGCACGAGGTCTCCCGACCGGGAGGTGCGCGCTGATGAGGCACGTGAGGCTCGGGCATCGAGCGCTGGCGGCATGGCAGACGATCCGGCGCCGTCGCGCGGCACCCGGCGGTGTGGTGCTGGGCTACCACGACGTCGTTGCCGACGACGTCACCCCCGGCCGGTGGGACGTCACCGTCAGCCAGCTTCGCCGGCACCTTCGGGTGCTCGAGGTCATGGGTCTGCGCATCGTGGGGCTCGACGACATCGCCCGCCTGCTCCACCGGGGTGAGCCACTCGACGGGTGTGCCGCGTTGACGTTCGACGATGCGCTGTCGGGCGTTCGGACCCGCGCGCTCGAGGTCGTCGCGGGGGCCGGCGCCACGGCGACGGTGTTCGTGGTGTCCGATCATCTGGGGACCTCACCTCCGTGGTGGCCGGGTGCGCCGCACACGCTCGACGCCGCCGGAATCGAGACGCTCGTGCGGGCCGGCTGGACGATCGGGTCGCACACCCGCCACCACCCGAACCTCGTCGCGTGCTGCGAGACCACGCTCGCCGACGAACTCGCGGGCAGCCGCCGCATCCTGGCCGATCGCTGCGGAACTACCCCCGAACTGCTCGCCTACCCGCACGGCTACCACGATGCCGCCGTCCGGAAGGCGGCCACCGAAGCCGGCTACACGGCGGCGGTCACCTTCCTCAACGGCCGGGTGACCCCGGGTATCGACCCGATGCGCATCCCCCGGCTCACCATGGGCGCCCACCTCGGCGCACCCCGGCTCGCGCTCCAACTCGCACGCATCGCTGGCTCCTGGCCCGACCATCAACTCGACCGGGTGGGGCCCGACGATCGAGCGGAGCGCACGCCGTGACGTCGACCGCGCCGGCGCCCGACCGCCTCGTCGGCAACGCCGGGGCGCTCGTGGTCGGCCGCCTGGCCGTGGCGGCGTTCGCCTGGGCCGGAACGCTGCTGATCGTCCGGACCCTTCCAGCAGAGGAGTTCGGCCGATTCGCGCTGCTGTTCAGCGTGCTCGGCATGCTCTCGATCGTCACCGACATGGGGATCGGGCGTGCGGCGGTGGCGGGTGTGCTCGGGAACCCCGACCGGGCCGGATCGTTCGTCGGCAGCTACGTGGTGTTGCGATCCCTGCTCGGCGTCGTCGGCTACGCCGTCGCCCTCGGCTTCGTGGTGATCGGCACGTACCCGATCGAGGTGATCGAGGCGATGGCGGTCGCAGCGCTGGTGGTCGTGTTCGCCACGCCGGCACACGCGCTCGGCATCGTGTTCCAGGCGCAACTCCGGCTCCGCACCGTCGCCGTGTCGGGGGCCGTGGCCCAGTGCGCGCAGTTCGCGCTCACGGCGGCGATCGCGGCCGCCGGCGGTTCGGTGCTGTGGTTCGTGGTCCCCGCGGTGGTCGGCGAGATGATCAACCTTGCGATCGTCGCGGCGCACGCTCACCGCCTGATGCCGATCCGGTACCGGCCCGACGTCCGGGAATGGCTGGTACTGCTGCGCGAAGCGGTGCCGCTGTCGATCGGGGCTGCGTTCGCGACGCTCACCTATCGGATCGACTCCGTGATGTTGTCGCAGCTCGACACGTTCCGGGCCGTGGGCCATTACAGCGTGGCCTCGAAGCTCCCCGACCTGGTTCGCTTCGGGTCGACGGCGGTGTCGACGCCCATGTTGACGATCCTCGTGTCGTCGTTCCCCGATCAGCCCGAGGCGTTCCGAACCGCGCTGCGGCGGGCCGGAACCCTGTTGACCGTGCTCGGCGTCGGGGCGTTCGTCGGTACCGCGCTCTACGCCACCGATGCCATCGGGCTGCTCTACGGCCGCGAGTACGTCGACGCCGACCGGGCGACGGTGGTGCTCATGGCCGCCCAAGTGATGGCATTCGCCACGTCGATGGCGTTCACCGTGCTCGCCGCGACCGCCCATCACCGCGTCTACCCGCTCGTTGCGGCCGGCGGCCTGCTGACGAACGTCGGCGTGAACATCGTGGCGATCCCCTACTGGTCCTTCGAGGGCGCCGCCGCAGCGACGCTGCTCACCGAAGTCGTGGTCCTGATCCCGTTGGCCCTGCTCGTGCGACGCATCCCGCACGTGCGGCCGTTCCCGGCTCCGCCATTCGGGCGCGCCACCCTGACCGGGGTGCTGACCTTCGGGCTCGGCGCGGCGCTCGCCGCGACGCCGTTGCCGTGGGCGGCCGGTGCTGCGCTCGCGGGGGTGTTCTTCATGGTGGTAGCGCGCTGGTCGGGCGCGCTCGACGTCGACGACCTCCGGGGTCGGCGATGACGGACGACCCGGGCGCGGACAGCGTCTCCGGTCGCGTCTCCGGCCGCGTCTCCGGCCGCGTCTCCGGCCGTGCCGCCGATCGCCCCGCCGACCGCGCCGCCGGCGTGCGGCGGGGTGCGCTCGTCGCGACGGTCGCCATCGCGGTGTTCGTCGCGCTCTGCGGAATCGGTGTCGTCGTGCTGGCGACCGTCGGGGGTCCGGCGGAGGTGTGCGCCGATGCCCCGCTCGACTGCCGTGGCGTCGAGCGGCTCGACGGCGCGCGCGTCGGGTTCTCACCGGGCTCGGGGTTCGAGTCCGGCGCCGATCCCGAAAGCGACGCGGCGGCGATGGTGGCCGCCGGCGCCCGGTGGATCCGGCTCGACCTCGACTGGTCGTGGGTGGAGCGCACCCGGGGTGCACCCGACTGGGCCGCAACCGACCGAGCCGTCGACATCGCCGTGCGCAACGGCCTACGGGTGCTGCTGCTCGCGGCGTACACGCCGGAGTGGGCGCGCCCTCGGTCCACGACCGACAAGCACCCGCCCCAGCGGTTGGAGGACTTCGCCGCGTTCCTCACCGCGGCCGTTCGCCGCTACGGGGACCGGGTCGAGGCGTGGGAGTTGTGGAACGAACCGAACCTGGCGTGGTTCTGGGCGCCCCGACCGGATCCGGCGCGTTTCGCGGCGCTCGTCCGGGCGGGCGCCGCAGCGATCCGGGCCGTCGATCCCGACGCCGTCATCGTGAGCGGCGGGGTGGCACCGGCCTCGGACGCCGCCGACGGCACGACCCGAGCGCCCGAGGGGTTCCTCACCGACGTCGCGCTCGCCGGGGGTTTCGCCACGGTCGACGCCGTCGGCCTGCATCCGTACTCGGCCCCGGTGCGGCCCGGGGCGCCCGAGCCGTGGAACCTGTTCTCCCGCCTGCGCAGCGTGCGCGACCTCGTCGCCCGAGGGGCGGGACGGCAGATCCCGTTGTGGCTCACCGAGTACGGGTTGCCGACCGGGGAGAACACGAACTCGGTGAGCGAACGCACCCAGGCCGCCGGGATCGTCGAGGCGGTGACGATCGCCCAGCGGATCGAGGGGGTGGGCCCGCTGTTCCTCTACGCCGATCGGGACCGGCCCGACCTGTCCGAGGCGGTCGACGACGGCGGCGGGTTCGGGTTGCGGCGGGCAAACGGGCGACCCCGGCCGGCGTTCGGTGCGCTGCGGGCCGTGCTGCGCTGCCCGGCGTCGTGATCGGGCCCCGGTAGGGTCGGGGTCGGGCCCGGGTGGCGGAATCGGCAGACGCGGAGGGCTTAAACCCCTCTGACCCAACGGTCGTGCGGGTTCGAACCCCGCCCCGGGCACATTGTCGACGCGTACCGGGAACCAGGTGGCACCGTTGCGTCGTCACACGGACATGCATCGCACGATCAGCGCCTTCGCCCTCAGCATGACCCTCTCGATCGCCGCCCTCGCCGGTTGCGGGGCCGCCGAGCCCGCCGCCGACCGACCGGACGGCCCGATGCCGCCCGTGAGCACCGCACCGCCCGCCGGCACCCCGACGCTCAGCGGAACCCGCTGGGTGCAGGTGGACGGGCCGGGCCGGTTCGAGCTCGATGGCCAGCGGTACTCCGCCTCGGTCGGGTGCAACCGCATCGGAGGCGACGCCGTCGTCAACGGATCGACGCTGACCTTCACGACCGGCCAGCAGACGCTGATCGCCTGCCAAGACCTCATGGCCGCCGAGGAGGCCCTGCAGCGTGACCTCGGCGCCGTGGCGTCCTACCGCCTCGCCGACGGTCGCCTGCTCTGGCTCGACCGAACCGGTGCGACGCTGCGGGTGTTCGCCCCCGAACGCGACACCCCGCTCGCCGGCACGTGGAACCTGGCCGGGTTCGCGTCCGAGGGCGCCGTGTCGAGCCAGGTGACCGACACCAGCCTCTCGATCACCATCGCCGCCGACGGGACCGTCTCCGGCTACGACGGTTGCAACCGCATCATGGGCACGACCAGCACCGACCAACCCGCACCCGCCGGCCGCGCCCCGCTGCGATTCGGCCCGCTCGCCGGCACCAAGCGGGCCTGCGACGCCGCGATCATGGCCCAGGCCGCCACGTTCACCAGCGCCTTGGCCCGCACCGCCGGCTGGTCCACCCAAGGCACGACGCTCTCGCTGTACGACACCTCGGGCACGCTCGTGGCGTCGTTCACCTCGGCCTGAGCGCCTCAGGAACCACCGCAGCGAGATCGACCGGGTCTCGCTGCGTCGGTGCTCGGTTTCGGTGACGCGTACACCGTCGGTGTGGTGCTCCATCTCGGGCACACCGTGCTCCCGCTCGGCGACCGCCTGTGGGCGGTCCCGGTGCCGGCGCTGCGGACGCCCTGGTGGGCGCACCGGGCCATGACGGCGTGCCGGCTCCCCGTCGGCGTCAACCGGTAGGTGAGCGACGCCGCCCGCGTCGCACCCACCCGACTCGAGAGCGCCACCATCGCCACGAACGCGAACGCCGTGCCACCGGCACCGAGCGCGAGCACGGCGCCGGCGGCCCGCAGGTCCCACGACGAGTCCTGGAC
>JBJTVH010000104.1:0-2215 GCA_046081125.1 Acidimicrobiales bacterium
TTCCATTTCGTGCCGTTCTTCGCCGACGACGGCGACATGGCCGGTCTGCTCGGCCGCTGGTTCGACCGGAACCATCCCGACGGCCGCTGGATCGCCGACCTGGTCGACCAGGTGAACTCGTTGCTGGCCAACAAGCTCGGCGGCAACGACCTGCAGATCGGCCCGTCGTACTTCATGAACAGGAACCTCGACGTCGACGGCTTGCGCCGGGTGTGGCGCTATTCGATCGAACCGTTGATCGCCGATGTGCTCTTCGGTCGCCCCGGTGACATCGCCGCGTTCGAGTTCTCGAAGGTGCTCGCCGCGTTCGGGCCGAGGCCTGGCGGCGACGAGGTCGACGGCGACGCGCCGTGACCGACCCGATCGTGCTCACCGAGTACGAGAGCCGTGACGTCACGCTGTCCAACGCGGCGGTGACGGCACTTGCCGCCGCTGCCGGTGACCGGCTCACCGTCGGCCTCGGGGCGACGCCCGGCACCTGGCGGCTCGGCGCGACGTCGTGGGTCGGCACGGTCGTCACGGGCGACGTCGAAGTGCTGATCCGCCCGAAAGTGCCGATCGACAACGTGTTCGTGCTCCTCGGGGTCGGGCTCGACCTGATCGCCTGGGGAGACACCCGGTTCGCGTACGGCCGCCGTCCCGATCTGCTCGCCGTGGTGGCGGCGTTCTACGCCCGGGCGGTCGACGCGGCGATCGGCGCCGGGCTGGTGCGCTCGTACCGGGCCGAGGAAGAACGGCTCGTGTCGGTGCGGGGCCGGATCGACCTGGCGGCGGTGATCCGCCGGCCCGGGCCGATGCTTCCGGTCGCATGCCGGTTCGACGAGTACACCGCCGACAACACCGAGAACCGGGTCCTCAAAGCCGGGGTGCGTCGGCTCCTGCGGGTGCCCGGGGTACCGGCTGCGGTGCGGCGGCAGTTGTCGATGCTGCGCAGCGCGTTCGACGACGTGGCCGACGTGGCCGCCACACCCGCGATGGCCGACAGCGTGCGGTTCACCCGTCTGAACGCCCACTACGAACCGGCGGTGCGACTCGCCCGGCTCGTGCTCGCCGAGTTGACGCTCAGCGACGAGATCGGCGCGACGGCGGCGAGCACGTTCCTCGTCGACATGAACGTGCTGTTCGAACGGTTCCTCACCGTGCGGCTCACCGCAGCGCTCGCCGGACAGCTCGAGGTGGTCGGCCAGTACGGCGAGCAGCACCTCGACCGGGAGCGCACCTCACCGATCCGGCCCGATCTCGTGTTCCGGCGCAACGGTCGCGTCGTCGGGGTGGCCGACGTGAAATACAAGCTCGCCAACGACGGCACCGCCCGCCGAGCCGACCAGTACCAGCTGCTCGCCTACACCACCGCCCTCGACCTGTCCGACGGGACGCTGATCTACGCCCAGTCGACCGGGACCGCCCCCGAGCGTGCCGTCACTGTCCGCAACGCCGGCAAGACGTTGCGCAGCTACCCGATCGACCTGACCGGCTCCCCGGCTGCCATCGACACCGCTGTCGAGGCGCTCGCCGAGACCCTGGCCGCGCACCCGTCCCTCACCCGCTGACAGCTCTACTCGCTCTTGGCGAGGATCCACGGAATGACGACCCGCTCGCCGGCATGGCCGGGTACCAGATCGACTGGCAGCAGGTCGAGACGCCGTTCGGGAACGACCCGGCGACCGCAGCCCCGAGCGGTGATCTGCCAGCGCTGATCGGCCGGCTGGAGCACGAGGCCGAGCAGTGGCTCGGCCGGAGGCCCCCGCCGCAGGTGTTCGACGCCTTGGCCTGGTACCTACCGATCCACTACTGGGGCGACGAGTACGGGATCTACATCACCGAGCAGGCGATCGCCTTCCTCGCCGCCGGCGTGTGGCGTGAGATGCCCGCTGATCGCCGCCACGACCCTGATGTCGTCTATAGGACCTTCCGTGTGGCGTTGACGCTGCTGTACCTGCACGAGGCGTTCCACCATCGGGTGGAATCCTTCGCCACCCGCCTCGAGATCGTCGAGCGGGTCCGCCGCTACCAGGCCTACGACACGTCGGTCTACAACAAGGTGGCCATGACGGACGGCTGCCTCGAAGAGGCGCTCGCCGGCGCAAAGTTCTTCCAGCGCTCCGGCGAGCAGGTCTACCGCCGCTCGGTGCCCTACGACCTGTGTGCCGCCGCCCTGCCGTTCGTCCGTGACTTCTTCGCTCAGCTGCCGCCCGGCTATCGCCGGGCGGTCGAC
>JBJTVH010000105.1:0-11610 GCA_046081125.1 Acidimicrobiales bacterium
GCGAGCGCGCCGCCACTTGTTCAACGCGTCGAGCCGCCAGTCGACGTCCGGGGCCGCCGCACGCCCGGCGAGCAGTTCGCCGGGAGGCGGCACCGGCGGGGCTGCGGGGGCATCGTCGATCGCGACGAGCAACGGCGAGCGCAGTCGGGATGCGCCGCCGCGGCGAGCCGCCCACGTCAGGTGCAGCTCGGTGCCGGCCCGGGTGAGGGCCACGTGCAGCAGCCGACGCTCTTCGGCGCGCGCTGCAGCGCTGCGGGCCCCGGCGTGGGGCACGAGGCCCTCCTCGCAGCCGGCGACCACGACGGCGCTCCACTCCCGGCCCTTCGCTGCGTGGAAGGTCAGGACCTCGACGGCGACGGCCGGCTCCTCGGCCAGGGCGGCGCGCAGGTCTCGGGCGTCGTCGGCGACGCCGGTGGCGACGAGCGCGGACGCCCGCCGGGACAGGGCGTCGAGCGCAGCGAGGGCGTCGGGATCGAGGTCGGGGTCGTGGAGGCCGGCGGCGAGCTCGGCGATCCACTCGGCGAGGTCCCCCGCCCGCTCGGCATCGCCGAGCGCGAGGCGGACCTGTGGGTGTTCGAGCCATGGCGGCGGTCCGGCGACGGGGATCCCTGCGGCTTCGAGCGCCCGGCGCAGCGGGGGGAGCTGGGCGTTGGTGCGCGCCAGCACGACGAGCTGCGCCCACGACCGCCCGATGGCCGCAGCCCGCACGAGACGTGCGATCCCGGTCGCTTCGTCCTGCTCGTCGGCGAACGCGTGGATCTGCGGCGCCCGGCCGTCCGCCCCGGGCAGGGTCGGGACCTCGGGTGCACCGGCGACGGCCGCGTTGCCCGGCTCGGCGAGGACCGCCCGCGCCGCTCGGGTGATCGCCGCGGTCGACCGGTACGTGCGCTCCAGGCGCACGATGGTGATCCCGGGGTACCGCTCGCCGACCTCGGCGAGGAAGGTGGGGTCGGCCCCGTTCCAGCCGTAGATCGCCTGGCGCGGATCGCCGACCAGGCACAGGTCGGGGCGGCCGCCGACGATCGCGTCGAGCAGACGGATCTGGACCGGATTGAGGTCCTGGGCTTCGTCGACGAACACGTGCCGGAACCGCCACCGGACGATCTCGGCGTAGGCCGGGTCGCGCAGCTCCCGCAGGAACGACACGAGCAGGTCGTCGAAATCGACCAGGCGCCGGCGTCGGCGCGCCTGCTCGTAGCCGGCGAAGGCGTCAGCGACCCGGGCGACCGGGATCCGGGGGCGCCGGCCGGCTGCGGCGGCCGCGTCGAGGTAGGCGTCGGGGTGGACGAGGCGGGCCTTGGCCCAGTCGATCTCGGTGACGACCGTGGCCACGTCCTCGCCGGCGGGCCGGCGGTGCCGGTCGGTCGTGAGCACGTCGGCGACGAGGCGGGCACGATCGGTGAGCAGTTCGGGATGCCGGCGACCCTCGTCGTCCCACCGGCGTCGCAACGCCGACCACGCCACGGCGTGGAACGTCCCGACGGTCAGGCGGTCCCGCACCCCGAGGGCGCGCAGGCGGGTGGTGAGCTCCCCGGCGGCCTGGCGGGTGAAGGTGAGCGCAAGGATCCGGTCGCCCGAGGCGGTGTCGTGCGCGATCCGCCAGGCGATGCGCCGGGTGAGCACCCGAGTCTTTCCCGAACCGGCGGCGGCAAGGACCGCCAGCGGTGCGGCCGGGGTGGTGACCGCCAGCCGCTGGGCCTCGTCGAGGTCCTGCTCGAGCGGATCCACGAGCCCGACGGTAGCGTCGGCATCCGTGGTCGCGGTGGGACGGGAGCGCTTCGAAGAGCTGGTCGCCGACGCGCTCGACGGCCTGCCCGAGCGCATCGGCCGCCTGCTCGACAACGTCGCCGTGTTCGTGGAGGACGACGGCCCGCCCGGCCTGCTCGGCCTCTACACCGGCATCCCGCTCACCGAGCGGGCGTCCTACGGCTCGCTCGCCCCGGGCGGACTCGCGATGCCGGACCGGATCGCGATCTACCGGCGGGAGTTGTGCGGGATCTGTTTCAGCGAGGACGAGGTGGTCCGGCAGGTGCGGGTGACGGTGATCCACGAGCTCGGCCACCACTTCGGGCTCACCGACGCCCGCCTACACGAGCTCGGTTGGGCCTGAGCGCACGGGCCTGACCCGGCGGCCTGACCGCCCGGCGGTGTCGATGCCGGTACAGTGCGCGCCATGCCGTACCCGGACCGGCTCCTCAACAGCTACGAGAAGAAGGTCGTCGACCTTCATCCCCACTGGTGGTACTTCTTCGAGCCGGCGGCGTCGGTCATCGCTGCGGTTGCGCTCACGATCGCGCTGCAGGTGGTCGCCTCGGGCACCATCGGAAGCGGATTGCTGTACCTCGGGGGGGCTGCAATCCTCGTCACCGCACTGTGGCTGGGGTGGCGTTACCTCACGTGGATCACCACCAACTTCGTGATCACCACCGACCGGTTGATCTACCGCCACGGTGTGTTCGCGAAGTCCGGGATCGAGATCCCCTTGGAGCGCATCAACAACGTCAACTTCCGCCAGGGCTTCTGGGAGCGGATCATCGGCGCCGGGGACCTGCTGATCGAATCTGCGGGCACCGACGGCCAGTCCCGCTTCAGCGACGTCAAGCACCCCGAGTCGATCACCAACTTGATCCACGCCCAGATCGAGGAGAACGAGATGCGCACCCACGAGCGCATCCGCGAGCGGATGATGCCGCCGCCCTCGGCCCCGCCGGCGCCGCCCGGCGCGGCGGCACCGGCCGGCGGCGACGTCATCGCCCAGATCGAACGGCTCGAGAAGCTCCGCCAGAGCGGCGCGCTCACCCAGGCGGAGTTCGACGCGCAGAAATCGCGTCTGCTCGGCGGCTGAACCAGGTGCCGCCCCGCGTCGTCAGCCTGGTCCCGTCGGTCACCGAGACCTTGATCGCCTGGGGGGTGACGCCCGTCGGTGTCACCCGCTACTGCGAGCAGCCCGGTATCCCCGCCGTCGGCGGCACGAAGGACCCGGACCTCCGCAAGATCCTCGCGCTGGCGCCCGAGGTCGTGGTCCTGGACCGGGAGGAGAACCGGCGGGAGGACCATGACGCGCTCGTCGAGGCAGGCCTCGCCGTCCACGTCACCGACGTCCGCAGCGTGCTCGACGTGCCCGACGAGCTGCTCCGGCTGGCCGAGCGGCTCGGCGTCGTGCCCTTCGACGAGCCTCGCCTGCCGCCGATGCGCGTGCCGGGCCGCCGGGTGTTCGTACCGATCTGGAAGCGACCGTTGATGAGTATCAACGGCGACACGTACGGCTCGACGCTGCTCGCGGCGGTCGGGCTCGCCAACGTCCTGGCCGGCCACCCCGACCGCTACCCGACGGTGGCGATGGAGGAGGTGGCCGCACTGCGCCCCGAGCTGGTCCTGTTGCCCACCGAGCCCTACCCGTTCGCGCCGCGGCATCTCGCCGAGTTCGAGGATCTCGGTGTGCCGGTCGAGCTCGTCGACGGCGAGGACGTCTTCTGGTGGGGGGTGCGCACCCACGGCGCGCTCGAACGCCTCGGCGACCGATTCGCCTGAGCGGCTGCGGTCGTCGGTCACCACTCCCGGTGGGAGGCCTGGCCACCGACGGCGGCAGACTGGCGACGATGACCAGTGCCGGGAGCCGTCGATCGCCGTGGTCGAGGTCGGTGCAGGTGCTCGTGCTGGCGGCGGTGGTGACCACCGGGGTGCTGCAACGCGACCTGATCGGCGACGCGGTGGGGGCGCTCGGCCGGGTCGGGAGCGGCACGCTGCTGGCCGTTGCCGCCTGCTGGCTGGTCTGGTCGGCGATCCGAGCGGCGTTGCTGCGGTGGTCGCTCGGGTCCCTGCCGTGGGGTCGAGCGCTGGTGCTCGGCGAGATCGACCGGGCTGCGCACACCCTGCCCAGCGGTCCGGTCACCGGCTTCGCGGCGCGGGTCGTCGTCGGGCGCAGCTTCGGCTTCGGTCTGCCCCGGGTCACGGTGTCCTACGTTGTGGTGTCCCAGGCGTACGCCGCCGGGCTGTGGCTGCTGGTGCTTCTCACCGCAGGCGGCGACCTCGTGGCCGGGCGCGGTGACACCGTGGACGCGCTCGCCGCCGGTGCGGCGGCCGTTGCGCTCGCCGTCGGTGCTCTGCTGGCGTTCGTGATGCTCCGGCCCGGCCGGCTCGCGGATGCGACGGTGCGCCGAGCGGTCCGGGTGCAGCGCCGGCTGGCCCGGCGCATCCCGGCGGCCGGCCGGGCCGATCTGCCCGGCGCCGTCGTGCAGGGGCGGCTGCATGGCACCGAGGTGCTGCGGCGCAGGGGGATCGCGCTGCTCGCCGGCGGGGTGGCGGGACATGTCGTCGGCGGGGTCCTGCTGCTCGTTGCGCTCGGCGGCGTCGGTCGGTCCGTCGACGCCGCCGCCTACTGGGGGATGTTCGCCGCGGTGTCCGCTGCGGTCGGGTTCGCCCCGACACCGGCGGGGGTGGGCTTCACCGAGGGCGGCCTGGTCGCCGGGTTGGTGGCGCTCGGCGTGCCGGCCGACGAGGCCCTTGCCGCGGTGCTTGTCCACCGCGTCGTGACCGTCGCGGTGCCGCTGTTCACCGGTGGTGTGGCGTACGGCGGATGGCTCGCCTGGCACCGACGCCGGCCGGCCCCCGATCTCGCGGCCGGCCCCCGACCGGATGCCGCAGCGCTGGCCTTCGACGCCGTGCCGGTGGCGTGAACGGTCAGGGCCACCCGGCGCGCGGGACGTCGACCTCGACGACCCGGACCCGTCCGGCCCGGTCCGCCCGGGCCCGGTCGACCTCGGAGGTCGCAGCGGTGACCAGCAGCAGCGTGGTGCCTTCGGCGCCGCCGAGCATGCAGGCGAAGCAACGGTCCTCCACCTCGACGCGGTCGACGATCTCGCCACCGACCCGAACCCGCACGGCGCCGTGGCCGGCGGCGTCGGCCACCCAGACGGCCCCGTCGGCGTCGAGGCAGATGCCATCGGGCGCGATGCCGGGCAGTTCGGCCCACACCCGCCGGTCGGTGAGCGTCCCGTCGGCGGCGATCGTCCACGCGCTGAGCCGCTGACCCAACGACTCGGCCACGATCAGGGTGGCACCGTCGGGCGTCACGACCGAACCGTTGGGGAACTCGAGGCCCTCGGCGGCGACGCGCACGGCGCCGTCGGGCGTCACGCAGGCCAGCGCTGCCGTGCGCCGCATCGCCGCAGCCTCCTCGCGAGCCCCGGCGGCGCGCCGCGCGGCGTAGCGCTCGAGATCGAAGCCGAAGTTGCCGACCCAGGCCCGTCCGGCGCCGTCGACCACCATGTCGTTGCAGTGGAACGTCGCCACGTCCGACAGGTCGGCGTGCACGACGACGGTCCCGTCGGGTTCGCAGCGCAGCACCTGCCGCCGGGTCATCGACACGACGAGCAGCCGGCCGTCGGGTAGCCACCCGAGCCCCGACGGGCGGTCCTCGAGCTGGACGGCGACGGCGACGTCGCCCTCGACCGTGACGGTCTTGACGGCGTGGTCGTGGAAGTCGCTCACCCACCAGCGGCCGTCGTGCCAGCGGGGCCCTTCGCCGAAGGTGAACCCCTCGGCCAACGTCCGTGCGGTGCGCATGGGACCCGGTTGTAGCGTCCGGCCATGGAGTACCGCACGCTGGGTCGCACCGGAATCCACGTCAGCTCATTGTGCCTGGGCGCCATGATGCTCGGACCGGTCGGCAACGACGATCGCGACGAGTGCGAGCGGATCGTCCACGCCGCCCTCGACGCCGGGATCAACTTCATCGACACCGCCGACGTCTACTCGGCCGGCGTGAGCGAGGAGATCGTCGGGCGGGCCCTCGCCGGCCGGCGCGACGAGGTGGTGCTCGCCACCAAGTGCCACTTCCCGGTGGTCGACGGCCCGTTCGCCGCGGTGCGCCGGCCAAACACGTGGGGCAACAGCCGCCGGCACATCGTCGCCGCCTGCGAGGCGAGCTTGCGCCGGCTGGGCACCGACTGGATCGACCTCTACCAGATCCACCGTCCGGACCCGTCCACGGATCTCGACGAGACGCTCGGGGCGTTGTCGGACCTCGTGCACCAGGGCAAGGTGCGCGTCATCGGCTCCTCGACGTTCCCACCCGATCAGATCGTCGAGGCCCAGTGGGTGGCCGATCGGCGCGGCCACGTCCCGTTCCGCTGCGAGCAGCCGCCCTATTCGATCTTCGTGCGCTGGATCGAACGGGAGCTCCTGCCGGCGTGCCGGCGGTACGGGATGGGTGCGATCGTCTACAGCCCGCTCAACGGAGGATGGTTGTCGGGCGCCTACCGGGCCGGTGCCGGGCAGCGGCGCGAGGGCCGGGCGGCGCGTCTGTTCGACCGGTTCGATGTCACCAAGGCGCACAACGCCCGCAAGCTCGAACTCGTCGAGCAGCTCGTCGTCCTCGCCGACGAGGCCGGCTGCACCTTGCCCGAGCTCGCCGTGGCCTGGACGCTGCGGCACCCCGGCGTCACCGCTGCGATCATCGGTCCCCGCACCCTCGAGCACCTGACCGGCCAGCTGGGCGCGGCCGAGGTCCGCCTCGACGGCGACGTGCTCGACCGCATCGATGCGCTCGTGCCACCCGGATCGTGCGTACAGGCCGACGAGTCGGTGTTCGTCGGACCGTCGCTGACCGACCCGGCTCAGCGGCGCCGGTAGCGGGCCCGCAGCCGCACGACGGCCCGCTTCGGGGCCTCGACGGTCAGCATGGCGGCGCCCAGCACGACCGCAACGGTGGTGGAGACGGCGGCGAGCGCAGCATCGGTCACCCGGGGCCCATCGGCCGCCGACGCGCCGGGTTGAGCGGTTCGCGACGGATTCCGGGTGCGATGAGCCAAACTGCTCCCATGCGCGCACCGTCCAATGGCATCGAGATCGAGTACGAGACCTTCGGCGACCCGGCCGATCCGGCCCTGCTGCTGGTGATGGGATTCACCGCGCAGCTGACGGGGTGGGACGAGACGTTCTGTCGGATGCTGGCCGATCGCGGCCGGTTCGTCATCCGGTTCGACAACCGTGACGTCGGGTTGTCCACCAAGCTCGACGGGGTCGAGGTGGACATGGTCGGGCTGCTCGGTGCGCTCGGCACCCGGGACTACAGCAAGGTCCCCGCGGTGCCGTACACCCTGTCGGCGTTCAGCGACGACGCGTTCGGCCTGCTCGACCACCTCGGTGTCCAGCGGGCGCACATCGCCGGGGCGTCGATGGGCGGGATGATCGTGCAGACCATGGCGATCGAGCACCCCGATCGGGTGCTCACGATGACCTCGATCATGTCGACCACGGGAAACCCCGACGTCGGGCAGGCCAAGCCCGAGGCGATGGCCGCGCTCCTCGCCCCGCCCCCGGCCGACCGGGCCGCCTACGTCGAGGCGGCCGCCACCAACTGGCGGGTGTTCGCGAGCCCGCGGTACTTCGATGCGGCGAAGACCAAGGAACGGGCGGCCGCCTCGTACGACCGCTCCTACTACCCCGAGGGCGCGTCCCGGCAACTCGCCGCGATCCTCGCCTCGGGCGACCGCACGGAACGGTTGCAGGCGTTGGCGGTTCCGACGCTCGTGATCCACGGCCGGGCCGACTCGCTGATCACGCTGTCGGGCGGCGAGGCCACCGCCGCGGCGATCCCGGGGGCGAACCTGTTGGTGTGCAACGACATGGGCCACGACCTCCCCGAGCCGCTGTGGCCGTTCGTGGTCGACGCGATCGCAAGCCACACCACGCACGCCATCGCCTGACCCGGGCCCGCTGCCGGGCCGGGTCGAGCGGTCTGGCGTCGCCCCGGTCCGGGCGGCAACGATGGCGTCACCGACGTTCCAAGGGGGGACCGCCATGGCCGGGCCGTTGACCGGGATCCGCATCATCGAAGTCGCCGGGATCGGCCCTGGGCCGTTCTGCGCCATGATGCTCGCCGACATGGGGGCCGAGGTCATCCGTGTCGATCGTGCCCAGAACGTGCGCCCGATGGGTGCGCCGAGCGGCGACGTGATGGCCCGTGGCCGGCGCAACGTCGCGCTCGACCTGAAGAACCCCGACGCCGTCGAGACGTTCCTGCAGTTGGTCGAGCACGCCGACGGTCTGATCGAGGGCTTCCGCCCCGGCGTGATGGAACGCCTCGGCATCGGCCCCGAGGCGTGCGCCGCCCGCAACCCGAAGCTCGTGTTCGGCCGGATGACCGGCTGGGGTCAGGAAGGCCCCTACGCCCAGGCGTCCGGCCACGACATCAACTACATCGCGCTGTCCGGCACGCTGGCCCACATCGGGCGGGCCGGTGAGGCGCCGGTGCCGCCGCTGAACCTGGTCGGCGATTTCGGGGGCGGCGGCATGCTGCTCGCCTACGGCATGGTGTGCGGGCTCCTCGAGGCGTCACGCTCCGGCGTCGGTCAGGTGGTCGATGCGGCGATGGTCGACGGTGCGGCCGTGTTGATGGCGATGTTCTGGGGCATGCGTGGCGCGGCGTGGGACGAGAACAACCGCGGCGTCAACCTGCTCGACACCGGCTCGCACTTCTACGACGCCTACGAGTGCGCCGACGGCGCGTACATCTCGCTGGGCTCGATCGAGCCGCAGTTCTACGCCGAACTCATCGAGAAAGCCGGCCTTGCGGACGATCCGGACTTCGCGGACCGGACCAAGCAGATGGACCGGGCCGGCTGGACGCACAAGAAGGAGCGGCTGCGGGCGCTGTTCCGTACCCGCACCCGGGCCGAGTGGTGCTCGATCATGGAGATGACCGACATCTGCTTCGCTCCCGTGCTCACGATGGCCGAAGCCGCCGAGCATCCGCACAACAAGGCCCGCAGCACCTTCGTCGAGTTCGCCGGCAAGACCCAGCCGGCGCCGGCGCCCCGGTTCAGCCGCACGGCGCCGACGCTCGAGCAGCCGCCGGCCCACGCCGGCGAGCACACCCGCGCGGTGCTCACCGACTGGGGGATCCCGGCCGACCGGGTCGAGGCCCTCCTCGCCTCGGGCGCAGCCAAGGCGGCGTCCTGACGGGCCGGTAGGGTCGCTTCCCGCATGGCGACCCTGGTGTGCTTCCACGCCCATCCCGACGACGAGTCCATCTCCACCGGCGGGGTGATGGCCCTGGCGGCATCCGCCGGCCATCGCGTCGTGCTCGTCGTCGCCACCGACGGCCGTCACGGGGAGCGACCCGAGGGGGTGGACAGCCCCGAGGCGCTCGTCGAGCGCCGCCGGGCCGAAACCGAGGCCTCGGCCGCCGCGCTGGGCATCCACCGCGTCGCCTGGCTCGGCTACCACGACTCGGGGATGACCGGCTGGGAGCACAACGATCATCCGTCGTCGTTCCACCGAGCGGCGCTCGAGGACGCTGCGGCCCGCTTGGCGGCGATCCTGGTCGAGGAGACCGCCGACGTCGTCACGGTCTACGACTGGCACGGCAACTACGGCCACCCCGACCACGTGAAGGTGCATCACGTCGGGCATCGTGCCGCCGTGCTCGCCGGCACCGGTGCGGTGTACGAGGCGACGATGAACCGTGACCACATGCGCCGTCTGATGGCCATGCAGCGCGAGCTGCTCGGCACCGGCTCCGACGCCGCCGGTTCGGACGGCACCGAGGGCGATCGCGGGTTCGACGTCGACGGGCCCGCCGACGACGGCAACCCGTTCGGGATGCCCGAGGCCGAGTTGACGACGATGGTCGACGTGCGGGCGGCGCTGGTGGCCAAGCGAGCCTCGATGGCCTGCCATCGCAGCCAGATCACCGACACGAGCCTGTTCCTGGAGATGCCCGACGAGGCGTTCGCCGTCGCGTTCGGCACCGAGTGGTTCATCCGGCGCGGCGCGCCCGCCGGCATCCACGAGCACGGGCTCGCCGGCCTGTGGTGACCCGGATCCATCTGGTGCGCCACGGCCGGGCGGCGGCCGGGTGGGACGACGACCCCGACCCGGGTCTCGACGACCTCGGTCGGTCGCAGGCCCGGGCGATGGCCGAGCGCCTCGGCCCGCTCGGCCCGCTCGCGTTGGTGACGAGCCCGTTGCGACGCACCCGCGAGACCGCAGCCCCGCTCGCTGCGGCCTGGGGGTGCACGCCGGTGGTCGCGCCGGCGGTGGCCGAGATCCCTTCGCCGGACGGGGTGGCGATGGGGGAGCGGGTGACGTGGTTGCGCGCCGCAATGGCCGGGACGTGGTCGGCGCTCGGTCCCCGCTACACCACGTTCCGCGACGGGGTCGTCGCGGCGGTCGCCGGGATCGGCGCCGACGCCGTGGTGGTCTCCCACTTCGTGGCGATCAACGCCGTCATCGGGGCGGCTATCGGCGACGACCGCCTCGTGATCGCGAGCCTCGACAACTGCTCGGTCACGGTCGTCGAGGTGGACGGCACGGGCGCGCTGCACCTCCTCGAGCGAGGGCACGAGGCCGACACCCTCATCCGCTAGCGCGTCGGGTGGACCTTCGTCCCCGGCGCGTGGCGACCTCCGGCCCGGGACGCGTGGCCGACGGCGCATCGACGATGCGGCCATGCGTGTCCTTCTCGTCGAGCATGTCCCCGGAGCCGGCGCAGAGTACGCCGACCGACTCCACGCCGCCGGCCGCGTGGTGTCGCGCTGCCACGAGCCCGGCCGCCCGTCGCTTCCGTGCCGCGGGGTCGACGGTGACTGTCCCATCGACGCCGGGCCGATCGACGCCGGGCCGATCGAGGTGGCGGTCGGGGTGCGGGCGGCGGCGGTGTGGGAGGTGTCCGGGGAGGAACAGGGGATCACGTGCGCGTTGCGGCACCGGATCCCGGTGGTGATCGCGGCCGATATCGGCCACCCGTACGGCGACCGGGTTCTCGACGCCGGGTCGGACGTGGTGCAGGCCTGCGATCATGCGATCCGTGGCCGGGCCCTGTGGCCGTCGCGCTGAGGGGCGGAGCCGGTCTCCGGTGTCGGGGGTGCCGGTCGGCGAGACTGGGACGATGCGTTCGAGTTGGACCCACACGGCGTATCCGCAACGGATCGTGTTCGGCGACGGGGCCGTCGGCGAGCTCAGCGGTCTCGTGCGCGACCTCGGCGCCCGGCGGGTGCTGCTGATCACCACGGAGGGCCGTCTCGCCTCGCCCGAAGGTCGCCGGGTGGTCGGGGTGCTCGGTCGGGTGCTGGTGTCGACCTTCGCCGGGGTGCGCTCGCACCTGCCCACCTCGGTGTTGCAGCAGGCGCTGCAGCAGGTCCGCCGGGACGGGATCGACGCGGTGGTCAGCTTCGGCGGCGGGTCGTGTGTCGACCTCGGTAAGGCGGTCAACTTCTTCGCCGAGCAGGAGGCCGGCACGCCAGGCCGCTCCCCGCTGGACCGGCCGGTCGTGCCCCACGTCGCAGTGCCGATCACCTGCTCGGGCGCCGAGTGCACCGGCATCTTCGGCGCCACCGACGACCGGACCCGCACCAAGTCCGGCGCCGGCGGGCCGACCTGCACCCCCGGCACGGTGGTGTACGACCCGTCGCTGGCCACCTCGGTGCCCGCAGGCGTGCAACTCGAGACGGCGATGAACGCGCTCGCGCACTGCCTCGAGGTGATCTACGGGCAGCGGCGCAGCCCGGAGGCCGAGGCGGTGGCGGTCGCCGGTGCCGCCGCGTTGTGGGAGGCCGCCCCCCGGGTTGCCGACCGGCCCGGGCAGCTCGGCGCGATCACCGACCT
>JBJTVH010000106.1:0-50330 GCA_046081125.1 Acidimicrobiales bacterium
CGAGCGGGTCCACGTCGTGCCGTCGGGCATCGCCCCCTGCTTCCACGGTCCGGCCTCGCCGATTGCACAACCTCTGTTCTTCGCCGTTGGGCGCCTCGCCCCCGTCAAGCGCTTCGACGCGTTGGTGCGAGCGCTCGCACCGTGCGCAGAGCGCTTCGACGGATTCGAGTTGGTGATCGTCGGGGAGGGTGAGGAGCGGGGCCGTATCGAAGCGACGATCGACGAACTCCGCGCCCGACGCTGGGTCCGCCTCGCCGGCCGGCTGACCGACGACGAGCTCGTGGCGCTGTACCGACGGGCCTGGCTGGTCACGAGTGCCTCGCTCGCCGAGGGGTGGGGCATGACGATCACGGAGGCGGCCGCCTGCGGCGTGCCGGCCGTCGTCACCGACGTCGGCGGCCACCGGGACGCCGTCGAGGCCGGGGTCACCGGCGAGCTCGCGCCGCTCGAGCAGCTCGGTGCCGTCGTCGCCGCGGTGCTCGGCGACCCCGCCCGGCGGCGGCGCCTCGCCGCCGCTGCGCAGCAACGAGCCGCTCGGTTCACGTGGGACGCCACGGCCGCGGCGACGCTCGCCGTGCTCGTCGACGAGGCCGCCCGCCTCAGGGCGCCACGCCGGCCAGGTGCGACACCTCGTTGAACGAGCCGAGCACCAATCCGTTGGGCCGCACGAGCACCTGCATCAGCGACGCGACGTCCACGTGGCACCGCCACGACACCTCGACGCCGACCTCGAGCACTGCTGCGAGCGCAGCCTTGATCGGCGAGACGTGGGTGACCACCACGACGTGGGCGGATCTGGCCGACGCGGCCAGGTCCACGAGGGCCTCCGCAACCCGCTCGGCCAGCGTGGCGAGCGACTCGCCGCCGGGTGGGGCGAAGAAGGGATCGGCACGCCACGCCGCCCACTGCTCGGCGGGCACCGCCGAGAGCTTCACCCCGTCCCATGCTCCGTAGTCGAGTTCGATCCACCGCTCGTCCACTCGGAGCTCCGCGCCGCTGACCGCGGCGACGGCCTGCGCCGTTTCCCGGGTGCGCCGCAACGGGCTCGTGACGACGAGCTCGGCCGCGGCGAGCGGGCCGGTCGCCAACGCTCGGGCCTGGGCCCGGCCGAGCTCGTCGAGCTCGGGGTCGGCCCGACCGAGCAGGAGACCCGATGCGTTCGCCGTCGTACGGCCATGCCGGGCGATGCTCAACACGGCTCCACCACCCCCGTTCGTAGGAACCGACCTCGGACCGCCCGGTCGGCCAGACCGAACCGGCGCCAGGCCCACCAACACCCGAGGGCGCCGAGCGCCTCGAGCACGACCGCCACTGCGAGCGGCCGCTCCAGCGACGGTAGCCCGGCGCCGGACCACGACCACCCGGTGAGCGGCCACCAGAACGTCGTTGTGTCGGTGAAGGCCCCGTCGAGCACCAGGTGGAGCAGCACGCCGATCGGCAGGGCCAACAGGCGACGCCGCAACGGCCGGCGACCGAACGTCGCGAACATGACCCCGGCCAGCACCGCGACACCGGTCACCACCGAGTGCAGGAGCCGGGCCCCGCCGAGGATCCCGTCGACGACGTCGGGCACGAGCGCACCGACGACCACGAGACGGAGATCGAGCCGGGGATCGTGAAAGACGTTCCAGACGATCACGATCGAACCGCCGACGAACCAAAGCACCACCGTCCGGTCACCCCTTCTTCGTGGTCGGCACGGTCGTGGCCGGGGCCTTCGTCGTCGCCGTGCTCGAGGTGCTCGACGTGGCCGGGCCGGCCGTCGCCTTCGTCGTCGCCGGTGTCGAGGGCCGGCCGGTGTCGGCACCACAGCTGTAGGTGACGAACCCGGTCGGCACCGTGGCCGCCGGACCCGTCAGGTCCGTCGGGTCCGTGGCGATCGGATCGACCTTCGGCCGCACCGGGGTGAACACCACCGCCGGCGCCGTGGTCGGCGCCCCGGAGGCCGTCGGGGTCGCCCCTCCCGGCGGGTTCGCACCGGTGGTCGTCGCCGGCGCTGCGACGAACTGCCCGAAGCAGTCGAACCCCGGCGCATAGATGCGAGCGGGCGCCCGGGGTGCCTTCGGCGGTTCGGGCCAATCGACGGCCTCGAGCCCCTCGTGCGCTGCGTCCATGAACTGCTTCCAGACCAGCGCGGGATACGTGCCACCCTGCACACGGTCGGTCGGGAGCTGACCGGGTGCCGGTTTCCGGAACTCGGGCACGTTGCGCATCGGGTCGTCGAACCGCGGGTTCCCGATATACACCGACGTCGTGTACTGCGGCGTGAACCCGATGAACCACGAGTGGGTGTTCTCGGTGTAGGTGCCGGTCTTGCCGGCTGCCGGGCGGGCATCGGCGAGCCGGGCGCGGGTCGCCGTACCGGCCCGGATGACGCCCTTGAGCACGTCGACGGCGGTTGCCGCCACCTCGGGCGAGAGCGCCTGGCGGCTCGTGTCGGTGTGCTGGAACAGCACTCGGCCGCTCGGATCCTCGATGCGATCGATGAAGTAGGGCGTGCGGGCCACGCCCAGGTTGGCGATCGTCGAGTAGCCGGCGGCCATCTCCAACGGTGAGATCTCGTTGCCGCCCACGGCGAACGCGAAGATGTCCTGGAGCGGCGCGCGGGTGACCCCCATGCGCTTGGCGGTCTCGATCACCCGTGGACCACCCACCGCGAAGTACAGCCGCGTGTAGGCGCAGTTGCTCGACAGCCACGTCATGCGATCGAGCCGTTCCGAGGTTCCGAACGTCTCACCGTCGTCGATCACGAACGGTTTCGTGCGACCGTCGGGGTACCTCCACGTGCACGGCAGCCGGCCGTCGATGAGGTCCGCCGGTTGGATGCCGGCGTTGAGGGCGGCGGCGAGGATGAAGCCCTTGATCGACGAACCGGTCTGGCGCGGGGTGAGGGCCAGGTTCACTTCGTTGCCGGCGTAGTCGCGCCCGGCGACGAGGGCGCGCACGGCACCGTTGGTGTTGTCGAGGGTCACGAGCGCGAGGTCGAACCGGTTGTCCGGGGTGACGGGGAACTGGTCGTCGCGCGCCTGCTCGGCCAGCTGTTGGAGGCGGGGATCGAAGGTGGTGTACACCCGCAAGCCACCCCGGAACACCTTGTTGTACCGCTCCTGGTACGTGTCACCGAGCAGGTTGGTGTTGAGCAGTTGCCGCCTGATCTCGGCGGTGAAGTAGTCCCTGGCCTTGGGGGCGGCGGGCTGCCGCCCGAGCTTCTCGGGGATCGGGAAGGTCTCGACGAGCACGTCGGCCTCGGCCTTCGTCAGCTTGCCGACGGCCACGAGCCGGTCGCCCACCTGCCGGAACCGCCGCCGGGCGCGGTCCGAGCGCGCGATCGGGTCGTAGCCGACCGGGTTCTGGATCAGGCCCGCCAGGAATGCGCCCTCGCTCAAGCCCAGCTCGGTCACCGACTTCGAGAAGTACGTCTCGGCGGCGGCCTCGAGGCCGTAGGCGTTGTTCCCGAAGTACACGGTGTTCAGGTAGCGCTCCAGGATGAACTCCTTGGAGAACTCCTGCTCGAGCCGGACCGCGAGCACCGCTTCCTGGATCTTGCGATCGGCGTTGCGCTGGGCGCCAGTGAACGCGTTCTTCACGAGTTGCTGGGTGATCGTGGAGCCGCCCTGGGTCGTCGAGGCCGCCGACAGGTTGCGCAACACGGCGCGCAGGATCCCCTTGGCGTTCACGCCGCGGTGGGCGAAGAACCCGGCGTCCTCGACGGCGAGGACGGCGTCGACGACGTCGGGCGGCACCTGGGCGAGGGTGAAGGGCTCGCGGTTCTCGACGTAGAGCTGATCGATCTCCTTGCCGGTGGCGTCGAACACCACGGACCGTTGGGCGAGCGGCGCGAAACCGGGCAGGGCAGGGGCTTCGCCATCGAACGCCGTAGCGATCGCGGTCACCTGCGGCGTCATCGCGGCGACGGCACCGGCGAGGCCGAGGCCGGCCAGGACGATGACCGCCAGGAGTCGGACGAGGGCACGCACGGCCCGGCCACGGTACCGCCGGGGGTGCGTCCGATGGTGGCACTGCGGCGGGCGGCCGGTCGGCGCCCTGTGCGACGCTGGCGCATGCCGTTGCGTCGCCCGGCCACCCGCCCCGCCGTGGCGCCGGAACTCGGGTTGCACGGCGCCGGCATGATCTCGGCGGTCCACGCCATGGCCGCCGCCGCCCTCGGCGTGCGCATCGGACCGGTCGCCTCACGGACCGACGAGCGGGCGCGCGACCGGGCGTCACGCCTCGGCGGACGACCCGTCCGGTACGAAGACCTCCCCGCGGGAGCCGACCTCGTCGTCGTGGCGACACCGCCGGGGGACCATGCCGCAGCGGCGCTGCGCCTGATGGCCGCCGGCGCGGCCGTGCTGGTCGAAAAGCCGCTGTGCACCACCGCAGCCCAGGCCGATGCGCTGGTCGCCGCCACCGACGCCGGGGGCCGGCTCGTGTACGCCGAGAACCTCGCGTTCGCCCCGGCCGTCGAGGCGTTCCTCGCCACCTGCGGGCGCGCCGGCCCGCTGCACCACCTGGAGGCCCGGGCGTTGCAGGGCCGCCCCACCTGGGGCGAGTTCCTGACCGAGGGCTGGGGCGGCGGTGCCTTGTTCGACCTCGGCGCCCATCCGATCGCGCTGGTGCTCCTGGCCGCCGGCGCGGCGCGTCCGGTCGCCGTCCAGGGCGTGCTCCGGGGCGGACCCACCACCGACGAGCACGGCACGGCTCGTATCCGGTTCGACGATGGCCTCGTCGCAACGGTCGTCGCGAGCTGGCTCGACGGCCCTGCCCCCCTGTGGGACGTCCAGGCGGCAGGCGCCGGCGCGGTCGCCCGGCTCGAACTGCTGCCCGCCGCCTCCCTCGAACTCGACGGTCGCCCGGTGGCGCTGCCCCCCTCGACGACTACACCGGCCGTCGTCGAGGAGTTGGGCTACCTCGGTCAGCTCCGCCATGCGGTCGCGGTCGCCACCGGCGCCCCGGCCCGGATCGGCGCTGCGTTCGGGCGTGCGGTCCTCGACGTCACCCTCGGCGCCTACGCCTCGGCCGGTCGCGGCGGCGAGTGGGTGCCCTTGCCGTGGGACGGCCCCCGGGACCGCACACCGCTGCAACTGTGGCGAGCCTGAACCCACCGGGACCTTGGTCGCTGGCGACCCCTGCAGGGTCGGGACAGGCTGCAAGTCCATGGAGCCGCTCGCCGTCGTCTCCGTGGACCGCGACGGTCATGCCACGCCCGAGTGGCATCCCGAGGCGCCGGACCGGGTGCCCAGTGCCGCCGCCGGGATCGCCGATGCGGGCCTCGACGCCGGGACCGTCCGGCTCGAGGCCCGGCTGGCGACCCTCGACGAGCTCGCCTGCGCCCACAGCGAGCTCTACCTCGACGCGCTGCGCCGGTTCTGCGCCGCCAGCGGCGGCGAGATCTACGTCTCGATCCACCAGAGCCCGCTGTACCCGGGCACCGGCCGGGCGGACGAGACCGGCGGTCCGGCGGCGCCCTGCACCACGGTCAACCTGCCGCTCCCGCAGGGCACGACGGGCGACACGGTGCGAGCCCTGCTCGACGAGATCGTGAGCCCGGTCGTCGAGCGCTTCGCACCGACGTGGCTCCTGGTCCACGCCCTCGGGATGCTGGAAGGGGCACATCGGGTCGAGGTGATCGCACGGTTCGAGGACTGGCTGGCCCCGCTCGCTGCCGTCCCCCACCGGGGCCTCGCCGTCGACGGAGGTCCGGTGACGGTGCTGCTCGAGGCCGCCGAGCGGGAGAACGCCGACCTCGTCGTGGTCGGATCTCGTGGGGTCGGCGGCCACCCCGACCTGCTCCTCGGCTCGACCAGCCATCAGGTGATCCAGCTGTCCCGCCGACCCGTGGTCGTGGTGCCGCCCTCGTGGTCGGTCGCCGGGCACGACCAGCTCCCGACGGTCAGCCCACCGTGAGATCGGCCGGGTCGGCGAGCGCGTCGTCGAGGGCGACCAGGTACCGCTCCAATGCGGCGTCGTCGTGGGCGAGCGAAACGTAGATCTTCGTGAGCATGGGGTTCAGGAACACCCCGCGCCGCACCATGGCGAGATCGAGCGCGCGCCGCAACGCCGGGTCGGCGGTGCGCTCGCCGGCGACATCTCGCACCGGCGTGCGCGTGATGCGGTACTGCACGAGCGGACCGTGGCCGTAGGTCTGCACCGGTAACCCGTGCCGGCCGATCACCTCGGCGATCCCGGCACGGAGCCGATCGCCGACGGCCCGCAGACGGTCGTACGTGCCGGGGGTTTCGAGCACGTCGAGCACGGCGAGGGCGGCCGCGCAGGTGAGCGGGGATCCGCCGGTGGTCGACGCCGCCCAGACGTACCGATCCGTGTGGTGCCGGTCCTCGCGGACCTCGTCCATCAGGTCGGCCCCGCCGCCGACGACCGCCACGGGCGCCCCCCCACCGAGCGCCTTGCCGAACGCGACGAGGTCGGGCACGACGCCGTAGTGCTCGACGGCGCCGCCGAGGGCGATACGAAAACCCGACACCACTTCGTCGAACACGAGCGGCACCCCGCACCGGGCCGTGACGGCCCGCAGGCCCCGCACGAAGGCCGGGTCCGCGAGGATCGCCCGCTGCACCGGGTCGATGATGACGGCCGCCAGCTCCCCGGCCCGTTCGGCGATCAGGCGCTCGGCGGTCGCCAGGTCGTTGTACGGGGCGACGAGCAGATCGCCCACCGCGGCCGGGGTCCCCCCGGTTCCGGTCGGTTCGGCCGCGGGGAGGGTCGCCGGGTCGGACCAGAAGAAGTTGGCGACGCCCTCCACGTGGCTGCCGTGGAACGCCCCCTCGAACTTGAGCACCGTCGATCGCCCGGTCGCACCCCGGGCGATCCGCAGCGCGGTCAGGGTGGCCTCGCTCCCGGTGGCGACCACCCGCAGGCGTTCCAGCCATGGGTGGACGGCGACCACCCGCTCGGCGAGCTCGACGAGCCGGGTGCTCATCGCCGCCACGTTGATGCCCCGGCGGGCCTGGCGGGCGATCGCGTCGACGACGTGGGGGTGCGCGTGCCCGACGAGGGCCGATCCCCACGCCATCGTGTAGTCGACGTACTCGCGCCCGTCGCCGTCGAGCAGACGGCAGCCGACGGCCTCGTCGAAGACGGGCACGAGGTCGTCGGGGAAGTCGTACTCGCCGTTCGAACCCTGTGGAAAACGTGCGGCGGCTCGGGCGGCCCAGGTGGTCATCGTGCGGTTCCCTTCGCATCGCGTGGGTCCCAGCCCGGTGGCCATCGGAACCCGCCGGCGAGCGATTCGACCACGGCCGCCGCCGCCAGGGTGGTCCGATCCTCCAGAAAAGGGCCCACGACCTGGACCCCGATCGGCAAGCCATCCGGATGGATCGCGACCGGCACCGCGGTCGCCGGCAGGTAGACGACGCCGAACAGACCCATCCAGGCCATCTGGTCCGTGTAATGCCTCACCCTGTCGTTTACGGTGATAGTTCGGCTCGTCAGCGGGTACGAATGGTCGTGCGGGATCGCCACGGTTGGGGATATCGGAGCGATGACGACGTCCCAGTCCTCGAAGAACCGTCTCCATCTGGACCTGAACTGGAGCCGCCGCTCGTTCGCCGACAGCCAGGCCCGATGGCGTTGCTCGCTGTGGACAACCCCCAACTCGCCCTCGACGCGCTCACCGGCGGTGACCCGATCGGCGTGCTGCTCGATCTCGGCCGGCGTCCAGGTACCGGCAAGGGCGCCGCCGAGGAGGCGCCAGAAGGTGTCCACCGAGCGCTCGAAACTGACACCCTCCGGTCGAGCCGTCGCGTCCACCCGGGCCCCGGCCGCCTCCAGCGCAGCCCCCACACCTTCGACCGCCGCGCGCACGTGGTGGTCGACCGGGCACGCCGGATCGTCCGCCCAGAGTGCGATCCTCAGCCGCTCGGGGTCGTGCGCTCGGGCCGGGGGAAGGCGCAGCTGCCAGGCGGGGGCCAGCCAGTCGTTCGGTCCGGCGAGGACCTCGAGCATCGCAGCCGCGTCCGCGACGGTCCGGGCCATCGGCCCGACGACGGCGAGATCGGCCTCCGTGAGCGTCCCCGGCGGCCCCGGGATCTGGCCCCGCCCCGACACGACTCCGAAGCTCGGCTTGTGGCCCACCACCCCGCACATCCCGGCCGGGTTTCGGATCGAACCGGCGATGTCGGAACCGATTTCGAGCGGGGTGAACCCGCACGCCAGCGCACCGGCCGAGCCGCCCGAGGAGCCGCCGACGCTGCGGGCCGGGTCCCACGGGTTCGACGAGGTCCCGAACAGCTCGTTGAAGCTCTGGACGTCCCCGGCGAAGATCGGCAGGTTGGTCTTCCCGACGATGACCGCCCCAGCGGCCCGCATCCGGGCCACGACGTCGGCGTCGCGGTCCGGCACGAACGTCGCGTACTCGGGTGCACCCGACGTGGTGCGCATCCCAACCGTCTGGAAGGAGTCCTTGACCGTCATCGGGACGCCGTGGAACGCGCCACGCCGTCGACCCGACGCCCGCTCGGCGTCGAGGGCCGCCGCGTCGGCCAGCGCCCGGCCGGCGTCGAGCGTGACCACCACGCCGACCGCGTCGTTCCGCGCCTCGATGCGGCGCAGGTGGGCCTCGGTGAGCTCGACGCTCGACACCCGTCCGGCGGCGACCGCCTCTGCCATCGCCAGCGCCGACCAGCCGCAGCGCTCGTCGTCCTCGAACCCCATCGCGCTCCCCCGAGTGTCGGACCGGCGGCCGAGCTTGGCACGATGGCGATCCCGCGGGCCGGAACCCGCCCGATGGTGGAGGACCGACCCATGACCACAGGCCGCCGAAAAAGCCGTATCCGGGCCATCGCCGTCGCGCTGACGGCCGGCCTCGCCCTCTCGAGCTGTTCGGCCTCGTCGGGCGCGCCGGATTCCGACGACGCCGCACCGGGCGAGCCGGCCTCGAGCGCGCCACCGGCAACCCGCACGACCGGGTTCGACGTCGCCGTCCACGGCTTCCGGTTCGAGAACTTCGGCGATGACGTCGACGCCGTCGGCATGACGACGGCCGAGATGGTCCGGCTCTTCGGCGACGCCGCCTGCACGCGCGGCAGCGGCACGAGCTGCACCCTCAGCCCGCCGGCACGCGCCTGGATGCGGGAGATGAACGACAGCATGGGCGGTGGCCGCTGCGAGGGCATGGCGGTGTTGTCGCTGCTCATGTACGAGGGGCGTGCAGATCCGAAGGACTTCGGCGGCGCCACGGCTGCGCAACTGCGGCTGGAGGGCAACGAGAAGCTCCAGCGAGAGCTCGCCTACTGGTTCGCCACCCAGGCGCTGAGCCCCACCACCGAGGCCGTCATCGCCGACCGTCCGAGCGTCATCGTCGAACGCCTCCGCGAGTGGTTCGATCGACCGGGCGCAAGCGGCGGCTACACGCTCGGCATCTACCAACCCAACGGCAGCGACGGCCACGCCATCACCCCGATCGGACTCGCCGAACGCGGTCCGGGCCGCACCGACATCCTGGTCTACGACAACAACTACCCCGGCCAGACCCGGGCGATCACCGTCGACACCCGGGCCGAGACCTGGTCGTACTCCGGCGCGTCGAACCCCGCCGACGCCGAGGGTCGCTACGAGGGCAATGCGACCACCAAGACCTTGGACCTGACCCCCACCGAGGCGAGGCTCGAACCCCAGGACTGCCCGTTCTGTGATCAGCAGCAGAGCCGCACCCCCGGCGGCCGGCGGCCCCGCCGGAACGCAGCGGCCCCCACGCAGGTGTTCCTCGATCCGTCGGCGTTCCGAGCCGGCGTGACGGTGCGCATCCGCGCGGTCGGAGGCGGGGAGCTCCCCGGCGTGGTTGCGCTTCGACCGCGCGGGGAGAACATGTGGGCCAAGGACACGCCGCCGATCCTCCAGGTTCCCGCCGACACCGCGTTCGAGATCGAACTCGACGCGGCCGCCGCCCGCCGTGACGTGGCGACCGACGTGGCGATCGTCGCCCCCGGCCTCAACGGCGCCGTCGACGGCATCACCATGGCGCCGGGTCAACGGGACACCCTGCTCGTCGACCCCACGCGCCGGGTGCTTCGGTACACCACCTCCGCCGACGAGACGCCGACCCTGGTGCTCGGGATCGACGGCGAACCCGACAGCTACGAGTTCTCCCTCGGAGGCGTCGAACTCGGACCGCGCGGCGGAACCGTCGAGGCCCGGCTCGACGCCACGGCCCGGACCCTCACCGCCCGCACCACCGGCTCGGCGACGGCCATCCTGCTGTTCGTGCTCGAGCGGTTCGGGGCCACGATCGACGAGACGATCGAGAACGACGGACTCGAACTCGCGCCGAACGAGACGGTGATCGTCGCGTACGGCACCTGGACCGGCGACGGACGGCCGTTGTCGGCGGGGGTCGACGTCAACGGCGACGGCACGATCGACGAGCCGTTCGAGATCGTCGACGAGACCTGACTTCACCATCGCTGAACGGGGGGCGGGGTCAGGCACGCACTATCGTTTGCCCGCGATCGAGCCGATCGCTCCTTGCACCCCCGAGAGGCCTTGTATGCAGAGACGGACCAGTGGCGTCGCTTCACTCCTGTTCGGCATGGCCCTGATCGCCGGTTGCTCCGGCGGCGGGTCGTCCGAGTCCAAGGAAACCACGGCGAAAGACACGACGGCCACCACCGCAAGCGCCACCACCGCGACGACGGCGGCGGCCACCACGGCCACCACGGCCAGCGGCGGGAAGGGGAGCAGCGACGGCGGCGGGGGCGGCGGCGGCTCGGCCGCCCCGATGGAGACGGCCCCCCTGACCGCCGGCTACGGATTCGAGGTGCCCAAGCACGGGTTCCCCTTCGAGAACTACGGCAACTCCCAGGGCTACTCGAACCTGACCGCCGCCGAGGTCCAGCGCATGTTCGGCGATGCTGCGTGCGCCAAGGGCAGCGGGCCAACCTGCACCCTCACCCCGCCGGCCGAAGCGTGGATGAAGCAGCAGAACGAGGGCATGAACGGCGGCCACTGCGAGGGCATGGCCGTGGTCGCGCTGCTGCTCCAGCAGGGCAAGATCGACGCGTCGAAGCTCGGGGGCGCCAGTGCGGCCGCCATGCCGATCCAGGGCAACGAGGCGCTGCAACGTGAGATCGCCTACTGGTTCGTCACCCAGTCGCTCCAGCCCACCCAGAACCAGTCGTTCAAGGCCGCCCCGGTCGACATCGTCGCCAAGCTGCGCGAGTGGTTCGCCGCCGGCAGCGCCGCGGACACCTACACCGTCGGGTTCTACAAGCGGGGCTTCAAGGACGGCCACGCCGTCACTGCGGTCGGCCTCGGCGACAAGCCGGGCGGCAACGTCGACATCCTGGTCTACGACAACAACTACCCGAACCAGGTGCGGGCCATCAGCGTCGATATGAAGGCCAACACCTGGGTCTACTCCGGCTCGCCGAACCCGGCGCAGGCCGAGGGCCGCTACGAGGGTGACGCCGAGTCGAAGACCCTGGAGGTCACCCCCACGTCGGCCCGCCTGCAGCAGCAGGTCTGCCCGTTCTGCGGCGAGGCCACCACGGCCGCAGCCGAGGCCAAGGGCAGGGCGACCGGACGGACCACCAACCAGTCCAGCGGCCAGCTCGGCAGCGGGTCCAAGGGCTCGGCGCTCGCCGCGCCCACGCAGGTGTTCCTCGACGCGGCGGCGTACGAGGCCGGCGTGACGTTCAAGGTGCAGGCGGTCGGCGGCGGGACGCTCGCCGGCGTCACCGAGATCCACCCGCGCGGCGGCGAGGACCTGTGGGACAAGGACACCCCCCCGATCCTGCAGGTGCCCGCCGGCACGGCCTTCCAGGTCGTGATCGATGCCACCGCCGTCAAGGCCGCCATCGAGACCGACGTCGCGATCGTCGCCCCGGGCCTCAGCGGTGGGATCTCCGGCATCTCGATGTCACCCGGTCAGCGTGACACCCTCGTGGTCGAGCCCGCTCGCAAGGCGATGAAGTACACGACGTCCTCCGACGAGTCGCCCACGATGTACTTCGGCGTCGACGGCGAGCCGGACAACTACGAGTTCTCCCTCGGCGGCGTCGAGCTCGGCAAGAGCGGCGGCACCCTCGAAGGCCGGCTGGACACGACGGCGAAGAAGCTGATCGCCCGCACCACGGGCTCGGACACGGCGACGATCTTGTTCTACCTGGAGCGGATCAACGACGACGCCGACGAGAGCCTCGAGAACGACGGCGTGCAGCTCAAGCCGAACGAGACGCTCGTGGTCGAGTACGGCTCGTGGAAGGGCAACAAAAGCTCGGTGACCGCCGGTATCGACACCAACGGCGACGACGCGATCGACACCCCGCTGGAGATCGAGGACGAGAAGTGAGCGATCGCGGAGCGGGTTAGACGCGCCCTACCCACCCCACTATGCCCTCGGCCAGCACCACACAGGTGAGATGGGTGTTGGCCCGCGGCACGTCCGGCAGGAGCGATGCGTCACAGACCCGCACACCGTCGTACGCCGCGAGGGAACCGTCCGGGCGTGCCACCCGCCCGAAGGCGCACGTGCCGACCGCATGCACGTAATCGCCCACGTTCGCCGGCAACCACCGCTCCAGCGTGGCCGCTTCGAAGAGCGCCTCGGGCGGCGTCCCCGTCGCATCCATGGCGACCTGTGGGGCGATCCGCCGCACGGATCGATGATCGACGACGTCGAGCAGGAGCTGTAGCGCTGCGGTCAGGTCGCGCCGATCGCGCTCGTCGCGCAGGCCACCGACGTCCACGGCCGGCCCTGCGGTGACCGGATCGACCCGCACGGTTCCCGTCGAGCGCACCCGCATGAGCGCCGCCATCACCATGCCCATGGTCGAGCCGTCCGGGCCCGGCCCGAGCCAGGCCATCGGCAGCAGTTGTGCATCGGCGTCGAGCCGGCCGGCCCGGAACGGCAGGAACCGGGTGAACACCGGTCCGGTCCGCACCGCCGGCGCCTGTACCGCCGGGTCGAGCAGGAGCGTGGCCTGCACGCTGAGGTGATCCTGCAACCCGTCGCCGACGCCGTCGATCTCGAGCCCGGACCGTTGCAGCAGCCACGGCGTGTGGATCGCGCCTGCGCACAGGTCGACCTCGGCGGCCTCGATCACCTCGCCGTCGGCAAGTTCGACCCCGACGGCCCGACGTCCGGCCACCAGCACCCGGGCGACCGGCGCCTCGGCCCGCACCGTCAAGTTCGCGCGCACCCGGGCCGGCGCGAGGTAGGCCTCGGCGACCGACCACCGCCGCCCGTCGCGCAGCGCGAGCGGCGCGCCCGCCATCAGGAGTCCGGCACGGTCGGCGACGGCGGCCGTGACTGCGTCGTCGACGACGGTCGTCTGCTCGGGCACGGTCGGCCGCAGGACGGACAGGGCGCGTCGAGCGAGCCGGGACGCCTCCCGCCAGCCCCAGCCGGTGGCGCCGGCGCGTTCCCAGCGGTGGTGGTCGCCGGGCATCGCCGGGATGGTGAGCAGCGCGTTCACCGCCGCCGATCCCCCGATCCCGCGGCCCCGAAGGTACGGGCGGGGGCCCTGCGCGGCGGTGCGGGTGGCCACCAGGTCGTCCCACAGGCGGCCCGGTTCGGCGACCGCGGCGAAGAAATCCGGCGATGCCAGCCCAGGCGGGCATCCGTCGGGGCCCGCTTCGAGCAGGAGCACGCGACGATCCGGGTCCTCGCTGAGCCGGGCCGCCAGCACGCACCCCGAGGAACCGGCGCCCACGACGACGTGGTCCCACCGGGGCACGGATCAGGTCCGGGGTGTCTCGGCGGGCAGCCCGGCGAGGTGGGCCGCGTCGTTGTACCGCAGCATCCGCCAGCGGCCGGGCCGCACGAGCAGGAACTCGGTGATCGAGGTGTTCACGGTGTGGACCTCGAAGCCGCCGGTGGCAGGCGCCTGCAGGAACAGCCGCACCGCCCGGTCGATCACGCCCCCGTGGCACACCACCATCGCCGTGGCACCGGCATGGTTGCGGGCCACCCGGGTCAGGGCGTCTGCCGCCCGGTGCTGGAACGCCGCCAGGGTCTCCCCGCCGGGGAACCCGTGGGCGTACGGGTCGTGTTCCCAGTCGCCGTGCCCGAAGCGTTCGATGTAGGCCTCGAAGGTGAGCCCGTCGCATTCGGACCCGGGATCGTGCTCACCGAGGTCGACGTCGCTCACGACGGGAAGCCCGAGCGCTCCCGACACGAACTCCGCGGTCTCCCGGGCCCGCGGGAACGTAGAGGACACCAGGACCTCGACCGGCGGTTCGTGGCCGCGGGCCATGCGCTCGGCGAGCGCCGCCGCCTGGCGGCGTCCGAGATCGGACAGCCCGGAGCAGGTCCGCAGGCCGCCGATCCGGCGTTCGACGGTGACGTTCGATTCGCCGTGGCGGACGAGCAGGAGGCGGGTCATCGGGTCGCGAACGCTACCGGGGTGCGGGCCGCATCGCTCGCACCCCGGTAGCGTCCCGAGCGATGGGTGACACGACAGCGCCGACCCCGGCCGAACGTTGGTGGGAGGTCCTCGCCGATCCGACCCCCCGGCGGGCCGAGATGCGCCGCCTGGCCGACGCCGGCCGGCTCGTGGTGGATCGACTGGCGACAACCGACGCCCCGCACGAGGTGATCGAGGAGGCAGCCCGCCTGCTCGAGGCCGCCGCTGCCGTCCTGGAGGGCCCGGGCAAGGTCCGGTCGTACCAAGGGTTCGCCGAGTCCGCGAATGCCGGCGGCTCGGACCACACCCACTTCGACCACAGCCCCGTGATGGGGGCCTCCAACCCGATCGCACCGCCGGCGCGCATCGAGCCCCTCGACGAGCGGACGATCGTGTTGCACCTGCGCTTCGGCGCCGCCTACGAGGGCCCGCCCGGCTCCGTGCACGGTGGGTTCGTCGCCGCCGCGTTCGACGAGGTGCTCGGCATGACCCAGTCCCTCGGGGGCCAGCCGGGCATGACCGGCACGCTGCGCGTGCGGTACCGGCGGCCGACGCCGCTGCACCGCGAGTTGCGCTTCGTCGGCCACCTCGAACGGATCGAGGGCCGCAAGATCTTCACGACCGCACAATGCTTCGACGGCGAGGTGCTCACCGCCGAGGCCGAGGGCCTGTTCGTCCGGGTCGACTTCCAGAAGATCGCCGAGATGATGCTCGCCCGCGACGTTCCCGCTACCTGAACCGGGTTCGGACCGGAGCCGGGGTCGAACTCGGCGCTACTCGCCACCTTTTTGTACGTAGCTCTTCACGAACTCTTCGGCATTCTCCTCGAGCACACCGTCGATCTCGTCGAGCAGATCGTCGAGTTCGGCCTTGATCTTCTCGCCCTGCTTCGTGGCCGCGGGGGCATCCTCGACGACCTCGTCGCTGCGCTGGGGTGCCGGCTTGGCCTTCTGGGTCCGCTCTGCCATTGGTTCCGCACTCCTCGGGTCTTCGACCACCCTAGCCAGCCCTCGGGCGGGCGCAACGGCGCAACGGCACCCCGGCAGGCGTCACCCCGGCGGGCCCGGGATCGCTACCCGGCGAGGGCGCGCAGCAGTTCAGCGGCCGTGTCGCAGCGATCGAGCAGGGCGCCCACCTGGGCGCGCGTCCCCCGAAGCGGCTCCATCATCGGTACCCGCCGCAACGGGTCGGCGCCGACGTCGAACACCAGCGAATCCCAGTTCGCGGCCACCACGTCCTGGGGGTACTTCGCAAGGCAGCGACCCCGGAAGTACGCCCGGGTGTCGTCGGGCGGGCTCGTCATCGCCACGGTCGCTTCGACGTCGTCGACGAGACGCTCGAGGCCGACCCGGGCGGCCAGGGACTTCTCCGGGCGAACGTCGTGATACTGCAGGTCCATCGCCCGCAGCCGAGGATCGGACCAACCGATCCCGTGCCGCTCCATGTAGCCGAGGAACAGGCGCTCCTTGGCCACCCAGTCGACCTGCGGGGCTACCGACGCCCGGTCCGACTCCAGGCCGTCGAGCACGGCCTCCCACCGCTCGAGGACCTCGCGACCGACCGCCGCACCGACGGCATCGAGGCCGCGCCGGTCGGCGTAGACCTGGGCCCGCGACAGCAACTCCCACTGCAGTTCGAGCGCGGTCAACCGACGCCCGTCGCGCAGCGCAACGGTCCGGGTGAGGCTCGGGTCGTGGCTCACCAGCCGGATCGCGTGGACGGGGTCGGCAAGGGCGAGGTCGGCGCCGAGCACGTCGTCCTCGATCATCGCCAGCACGATGGCCGTGGTGCCGACCTTGAGCAACGTCGCGACCTCGGCCATGTTCGCGTCGCCGACGATCACGTGAAGGCGCCGGTACTTGGTGGCGTCGCAGTGCGGTTCGTCCCGGGTGTTCACGATCGGCCGCTTCAGGGTGGTCTCGAGGCCGACCTCCTCCTCGAAGAAATCGGCCCGCTGGCTGAGCTGGAACGGCACCGAGCGGCTCGACACACCGGGCAGTTCACAGCCCACCTTGCCCGCACCGCAGAACACCTGACGGGTCACGAAGTGCGGCGTCACCTGCGCAACGATGCGCCCGAACGGCACCTCGCGCGCCACGAGGTAGTTCTCGTGGCAGCCGTAGCTGTTGCCCTTGCCGTCGGAGTTGTTCTTGTAGACGACGATCTCGCTGCCGTCGCCGAGCGTGCGGCGGGCCACGTCCATCGCCCTTCGCACGATCAGCTCGCCGGCCCGATCGAACACGACCGCAGCACGCGCGTCGAGGACCTCCGGGGTGGACACCTCGGGGTGGGCATGATCCACGTAGAAGCGGGCCCCGTTGGTGAGCACCGCGTTGACGAGGTGCGTCTCCACCTCAGGCGGCATGGAGTCGTCCAGGTAGAAGCCGCGGGCGTCGTTGCCCGGCATCTCGTCCTCGAAATCCCATCCCACCTTGCCGGCGAGTTCGTTGACGTAGGCGTTGACCAGCATCGACGACGCCGCGATCGGATTGACCTCGAGGCCGCCCCGGGTGACGATCCCGTACTCGGTCTCGATGCCGCAGATCTTGGGCAGCGCCATCGTCAGAGGTATTGCCCGGTGGCGACCCGCTCGATCGCCCGGCCACCGCCGGGCTTGTCGCGCTCGGTGTTGACCAGCGTGCGGATGAACACGATCCGCTCGCCCTTCTTGCCCGAGATCTTCGCCCAGTCGTCCGGGTTGGTCGTGTTGGGCAGGTCCTCGTGTTCTTTGTACTCCTGCTTGATGGAGTCGACGAGGTCCTGTCGCACGATGCCGCGGGCCCCGCCTGCGATCACCCGCTTGATGGCGAGCTTCTTGGCCCGCCGCACGATGTTCTCGATCATCGCTCCCGACGCGAAGTCCTTGTAGAAGAGGATCTCCTTGTCGCCGTTCTGGTACGTGACCTCGAGGAACCGGTTGGACTCGTCCTCCGTGTACATCGTGTCGACCGTCGCCTCGATCATCGACCGGACCGCCGCCTCGGCGTCGCCGCCGGCAGCGGCGACTTCGCTCTCGGCGATGGGGATCTCCGTGGTGAGGTACCGGGAGAAGATCTGCCGAGCTGCGTCGCGGTTCGGCCGCTCGATCTTGATCTTCACGTCGAGGCGCCCGGGCCGCAGGATCGCCGGGTCGATCAGGTCCTCCCGGTTGGTGGCCCCGATCACGATCACGTTGCGGAGACCTTCGACGCCGTCGATCTCGGCGAGCAACTGCGGGACGATCGTCGACTCCATGTCCGAGGAGATCCCCGTGCCGCGGGTGCGGAACATCGAGTCCATCTCGTCGAAGAACACGATGACCGGCCAGCCCTCCTCGCTCTTTTCGCGAGCGCGCTGGAACACCAGACGGATCTGGCGCTCGGTCTCCCCGACGTACTTGTTGAGCAGCTCGGGGCCCTTGATGTTGATGAAGTAGCTGCGGCCCTTGCCCTCGCCGATCGTGCCGGCGACCTTCTTGGCCAGGCTGTTGGCCACGGCCTTGGCGATCAGCGTCTTGCCGCAGCCCGGGGGCCCGTACAGCAGGATCCCCTTCGGCGCGGGCAGCCGGTGCTCGGCGAACAGGTCTTGGTGCAGGAACGGCAGCTCGACGGCATCGGCGATCTGCTCGATCTGGCCGTCGAGGCCGCCGACGTCGGCGTACGACACGTCGGGCACCTCCTCGAGCAGCAGGTCCTCCACCTCGGGGCGCGGCAGCTTCTCGAGCAGGAAGCCGCTTCGGGCGTCCATGCGCAGCGTGTCGCCCGAGCGCAGCCGGACCCCGAGCAGGGCGTCGCCGAGCTCGCAGACCCGTTCCTCGTCGGCCCGGCCGACGACGATCGCCCGCAGGCCGTCCTCGAGCACCTCTTTCACCGTGACGATCTCGCCGCTCGGTTCACCGCCGCGCGACAGCACGACGTTCAGGCTCTCGTTCAGCACCACTTCGGCCCCGCGGGGAAGGGCTTCGAGCTCGATGTCGGGGTGCAGGTTGACCCGCATCTTGCGCCCGGCGGTGAGCACGTCGACCGTGCCGTCGTCGTTCTTGCCGACCACGACCCCGTAGGCCGACGGCGGCTGCGTGAGCTTGTCGACCTCCTCGCGGAGGTTGGCGATGCTCTCGCGCGCCTCACGCAAGGTGTACGTGAGCTTCTCGTTCTGCGACACGGCCTGGGCGAGCTGGCCCTTGGTCTCGAGCAACCGCTCTTCCAAGGTGCGCATGCGGCGCGGCGCGTCGGCGAGCTTGCGGCGCAGCGAGACGACTTCTTCCTCGAGCGACTTGCCCTGCTCCCGCAGCTCGTCGATCTCTTCCGCGTAGGCCGCCAGTCGGCGTTGGTACTCGGCGTCGTTCACGAGAACTGCACCTCCCTGCCGCCGGACGCTACACGTCGGATCGGCGACCCGGTCGTCCCCCTCACGGGGTTTTCTCCGGTCCCAGCCGCCGCTGGGAGGCAGGTCGGGTGACCGGCCGTGGGGTAGTGTCCTTTTCACCGGCTGGACCGGGGAAATCCCACCGCGCCGGTGCTTCGTTCGTCTCCTGTCCGACCACGTACCTGCCCGACCAGGAACGCCATCCACGAGGAGTGCCCATCATGAAGGTCTGGATCGACCAGGATCTCTGCACCGGCGACGGTCTCTGCGAGGAGATCTGCCCCGACGTGTTCACCCTGCTCGACGACGGTCTCGCCTACGTGAAGGAGGGGTCGAAGGTCTACGCCACGGCGCAGGGCAACCCCCAGGGCGCCGAGGGCATGGCCGAGATCCCCGACGGCAAGCTCGACGCCGTGATCGAGAGCGCCGAGGAGTGCCCCGGCGAGTGCATCTTCATCGAGGCCTGACGCCTGGTCTCGACTGACCGTTCGACCGGTCAGTCGTCGTCGGCGGCCCGCAAGAGGTTGCCGGCCGAGGTCGGGACCGTCCAGGTCCGCTCCGGGCGATGATGCTCGCCCGCCCATGCGATCGTTCGAGGATCGGCGCTGGCCTGCGCGAGCAGGCCGGCGCCGATCTCGTCATGACGCAGGTAGCGAGCGATGCGTCCCCGGCCGCGCGAGGCTCGGGCCCGGCCGCGGACCCCCGCCCACACCGTCGCCACGACCCGGGCTGAGGTGCCCAGGCCGCTGTCGAGCTTGCCGCAGTCGTGCAGGAGCGCAGCCGCCACGATCCAGCGCTCGACGTCGGGTCCGGCGGCATCCACGACCCGACGGGCGACGCCGATGGCGTGGCGCCGGTCCGGGTTGGACAGGCGGGACCACAGGGTCGCCTCGCCCGGACCGAGCCAACCGAGCGCCCACCGCTCGTCGGATGGCGCAGGCGGCCTCGGCGACAGCGAACCGGCCCACCGCCGAGCCAGGTGCCCGAGGTTCCCCAGCCGGCGGGCCGCCGACCACCGGGTCGAGGGCCGGGCCGTCATCGGTGCCGAGCCCGGGGATGAGCGCTGTCGAACGCCTGCCGCAGACGTTCGGTGGACACCTTGGTGTACACCTGCGTCGTCGAGACCGAGGCGTGACCGAGCAACTCCTGCACGACGCGCACGTCGGCTCCGTGGTCGAGCAGGTGGGTGGCGCACGAATGGCGCAGCACGTGCGGACTCACGTGGCCCCCGAGCCCGGCTCGCTCGGCGTGGTGGCGCACGACACCCCATGCGCCTTGCCGGCTGAGCCGGCCGCCGCGCCGGTTGAGGAACACCGCCTCGGCATCGCCCCGGCGGGCCCAGCGGGCCGGGACCAAGGCCGGGCGACCACCGGCATCGAACCACGCCACCAGCGACCGCAGCGCCGGGCGGCCGAGCGGCACGATGCGCTCCTTGCTGCCCTTGCCGAACACCCGGGCCAGGCCGGCGGCGAGGTCGAGGTCACCGAGGCTCCAGCCGACGAGTTCGCCGATTCGCATACCGGTGCCGTACAGCACCTCGAGCATCGCCCGGTCACGCCGGGCCACCGGATCGTCACCGATCACCGCGTCGAGCAACGCGAGCACGTCTGCCTCCGCCAGCGGCTTGGGCAACGACGACGGCACCGTCGGGGCACCGACCGCAGCTCCCGGGTCCGCAACGCCGGTCTCGTCGGCGAGGAACCGGTGGGCCGTGCGGATCGCCACCAGGGCACGCGCCACCGAAGCGGGCGCCCGGCCGAGCGCGCGCAGGTGCGCAACGTAGGCCTCCACGTCGCGCTCGGTGGCCGAGCCGATGTCGTCACCCCGCTCGGCGAGCCAGGCCACGTAGGCGCCCAGATCCTGGCGGTAGGCGGCGAGCGTGTTGGCCGCCCGACCGCGCTCGACCGCGAGCCAGGTCAGGAACTCCTCCACCGCGAGCGGCAGCGCGACGGCGCCCACCGCTCAACTCCCGAGGCGTCGGGCCGCCAGCAGAAGGCCGACGACGGTCTTGGCATCGGTGATGGTCCCCGACTCGACGGCCTCGAGCGCATCGGCGAGGGCGACCGTGACGAGTTCCATCGCCTGTTCCTCGGGGCCGTGGGCCTGACGCTCGACCGCCCGGAGTCCCTGTCCGAGGTAGAGGTGGGTTCGGCTGTCGGACATCCCGACATTGCCGAGCATCACGGTGAGCAACTCGAGCGACGCCGCCTGCAGTCCGACCTCCTCGGCCAGTTCCCGCTGGGCCGTCGCCGCCGGCTCCTCGCCCGGGACGTCGCGCATACCGGCCGGGATCTCGAGCACCCAGTCGTCGATCGTCGCCCGGTACTGGCGTACGAGCACGACCGTGCCGTCGCCGTGGACCGGCACCACCCCGACCGCGCCCGGCGATCGGACGATGTCCCGCGTGAAGCGGGCGCCGTCGGGCCCTTGGAACTCGCCGACGACCACCCGCCAGACGTACCCGTCGTGAACCGGCCGCTCCGACAGCAGGCGGAACATCACGCCGGCGCGGTCTCGAAGCCCGACGCCACCCGTTCGGCCGCGTCGCGCCCCTCCCGTCGGGCGATCGCTGCGCCGAGCAACTCACGGAACAGCGGGTGGGGCCGATCCGGCCGGCTCTTGAATTCGGGATGGGCCTGCGTGCCCACCCAGAACGGATGGTCGGCGAGCTCGATGAACTCGACGAGGCGCCTGTCGGGCGAGGTGCCCGAGCACACGAACCCCGAGCCCTGGAACCGGCTGCGGTAGTTGGGGTTGAACTCGTAGCGGTGCCGGTGCCGCTCGCTGACGACCGCCTCGCCGTACGCGTCGTGCACGAGGGTGCCCGGCGCCAGCACGGCGTAGTAGGCGCCGAGCCGCATGGTGCCGCCCTTGTCGGTGACGTCGCGCTGGTCGTCCATCAGGTCGATCACCGGGTGCGGGGTGGCCTGGTTGAACTCGGTGGAGTTGGCGCCTGCGAGTCCGAGCACGTTGCGGGCGAACTCGATAGTCATCACCTGCATCCCGAGGCACAGCCCCAGGCACGGGATGCGGCGTTCCCGTGCGTAGCCGGCGGCGGCGATCTTGCCCTCGATCCCCCGCCAGCCGAACCCGCCCGGGATCACCATGCCGTCGAGACCGGCGAGACGGCCGTCGGCCAGCAGACCCTCGACGTCTTCGGCCTGCACCCAGTCGAGCTCGACGCGGGCCCCGTGGTGGAACGCCGCGTGCTTGAGTGCCTCCACGACGGAAAGGTAGGCGTCGGGCAGATCGACGTACTTGCCGATGAGCCCGATGCGCACCGGCCGCGTGGCCCGCTCCACCCGGGCGACGAGCGCCTCCCAGTCGGACAGGTCCGGTGTGCCTTCGAGACGCAGGATCCGGCAGACCTCGTTGTCGAAGCCCTCGGCGTGGAACGTGAGCGGCAGTTCGTAGATGTTTCGGGCGTCGGCGGCGTTGACCACGGCGGACTCGTCGACGTCGCACAGCGAGGAGATCTTGCGCTTGAGCGCCGGCGACAGCGGGTTCTCGCTGCGGCACACGATCACGTCCGGCTGGATCCCCCGGCTGCGCAGCTCGGTGACGGAGTGCTGGGTGGGTTTGGTCTTCTGCTCGCCCGACGGCCCGATGAACGGCACGAGCGTCACGTGGACGTAGCAGACGTTGTTGCGGCCGGCCTCCTTGCGGAACTGCCGGATGGCCTCCAGAAACGGGAGGATCTCGATGTCGCCGACGGTGCCGCCGACCTCGGTGATGACGACGTCGACGTCGTCGGTGGCGAGCCGGCGGATCCGGCGCTTGATCTCGTCGGTGATGTGCGGGATCACCTGCACCGTCTTGCCGAGATAGTCGCCCCGACGCTCGGCCGCGACCACCGACATGTAGATCGAGCCGGTGGTGGCGTTGGACGCCCGGGTGAGCGCCACGTCGATGAACCGCTCGTAGTGGCCGAGATCGAGGTCGGTCTCACCCCCGTCGTCGGTGACGAACACCTCACCGTGCTCGAACGGGTTCATGGTGCCCGGATCGACGTTGAGGTACGGGTCGAGCTTCTGCATCGTGACCCGCAGCCCTCGCATCTTGAGCAGCCGACCCAGCGAGCTCGCCGTGAGCCCCTTGCCGAGCGAGCTGGCCACACCGCCGGTCACGAAGATGTGCTTGGGCACGCGAGGACCTCCTGCGCCGTCCCGGAGAGGCTAGCCGGGGGTGGCCCGACCGATGCGGACCGATGCCGCGAGTGCGAGCAGCTCCTCGGCGTGCTGGCGGGCGGGCGCCGAGGCGGTGAGCCCCGACAGCATCCGCGTGAGCTCCCGAGCCCGTTCGTCGCCCTCGACCGGCGCTGCGGTGGCGACCGTGCGGCCCTTGCGCTCGCCCTTCGCGACGACGACCTGGTGATCGGCGAAGGCGGCCACCTGGGCCAGGTGGGTGACGACGAGCACCTGGCGTCCGTTGGCGAGCGCCGCGAGCGACCGGCCGACGGCCAGGGCGGCCTCGCCCCCGATCCCGGCGTCGACCTCGTCGAAGACCAGGGTGGGCGGTGCGTCGGCGAGCACCAGGCGCAGCGCGAGCATCGTGCGGGCGAGTTCTCCGCCCGAGGCCACCTTGGCCAGCGGGAGCGCCGGCTCGCCCGGGTTGGCCCCGAGCAGGAAGGTGACCTGATCGCCGGGGTCGGCACCGACGACCACCTCGAGGCGGGCCTTGGGCAGCGCGAGCCGGCGCAGGTGCTCGACCGCGGCGTCGGCCAGCGGCCCGGCCGCAGCCCGCCGGGACGCTCCCAGCGCAGCCGCCTCGACGGCGAGCTGGCGACGACCGGCGGCGAGCTCGGCTTCGAGCTCGCGGACCCGATCGTCGTGACGCTCGAGTTCGTCGATGCGGGCCGACAGGGCATCGCGCTCGGCGAGCACCTCGGCCAGGGTGTCGCCGTACTTGCGCCGCAGGTCGCGCAGGAGCTGGCGGCGCGTGCGCACCCCGTCGAGCCGGGCCGGATCGTCCTCGATGCGCTCCCCGGCGGCGCGCAGCTCGTCGGCGAGGTTGTCGAGCTCGGCGACGAGGCCCCGCAGGCGCTCCGTGTGCGGGGCGAGCGGACCCCGCTGCCCGAGCGCAGCGAGCGCGGAGCGGGCGCCGTCGAGCGCACCGCCGTCGTCGACGAGCGCAGCGACGGCCGCTGCCGCAGCAGCATTGTGGGCAAGGGCGCAGGCGAGCAGCTCCTCGATCGAGGCGAGCTCGGCATCCTCGTCGATCCCGGTGATGCGGGCGGCCTCGATCTCGTCGACCTGGAACCGGAGCAGGTCGAGCTCGCGGGCGCGCGTGCGGGCGTCGCCACCGAGCGCGGCCAGGGCGGCCTCGGCATCGGCGATGCGCCGGCGGGCGGCGCGGTAGGCGCCGTCGTCGATCCGACCGGCGCGGTCGAGGGCCTCGCGCTGGGCCGCCGTGTGCAGCAGGCTCTGGTGGGTGTGCTGGCCGTGCAGATCGACGAGCGGACCGGCCACCTCGGCGAGCGTGGCGACCGTGGCGAGCCGGCCATCGACGTAGGCGCGCGACCGGCCGTCGGCCGGGACGACCCGGGCGAGGATCATCTCGTCGTCGCCGACGACGAACCGGCCTTCCACGCGCGCTTCGGCTGCCCCCGGGCGCACCAGGGTGGCGTCGGCCCGGCCGCCGAGCAACAGCTCGACCGCGCCGAGGAGCATCGATTTCCCTGCGCCGGTTTCCCCGGTGAGCGCCGTGAGGCCCGGGCGCAGCACCAGCGAGAGCTCGGCGATCACCCCCAGGTTCTCGATGCGCAGCTCGGCCAGCACGCTGCCATCCTGCCCGAGGGGTGTGGCACGGCAACGACCGGTCAGCGGTCGTTCAGGCCGAACTTCGCTTTCAGCACGGCGTGGAACCGCTCACGACCGACGCGCACGAACCGGGCTCGGCGGACCGCTTCCCGGCACCGCACGACGTCACCCTCGCCCATCGTCGCGACCCGTACGCCGTCCACGGCGACGTCGGCGGGCCGGTGCCCGACGAGTTGCACCTCGACGTCCTCGGCCGGGTCCAGCACGAGCGTGCGGTCGAACAGCATGTGTGGCGACACCGGCGTGACGAGCAACGCCCGGTGGCGGGGCGACACGATCGGCCCCCGCGCCGACAGCGAGTACGCCGTCGAGCCGGTCGGGGTGGCGACGATGAGACCGTCGGCGGCGTACGTGGTAAACGGCTCGCCGTCGATCCGCAGCGCCAAGCGAACCGTGTGTCCCGACTCACGCTTCTCGATCACGACCTCGTTGAGCGCATGGTGTTCGGCCCCGTCGACCTCGACCGCCAGGAGCATCCGCTCCTCGATGGACACGTCGCCGGCGAGCACCCGGTGGAGGGCGTCGAGCATGCCGGCGGGTTCGACCTCGGCGAGGTAGCCGAGCAGCCCGACGTTCACGGCGAGCACCGGCGTGCCCGTCGGGGCGGCCAGCGCAACGGTGCGCAGCACGGTGCCGTCGCCGCCGAGGCTGAGCGCCAGCGCCGGCACCTCTGGCCGTGGCCCGTCGAGCGCAGGTAGGCCGCACGCGACGGCATCGTCTGCTGGCATCCACACGTGCCAGCCGTGTGCCCCGAGCCAGTCGGCGGCCTCCCGGGCGAGCACCGCCGCCTCGGGCCGCTCGTGATGGGCGACGACGATGGCCGCCGGACGCACGCCGGTCATGGCGCCACCGCATGCACGAACAATTCGGTGTTGCCGTCGGCGCCGAGCAGGCGAGACGTCGTCCAGCACCGGACGCGTGCGGCTGCGGCGCGCAGCGCGTCGTCGATCTCGGTGCGCACGCGCTCGTGCACGGCCGGATCCCGGATCACGCCCCGGCCCTTGGCGGCCTCCTGACGGCCCGCTTCGAACTGGGGTTTCACGAGCAGCAGGAGATCGGCGTGCGGGCGGCAGCAGGCGAGCAGGGCGGGGAGCACGGTGCGCAGGGAGATGAACGACAGGTCGGCGACGACGAGATCGACCGTACCCCCGAGCGACGCCGCGTCGAGATCCCGCACGTTGCAGCGCTCCCGCACGATCACCCGTGGGTCGGCGCGCAGGCGCTCATGGAGCTGGCCGTGCCCGACGTCGACCGCGACCACCTCGGCGGCGCCCCGCTGGAGCAGGCAGTCGGTGAACCCGCCGGTCGACGCACCCGCGTCGAGGGCCCGGACCCCGGCCACGTCGAGCCCAGCGTCGTCGAGCGCGCCGGCGAGCTTGTCGCCGCCCCGGCTGACGAAGCGGCGCGCCGGGCCGGTGAACTCGATCGGTTCGCCGGCGTCGACGAGCCGCGTGATCTTGCTCGCCACCGTCCCCGACACCAGGACCCGGGCGGCGGCGACGGCGTCGGCCGCCTCGGACCGGCTGGTGACGAGACCCCGCCGGACCAGCTCGACGTCGAGCCGGCGGCGCACCCCTCAGCGACCGAGCCGGGCCGAGGGCCGCTGCGTCGGAACTGCCGGCGTCGTCGTCGCATCCTTCGCTGCGACCTTCTTCGCCGGGGCCTTCGTGGCCGCCGGGGCCTTCTTGGCCGGGGCCTTCTTGGCGGCCGCCGCCTTCTTCGCCGCAGGGGCCTTCTTGGCCGCAGGGGCCTTCTTCGTCGCAGGGGCTTTCTTGGCCGGCGCCGGCTCGGCCGCAGGCGCCGCAGCCGGTTCCGCCGCGGCCGGAGCCGGTGCGGCCGGAGCCGGTGAAGGAGTGTCCACCGGGGTCTCCTTGCCGACGACGCCGAACGCCTGAAGCTGCCGGGTGACCTCGGCACGGACCAGGTCGACGAGGTGTTCCGAGGACTCCCGCCCGCGCTCGACGAGCTTCGAGACCGTCGCCGTCGCCTCCTCGACGCTCACCTCGCCCAGGTTGACCAGTTCCTTCACGAGCGTCTCGGCTCGGGCCTGGGTCATCTGGGTGAACGACATCCCGGTGTCGATGAGTCGCTTGAGAAGGTCGTTGCTGGCCACGGCCGCAGCGTAGTGGTGGGCGCTCAGGGCGAGGTGATGGCGTCGGACACCTCACCGAGGTGCGCTGCGACGAGATCGGGCATCGGTTCGACCCCGGCTGCGCTCGCCGTCACCCCACTGAGCACGAGGGCGAACCGGCACCCGAGCGCCCGGGCGAACGCGCCGTCGGTGTCGGCCCGGTCGCCGACCATCACGTCCCAGGGCCCGACCCCGAGCGACTCGCGCACGAGCGCCGCCATCGGGCCGTGCGGCTTGCCGGCCACCACGGGCGCAACCCCGCCGGCGGCGGCCACGGCGGCCAGCAGCGAGCCCGCCCCGGGGATCACCCCCTCCGCCGTCGGATAGGTGATGTCGCCGTTGGTGCCGATCAGGCGGGCTCCACCCCGGAGCGCTCGCGTGGCCCGGGCCAGCGCGTCGTAGGTGAACGCCGGGTCGAGACCGACCACGACGACGTCGACCGGACCGTCGTCGCCCGGTTCGACCACCTCGGCGCCGACCGACGCCAGTTCCCCGGCGATGCCGGGCCCGCCGAGCAGCAGCACCCGCTCCCGGGCGCCGACGAGCCGAGCGGCAGCCTGGGCCGAGGTGAACACGTCGCCCTCGGCCGGGATCCCGAAGCGGGCGAGCTTGGCCTCGACGCCGGCGACCGGCACGTAGGAGTTGTTCGACACGAACACGACCCGGTGCCCCGCGGCTCGCAGGCGTGCCACGGCGCCCGCTGCGCTCGGGATCGGGGTGTCGGCCCGCCAGACGACGCCGTCGAGGTCGCAGAGCACGTGCACGGGTGGTAGCCAATCATGCGTGCCCCGCTTCGAGCCCTTCCCGGCCATCCGGTACGCCGACGGCGCGCCGCTCGCCGACGTGACCGCACCCCCCTACGACGTGCTCTCCGACGCCGACCGTGCGGCACTGGCCGCTCGCCACCCGCACAACGTCGTGGTGATCGACGTCCCCGTCGAGGCCGACGGGCCGGGCCGCTACGACGCCGCCGCCACCACACTGCGGGCCTGGCTCGCATCGGGCGTGCTGGTCCAGGACGCAGCGGCCTACTACCGGTCGGCGATGACGTTCACCGACGAAGCCGGCGTCGTGCACCGCACCGTCGGCCTCCTCGGTGGGCTCGAGGTCGTCCCCGAGGGCGGCGACGGGGTGCTCCCCCACGAGCAGACCACCCCCAAGGCCAAGACCGACCGGCTCGATCTCACCCGGGCGACCGGGATGAACCTGTCGGCGGTCTGGGGGTTGTCGATGGCCACCGGGCTCGCCGATGCCGTCGCCGCTGCCCCCGCCACCGACATCGGCGCCTTCACCGACGACGCCGGCGTCCGTCACGACCTCGCCCGCATCGACGACCCTGCGGCCGTGGCGCACCTGCGGGCCGTCGTCGAGGCCGCACCGGTCGTGATCGCCGACGGGCACCACCGCTACGCCATCAGCCGCATCTACGCCGCCGAGCAGCGCGCCGCCCACGACGGTGCACCGGGCCCGTGGGATCTCACCCTCACCTTCGTCGTGCAGCTCGCCCCCGAGCACCTGTTCATCCAGGCGATCCACCGGTTGCTCACCGATCTCGAGGGCACCTCGACCGATCTCGCCCGCCGGCTCGACGACTGCTTCGAGCGGCGGCCTGCCGGCCCGGTCGACGCCACGATCACGGCCCGCCTGGCGGACGCGGGCGCGTTGTGCCTCGTGCATCCCGACGGCACCGGCGAGTTCCTCGTGCCTCGCCCCGAGCGCTTCGCCGGGCGGCGCGACCTCGACTCGTTGCGGCTCGAAGCGGCGCTCGACGGCGTCGCCCACACCAAGTCCTACCAGCACGGCGTCGAGCACGTGCTGGCCGCGCTGCGCGACGGCCGGGCGCAGGCGGCCGTGCTGTTGCGTCCGGTGTCGATCGCCGAGATCCAGCGCACCGCCGACGAGCGGGTGCTGATGCCGCCCAAGTCGACGTTCTTCGCCCCCAAGCCCCGCACCGGTCTGGTGATCCGGCCGGCCTCGGACTGATCATCGTGGACGCGGGCGAGCTGGCCGCGGTCCTCCGGTCGCCATGGGCCACCGAAGCATTGGAGCCGTTGGTGATCGTCGAGCCCGACGGCACCGACGTCGCCGTGCCGGTGTCGTTGCCGGTCGTCGTCGCCGCCACCTCGCCAGCGCCGTGGGCCGATGTGGTGCTCGACGATGCGGCCACGCTCGACGTCGTCGCCGCCACGTGCGAGCGCTCGCCGATCACGGCGGTGTCGTTCGTGCTGTTGCTGCGCAGCGGGGCGTGGCGTTCGATCGAAGCCGGCCTCGTCGCGGAATCGACGACGTACTCGATGCTGCAGGGCAGCCCCGAGTTCGCCCGCTGGCGGGCGTCCCGGCCGGTGCGCGACCGTGGCCCGGAGCACGGCCCGCCGCTGCGCGTCGTACGTGACCGCACCGCGCTGCGCATCACCTTCAGTCGGGCGCACGTGCACAACGCGTTCTCGCCGTCGATGCGCGACGCGCTGGCCGAGGCGTTGCAGCTCGCCTTGGTCGACGACTCGATCGAACGTGTGGTGCTCGACGGCGACGGCCCGTCGTTCTGCTCGGGCGGCGATCTCGACACCTTCGGCACGTTCCCCGACATCGGCACCGCGCACCTCACCCGGCTCACCCGCAGCCCGGCCCGGCTGCTCGCAGCGATGGCCGAGCGGGTCGAGGTTCGCCTCCACGGGTCGTGCCTCGGTGCCGGCATCGAGCTGTCGGCGTTCGCCCACCGGGTGGTGGCCGATCCCGGCACCCGCTGCGGGCTGCCCGAGGTTCCCCTCGGCCTGGTGCCCGGCGCCGGCGGCACGGTCAGCCTGCCCCGTCGCATCGGCCCGCAACGCACCGCGCTGCTCGGGCTCACCGGGCGCCCGGTCGACGCGACCACTGCGCAGGTATGGGGGCTCGTCGACGCCGTCACCGCTCGTTGAGGCCGTCCCGAACGGTGCAGGAATCCGACAGGTGATCCTCAAGCGGCAGCGGAGTCCGCACGCGCGTCCGACGGGGAGCCCATGCGGGATCGATCACACACGAAGCGAACGGCACGCCGGGTCGCAGCAGCAGTCGCCGTCACCACCGTCCTGAGCGCCGGCGCCGCCACGGCCCACGCGAAGTACAACGTCCCCGACCCCTGCGGGGTGCGAGACAACGCGCAGGTCTTCCAGCGATGGGGCGACCAGAACCACTACTTCCTCATGCCCAACGGCGGCATGGAGAACGGACTGACCGGCTGGGTCGGTTTGACCTTCCCGCTCCCGAGCGGAGGGACGTTCCGGTACGACGACTCCGTCGTCGTCGGCCGCAACGAGACCTTCGGCCTTCGCGGGTCGGGCGGCACCAACAGCCTCCGGGTCTCGACCAAATCGGGCCGCGGCACGAATGTCTCACGGACGATCTGCGTGAAGCGCAACGAGGGCACCGTCCGGTTCGCCTACCGGCCCGGACCGGTCGGCACGAAACTCCAGGTTGCCGTCGTGCAGCAAGAGCGCGGCAACTTCGCGAGGGCCCCCCAAATTGCGCGAAAGACCTACACGATCGACGGGACCGGCAGCGGCGCCTGGGCGATCTCTCCGATCTTCGAAACCGGTGCCGTCTACAGCGACGGCGACTCGGCCGACATCTACCTCGAGTTTTGGGCGACCGGCGGTGAGTGGCTCCTCGACGGGGTCTACGTCGATCCGATCCGGATCCGCTGAGCGGCTCAGCGCCCACCGTTGCGGTAGCGGCAGGGCACGTTCAGCCGGCCGCCAGGGCTGCGCTCGGCACGCCCGGCACCCTGGCGACCGGGCTCACCCCTTGGGCGGGCCGGCCTGGGTGTGGCGGGTTCCGGGCGGATCGACGGCCCACGCCGGCGCCTCGCCCCAGGTGTCACCGAAGACCAACTCGCCCAACGGGCGGCGCCGGACCGGCCCGTGGTTGCCCTCCGGTCGGCCGATCGTGATCGTCGCCGCGATCAGCGCCTCGCGGGGGATCCCGAGCAGCTCTTTCAGTTCGGCGTCGACCGCGCCGTGGAACCCGGTGAGCACACCGCCGTAGCCCAGCGCCCGGGCCGCGAGCAGGAGGTTCTGGCATGCCGGGTACACGGACGCGCCTTCCACCGCGTTGGGGGCGCGGTAGCGCAGGAACACCGGGAGCACGAGCACCGGCGTCCGCTCGAACTCGTCGACGTAGCGCTGCATCGTGCGGGCCATGCGGGCCTTGGGGGAATCGGTCATCGTGCCCGAGCCGGTGTCGTAACGGTCGGTCTCGCGCTTGTCGCCCCACAGCGCACGGGCGGAATCCCCGATGAGGCGCTTGGCCTTGATCGCGATCGGCGAGTCGGTGAGCACGACGAACCGGAACGGCTGGCGGTTCGATCCGCTCGGCGCCCGGGTGGCGGCGAACACCATGGCCCGCAACGCCTCCGGTGGCACCGGTTCGTCGGTGTAGCGCCGGATCGAGCGCGTGGTGACGAGACCTTCGAGCAACCCGACGGTGTCGGCGGGCAGGGTCTGCCCGACCAGCGGGTCGGGCGCGTTCTCCGGGGCGTCGGTCACGGAGCCGATCGTGCTACAGCCGGCCGGCGTCGAGCAGATCGAGCACCTCGGCGGCGCGGATTCGCACCGCCGCGAGATCGGCGAGACGGTCCAGATTCGCGTAGGGCTGGGCGAGGCGATGGTTGCCCCGCAACCGAGTCCGGTTGCGATCGAGGAAGTCCCAGTAGAGCGTCGTGAACGGGCACGCGTCCGGGCCGGTGCGCTTCCCCGGGTCGAACCGGCAGCCCGAGCAGTAATCGCTCATCCGCTTCAGGTAGGCGCCGCCGGTGGCATACGGCTTGGTCGACATCGACCCGCCGTCGGCGAAGGTGCCCATGCCGAGCACGTTGGGCAGCATCACCCACTCCGCCCCGTCGACGAAGGACTCGGCCATCCACCGCGCAAGCGCCATCGGTTCGATCGCGGCCGTGGTCCCGAGGTTGGCCAGCACCACCAGGCGCTGGATGTGGTGCAGCCACGCCCGCTCGTGGATGCCCTCGACAGCCTCGGCGACGCAGCGCATCGCCGTCGGCGCGGCCCCGGTGAACGCCGGCGGCAGCGGCCGGTGGGCCTCGAGATGGTTCGCCTCGACGTAGCCCGGCATCCGCAGCCAGTAGACGCCCCACACGTACTCCCGCCACCCGAGCACCTGGCGCACGAACCCCTCGGCCGAAGCGAGCGGCACCCGGCCGGCCCGGTAGGCATCCTCGACGGCGTCGCACACCTCCCCGGGGAGCAGCAGGCCGACGTTGAGGGCGTGACTCAGACCGGAGTGGGCGAGCCGCCAGGCGTTGGCCCCGTTGCGATCGGTGCGCAACATGGCGTCCTCGAACGGTCCGAAGCCGGGCAGCACCTCGTCGACGAACCGCTCCAGTCGTTCGAGCGCCCCGGCGCGCGTGGTGGCCCACCACCCCTGCGGGTCGGCACCGACCGCGCCCGAGGGCAGGTCGGCGAGCACGGCCCGATCCACGTCGTCGAGCGGGTCGGCCGGCAGCGCGGGCCAGTCCCGCCGGTCCTTGGGCGGGCGTTCCCGGTTGTCTGCGTCGAGGTTCCAGCGCCCACCGACCGGTTCGTCCCCGTCCATCAGGTAGCCGTGACGGCGCCGCTGCCAGCGGTAGAAGTCCTCCAGCAGCAACCGGTTGCGACCGGCGGCCCACGTCGCAAAGTCGTTGCGGTGGCACAGGAACTGCTCGGAGCGGACGAGCTCGACGCCGGCCCTGCGGCAGAACGCGTCGAGGCCATACGACAACGGTTCGCTCGCGCGAACGACGCCCGGTTCGTGCTCGGCCCGGTGGGCAGCGAGCCCCGCGGCGAGTGACGGCGCCCGGCGGTGGTCCACGGCGAACCCCTCGGCCGCCAGCTCGGCGGCCAGCCGGCGCATACCGGCGAGCACCAGGTGGAGCCGCTGGCGGTGGAACGGGCGGGACGCGCAGTGCCCGGTGGACTCGACGAACAGGATCCGGTCCCGGTCCACACGGGCATCGCGCAACGCCCCGATGCCCCGGTTGAGCTGGTCACCGAACACCCACACCGTGTCGAGGGAGGTCACGGTGCGTCACCGCCGAACGGGTCCCAGCTGCCGAGCTGGTTGAGGGCGGCGACGTAGGCGTCGCGCACCTCCTCGGCGGTCGGCGGGCCGACGTGCCCGGAGCCGACCACGGTCAGGTTCACCATGCTGGCCCCGGCCTCCGGGTACAGCTCGAGCCGGCACCAGCACGGCCCGGGGTCGTGGAGGTGCACCTCGAGCACGTAGGGCGGATCGTCCACGAGCACCTCACCGAGCCAGCTGGTCGCCACGAGCAACGCCTCGAACGCCTCGGCCGGCAGGGCCTCGATCGAGAACGACGGATGGTCGTGATCGACCCAACGGCGCATGCGACGCATGCGCTCGGGATCGCGCCGCGGTCCGCTCGGCGCGGGTTCCGGGGGACGCAGCTTCGCCTTCACCGCCAGGTCGAAGGCCCGGTTGAGCTCCTGCATGCCGGCCTCGTCGCCACCGTGGTCGGGATGGAGGTGCTTGGCCAGACGCCGACGCGCGGCGCGCAGCTCCTTGAGCGTGGCGGCGGCGGTGAGCCCGAAGGGGGCGAAGGGGTCCTCCGACGGCATCGACGCCGACCTCAGGCGTCGCGGCGGGCGGCGTAGGCGGCCCGCACCTCACCCGCGGCGGCCGCGGCCGGGCCCGGTTCGGTGACCGACGCCGGTGGCGGCGCCCAGGCCGCCGCCACCTCCTCGGGGCGGCGGGCGTGGAGCACCGCAGCGGCCTGCACGCAGGCGCCACGGGCGACGTGCTCGTCGCCGTCGGGAACGACCACCGGCCGCCCGGCGAGGTCGGCGAGCACCTGGCGGTAGGCCGCCGAGCGCGACCCGCCGCCCACGAGGTGCAGCGCCCCGTCGGCGACCGGGGCGACGGCGCCGAGCGCGTCGAGTCCGTCGAGCAAGCCGCACACCACGCCTTCGACCGCCGCCCGGGCCAGCGCCTCACGGGAGACGTCGGAGCGCAGCCCCGACAGCACGCCGGTCGCCTTGGGGCGGTTGGGGGTGCGCTCGCCGTCGAGGTACGGCAGCAGCACGAGCCCGCCGGCACCGGGGGCGCCGGCCAACGCAAGGGCGTCGAAGGCCGCGTGGTCGGCGCCGAGCAGGCGGGCCACGGCGTCGGTCACCTTGGTGGCGTTCAGCGTGCACACGAGCGGCAGGTAGCGCCCGGTGGCGTCGGCGAAGCCTGCGACCGCGCCGGTGGCGTCGGCCGTGGGCCGGTCGGCCACCGTGAACACGGTGCCCGACGTGCCGGCCGAGACGGCCACGTCGCCGGGCCGCAACCCCATGCCGAGCGCGGCGCCCATGTTGTCCCCCGTGCCCGGCGCGACGAGGGCGCCGTGCCACTGCCCGACGACGTCGAGCGGCCCCAGCACCTCGGGCACCGCACCGGCCCATTCCCGGTCCTGGTCGATGATGGCGAGCAGGTCCCAGCGGTAGGTGCCCGCCGCCGGGGACCAGTACCCCGTACCCGAGGCATCCCCCCGGTCGGTGGCAAGCCGGCCGGTGAGGCGGAAGTTGAACCAGTCGTGGGGCAGCACGACGTGGGCGAGCCGGGCCCACGCGTCGGGCTCGCTGCGGTGCAGCCACGACAGCTTGGCGATCGTGAACGCCGCCACCGGGACGCTGCCGCAGGCCTCGGCCCACACCTCGGCCGGTCGTTGCTTGAGCAACCACCCGGCGTCGGGTGCGGTCTCGGTGTCGTTCCACAGCTTCGCCGGCCGGATCACGGCGCCGGCGGCGTCGAGTGCGACCATCCCGTGCTGCTGGCCGGCGACGGCGATGGCGCCGACCTCCGGGGATCCGGCCTGCGCCCACGCCGCCTCGAACGCCGCCCACCACGCGGCCGGGTCCTGCTCGCTGCGGGGCGGGGTCGTCGGCGGGTGCGGGGCCGAACCCCGGGCCACGAGCGCGCCGGTGTCGGCGTCGCGGACCTCGACCTTGGTGGACTGCGTGGAGGAGTCGACCCCGGCGACCAGCGGCATCTGCGCAGCCTTGCACCCCGGCTGCGGACCCGCCCGGCCGAGCGGTCGAAGGTCACGGCGGTGTCGCAGCCGGCCGTCGGTACCGTCGAGCCATGTCCGGTCCCTACACCCTCCCCGACCTGGCCTACGACCCCGGTGCGCTCGAGCCGCACCTGTCGGCGCGCATCGTCGAGCTGCACCACGGCAAACACCACGCGGCCTACGTCGCCGGCGCCAACGCCACCCTCGACCGACTCGAGCAGGCGCGGGCGGAGGGCCGCTGGGACGGCATCGTCGGGCTCGAGAAGACCCTGGCGTTCAACCTCGGCGGTCACGTGCTGCACTCGATCTACTGGACCAACCTGTCACCCCACGGCGGCGGGGAGCCCGACGGCGACCTGCGGGCGGCCATCGACGACGCCTTCGGCTCCTTCGATGCCTTCCGGGCCCAGTTCACCCAGGCGACCACCACCGTGCAGGGTTCGGGCTGGGGCCTGCTCGTAGCCGAGCCCGTCACCGGCCGGCTGCTCGTCGAGCAGGTGGAGGCCCATCACGTCTCGACCGTCCCGGGCGCCGTGCCGCTGCTGGCGATCGACGCATGGGAGCACGCCTACTACCTGCAGTACGAGAACCGCCGGGCGGACTACGTGAACGCCGTCTGGCACGTCGTGAACTGGGCCGACGTGGCCCGCCGCTTCGCCGAGGCCCGAGGCTTGCGAACGGCCTGAGCGCTGGCCGCGACGATCAGCGGAAATCCCGGCTCGGGGTGGTTGCGGCCAGCGGCAAGGGGGCCAGGTGCTCGGCGATCACGTTGACCACACCCTCGACCACTTCGAGTCGGCCTCGCACCACCAGCGCCGGGGCCCCCCGGGCCACCGAGCGGAACCGGGCCCAGCACCCCTTCGAGCAGATCACGTTGATCAGCCCGGTCTCGTCCTCCAGGTTCAGGAAGGTCGTGCCCCCCGCCGTCGCCGGGCGCTGACGGTGGGTGACCACTCCGCCCACGACCACCTTGGTCCCGTGACCACGCCGGCGCAGTCCCGCTGCGGGGACGGCGCCCATGCGATCCAGGGCCGGGCGAGCGAACCGGGTGGGGTGCCCGTCGGGCGCCACGCCGGTGGCCCACAGGTCGGCCACCGCCTCGTTCTGGGGCCCCATCCCGGGCAGCCTCGGAGGCTCGGCGCCGGTGACGATCCCGGCCAGACGCCCCGGCCGGGCCTGGTGCACCGCCCCCACCGCCCAGAGCGCCTCACGCCGCTCGAAGCCAAAGCACCCGAATGCCCCGGCGGTGGCGAGCGCCTCCAGGTTCGTGAGCGTGAGCGACGGCACCCGCCGCACGAGGTCCTCGAGGTCGGTGTACGGGCGTCCGGCGGCGACCGCTTCGGCCAGCGCGCCGCCGATCGTGCGCACCGACCCGATCCCCAGCCGGACGGCCTGCCCGTGGTGGCTGGCGTCGCACGGCTCCAACGTGGCCGTGGCGGCCGAGGCGTTGAGATCGGGGGTGTGGACCACGACCCCGTGGCGACGGGCGTCGAGCACGAGCGACTGCGGCGAGTAGAACCCCATCGGCTGGGCGTTGAGGAGCGCGGCGCAGAACGCCGCCGGTTCGTGGAGTTTGATCCACGACGAGGCATAGACCAGGTAGGCGAAGCTGACCGAATGGCTCTCCGGGAAGCCGTAGTTCGCGAAGGCCGCCATCTTGTGGAAGATCTCCTCGGCCACCTCGCCGGTGATCCCCCGCTCGGCCATGCCCTCGAACAGCCGGACCCGCAGACGCTCCATCTTCGCCCGTGACCGCTTCGAGCCCATCGCCTGGCGCAACTGGTCGGCCTCGGCCGGCGTGAACCCGGCGACGTCGATCGCCATCTGCATGAGCTGCTCCTGGAACAGCGGGATGCCCAAGGTCTTGGCCAGGCTGTTCTCCAGCAACGGGTGCAGGTAGGTGACCGGTTCGAGCCCGTTGCGGCGCCGGATGTACGGGTGGACCGACCCGCCCTGGATCGGCCCCGGGCGGATGAGCGCCACCTCGACGACGAGGTCGTAGAAGGTGCGCGGCTTCAGCCGGGGCAAGGTGGCCATCTGAGCCCGGCTCTCGATCTGGAACACCCCGACCGTGTCGGCGGCGCAGATCATGTCGTAGACCGCCTCCTCCTGGGGGAGGCCGGCCAGGTCGAGCGCGTAGCCGCGGTGCGCCGCGATCAGATCGACCGCATAGTGCAACGCCGACAACATCCCCAGGCCGAGCAGATCGAACTTCACCAACCCGACCGCGGCACAGTCGTCCTTGTCCCACTGCAGCACCGAGCGGTGCTCCATGCGGGCCCACTCCACCGGGCACACCTCGATCACCGGTCGGTCGCAGATCACCATGCCGCCGGAGTGGATCCCCAGGTGGCGGGGGAAGTCCTCCACCTGGCGGGCGAGGTCGAGCACGGCGGCGGGGATGTCGTGATCGGCCTGGGCCGCCGTGGCTTCCACCCGGCCCCAGGCGTCGACCTGGCGGGACCACGCGTCCTGCTGACCGGTGGCGTACCCGAGCGCTTTGGCCATGTCGCGCACCGACGAGCGGGCCCGGTAGGTGATCACGTTGGCCACCTGGGCCGTGTGGTCGCGCCCGTAACGGGCGTAGACGTACTGGATCACCTCCTCCCGCCGGTCGGACTCGATGTCGAGGTCGATGTCGGGCGGGCCGTCACGTTCGGGGGACAGGAACCGTTCGAACAGCAGCCCGAGCGACACCGCATCGGCCTTGGTGACCCCGAGGGCGAAGCACACCGCCGAGTTCGCCGCCGATCCCCGCCCCTGGCAGTAGATGTCCTGGCGGCGGCAGAACTCGACGATGTCCCACACCACGAGGAAGTAGCCCGGGAAGCCGAGGCCCTCGATGACGGCGAGCTCGTGGTCGATGGTGGCCCACGCCCGGCGGTTCAGCTCGTCGCCGCGGCCCCGAGGCCCGTACCGGCGGACGGCACCGGCCTCGGCCAGGCGGCGCAGGTAGGCCATCTCCGACAGGCCGTCGGGGCACGGAAACGGCGGCAGCCCCGGCGCCACCAGCGCAAGGTCGAACGCCAGGGATCGCCCCAGGGCCGCCGCCGTGGCCACCGCACCCGGGTAGCGGGCGAAGCGGCGGGCCTGTTCGGCGCCCGTGCGCAGATGGGCCCCGGCTGCGGCCGGCAGCCACGGGTCGAGCTCGTCGAGGCTGCGGCGGGCCCGCACCGCGGCGAGGGCGGTGGCCAGCGGACGGCGGGCCGGGGTGGCGTAATGGGCGTTGGCGGTGGCGACCACGGCCACGTCGACCCGGGTGGCCAGCTCGGCCAGGGCGTCGTTACGGGCGGAATCGAGCGGGTCACCGTGATCCCACAGCTCGACGGCCACCCGATCCCGTCCGAACAGCGCGACGAGCCGTTCCAGCTCACGACGGGCCGCCGCCGGGCCGTCGGCGACGAGCGCCGCGGGCACGGTGCCCTTGCGGCACGCCGTGAGCACCTGCACGTGACCGGCCGTGATCGCCGCCAACCGTTCGAGGTCGTAGCGGGGAGCGCCCTTCTCGCCGGCCATCTGGGCCCGGGTGAGCGCCGTGGACAACCGGGCGTACCCGTCCGGACCATCGGCCAGCACCAGCAGGTGCTGGCCGTGCGGATCGGCCTCACCGTGGGGAGGTCGTTGCATCTCCAACGACACCTCGGCACCGAAGACCGTGGGCAGGCCGACGGCTCGGGCCGCCTCGGCGAACCGGACGATCCCGTAGCAACCGTCGTGATCGGTGAGGGCGAGGGCCTCGAGACCGAGGCGCACCGCCTCCTCCACCAACTCCTCGGGGTGGCTGGCCCCGTCGAGGAAGCTGAAGTTGGAGTGGCAGTGCAGCTCGGCATACGGCACCGGCGCCGAACGGGAACCGACATCGGCCGGCGGTTCGTAGGGCTGGCGGGTGCGGCTCCACGCCGGGCTGTCACCCCCGGCGTTCCACGACGGCGACCCCGGGGCGCGGCCGTCGGCCCGCCGACCCGACAACTGGGCCTCGAGCTCGGCCCACGGCACGGGAGGGTTGCGCCAGCCCACACCCGAGAGTCGAACACACGTTCGCGCTCCGCGTCAACGCGCTCGGGTACCCCCGTCGGTCAGGGCCGCACCTCGAAGAAGCTGTTGACGGCGTGGTCGACCTCCAGCTTGCGGAAGCGGGAGAACCCGGCAGCCTCGGCCATCGCTCGCGCTCGCGCCTCGGACAACCCGAGCGTGCCCAGCCCGGCACCACCGGGCTCCGACAACGCCGACGACATGCACGAGATCACCGAGATCCCGTACATGAGCGAGGCCATCGGGTTCTTCTCGACGTTCTGTCCGAACGTGTCCTGGGCCTTGATGTCCACCAGCAGCCAGGTGCCCTCCGGCGAGATCGCCTTGCGGATGGCCTGCATCATCTCCTGCGGGTGCGTCATGTCGTGGATGCAGTCGAAGGTGGTGATCAGGTCGAAGCGACCGTCCTCGGGCAACGGCTGGTAGCGCACGTTGTGGAAGTGGGCGTTGTCGAGGCTGTCCTCCTGGCGCCGGCTCTCGGCCCGCTCGAGCGCCAGCTCGGAGATGTCGTAGCCGTGGAACTGGCTGTGCGGGAACGCCTTGGCCATCAACCGGATCGCGACCCCGGCCCCGCAGCCGACATCGGCGACCGTCGCGCCCGCCTCGAGCCGGGCCACCATCCCATCGAGCGCGGGCAGGCCGACGGGGAGCAGGAAGTTCCGGTACCACGGCTCGAAGCTGCGCTCGATCCCGGCAGCGCCCTCCGGACCGTGGGCGTCGTAGTCGTAGCCCACCCCGGTACGGAAGCTCTCGGGCAGGTTGCGCAGCAGCTGCATCGTGTTCGGCAGCCGATGGAACATGCCCATGCCGTACGCGGGGTGCGAGGGGGTGGCCAGCACCGCCACCGCCTCGGAGGTCAACCAGAACTGCTCGCCCTCGGCGGTCTCCTCGAACGACACGATCCGCGCCGCCGCCTGGTTGTGCAGCCACTCCCGCACCCATCGCTCGTCGAGTCCGGCGTCGCGGGCCAACTCGGCGGAGCTGCGCCGCACGCCGTCGGCCATGGTGCCGAACAGCCCCAGCCGATCTCCGAGGTGGATCATCCCTGCGGTCACCGCACCTTCGAGCTTGGTGAACACCTGGAACGAGAACAGCTTCAGCTTGTCGGCGTCGATGGCTGCGGGCACGGCGACTCCCCCTTGGTCGTGCGTCGGCCCCATCGTGGCACGACTCAGCCCGGCGCCTCCGCCGGCTCCCGGGCGGGCGAACCGTCGGCCCCGTCGACCCAATCCGCGAGCAGGTCCGGCACCCGCAGGTGCTCGGGGATCCGCTCCGGCCCGATCAGCTTGTCCAGCCACGCGTGCACGTGCCAGATGCGCCGCTCCTGGTAGTTGATCGGCGCGCCGCCGTGGGCTGCGAACGCCACCTGGCGCTGCATGGGCTCGAGGTTCTTCAGGTCCTCGTCCATCACGAGATCGAACATCGCGAGGCGACGGTCCCACGCCTCGGGCCGGGGGCCGTTACCCCACGACGGGGCGTACCACCACAGGTCGAGCCGGGTGCGATCGATGTCGAGGGGCCAGAACACCAGGAACGGGAACCCGGTGCGGTCGAGCGGGGTGATGAGGTTCGGGAAGATGCCGTGCGCCGGGTTCGAGGTGAAGAACGGCTCGGGCAGGTCGGGGATCTCGGGCAAGCCGCTCTTGTGGGCCTCGCGCATGCCCTCGATGATCCACGGCTGCAACGGGGTCAGCATCGACTGGTGCCCGTTGGGATAGAGCCGCATCACCGCACCCCGGCCGTCGAGCGACTTGGCCACGGTCTCGGGGTGGATGGTGCGGGCGTGGTACACCTCCAAGAACCCTTCGGCCATGATCTTCCAGTTGCACCGCACGTCGTAGCTCTGGTGGTGCACCAGGATCAGGTCCTCGCCGTGCAGTCCGCCGAGCACCGTGGGGAGCGGGGCGAGCCACTCCTCGAGCGGCACTGCGTCGTGGTCCTCCGTGACGAAGATCCAGCCCTGCCACGTCTCGCAGCGCAGCGACACCAGCGAGCGCTCGTCACGCTGCAGGCCGACGAAATCGCGCTCGTCGGGCACCCGGACGAGATCACCGCGCAGGTCGTAGCTCCACGAGTGGTACTGGCACACCAGCAACCGGCACTCCCCGCATGCATCCCGCACCACCGGCGCGCCCCGGTGCCGGCAGGCGTTGAAGAACGCCCGCACCCGGCCGTCGTCGCCGCGCACGAGCAGGAACGGCGCCCCGACCGTGTCGACGAGCAGGTACGACCCCGGCCGGGGCAGCTGCGACTCGTGGGCCGCGAAGCGCCACACCCGGCGGAACAGCTCCTGTTCCAGGGCGAAGAATCCTGGGTCGGTGTACCGACCCAGGGGAAGATCGGGCAACTTGGGGAAGTTCGCCGGCGGCTCGGCGCGCTCGGTCTCCCAACGGCTGCGCGCCCGGAAGCGCTCGACGTAGTCGGCGTCCATGGCCGCGGGTCAGTCGACCCACTTGAGGGCGCCGGCCTCCCGGGCCTTGTTCGTGGCGTCGCGCATCTTGTCGCCGTCGTAGGCGACGCGGGTGCCCTTCTCGATCGAGATGATCACCCGGCGGGGCGAGTTCAGCATGTTGGCGAACTCCGTCACCCGCTCCGACCCCCAGCGCCCCATCAGCCGTTCGGCGAGGGCCGGGTAGAACCAGGCCTTGGTCTCGTCGTCGTCGTGCACCGCGGCGATGCCCTTGTACGTGACGGTCTTGCCCGAGCCCATCTTCGTGCCCGGGCTCGTGATCGTGACGACGCAGCGCGGGTCGCGGCGCACCGCAGCGATGCGCTTGCGCTGTCCCGACGCAGTCATCCAGAACTTCCCGTCGTGCTCGAGGTAGCTCATGATCGCGGCCATCGGGCTGCCGTCACGGGTGACCCAGCCGAAGGTGCACTCGTTCTGCTGGTCGATCAACTCGGCCTCACGGTCGGGGTCGAGCCCGTAGACGGTGACGTCCTCGTAGTTGGTGATCGGCTTGTCGTCGGCCATGGTGGTGCCTCCTCGGCGCTCAGGCGGTCGGTCGGGGTTGGGGGAGGAAGTGCCCGGCGTTCGCCGAGATCCCACCGTCGGCGGGCACGGTGACACCGGTGACGAACGAGGCGTTGGGCGACGCCAGGAAGTAGGCGACCTCGGCGACCTCCCTCGCCGCGCCGAAGCGATGCATCGGGATGCGCCGGATCATCTCGTCGCGGATCTCGGGCAGCCGCTGCAGCCCAGCGGTCATGCCGGTCATCGTCGGCCCGGGGGCGACGGCGTTCACCCGGATGTTGTCGCCGGAGAAGTCCATGGCCGCGGCGCGCACGAGGTTGATCACGGCCGCCTTCGACGCGTTGTAGCACCACGATCCCGGATCGGCCCGCATGCCCGACGTCGATGCCGTGGCGACGATCGCACCACCACCGACGCGCCGCAGTGCCGGGGCAGCGGCCCGGATGCCCAAGGCGACGCCCACCACGTTGACCTCGAGCACGCGCCGCAGCCGGTCGGCGGCTTCGGGGGCCTCCCAGGCCGGGCTGCCGACGATGCCGGCGTTGAGGAAGCTGGCGTCGAGCCGGCCGAAGCGCTCCTCGGCCAGCGCCACGGCCGCCGCGTTGTCGGCCTCGCTGGTGACGTCGCCGGCGAAGGTGGCGATCGCCGGTGTGCCGTCCGCCCAGGCGAGCGCATCGGCGGCCACGTCGACAGCGACGACGCCCCATCCCCGCTCGGCGAACAACTCGGCCGCCGCCCGGCCGATCCCCGACGCCGCTCCCGTCACGATCGCGACCCGCTCGAACGTCATGTGCGCCCCCCTGAGCATCCGACGCCGGCGACCCTAATTGATCGCACGGTTGGATCGGCACCCTCGGTTCGTCGGCTCCGACCGCGAGCCGGCCCGGCCGACCCCACCTAGGGTTCGCCCATGGTCTACCGGGCGACGGTGCGCGCCGAGCGCTTCTCGTTCGCCGACCTGCGTGAGGTGCTGGCCAAGGCCAACGAGCCCAAGAGCGGCGACGAACTCGCCGGGATCGCGGCGTCCTCGGCGCGAGAGCGCGTCGCTGCGAAGCTCGCGCTGGCCGACGTGGCCCTGTCGGAGTTGGTCGAGCGCCCGCTCGTCGACGACGGGGTCACCGATCTCGTGCGCGCCGACCACGACGCCGAGGCGTTCGCGTCGATCGCGTCGTGGTGCGTCGGCGACCTGCGCGAGCGGATCCTCGAGGCGTCGTTCCCGGCGATCTGGCGCGCCGGGCTGTGGCGGGCGATCACCCCGGAGATCGCGGCCGCCGTCGCAAAGATCATGGGGCTCAAAGACCTCGTCGTCGCCACGGCGGGATTGCGCCGACCTACCCGGTGCGTGTCGACGATCGGCGAGGCCGGGGTCCTCGGCGTGCGCATCCAGCCGAATCACCCCAACGACGATCCCGAGGGGATCGTGCTCGCCGCCCTCGACGGTCTGCGCTTCGGGTGCGGGGACGCGGTCATCGGCGTCAACCCGGTACAGGACGGCGTCGAGAGCACGGCCACGTTGCTGCGCACGCTGCGCCGGCTCGTCGAGGTGCTCGAGGTCCCGACCCAGACGTGCGTGCTCGCGCACGTCACCACGCAGCTCGCCGCGCTCGAGCGGGGAGCTCCGGTCGACCTGTTGTTCCAATCGGTCGCGGGGACCGAGGCCGCCAACCGCAGCTTCGGGGTCACCCCGGCGCTGCTGGCCGAAGGCCGCGCCGCCGTGCTCGATCACCACGCCCGCCGCGGCGACGTCCCCGGACGCCAGGTCACCTACTTCGAGACCGGGCAGGGCAGCGCGCTGTCGGCCGAGGCGCACCATGGCATCGACCAGCTGACGCTCGAGGCCCGGGCCCAGGCGGTGGCGCGGGCGTTCGACCCGTTCCTCGTCAACTCCGTCGTCGGGTTCATCGGGCCCGAGTACCTCGCCGACGCCCGCCAGATCATCCGGGCCGGCCTCGAGGACCACTTCGTCGGCAAGCTCATGGGGCTCCCGATGGGCGTCGACGTGTGCTTCACGAACCACGTCGACGCCGATCACGACGACAACGACGCCCTGCTGGTGCTGCTCGCCACCGCCGGTTGCAGCTACGTGATGGGCGTGCCGGCCGGCGACGACGTGATGCTCGGCTACCAGTCGACGAGCTACCACGACGCGGCCTCGGTGCGCGACCTGCTCGGCCTGCGCCCCGCCCCCGAGTTCGAGCGCTGGCTGACCGAACGCGGCCGCTGGCGCGACGGCCGCCTGGTGCCCCCGGGGCCGGCCGACCCGGCGGCGTTGACCGCCGACCTTCGCCGGGCCCTGACCCCGTGAGCGACAGACCCGCGAGCGACGTACCCGACGACGTGATCCGGTGGGCTGCCGAGCGCACCCCGGCGCGCGTGCTGTGGGACGCCGCCGGGCTCGGCTACCGCACTGCGAACGCGCTCGCGCTCCGGGCCGACCACGCCGCGGCGCGCTACGCGGTCGCCGACCGGCTCGAGCCGGACGACCTCGCCCTCGGCGGGATGCCGATGCTCGCCAGCCGGGCGGCGACGCCGGCCGAGCACCTGCTGCGACCCGACCTCGGCCGCCGGCTCGACCCGGCGTCGCGCGCCGAGCTCGCCCGGATCGGGTCGCACGGCGCCGACGTGCAAGCGGTCATCGGCGACGGGCTGTCGGCCACCGCAGTGCGCGCCCAGGTACCCCGGTTGTTGCCCGAACTGCGCCGGCTCGTCGACGAACGGGGCTGGCGCTGGGGGACGCCCGTTGCGGTGCGCCACTGCCGGGTCGGCATCGTCAACGAGATCGGCGACCTGCTCGACCCGACCGTCGTGGTGCTCCTCATCGGGGAGCGACCCGGCCTGGGCGTCGCCGACAGCTTGTCGGCGTACCTGGCCTGGCGGCCCCGACTGGGGTGCACCGATGCCGACCGGAACCTGATCAGCAACATCCACGACCGCGGCGTGCCGCCGCTCGTCGCCGCAGCCCGCATCGTCGCCTACGTGGCCACGCTGCGCGACGCGGGCGGCGGCGGCGTCACCGTGAAAGACCCGACGAGCTGAACAGGTGCGCTCAGGCGTCGGCGGCGAGCCACGCCCCGATGCGCTCCCCGATCATCAAGCAGGTGGTGTTGGTGTTGGCCGACACCACCTCGGGCATCACCGACGCGTCGGCCACGTACAGCCCGTCGATGCCGGTCACCGCGCCGCGGGCGTCGACGACCGACCCGATCGCAGCGGTGCCGACCGGGTGGTAGTTCGTCTGCACCGTGGCGAAGGCCAGCGCGGCGAGCTCGTCGTCGGAAGGATCCCGGTCGACGCCGTCCGGGCCGAGCAGATCGTCGAGGCCCACGTAGCGATCGGTGACGGCCCGCATGGCCGGGTGGCGCAGCACCTCCCAGGCCAGGCGCATCCCGACCAGCATGCGCTCGAGGTCCTCGGGATGCCCGAGGTAGTTGCAGGCGATGTGCGGTGCGGCGGCCGGGTCGGTGGAACCGACGCTCACCCGGCCCCGGGCCCGGACCCGCTGCACGCTCGGCACCACGTACCAGACGTGCCGCACGCCCACGTCCCGGCGGGCGGGAGGCATGCGGTTGAACGGCATCAGCTGCAGGTCGGCCGGCAGCACGGAGCCCGGTGCGGTGAAGCGGGCCACCCACGGCAGGAAGGCACTGCGGGCGTCGTAGGTCCCGGCCGGAGGTACCCCGGTGAAGTACACCGCCGGATGGTCCTGCAAGCCCTCCCCCACCGGCAGGTCGGCCACGACCGGCAGCCCGAGGCGGCGCAGGTCGTCGGCCGGACCGATCCCCGAGCGCACCAGGATTCCCGGGGTGGCCAGCGCACCCGCCGACACCACCACCCGATGGGCGCGCAGTTCCCGGCCGTCGGCCAGGCGGATCCCCACGGCGCGCTGGTCGGTTACGAGGACCTTGTCGCACAACGCGTCGGCGATCACGGTGAGCCGGTCGCTGCCTCGGTGGGCGGCGAGGTAGCGCCAGGTGACGGACTGGCGCGCCGTACCGGCGAGGCTCATCGGCGTCGGCCCCCAGCCGAGCCCGTCGGGATGGTTGTGGTCGGCGACGTCGGCGAACCCGAGCGATCCCCACGCCGCCCACTGGGCCCGCTGCACGGGGTCGAGCTCCAAACCGTCGAGCCCGAACCGGGTGATCCGGATCGGCCCGTCGGTGCCGTGCACGTCGGGGTGCATCGCAGCGCCGTCGGGATCGTCCTCGAGCGCCCGGAACACGGGCAACACCTCGGCCCACGACCAACCCGGCCCCCAGTCGTCGAAGTCGGTCGGGACCGGGCGCAAGGCGTTCGAGCCGTTGATCGCCGAACACCCGCCGACGACCCGGCCGCGCGGCATGACGATCGGCTCCCGGCCCGGGACCGGTTCGGCCACGTACCCCCAGTCGAACCCGATCGTGGCCGCCAACCGGCCGTCGAGCAGGGTGCGATGGGCCGTTGCCGGGTCCGGCGAGTCCGGCCCCGCCTCGATCAGCGCGACCCGCCGGCCGGCTCGGGCCAACCGGGCCGCCACCACGCCGCCGGACGAGCCGGCGCCCACCACGATGTCGTCGAAGCGCAGATCCCCCATGCGGCCAGTATCGCCGTGCGGGCGGTCAGGGACGGAACGTCCAGGCCATCCGCCCCGGCCGCCGGGCCGGAGCCACCAGGTTGGCCCACCGGCACAGCACCGGGCGGGTGTCGCGGGGGTCGATCACCTCGTCGATCTCGAACACCTCGGCCGATCGGAACGGGCTGCGGTAGCGATCCAGCCGAGCGCGGATCCGCTCCACCTCGGCCCGGTAGTGCTCGCCTTCGAGCCCGGCCAACTCGGCCCGGTAGGCCACCTCGAGGCCGCCCTCGATCGGCAGCGAACCCCAGTCCCCCGACGGCCACGACCATCGGAAGTGGGTGGCGCCGGGCTTGGAGTTCGCCGCCCCGGCCACCCCGAACGCCTTGCGGATCACGATGCAGCAGAACGGGCTCGTCGACTGCCCGAGCGCGGCGAGGGCCACCGAGCCGTGCCGGATCGTCGCTTGCTCCTCCGAGGTCCTCCCGATCAGGAACCCCGGGCAGTCCTCGAGGTGGATGAGCGGGAGGTGGAACGTCGAGGCCACGTCGACGAACCGGGTGACCTTGCGGGACGCGTCCGCGGTCCAGGCCCCGCCGTAGACGTTGGGGTCCTCGGCCACGATCGCCACCGGCCACCCGTCCAGCCGGGCGAACCCCGTGATCACCGAACGGCCCCAACGGCGGCCCATCTCGAAGAAGCTCCCGCTGTCGACGACGGCGTCGATGACCGAGCGCATCCGATACGAGGTCCGCCGGTCGCGCGGCACGATCGACGCGAGGTGCTCCTCGCGCCGCCACGGGTCGTCGTCGGGCTCGGCGCGCGGGGGCAGGTCGTCAACGTGCTGGGGCAGGTACGACAGGAACAGCCGGGCCCGCTCGAAGGCTTCCTGCTCGGTGTCGACCAGGTCGTCGATCGCGCCGTTGGCGGTGTGGATCCGGGCGTCACCGAGCTGCTCCTTGGACACCGCGCCGAGCGAGGCCTGGGTGACGAGATCGGGGCCGGCGATCATCATCTGCGCGGTGTCGGCGACGATCACCGAGTAGTGCGACGTCGCCACCCGGGCGGCGCCGATACCGGCCACCGTCCCGAGCGCGAGGGCCACCGACGGGGCCACGGCCAGGTGCTCGACGATGGTCTCCCAGCCCGACACGGTCGGGATGAGCGTGCGGCCCTTGATCTCGATCGACTTCACCGAGCCGCCGCCGCCCATGCCGTCGACCAGGCGCACGTGCGGCAACTTGAGCTCGACGGCGATGCGCTCGGCGAAGTGGCGCTTGGCCGGCAGCGTGGCCTCGGCCGACCCGCCCCGTACGGTGAAGTCGTCACCCGAGACGACCACGGGCCGGCCGTCGATGTCCGCGATCCCGCACACCAGGTTCGAGGGCATGAACCCGACGAGGTTGCCGTCGTCGTCGTAGCGGCCGACGCCGGACACCGAACCCACCTCGTCGAAGGTGCCCGGATCGCACAATTCGTCGATGCGCTCCCGGATCGTCATCCGTCCCGCGTCGTGCTGGCGCGCCACCCGCTCGGCCCCGCCCAGCTCGGCGGCCAGCGCGCGGCGGTGCTGCAGTTCGTCGATCTCGGGTTGCCACACGTGCTCCACGCCCGGATGCTCGCACGAGTCGCGGGCCGGCCCGGCCGCCCGCCGGGGATGGCTACGGTCCGTGGCATGTCTGCGAACGACGTGAACCGCCAGGTCGTGCTGACCCGGCTCCCGAAGGGGCACCTGACCCCCGACCTGTTCGAGTTGCGGGAGGCGACCGTGCCCGTACCGGGCCCCGGCGAGGCGTTGTGCCGCACCCGCCTGCTGTCGATCGACGCCGCCAACCGGGCGTGGATGCAGGGCGCCACCTACCGCTCGGCCATCGAGGGGGGCGACGTGATGGCCGGGTTTGCGCTCGCCGAGGTGGTCGCGTCGAACGACCCGGGCCTCGCCGTGGGAGCGATCGTCGAGGCCGACCAGGGTTGGCAGGACTACGCGGTCCACCCGGCCCGCAAGCTGTCGGTGGTGCAACCGCGACTCCCGCTCAGCAACCACCTCTCGGTGCTCGGGGTCACCGGCCTCACGGCCTGGTTCGGCCTGCTGCGCGTCGGGCGGCCCGTGGCCGGGGAGACGGTCCTCGTGTCGGCCGCCGCCGGCGCCACCGGCAACGTGGTGTGCCAGCTCGCGAAGCGGGCCGGCTGCCAGGTCGTCGGGATCGCCGGCAGCGACGACAAGCGCCGCTACCTCGAGACCGAACTCGGCGTCGACGCGACCGTGTCGCACCGCGACCCGGAGCTGCGCCGCAGCCTGAAAGACGCCTGCCCGGAGGGCGTCGACGTGTACTTCGACAACACCGCCGGCCCGCTGCTCGACCTCGCGCTGTCCCGGATGAACATGCACGGCCGCATCGTCTGCTGCGGCGCGGTGTCGAACTACGACGGCGACGCGCCCGTGGCGGGGCCGCGCGGGGTCCCCGGCCTGCTCGTCACGAAACGGTTGCGGATGGAGGGGTTCATCGTCATGGACTTCTACGCCGAGCGGGCCGCCGCCACCGACGACCTCGCCGCCGCCGTGGCCGACGGCTCGGTCAAGGTCGTCGAGGACGTGATCGACGGCCTCGAGCAGGCCCCGCAAGCGCTGGTCGGGCTGCTGGCAGGCGAGAACGTCGGCAAGCGCATGGTACGAGTGTCGGCATGAGCGACGAACTGGACCTGACCCGCAGCGAGTACGTGATGCGAACCTACCTGGAGCGCGTCGTGCAGCACGGCGAGGTGGCGTTGTTGGCCGACATCGCGGCCGAGGACATGGTCGACCACTCGGCCCGGATGGCGGGCTGGGGCGAGGGGCGCGCCGGGCTGTTGGGCCACGTCAACTGGTTCCGGTCGACGATCAAGGACCCGAAGGTCACGATCCACCACCTCGTCGCCGGGCGCGAGACCGACGGGCGCGAGGCCGCGGTCGCCTACTGGAGCGCGACGGGGATCCTCACCGGCGCGTTCTTCGGCCGTGAGGCCGACGGGCAGCCGGTCACCTCCGTGGCGACGAGTTGGTTCTGGCTGCGCGACGGGATGCTCGCGGAGTACCGCGCCGTCGCCGACGCCACGGCCATCGCCCGCGCCGGCACCCGGCCCGCGTGAGCGCCGTGGACACCGCCGCGCTGTTCGGTCGAGCCGAACGGGTCGCCGAGTTGCTGATCGCCCGCAACGAGACGGTCGCCGTGGCCGAGGGGTCGTGCGGCGGGCTGATCTCCGCCGCGCTGCTCTCGGTCCCCGGCGCGTCGGCGTACTACCTCGGTGGCACGGTGATCTACACCCTCGCGGCGAGCCGGGCGTTGCTGGCCGGCTCGGTCGAGATCCCCGCCGGGATGCGCGGCGCCTCCGAGCCGTTCGCCCGCTGGCTGGCCCGCTCCAGCGTGGTCCGGCTCGGTGCGACCTGGGGTGTCGGTGAAGGTGGCGCAACCGGGCCGAGCGGAAACCGCTACGGCGACCCGGCCGGTCACGCGTGGGTGGCCGTGGCCGGGCCCGTCGAGGCGGCGCGCCACGTGCTCACCGGCGACGACGACCGCCGGAACAACATGCACGCGTTCGCCGCAGCGGCGCTCGAACTGTTGATCGACTCGCTCGAAGGCGCACCCGGCGCCTGATCGGCGCGTTGGACACAGCCGGGGTGGCCCCGGCAACCTCGCTGGTGTCCGAGGGGGACCACATGGCACTGCACCAGCGCGTCTTGATCGCGAACCGCGGCGAGATCGCCATCCGCATCGCCCGGGCGGCGGCGTCGCTCGGCATGGAGTCGGTGGCGGTCCACGCCCCGGTCGACGGCCACAGCCGGCACCTGCGCGCGGCCACCACCGTGCGCGCTCTGCCCGGTGACGGCGTCGCGGCCTACCTCGACGCGGCTGCGCTGCTGCGCATCGCCATCGAGACCGGTTGCGACTGCGTGCACCCGGGCTACGGCTTCCTGGCCGAGAACGCCTCGTTCGCCGAATGGTGCGCCACCGACGGTCTCGCCTTCGTCGGGCCACCCCCGGCGGCCCTGGCGCTGTTCGGCGACAAGGTGCGGGCCCGGGGGGGGGGGGGAGGGGGGGGGGG
>JBJTVH010000107.1:0-46540 GCA_046081125.1 Acidimicrobiales bacterium
GCTGATCGGCGGTATCGACCTGACCACGCAGACCGGGGCGCAGAGCGCGCTGTCGACGATCGACACCGCTATCGGGTCGGTGTCGCAGTACCGGTCCAGCATCGGTGCCGTGCAGAACCGGTTGGAGCGCACGGTCAACAACCTGTCCGTGGGTGTGGAGAACCTGGCGGCGTCGGAATCCCGGATCCGGGACACCGACATGGCCGAGGAGATGGTGAACTTCACCAAGTCCCAGATCCTCTCCCAGGCCGGCTCGGCGATGTTGGCCCAGGCCAACCAGTCCTCGCAGGGCGTGTTGCAGCTCCTGCGTGGTTGATCCCTTCGGACCGGGCGTCGGGCGGGCCGGTGCGCCACCCGGCGCCCGGCCCGCCGGGGCCTTCTCCCGTACCTCACCGACCGACACCCAAAGGGATTGACCGATGGCCTCCTCTTCGATCGACGGACTCGTGTCCGGGCTCGACACGACGACGATCGTGACGCAGCTCATGTCGATCGAACGGCAGCCGCAGAGTCGACTGAAGACGCAGCGGACCGACGAGCAGCGCAGGCTGGACGTCCACAACACCCTCAACACGAAGCTCCGGGCACTCGCCGACGCCGCCCGGACCCTGCGGTTCGAGTCCGGCTGGAACACCCGCAGCGCAGTATCCAGCGACGACACCGCACTCGTGGCGACCGCAGGGGCGGGTTCGACACCAGCCCGGCTCCAGCTCCGGGTGGACCAGCTCGCTGCGTCGCACTCGCTGTTGAGCTCGGCCGGCGTGGCGTCGATGTCTGACGTCGTGGCGACGGGACCGCTGACCATCGGCTCGACGACGATCACCGACATCGGCGATGGCTCACTGTCGTCGGTGATCGCCGCAGTCAACTCCTCGGGCGCCGGGGTCAGCGCGAGCGCGGTGCAGGTCGAACCGTCGGTGTATCGCCTGCAGCTCAGCGCTCGCAGCTCCGGCTCCGCCGGGGTGTTCACGGCGAGCGGCTTCGACCCGGCCGTCGGATCGATGTCGATCCTCAGCCAGGGTCAGGACGCCGAACTCACGATGGGCACCACGAACCCGGTGACCGTTCGGTCGGCGTCCAACACCTTCACCGGGCTCGCCGACGGGGTCACCGTGACGGTGAAGAAGCAGACGGCGAGTGCCGTCAACCTCGACGTTGGCACCGACGCCGGCGCCACGGCGACTCGGGTACAGAAGCTCGTCGACACCTACAACGACGTGCTGTCGTACGTCTCGGCGAACTCGGGCTACGACCAGGCCACCAAGCGTGCCGGCGTGCTCCTGGGTGAGCAAGCGGCGAGCCAGGTGGCCTCGGGGCTGCGCGAGACCTTGATCAGCGCGACCAGCGGCGATCTGACCGTGTTCCGGGTCGGGATGAGCACGGACCGCACCGGCAGGCTGAGCTTCGACCGCGCGGCGTTCCTCGCCGCCCATGATGCGAACCCCACGTCGGTCAAGGCACTGTTCCAAGGGGGGAGCGGTGGCGCTGGGTTCGCCACGCTCGTCCAGACCGAGGTCGACGACGCCACCGCCGCCGGCACGGGCCGCCTGGCGGGTGTGATCACCGGGAGCCAGAGCCGGCTGCGGGATCTCGATTCCTCGATCCAGTCCTGGGACGGTCGGCTCGCCTCCCGTGAGAAGCAGATCCGCGGCCGGTTCGACGCGCTGGAGACCGCGCTCGGTCGGCTTCGCAACCAGAGCTCCTGGCTTTCGGGCCAGATCGGCAAGCTGCAGTGACCGGCCAATCCGAGGTGAGTCGATGAACGCTCGAACCCTGCGCGAACGCTACGTGTCGGACACGGTGGCGACGGCCTCACCGGCTCGCCTGGTCGTAATGCTCTACGACCGGATGGCCCTCGATCTGCGTCAGGCCGAGGCCGCCTTCGAGTCCGGTGATCGCGCGCGCGGCCAGGAGCTGACTCGGCATGCGAGCGACATCGTCTGCGAGCTGATGGCATCGCTCGACGTGTCGTCGTGGGACGGTGCGCCCGGGTTGATGCAGCTCTACACCTGGTTCCTCAAGGAGCTCATCGGCGCCGGTACCGTCGGTGACCTCGCCCGTCTGGCGGCCGTACGCCGCCAGATCGAGTCGCTCGCCGACGCCTGGCGGGAAGCGGCCGTGCACCTGGCCGCGCCGGCGTCGTGACCGATCCGGCCGTCGCCGCCTGGGAATCGGTCCTCACGCTGCTCGAGTCCCGTCTCGAGCAGATCCGGGCGGCCGTGGAGGCCGACGAGGACCCGGGTCTCGAACCCCTCGAACCGCACGATCTTCCGCCGATGCCGGTCGCGGTCGCCGAACGGGCGCAGCGCCTGCTGCAACGGACCCAGGCCGTCGAACAGCTGATGGTCGAACGGCGCGACGCCCTTGGCCGGGCGGCCGCGTCCTTCCAGCGTCGTCGCCTCGGTGAGGACGCCGGCGGGCCTCGCTATGTCGATCGGGCCTGCTGAACCTGACCCGGATCGTCAAGATCCAGCACCGTTGCAGAACCTGCTCAAGGTTGGCGCTCGTTGCGCCGACGACATGACCGGGCAAGGAAGCCCGGCTTCGATCCCACGGACGGACGGCCCTGTCGAGGCTGCCCGTGAACGACATCACGATGACCGCGGTCCAGGTCGCCCTGCGTGGGCTGTCCTTGCGGCAGCGGGCGATCGCCGACAACATCGCCAACGTCGAGACGCCGGGGTTCCTCGCGAACCGGGTCGACTTCGAGGACAGCCTTCGGAACGCGATCGCCGGACGCGATCCCGGGTCAGGCGCAGCGTCCACCCGCAAGTCGCTCGACGCGACCAACCTGTCGGGCAACAACGTGAAGCTCGACGACGAGATCGTCACACTCGTCGACACGAACCTCCGCTACCAACTCGGCATCGAGGCGGCGAACGCCAAGTTCCGCCTCTTGCGCTCTGCGATCAAGGGGCAGTGATGAGTCTGTTCCAAGCCCTCCACACCGCCGGCAGCAGCCTCCGGGTCCAGCGAACCTGGATGGACGCCATCAGCGACAACATCGCCAACATGAACACCGTCCGCCCCTTCGACGAGGTGCCGTTCCGGGCTCGCATGGTGCTGGCCCGATCGGTCGACGGGACCGGCGCCAGTCCGCTGGATCCCAGCGGGGCCGTGGGCGAGGGCGCTGCGGTCACCGGGATCGCCTACGGCGGCGACCCCCAGGGCCGTGTCGTGTTCGATCCCACCCATCCGTACGCGAACGAGCAGGGGCTCGTGCGCACCCCCGACATCGAACTCGGCGAGCAGATGGTCCAGCTCCTTGCGGCGCAGCGCTCCTACCAGGCGAACCTCGCCGTCGTGGAGCGTGCCCGCGACGCCTACAGCGCAGCGCTCTCGATCGGCCGGTGACCCGATGGCACTCGACGGCATCTCCTCCAGGCTCGTATCGCTCCCGACCCTTCCCGTCACGGGCACAGCGGCGCCGAGCGGAACGAGTGGTGGTGGATTCGTGGACTCGTTGAGCAAGGCCCTGTCATCGTTGCAGTCGCAACATGCGACAACCGATGCACTCGCCGAGGCCGGCCTCACCGGGGACCTGACCAACGTCCACGACTACATGATCGCGGCGACCCAGGCCCAGCTCGCCACGGACCTGACCGTGGCCGTGCGGAACCGGGCCCTCGAAGCGTTCACCTCGATCATGACGATGCCGGTGTGACATGGCCGCACTCGACCTGAGTTCTGTTCGCAAGAAGGCCAACGGGCTGTTCAAGGGGTTCACCCGGGGCCAGATCGCCATGCTGGCGATCGCACTGGCGGGCACGGTCGCCGGGGCGTTCCTGTTCCTCAACTGGGCATCGACGACGACCTACGCCTCGCTGTACTCCGGGCTCGGCGCGAAAGACGCGGCATCGGTGACCCAGGAGCTCACCGCCCGCGGGGTCCAGTACCAGCTCGCAAACGGTGGAGCCACGATCATGGTCCCCGAGCAGCAGCTCTACCAGCTCCGCCTCGACCTCTCGGCCAAGGGCCTCCCCGAATCGGGAGCCACGGGCTGGGACCTGCTCGACAAGCAGGGTCTGACGACGTCGGACTTCCGACAGCGGGTGGACTTCCAGCGGGCGCTGGAGGGGGAGCTGTCGAAGACGATCGGCTCGCTGCAGGGGGTCAAGGCGGCAACGGTCCACCTGGTGATCCCGCGCTCGGACATCTTCAGCGCCGACGACCGCAAGCCGTCGGCCTCGGTGCTGGTGGCGACGACGGAGAGCACGCCGCTGTCGGGCCAGCAGGTGAAAGCGATCGTCCACCTGGTGGCGTCCTCGGTCGAAGGCTTGACGCCGGAGCAGGTGACCCTGGCCGATGCAAAGGGGCGGGTGTTGTCGGCCGCCGGCAACGACCCGTTGGGCTCGGGCGACGACCGATCCGACCAGAACCGTGTCTTCGAGCAGAACCTCGCCCGGCAGCTCACCACCATGCTGGAGTCGGTGACCGGACCGGGCAAGGCGAAGGTCACCGTGACCGCTGCACTCGACTTCGACCGGCGCCAGACGACGACGGAGCGGTTCCCGGCCGATCCCAATCAGGCCACTGCCCCCGTCGTGCGGGAGACGACCAACGACGAGAACTACGCCGGTACCGGAACGCCAGCTGGCGGACCGCTCGGACCGGTCGTCAACGCGCCGCAGCAGGGGGCCAACGGGGCGCAGACGACCTACACGAAGAAGGCCGGTGACAAGACGTATGCCGTCGGCAAGGTGACCGAGTCGTTCACCTCGGCGCCCGGTGCGGTGAAGCGGTTGTCCGTGGCGGTGCTCGTCGACGAAGGCGTCGGGGTGGACGAGGCTCGTGTGGGGGAATTGGTTCGGGCGGCCTCCGGTTTCGACCAGGCACGAGGGGACCTGGTGCAGGTGACGACCCTGCCGTTCGACGAGACCGCCACGACCGACGCGACCAAGGCGCTCGACGAGGCGGCGAAGGCCCAGGAGGCGTCGGGAGACGGTCTGAACGAGATGATCACGACCGGGGCCACCGTGTTCCTCGTGTCGTTGATCCTCCTCCTCGCGTGGCGCAGCGCCAAGCGGCCTGAACGCCTGCGCAAGAAAGCGGAGGCGCTTGCCGCCGCTCAGGAGAAAGGCGAGCGGGAGCGGGTGCAGGCCACGATGCGCGAGGCCGTGGATGCGGCCCGCGCCCTCGGCGGACCCCGTGAGGTGATGGTCTCCGGCGAGCAGCAGGACCTCATCCTGATCCCGCAGCTGATCGCTCCGGCCTCGAGCCAGGAGACCCGTCAGATCAACGACTTGATCGAGCGGCAGCCCGATGACGTCGCTCGCATGTTGCGGACCTGGCTCGCAGATCGGAGGGCATGATGCCGTCGAAGGAGCTCACCATCGAGTCCCTGTCGGGGCCGCAGAAGGCCGCGATCATGCTCATGCAGCTCGGCGCGGACCAGTCGTCCAAGGTGCTGCGGGTCCTGACTGAGCAGGAGATCGCCGACGTGATGGCCGAGGTGGCCCGGCTGCGGCGGGTCAAGACCGAGGTCGTCAACGACGTACTCACCGAGTTCGTCGCGATGACCGAGGCCTCGACGGCGATCACCACCGGTGGCATCGAGGTCGCCCGCAAGATGCTGGAGCGCACCCTCGGTCCGGAGCGGGCGCAGCAGGTGCTCGACGCCGTCACCGCCGGTATGGCCGAACAGCCCTTCGAGTTCCTGCAGCGACTCGATCCCCGTCAGGTGTTGTCCTACCTACAGGACGAACACCCGCAGACCATCGCCCTCGTGCTCGCCCACATGCCGGCCGAGCGCGCTGCGATGGTGATCGGTGGTCTCAACGATGCACTCCAGCGGGACGTGGCGCATCGGGTAGCGGTGATGGACCGCACCTCGCCGGAGGTGATCAAGCAGGTCGAAGAAGTGTTGGCCCGCAAGCTGGTCAGCGTCGTGAACACCGGTGAGCTCTCCTCGGCGGGTGGCGTGCAGAGCCTCGTCGAGATCCTCAACCGTTCCGACCGACCGACCGAGCGCCTCATCCTCGAGGGTCTCGAGCGCACCTCGCCCGATCTGGCCGACGAGGTGCGGCAGCGGATGTTCGTGTTCGAGGACATCGTGCAGCTCGACGACCGCAGCGTGCAGCTCGTGCTGCGCCACGTGGACAACAAGGACCTGGCGGTCGCGCTCAAGGGCGTGAAGATGGACGTTCAGCAGAAGATCCTGCGGAACATGTCGGAGCGTGCCTCGGCGAACCTGACCGACGAGATCAGCCTTCTCGGGCCGATTCGGATCACCCAGGTCGAGGAAGCGCAGTCGGGCATCGTGCGCATCATCCGGTCGCTCGAGGAATCGGGCCAGCTGCTGTTGAGCCGGGGTGGCGATGAGTTCGTCGCCTGAGGCGCCGGCCCGACCGCGCGGCCGGATCGTCCGGGCCGGCGAGCATCGCTCGCTCGACCTGCGGGATCTGGCGACGGGCTCCTCGCTCACGGTCGCCGCGGTCGATCAGGCCACGCTCGTCCAGTTGCGCGAGGCCGCGTACGAGGAGGGCTTCGCGCAGGGTCTGCAGGAGGGTGTGGCCGCCGGATGGGCGCAGGCCGAACGGCGCCTCGCCGAAGAGCTCGACCGTCGCCGGGCCGAGGCTGCCACCGTGGTGGCGAAGCTCACGGCGGCCACCGAGCGGGCGGTGGCGGCCGACCGGCTGCGCCTTCACGAGCTCGCCGACGACCTGCTGGACACGGCGCTCACGCTGGCCGAGGACGTGCTGGGCCATGACGTGCACTGGTCACCGTCGGCCGGACAGGACGCGCTGCGACGGGCGCTCGCCGTCCTCGGCGACGACGTCGCCTCGTTCGTCGCGCGTCTCCATCCCGACGACTTGGACTCTCTCGGTGGCATCGCCGGACCGGCGGGCGCGAGCCTCGAGGTCGTCGCCGATCCGAGCGTGGGCCGAGGCGGCTGCATCGTCGAGGCGGGCGCAGCGCGCGTCGACGCCCGGCTCGATACGGCGATGGCCAGGGTCCGGGCCGCGCTCGCGACCGAGGTCGAACCATGACGGCCCTGGTCGGCGCTCACCCCCGCCTGGGTGCGCTGCGAGAGGCCGCTCACCCGGTCCGTTCGGGCCGGGTCACGGGCGTGTCGGCGATGTCGCTCGAGATCGCAGGTATCGCCGCCGGGCTCGGCGACGAGGTCCTCGTCGAGGGCGCCGGAGGCACCCTCAGCGGCGAAGTCGTGGCGATGCGGCGGGACACGGTCGTGTGCATGCCGTTCGGCGACCTGCGAGGGGTGCGCATCGGTGACCGGGCCCGGCACTCGGGTCGCCCGCCGAGCGTGTCGGTGGGTTGGGACCTCCGGGGTCGGGTCCTCGATGGACTGGGCCGCCCACTCGACGGCCGTCCGCTGCCGGCCTCGGCGACACGAGTGACGGTGGAGGGGGATGCACCGCACCCCTTGCGCCGGGCCCGGGTGAGCCGGCCGTTGCCGCTGGGGGTGAAGGTCCTCGACACGCTGGTTCCCTGCGGGCGCGGTCAGCGCATCGGGATCATGGCGGGCTCCGGGGTCGGGAAGTCGAGCCTGCTGTCGATGATCGCGCGCGGGACCGAGGCCGAGATCTCGGTGTTGGCGCTCGTCGGCGAACGTGGACGCGAGGTCCGGGAGTTCATCGAGCACGATCTCGGGCCCGAGGGTCTTGCCCGTTCGGTGGTCGTCGTGGCCACGTCCGACGAACCAGCGATGGTGCGGCTCCGGGCCGCCTACACCGCGACCCGCATCGCCGAGTGGTTCCGCGACGAAGGCTGCGACGTCGTGCTGATGATGGATTCCGTCACCCGCTTCTGCATGGCCCAGCGCGAGATCGGCCTCGCCGCCGGTGAGCCGCCCGCAACCCGCGGTTATCCGCCCTCGGTGTTCGGACTCCTGCCCCGGCTGCTCGAACGGGCGGGCGCGGCCGAGCACGGATCGATCACCGGGCTGTACACGGTGTTGGTCGAGGGCGACGACCTCAACGACCCCGTGGGCGATGCCGTGCGCTCGATCCTCGACGGCCATGTCGTGCTCTCCCGCCGTCTGGCCACGGCCGGCCACTTCCCGACGGTCGACGTCCTCGAGTCGGTGTCCCGGGTGGCGCCGGCCATCACCACGCCCGAGCAACGACGAGCTGCCACCGAACTTCGGCGGCTGCTGGCGGCGCACCGCGACGCCAAGGATCTCGTCGAGATCGGTGCCTACGTGACCGGGACGAACCCGCTGGTCGACCGCGCGGTCGAACGCGCCGACGAGATCCGGGCCTTCCTCACGCAGGATCTCGGCGAGACCGTCCCCGTGGTGGAGGCCTGGAGTGCTCTCGCGCAGGTGGTGGCCCCGTGAAGCAGTACCGCTTCCGCCTCGCCGGGGTGCTCAAGGTGCGCCGGGTGACGGAGGACACCGCCAAGGGGCGTCTCGCAGAGGCCAACCGTGCCGTCAGCTCGGCCGAGGGCGACCTCGAGGCGCGCCGGCGCACCTATGAGGCCCTCGAGCCGATGCGCCGCCAGCGCACGGCCCGGCAGTTCCACGAGGAGGTCGAGCTCCGGCGAGCGGTGGCGCTGTCGGTCATCACCGCCCGCCAGCTCTTCGAAGACGCCCGGGCAACGGCCGAGCTGCGCCGTCGCGATCTCGTGGCGGCCCGTCAGGACGTCGAGGCGCTCGAGCGGATGGAGGAGCGCGAGCGCGAGGCGCATGCCCTCGAGTTGCGTCGGGACGAGGACCTCCTCGCCGACGACGTGGTGAATTCCCGGTTCAAGCGACTCGGCGAGGGCGACACGTGATCCCGCCCGCCCTTGCGGCGATCCAGGCGCGGATCAGCTCGATCGAAAGTCGGTTCCGGCCGGCGACGGTGGTGTCGGCGGAGGGCTCGCCGGGCTTCGCCTCGGCCCTCGATGCCGCCGTTTCGCAGCGCGCGGCGGCCTCGTCGGGGACGACGTCGATGCGCGCCTCGTCGCTCGACACGACGGCCCGGGTCGGGGCTCCGGCCGCCACCCGTTACCCGACCGGGACGGAGATCGTGAACGAGGCGGCCAGTTACCTCGGCACGCCGTACATGTTCGGGAGCGCCAATCCGAGCGTCGGCCTCGACTGCTCGGGCCTCGTCAAGGTGGCCTTCGCCAAGTTCGGCATCGACCTGCCCCACTACACGGGTTCCCAGATCCAGCTCGGCCGGCCGGTTGCATCGCTCGCCCAGGCCCGTCCCGGCGATCTGGTGTTCTTCGGTTCCGACATCGGGCACATGGGCATCTACCTCGGGAACGGCCAGATGCTGCATGCGCCCGAGACCGGCGATGTCGTGCGCATCGCACCGGTCCGCACCGACATCGTCGGGATCCGGCGCCTTACCGGCGGCGACGCCGCGGGCCTCCCCCGGCTTCCCGGCGCACCGGTGGTCGGCGGCGCGGGGATCGCCCTGCGCGACGCCGCCGCTGCGCCGTATGTCGGACTGTTCACCGATGCGGCCCGCCGCACGGGTGTCTCCGCCGAACTGCTCGCCGCCGTGGCCAAGGTCGAGTCGTCGTTCCGACCTGATGCCGTGTCGCCGGCCGGTGCCCAGGGCCTCATGCAGATCATGCCCGCTACCGCTCGTGGGCTCGGCGTCGACGATCCCTTCGACCCGGCGCAGGCGGTCGACGGGGCGTCCCGAATGCTCGCCGGGTTGATCGAGCAGTTCGGGTCGGTACCGCTGGCGCTCGCTGCGTACAACGCCGGACCCAACGCCGTGCTGCGCGCCGGAGGCGTGCCCTCGGCGGGGGTGCAGCGCTATGTCGACAAGGTGCTCGGCTTCGCCGGGCCCGTGACCTGAAGGATCGAGGAGGAGTTCGTGACGCCTTCCGTTGCGCTCGAGCGCAGCACGACCGTCGATCGACCGACCGAGCCCGCGTCGTCGGCCGCCACCGACGCCGATGTCCCGGCCGACCTGTTCGCCTTGTTGCTGGCGGCGTTTGCGAGCCCGGCACCGCTCGCGCCGAGCCCGCCGGCCGACGGGGCGCCGGCGCCGGTCGCAGCGACGGCACCCGGGGCGCTCGTCGTCGACCTCCGTACCGTCGCCACCCTGACCAGCGTTCCTGGCGGTGTTCCGGGTCCGATCGGTGTGGAGCCTCCGTCGCCGGCCGGGTCGGTCGAGGGGGAGGCGGCGGCTGGCGCGGAGCTGGTCGTACTCGATCCGCTCGCCCCGGACTCGGCCGACCCTGTTGCGCCCGCCCCCGGTGCGGCTGTCGTCGCCTCGGCTGCGCTCGCCTCGGCTGCGCTCGTCTCGGTCACCCCCGCCGTGGCATCGGTCGCAGCACCGGCGACCACGGCCCGCACCGCCGATGCGCCATCGGCGGCACCGGCTGCAGCGCCGGCGGACCTGGCCCTCGAGACGGGAATCCGGGAGCCGATCCCCTCGGTCTCCCAGGCCCCTGCGATCCCCGTACCGTCCGGCCCGGACGCGCCTGCCGTCGAGTCTGCGGCACCGCCGGTGCCGCAGACCGCCGTTCCAGCGGGGTCCGAGCGCCGGGCCGACGTCGTTCGTGCCGCATCCGGGGATGCCGTGTCCGGGGACGCCGCGTCCGGGGATATGGGGGCGTTCGAGCCGAGCCCGGTTCCGTCCGGGGCGCCCACTGCGCCGGGCGCGCCGGGATCGGTGGTCGCCGGGACGACGAACGACGTCGGCGATGGCACCGGCAGTGGACCCGGACCGGATGCGAGCGTCCGGACGCGGCTCGCGGTGCCGAGGACGGCAGGTGCCGACGGCGAGGCGCCGACGGTCGATCCCACCTTGCTCGGCCCTCGTGAGGTCGCGCCCGAGGTCGCGCCCGAGCCGGCCGAGGCGGCCTCCGAGCCGACCAGGGTCCAAACCACGCCGGCGCCGACACCGGTGGCGAGCGCTCCCGTCGTGGTCCGCCCAGCGGCCCTGGTGTCGGCCGCCGAGGTGCACCAGGTCGCGCCGACGCCGGCCCCCGTTCCCGAGCAGTTGGTCGACGTGGTCGCCCCGCTGCGCGACCGTGGCGACGGCTCTTATCGCCTGGCGGTCGACGTCCACCCGGGTGAACTCGGTCGGGTACGCCTCGACGTGCAGGTCGATGCGGGCACGGTGCACATCAACCTGCGCGCCGATCAGCCGGCCACCGCGCGGCTCCTCGAAGGCAGCCTCGATCAGCTCCGCCAGGCGCTGGAGTCCTCCGGTGTCGCGACCGGCCAACTCAGCCTGTCCGACGGTGGCCGTCAGCAACCCGGTGGAACCGAACGTGGTCGAGGTTCCCGCCGCAACGGGAACGATGACGACCCGGTCGGCGTACCGCTGACGACCGCCCCTGCCCATCGTCCCGGCTCCGTCGAGCGTGCGCTCGACGTCCTGCTCTGAGAGGAGCGTCATGCCCGATCCCGCCAGCATCACGCCGCCGCCGCCCACGCCGATCGTCGTCGGTGGCCAGCCGGCGTCCACTGCGCCCACAAAGAAGAACAACGGCGATTTCAACAAAGACGACTTCCTGAAGCTGCTCGTGGCGCAGCTCAAGTTCCAGAACCCGCTCAGCCCGACCGACCCGACGTCGATGATGCAGCAGTCCGTGCAGTTCTCGATGCTCGAGTCGCTCCAGCAGATCGCTGCGGCCAGCACAAGCGGCGGGACGCGAGATCTGCTTCAGGCGACCACCATGATCGGTCGAAAGGTCACGTGGTTCGACGGTTCCACGAACGTCAGCGGCGTCGTCACCGGCGTCAAGTCCGATCCCAACGACACCACCGGTCTGAAGGTCCTCGTCGGGACGAAGACCATCCCCGTCACGTCGATCCTCGAAGTGTCCGACGTGCCGAAATCCACCCCTGCTTCGTCATCCCTCATCACCGGAAGGAACAACTGATGCTTCGCTCCATGTTCACGGCGGTCACCGGCCTGCGCTCCCACCAGGTGATGATGGACGTCACCGGCAACAACATCGCAAACGTCAACACGGTGGGCTTCAAATCGTCGGCGACGGTCTTCCAGGACCTGCTGACCCAGACGATCGCCGGTGCCTCGGCCCTCAATCCCAACGAGGGTGGCATCAACCCGGCGATGGTCGGTCTCGGCGTGCGCGTCGCCGGCACCTCGCTCAGCATGAGCCAGGGCGCCACGCAGATGACCAACAAGAACACGGACATCTCGATCCAGGGCGACGGGTTCTTCATCCTGCGGACCGAGAACACGAACATGTACGCCCGTGCCGGCTCGTTCAACTTCGACGCGCTCGGCCGACTCGTCTCGCCCGACGGCGGCATCCTCCAGGGCTGGATCGCCGATGCCAACGGTCAGATCCTGTTGAACCAGGCGCCCGGTGACCTTCGCATGCCCCTCGGGCAGTCGATCCCGCCGTTGGCCACCAGCACCGTGAACCTGCAGGGCAACCTCGACGCCGCCAGCGCCGTGGGATTCCAGGTCACGAGCTCGGTGCAGATCACGGACCGGCAGGGCACCAGCTACAACGTGAACATCACCTACACGAAGGCGACCACGCCGAACACCTGGAACGTGACGGCGTCGTCCGTCGTCAACGGGGTCAATACGCCCTTGACGGTCAACGGTGGTCCGCTCACGTTCAACCCCAACACGGGCGGTGTCACCAACGGGGCGATCACGATCACGCCGACATTCGGGAACTTCCCCAGCCCGATCACCCTCGACACCGGGACGCCCGGACAGCCCGACGCCTGCACCGGCTTCGCCGGAACCTCGACGCTGATCGCCGCCCGCCAGAACGGCTACGGCCTCGGCATCCTGCAGTCGTTCACGATCGGCGCCGACGGCGTGATGATGGGTGTGTTCTCCAACGGCCGCAACCGTGCCGTCGGCCGCGTGGCGATGGCGGCGTTCACCAACCCGACGGGTCTCGAGGTGACCGGCCGCTCGATGTACCGGGAGTCCGCCAACAGCGGCGTGGCCCAGGTGGGTCAGTCGAACTCCGGCGGTCGCGGCATGATCGCCGCCGGCACGCTCGAGATGTCGAACACCGACCTTGCGCGGGAGTTCACCAACCTGATCCTCGCCCAGCGTGGGTTCCAGGCCAACAGCCGGATGATCACCTCGTCGGACGAGATGCTGCAGGACCTGGTAAACCTGAAGCGCTGACGGATCCGGTGGAGCCGGCCCCGGCGCCGCCGGGTATGCCGAGGGCCGACTGATCGTCAGGGCTCCGTCTGGTCGCTCAACGAGTCGTCAGCACACTCAAGCGGACCCCCGGTCCCGCCGATCCCAGCGCCGAGCGCTTGCTCCCCCGGCAAGGACATCCGACATGATCCTCCTGACCCGTCTCAACGGACAGCACTTCGCCATCAACCCGGACCACATCGAACGGGTCGACGCAAACCCCGACACGGTGGTCACCCTGTTCGAAGGGACGAAGTACGTCGTGACCGAGTCGATCGACGTCGTCATCGAGCGGATCGCGGGCTTCCGGGCCCGGGTGCTCTCCCTGGCCGCCCAGCCCGATGTCGGCGACGTGCCGACCGGGACCACTGCAACCCGTGGCGAGTTGCGGCTCGTCACCGGAAAGGACTGACGGTGGATCCGGGTACCCTTGCCGGTGTCCTCATCGGCATCATCACCATCATGCTGGGCGTGGTCATGGAGGGCTCCGACCCCGCCGCCATGATCAACATCCCGGCGATCCTCATCGTGATCGGAGGCACGATCGGCGCCGCCATGGCGACCGGTCTGATGAAGGACTTCACGGCTGCGATGGGTGCCGGCATCAAGGCGATGACCGGGGGGACGAAGGACCCGACAGGGTCGATCGCCGTGGTCGTGGACCTTGCTGAGCGGGCCCGGCGTGAGGGTCTGCTGGCCCTCGAGGAGTCCGCCAAGAACCTCGAGGATCCGTTCCTGCGCAAAGGGATCCAACTCGCGGTCGACGGCACCGATCCCGACGAGTTGCGCGAGATCCTCGAGGCCGAGATCACGGCGAAGAAGCACCACGGCAAAGTGCTGTCCAAGGTGTGGGCGGACATGGGCGCCTTCGCACCCACGATGGGGATCATCGGCACCGTGTTCGGACTGGTCAACGTGCTCAACAACCTGAGCGAGCCCGAGAACCTCGGACACATGATCGCTGCCGCCTTCATCGCCACCCTGTGGGGCGTGTTCTCGGCCAACGTGCTGTTCCTCCCGATCGGCAAGCGCACCCAGCGGCTGAGCGACATCGAGACCCAGCAGATGGAGCTGATGCTCGAGGGCATCCTGTCGGTGCAGGCCGGCGCGAACCCGCGCACGCTCCACCAGAAGCTGACCTCCCTCGCCGGCGTCCACGACGACGCCAAGGCCGCCTGATCGCGTCGATTCGAGCATGGCCGCCCGGAAGAAGAAACACGAGGAGCACGAGGAGCACGAGAACCACGAGCGGTGGCTAGTCACGTACGCCGACATGATCACGCTGCTCATGGTGCTGTTCATCGTGATGTTCTCGATCTCCCAGGTCGACCTGGCCAAGTACAAGAAGTTCAAGGAAGGCATCCAGGGCGGGGATGCCAGCGCCGTGGTCGACGGCGGATCCGGGATGCTCGACGGAGGCATCGGCGTGTTGCCCGGCGCAGCCGGGCGAGCGACGACCACGACGACCGCGGCCTCGGCCGGGAAAGCCGGGCCGCGCCCGACGGCGACCGGTCCGACGACCACGGTGAAGTCGGCGCAGCAGGCCGCCTACGAAGCCGAACGGCGCGCGCTCGGCGCCGCCGAACAGAAGTTGCGCGAAGGGCTGGGCAACACCGCCCTCGGCGGCAACGTGGAGATCGCCGTCCAGGAACGGGGCCTGGTCATCACGATCGTCGCCGATCAGGTGCTCTTCGCGTCCGGCTCGGCCACCCTCGAAGGTGCCGGCCGGGAAGTGCTCACTGCGATCGCCGAAGGCCTCAAGCCACTTCCGAACCCGGTGACGGTCGAGGGCCACACCGATTCGGTGCCGCTGGGGCCCGGGAACCGGTACTCGTCGAACTGGGAGCTGTCGACGGCGCGTGCGACGAGCGTGCTGCGCACGCTCGTCGAGACCTACGGGGTCAGCGTCCAGCGGATGTCTGCGTCGGGCTACGCCGATACCCGCCCGATCGCCTCGAACGATTCCCCGGATGGACGATCGAAGAACCGGCGGGTCGAGCTCGTCGTCAGAAACCTCGTCGACGCCCCCCGTGGCGTTGCCAACCAGAGTCCGTGACGGCTGCGGAGGACACCGATGGCGAAGAAGGAAAAGACCGAGAACGCCGAGAAGGGCAAGGGCGGCCTGAAGGAGAAGCTCCTGCCCGTCGTTCTGCTCCTCGTCGGGATCGTCGTGGGCGCGAAGGTCCTCGGCGGTGGCGCGACGACCATCGTCCAGGCGGCCGAGCCGGTCGCGACGACGGTCGCCGGTGCGGCAGCGCCGGTGGTGACCCTCGATCCGATCACGTTGAATCTTTCCGACGGGCACATCCTGAAAGTGGGGCTTGCGTTCAAGCTCAACCCGGATCCGGCCAAGGCCGAGGCCAAGGCGGCAGCCAAGGACGATCCGACCAAGGGTCACGCCAAGGCGCTCGATGTGGCCATCCGGATCCTCGGCTCGGGGACCTATGACGAGCTGATCACCCCCGAGGGCCGGAATCGTGTCCAGAGCGAGCTCGGTACCGCGCTCAAGGAGGACACGGACGGCTCCGTGACGGGCGTCTACTTCTGGCAGTTCATCGTCCAGTGACGCCGGCGTCGTCCTGACGATTTCCGGACGTTTTTGCCCGAATCGGTACTCGGTGGCTCAAGATCACGGCGGAGCGCGCCGACGGTAAGCCCATGGTGTCGGCGATGCGCACGGGAGAGCCCACGCTCTACGACTTCAGCAAGCCGGACAAGTTCTCCCGGGAGCACATCCGGGCCATCCAGGTCACCGGCGAGTCGTGGGCCCGTCAGCTTGCGACGCTGCTGTCGACGACGCTGCGCACCGTCACCCAGGTGAAGTGCGTGTCGCTTGCGCAGACGACCTACGACGAGGCCGTCCGAATGATGTCGAATCCGACGCACCTGGTGATCATCACGCTGGAGCCGATGCCGGGTATGGCCCTGCTGCACCTTCCGATCGACTCGATGCTGGTGATGATCGATCGGATGCTCGGCGGTCAGGGCCAGCAGCGCCCGCAGACCCGTCCACTTACCGACATCGAGCGCTCCCTGGGCCGCACGCTCGTGCAGCGCATGCTCGCCGAGCTCCGGTACGCCTTCGAGCCGTTGGTGGATCTCGACCCGGAGTTCGTGCGCTCCGAGTCGAACCCCCAGTTCGCCCAGATCGCCGCCACCGCAGAGACGGTCCTCAACCTGGAGCTCCAGGTGAGCATCGGCGACGTGAAGACGACCTGGATCCTCGGTCTGCCCTTCGCCATGCTCGAGCCGCTGCTCGACGAACTGGCGAACAAGGATCGGGCCAAGAGCGCCGTGTTCGACCCGCCGCGGTTGCGCGCTGCGCTCGCCGACCGTGTCGGCGACGCCACGGTGGAGCTGCGGGTCCGGTTCCGTGAGGTTTCCTTGCCCTCGTCGGACATCGTCGGTCTCCGCCCTGGGGATCTGCTGTCCCTCGAGCACCCTGTCGGGTTGCCCCTGACGGTCTCGATCGAGGGTGTTCCCTGCTTCGTTGCCCAACCAGGCCGGCGCGGTAAGCACCTGGCCTGCCAGATCGTCGAACCGGTGGAGATCCGATGAGCGCGGAAGACGACGACGGCCTCGACCCCACTGACGGCACCGACGGTGCGGAGTCGCTCGAATTCGAACCGCTGGTGTCGAGCATCGGCGGCACGGCCGGTGGGTTGGAACTGCTGTACGACGTCGAGATGGGCGTCACCGCCGAGCTCGGGCGCGCCCGGCTCCGGGTGAAGGAGATCCTCGATCTCGCACCAGGCTCCGTGGTGGCGTTGGATCGTGCGGTCGGCACCCCGATCGACGTCCTCGTGAACGGCACGCTCATCGCCCGTGGTGAGGTCGTCGTGCTCGACGAAGAGTTCGCCGTCCGCATCATCGAGGTCGTCGGCTACGGCCACGATCGTCGGGGTCTGGTCGCATGAGCGGAGGGTCCGGGCTCGCGCTGTTCGTGCGCTTCGCCTTCTCGATGGCGGTGGTGCTCGGGCTGATCGCCCTGTGCGCCAAGGTCTATCGGCGGGGTCGAACGGGCTCGCGGCGACGTGGCACCCCGATCGAGGTGCTGGCCCGGCAATCCCTCACCAAGCGTTCCCAGGTGGTCGTGCTGCGGGCCGGCGACCGGGGCCTCGTGCTCGGCGTCACGGACTCCAGCGTGCAGGTCCTGGCCGAAACCGACCTGGGTGCGCTGGGTGCAGCGCCCATCGAGATCGAACCGGCGGCATCGCCGCCGGGTCCTGCGGCGTCAGGGACGACGTCGCCCGGCCGGGCTCTCGCCCTGCCTCCGACATGGAAGGGCATGATCGAGGATCTGCGGGAACGGACCGTTCGTCGGTCCTGACCCTGCGCCGTCATGGCTCTCCCTTCCCGACGCGCCCGCTGGGCGGCGATCGCCGCAGCTCCGGCGACGCTCGCTGTGGCGGTGGTCGCGGCGTTGACCGTGCTGCTCCTGCTGGGCGCGTCGCCGGCCCTCGCCCAAACCCCGGACACCGAGTTGCCCTCGGGTCCGGTCGCCGGCCAGCCCGGTGGCGGGGTGCCGACCGTGACGGTGCCATCCGTCTCGAGTCCGGCGGCGAGCACCGGAGATTCGAACCTGTCGATCGACGTTTCGCTCCCGGGCGTGGCCGACCGGCCCAGCCAGAGCGTGCTCGTCATCGTCCTGCTGACCCTGCTGTCGCTGGCCCCCTCCTTGGTGATCATGCTGACCGGGTTCACCCGCATCGTGATCGTGCTGTCGTTGGCCCGCAATGCCCTCGGTCTACCGACCGTCCCCCCGAACCAGGTGATCACGGGTTTGGCGTTGTTCCTCACCCTGTTCGTCATGAGCCCGACGTTGACCAAAGCGTGGAACGACGGCCTCAAGCCGTACCTCGACGGGAACATCACGACCGAGCAGGCCTACGAGGCCGTCGCCGGGCCGATGAAGGAGTTCATGCTCGACCAGACCCGGTCCGGTGAGCTGCAGACCATGATCGACGCCTCTCGGGAGGAGCGGCCGGCGACCCGCGAGGACGTCAGCCTCACCACGCTCATCCCGGCGTTCATCCTCTCGGAGCTGAAGACGGCCTTCATCATCGGCTTCGTCGTGTTCATCCCCTTCCTCGTGATCGACCTCGTGGTCAGCTCGGCGCTGATGTCGATGGGCATGATGATGTTGCCGCCGTCGCTGGTGTCGTTGCCCTTCAAACTCCTGCTGTTCGTGATGGTCGACGGCTGGGGTCTGCTCATCAGTTCGCTGCTGACCAGCTTCCGATGATGCCGACGGAGGAACGCCCGTGAACGACACCACGATCGTGCAGATCGTCGTGCAGACGATGTGGGTCACGGCAAAGCTCGCGGGCCCGATCCTCGTCGTGAGTCTTGCGGTCGGATTCCTCGTCTCGCTCGTGCAGTCGGCCACGATGATCCAGGAGTTCACCCTGAGCTTCGTACCGAAGCTCATCGCAGTGGGAGCGGTCATCGTCGTGGCCGGCAACTGGATGCTCGAGCAACTGATCGCGTTCACCCGCGACCTGTTCGCGATGGTCCCGATGCTCGTGGGCACCTGAGGCGTCCCGGCCCATGACGCTCGACGTGTCACCGGCGCTCGTCAGCGGTTATCTGCTCGCCCTTGCTCGCTGTGGCGCCTTTGTGGCCTTCTGCCCACCGTTCAACCGGCGGGCCATCCCGCGTCGGGTCCGGGCCGGGCTCGCGGTGGCGCTGTCGCTCGCCGTCGGTCCCCGACTCGCCGAGCAGGCCGTCCCACTCGAGGCCGCTCCGCTGGTCGTCTCCGTCGCCGGTCAGGCATTCGCCGGCTTCGTCTTCGGCGCCGTGGTGAACCTGCTGTTCCAGGCGGTTCCCGCGGCGGGATCGCTGATCGACGTCTCGGGTGGCTTCGCCATGGCGCAGGTGTACGACCCGAACACCTCGACCACCGTGTCGCTGTTCGCTCGGTTCTACGAGCTCGTCGCCATCACGCTGCTCCTGGTGTCCGACGGCCACCTGATCCTCGTCCGCGGCCTGCTGGCGTCGTTCGAGGCTGCGCCGCTCACCGTCGACAGCATCGAGCGCATGCCGGCCATCCTGCGGGCCGACGTCGCCGGGTTGATGGTCGCTGCGCTCCAGATCGCGCTGCCCGTCGTGGCGGTGATGTTCGTGACCGACCTCGTGCTCGGGTTGCTCTCCAAGGCTGCTCCGACGCTCAACGTCGTGCTGCTCGGCGTGCCGCTCAAGATCCTCCTCACCTTGTTGATCGTCGGGACCTCGATCGTGCTGCTCGGCGGCCAGGTCGGAGGACTCGTCGACATGGCGACCCGCTCGGTCGCACGATTCTTCGGGGGGTGAGATGGCGCTCGGCGACAACGACAAGACCGAAGCACCCACCGGGAAACGCAAGAAGGAGGCGCGCAAGAAAGGCGAGATCGCCAAGACGCCCGAGCTGGCCCTGTGGGGGGAGCTGCTGGTCGCTTCCTTCGTGATCCCCGCCACGGCGAGCCACATGATGGAGACCGCCACGCTCGCCATGGGTGGGCTCCGCGGCATCGACAGCCGGTCGGGACCGGAGGTGATGTTCGAGTGGTTGCGCTTCGCTGCGGAGCAGACCGTGCTCATCGTCGCGCCGCTGACGCTGGCGGTCCTCGGCACCGCCGTGGTCTCGAACGTGTTGCAGACCGGCTTCGTGTCCTCGTTCTCGCTCCTCAAGCCGCGCTTCGACCGCCTCAACCCGCTCAAGGGTCTCAAGCGTCTGTTCTCGCCGGAGAGTCTGTGGAACCTGGTCAAGATGGTCCTGAAGACGCTCGTCCTCGCCGGGGTTGCGTGGCCGATGTCGCGCTCGCTCGTCGAGTCGCTGCTGTCGAACGGTCGCCCGGAACTCGGGGCCACGGTCCTGTTGATCGGCTCGACGAGCCTCGACATCACTCGGCGGATCGCCATGGCGGGACTGTTGCTTGCGCTGGTCGACTACGGCCTGGCGCAGCGCCGGATCCGAAAGTCGTTGCGGATGTCGAAGCAGGAGATCCGCGAGGAGGGCAAGCAGCAGGAAGGCAACCCGGAGTCCAAGGCCGGGATCAAGCGGCGTCAGCTCGCCGTGAGCCGGAACCGCATGATCAGCTCCGTAGCCGACGCCTCCGTCGTGATCGTGAACCCCACCCACGTGGCCGTGGCGATCGTGTATCGCGAGGGTGAGCGAGCCCCCAAGGTCGTAGCGAAGGGCAAGGGTGTCGTGGCGCTGAAGATCCGCGAGCGGGCCGAGCAGCACGGTGTCCCGATCGTGCGCGACGTGCCCTTGGCGCGCACCCTCCACGACGCCTGCGATGTGGACGAGGAGATCCCGGCCTCGCTGTACGAGGCCGTCGCCAAGGTGTTGGCGTTCTTGTTCACCGTGCGTAGGGCTGCCTTCGGTGGCGATCTCGTGCTCCCGGGCTGAGTACTTCGCACGTCCGGCAAGGTGGTGCTCAAGGTCGCCCGGGACAGGCCGATGGTTGGAGTGACGGCCAGGACGGCGGTCGCCACAGGCCCAGGGACGGCGGCCTCGTTAGGAGCAGCTGTTGTCTCGGAGCCGGATCGGTCCGGTCGCCGTCCCCGTCCTCGTCGTCGGGGTCGTGCTCATGCTGGTGGTGCCCCTGCCGCCGTTCCTCATCGACCTGTTGGTCGCTACCTCGATCGCGTTGGCGATCGTGGTCCTGCTCACGTCGATGTTCGTTCGGCGCCCGCTCGACTTCTCGATCTTCCCGTCGCTTCTGCTGATCGCCACGCTGTTCCGTCTGGCCCTGAACGTCTCGACGGCGCGGGCCGTGCTCACCGACGGCTACGCCGGCAAGGTCGTCCAAGCGTTCGGGCACATCGTCATCGGCGGGAACCTGGTCGTCGGCCTCGTGATCTTCTTCATCCTGGTCGTCATCCAGTTCGTCGTGATCACCAACGGCGCCGGCCGCGTGGCCGAGGTCGCCGCCCGCTTCACCCTGGACGCCATGCCCGGCAAGCAGATGGCGATCGACGCCGATCTCAACTCCGGGCTCATCAGCGAAGACGAGGCCCGGCGCCGCCGCAAGGAGATCGCCGCCGAGGCGGACTTCTACGGGGCGATGGACGGTGCATCGAAGTTCGTCAAGGGCGATGCCATCGCCGCGATCATCATCACCGTCCTCAACCTGGTCGGCGGGTTCGTGATCGGAGTCCTGCAGCGGGGCATGGATCTGTCGCAGGCGATGAGCACCTACGCCTTGCTCACGGTGGGCGACGGTCTGGTGTCCCAGGTCCCGGCGCTGTTGATCGCGATCGCTGCCGGCCTCATCGTGACCCGGGCTGCGACCGAGCAGGATCTCGGCAGTGATCTGATCTCCCAGATCGGTGCCCACCGGCGGGTGCTGCAGATCGCAGGCGGCTCTATCCTCGCCTTCGCGCTGATGCCGGGTATCCCCAAGCTCCCGTTCCTGGCGCTCGGCGGCGGGCTGTTGCTCGTCGCCAGCCGGGTCGAGGGCCGGGTCGATGCCGACCCGGTCGTCACGGACCCAGCGGCGGCCGAAGGCGTCCGCCGGGAGACGCCCGAGGAACTCGTTGCGGCGTCCCGGGTCGATCCGCTCGAGCTCGAGATCGGCTACGGGCTCGTCGATCTCGTCGACAGCGCGCGAGGCGGCGACCTCCTCGATCGGGTCCGGGCCCTGCGGCGCAAGATCGCCATGGAGATCGGGATCGTGATCCCGCCGGTGCGGACCCGTGATTCGTTCGACCTGCCCGACACCACCTATGCGATCAGGGTGCACGGCGTCGAGGTGGGGCGGGGCGAAGCGCCCCAGGGGAAGATCCTCGTGCTCGGCCCGGTTCCGCCCGGGATTCCTGCGCAACCGACGCTGGATCCGGTCTTCGGCACCGAGGCGGCGTGGGTGCCCGCCGAGTTCGGTGTCCACGCCGAGGTCTCCGGCGCAACGGTGATCGATCGCGGGTCCGTGATCACGGCTCATCTCGCAGAGGTGGTGCGTCTCAATGCGACGCGGATCCTCAGCCGCCAGGACGTCAAGTTGCTCGTCGACGCGGTCAAGGGGACGGACCCGGTCGTGGTCGACGAATTGAACGCGTCCGGTCTGTCGCTCGCCGACGTCCAACAGGTGTTGCACGACCTGCTCGACGAGCAGGTGTCGGTCCGGGATCTGGTACGCATCCTCGAGGCGGTCTCGGCCCGGGGTCGCCAGTCCAAGGAGCGAGAGGTCCTCACCGAAGCGGCCCGGGCCGCGCTCGGTCCGGCGATCGCCGCCGCCCATGCGTCGGGCCGCCGGCTCTGCGTCATCACGATCGACCCGCTGTTCGAACACTCGCTCGTCGAGCGAGTGCGCGCCGGTGACGGGGGCACGTTCCTCGCGCTCGACGCCGACGCCATGCAGGCGATCCTGTCCACCCTCGCCGAGCTGCACCGGATGGCCGAGCAGCGCGGCGACCGGCCTGCGTTGGTGTGCTCGCCAGCGCTGCGGGCGTCGCTGCGGCGGCTGACCCGCACCAGCTTGCCGCTGTTGCCGGTGCTCTCGTACGGCGAGTTGGGCGACCAACTCGAGATCGAGACCATCGGTGTGCTCCGCCCTGACCAACTGCTTCGGGTCTGACCCCCTCAACTGAGGAAGGAACCAATCATGGCAACCAGGACCTTCGAAGGCGCTCGCCTCGACGATGTGCTCGGAGAGGTGCAAGAAGCGCTCGGACCTTCGGCCGCCATCGTGCGGGCCGACCGGCGCCGCACCGGTGGGATGTTCGGCTTCTTCACCAAGGAGCGCTTCGTCGTCGAGGTGCGCGTGCCCGACGAGACACCCGACACCGGATCCGCCGGCCGCTCCGGCCTGCTCGAGCTGGTGGAGTCCGTGAGCGACTCGGACCAGGCCGTCCTGGCCGGGGCCCGGTTCGCCCGGTCGTCGGCGCCTTCGACCGAGCGGCCGGCGTTCGGATCGGTACTCGCCCGGCTGGTGCAGGGAGGGGATACGGCCGTCACGGGCTCGCCGTCGGCCCGAACGGCGCCGGACACGATCGCCGAGGATCGACAGACGCGGACCGCGTCACTGGTGCGCCTCGGGCTGCCGGAGTTGCTGGTCCCGGCGTCGCAGGACACCGGGGCGTTGGTCGAGCGGCTCGGGCTCCTGCCGGAAGCCCGGGCGCTGCCCCACCGCGGTGGTTCGGTCATCGCGTTGCTCGGCGATCGCAGTGCGGCGATGGCGCTGGCCGGTGAGCTCGCCACGGAGATCCTCCTCAACCCGGAGCGGATCTACGTGGCCACGACGGCGCGTGGCATCGCCACCATTCCGCCGGAGCGCCGGATCGCGTCGGTGTCGGCGGCCTCGGCGCTGCGGGCCGAGGCCCGTGAGGCCGACGAGCCGGTGATCGTCGTCATCGACTCCCCGCTCGGCCGGGCGGCGGTGGGGTGGGCGGCGAATCTCCTGCGGGTGCTCGAGCCCGCTGCGGTCTGGGCGGTGGTCGACGCCGCCCGCAAGCCCGAGGACGTGCGTGTGTGGGCCGAGCGAGTCGGGGGCATCGACGCCCTCGCCGTGCGGGGGCTCGACGAGACCGAGAGCCCGGCGGCGGTCCTGCGGGCCGGGATCCCCATCGCCCGGCTCGACGGCCATCCGGCCAGCGCGCTTCGGTGGGCGTCGCTGCTGAACGACCGCCTCGCCACGTTCGAGCGCCCGTTGGCGACGCTCGTCGCCTGAGCGGACGGCGTCCTTGAGCGGTCCCAGCAAGCTCTCGGTGGCGCTGGTGGTGGCCTTGGCCTTGTGCCTGCCCACCTTCGAAGGCGTGCTGAGCGGCGACACCTCCCTCCCCGTGGCCGGACTGCGCTTCGCGGTGGCCCTCACCTTCTGCCGGGTGGCGCTCGCCGTGATCGCCGGCCTGATCACCGTCTACGCCGGCGACGCTGCGGCGCGCAACGCAGCGGAGGCCGCGCCCCGGCGCCGGGAGGGTGAACGGCTCGAGGCCGCCGAGGACGCATGATGGAACCCGTGGCCGGGACCGAGATCGTCTTGGAAGGCCTGACGAAGCGCTACGGCCCGGTGCTCGCCGTGGACGACCTGTCGTTCACGGTGCATCCCGGTCGGGTGACCGGCTTCCTCGGCCCGAACGGGTCGGGGAAGTCGACGACCCTGCGGTGCATGCTCGGCCTCGACCGGCCCGACGCCGGTTCGTGCCGGTTCGGCGGGGTGCCCTACCGCAGCCTCGACCGGCCCCTCACCCGGGTGGGGGCGATCCTCGACGCCGGCTACGTGCACCCGGCGCGCACGGCGCGCGCTCACCTTAGGATCGTCGCCGCCGCCAACGCGATCCCCGACACCCGGGTGGCCGAGGTACTGGCGATGGTGGGCTTGACCGGGGTCGCCCGGCGCCGGGTCGGTGGGTTCTCGCTCGGTATGCGCCAGCGACTCGGGTTGGCCGCCGCGCTGCTCGGCGACCCCGCAGTCCTCCTGCTCGACGAGCCGGTCAACGGTTTGGATCCCGAGGGGATCTCGTGGGTTCGCCAGTTCCTGCGCTATCTCGCCGGGGAGGGCCGCACGGTGCTCGTGTCGAGCCACCTGCTGGCCGAGATGGCCCACACGGCCGACGATCTGGTGGTCATCGGCGAGGGCCGGCTGCTGGCGGCCGGCTCGGTCTCGGAGTTCGTGCGGGCGACGGTGTCGTCCTGGGTGCGGGTGCGCGCTCCGCAGGCGGCCCTTCTCCGGGAACGACTTGAATCCGAAGGAGCAGAGGTGCGCGTGCTCCCGGACGACTCGTTGCAGGTGACCAGGACGGACGCCCCCCGTATCGGCGAGCTCGCCGCAGCTGCGGGCCTCGTCCTGCACGAGCTCAGCCCGGTGGAGCCCAGCTTGGAGGAGGCGTTCCTGCAGGCGACGCAACACGCCCAGACCTATCGCGGCGCATCGGTGGCGGGATCGTCGCTGCCACCGCCCGAGGTGCCTCGATGATCGACGCGGTCCGCTCAGAGTGGCGCAAGGTGTTCGCGACCCGCTCGCTCGTGGTGCTGCTCGTCTGCACGATCGCCTGCACGGTCGGGCTCGCCGTCCTCGTCGCCGTCGTCGTCGACCTCGCTTCGTTGGAGGACGGCGCCGGGGACCCACGCGACCGCAGCGTGTTGCTGGTGGGTGGGATGGGGATCGCCCGGTTCCTGCTCGGGAGCCTCGGCGTCCTGGTGATCGGCCAGGAGTTCCGGTTCTCGACGATCCGGGTCACCTTTGCGGCCGAGCCCCGCCGTGGCCGGGTCCTGCTGGCAAAGGGGATCGTCACCGCCGTCGTGACGGCGTTGACGGCGGCGATCTCGCTGGCGGTTGCGGTCGGGCTGGGCGCGATCATCCTCGGTGCTCGCGGCTGGCCGGTCGAGCTCGCCGACGCAACGGTGCTGCGCTCCCTCGCCGGCTGGGTGGTCACCGGTGCCGTGTTCGCGCTGGCCGGTCTGGCCCTCGGGATGCTGCTGCGTCAGCCCGTCGGGGGGATCGTGGTGCTGGTGGCCTGGCGGATGCTCGTCGAACCGGTGATCGCTGGCTTCTTCCCGGACATCGGTGGTTGGTTGCCGTTCACCGCGGGCGACCGGGTGTTGTCGCTCGCCGGGGACGATGCCGCCGGGCCCGCAGGGTGGCTGGGGTTCGCCTATCTGTGCGCCGTCGTCACGGTCTTGGCCGGCGCCGGGGTTCGAGCGGTCGTGCGGCGCGACGCCTGAGCGACGCGCGACGCTGTCGGGTATGAGCGTCACCGAGGTTCCTGCCGCCGTTCGCGTCGTCCCGCTCGCCCCGTCGTTGGGCGCCGAGGTTCGCGGACTGTCCTTGGCCGATGCTGCGGTGGCGGCGCCCGTCGTCGAGCGGCTGCTGCTGGAGCACAAGGTGCTGTTCTTCCCGGGGCAGTTCCTCACCACGGACCAGCACGTGGCGATCGGCCGTGCGCTCGGGCCGCTCGAAGCCCATCCGAACCTGCGCAACCCCTTCACCGAGCATCCCGAGATCTTCGAGCTCGCCGCAAGCGCCGGTGGGATCGCCGACGAGTGGCACACCGATCTCACGTTCCTGGAGCAGCCGTCGGTGTGCTCGGTGCTGCACATGGTGCGTTGTCCGGCGGTGGGGGGCGACACGATGTGGACGAACCTCGAGCTCGCCTACGAGGAGCTGTCGGCACCGCTGCGCGAGCTGTGCGACGGACTACAGGCGCTGCACGACGCGGCCCCCCACGGCCGGCCCGAGCAGATGGCGATCCATCCCGTCGTGCGGGTTCATCCCGTCACGGGCCGGCGCTCGCTCTACGTCAACGAACACTTCACGCGCCGCATCGTCGAGCTAGGGCACGTCGAGTCGACGGCGCTGCTGGGACTGCTGTGCGACTGGGTGCACCAGGAGCGGTTCACCGTGCGCTACCGCTGGAGCGAGGGCACGATCGCCCTCTGGGACAATCGCTGCACCCAGCACTTCGTCCTCAACGACTTCGTCGGCGAGCGGATCATCCAGCGGGTGACGGTGATGGGCGACCGACCCGACGGAACGCCGGCGCGGTGGCCGGCGTTCACCACGGCACGCCGCAGCGCGCAGAGCCGCCACGACCGTCAGTTGGCACGGTTCCTGGCGAGCCGGTCGGAGTGAACCTCGGTTCCCGTCGCGGTCCCGGCTCGTCGAGGCTCAGTCGGCGGTGACGCGCACCCCGCGCCAGAACGCGACGCGGCCTCGGATCTCGGCGGCGGCGGGCTTCGGGTCGGGGTAGTACCAGGCGGCGCCTTCGTTGCGCCGGCCGTCGACGACCACGTCGTAATAGGACGCAACACCCTTCCAGGGGCAGGTCGTGTGGCGGTCGCTCGGCTCGAAGTGCGCGGCCATGAGCGCCGAGGAGGGGAAATAGTGGTTCCCCTCGACGACGACGGTGTCGTCGGTCTCGGCGATCACGGTGTCGTTCCAGACGGCTCGGATCATGGTGGGCTCCTTGTGGTTCAGGCCAGTGTGTCGGCGATGCGTGCCGCGAGTTCCACGTAGGTCTCCGCAGTCGGGAACTGCGGGAACTCGGCCTTCACGTTGTCGGGTGCGTGGAACAGGATGCCGGCGTCGGCCTCGGCCAGCATGGCGGTGTCGTTGTAACTGTCGCCCGCCGCGACCACCCGGTAGTTGAGGCCGTGAAAGGCGCGTACGGCGTGGCGCTTCTGGTCGGCCATGCGCAGGCGGTAGCCGACGATCCGGTCGTCGGCCACCTCGAGGCGATGGCACAGCAGGGTCGGCCAGCCCAGGTGGGCCATCAGCGGCCGGCCGAACTGTTCGAAGGTGTCCGACAGGATCACGACCTGGGTTCGCGCCCGCAGCTCGTCGAGGAACTCGCGTGCGCCGGGTAGCGGCCCGAGCGCTGCGATGACGTCGGCGACGAGCGACATCGTGAGGCCGTGCTCGGCGAGGAGGCTCAGCCGGTATTGCATCAGCACGTCGTAGTCGGGCTCGTCGCGGGTGGTGCGCCGCAGCGCCTCGATGCCGGTCCGCTCGGCGACGGCGATCCAGATCTCTGGGACGAGGACGCCCTCGAGGTCGAGGCAGACGAGTTGCTGACGTGGGTCGGACATCACCGGCAGACGGTACCGGGCGCCGGCACGGTGAGGTCGCGGAGGAACGAGTCGACGGTGCGGCGGCTGCAAGCGTTGCGTTGGTAGCCGGTGTGGCCGTCGGCCTCGACCGTCAGCAGCGTCGCTCGCTCGAGGTCCTTGGCCAGGGCCGCCGTGGCCGAGAGCGGGGTGATCGGGTCCCCGGTCGTCCCCACCAGCAGGATCGGCCCGGCGACGCCGGCGGCGGTGACACGCGCTTTGGGCGCCCGGGCGGGCCAGACCATGCAGGTATAGGCGTAGGCGCCGACCCGCCCGAGGCGCGGGGCGACTGCAACCAGCTGGTCGGCGAAACGATCGGGGAAGCTCGGATCGAGCGGTCCCGGATCATCGAGGCAGTTGACGGCGCTGTTGGCATCGAACGTGTGCGTCCAGGCCGGGTCCCCATGGTTCGTGTAGGCGTCGTACATCGCGAGCAGCGGCCCGCCGTCACCTTTCCGGGCCGCGGCGAGCGCGCGGGTCAACGCCGGCCAGAGCGTCGCGTCGTACAGGCCCGACACCACGGCGACGTAGGCGATGCCCTGTCCGACCGCAGGCCGTCCGGCGGGCGAGGTCAGCGGCGCTCGATCGAGAGCGATCATCAGCTCGTCGAAGGCCTTGCCCGCGGCGCCGTTGTTCCAGAACGGGCACGATCGCCGCGCCGAGCAGTCGTCGAGCACCTTGGTGAGCGAGGTCTCGAGCGCGCCGTACTGACGGAGGGTGTCCTCCTCATACGAGGCGTTGATGTCCACGGCACCGTCGAGCACGATCGCCCGCACCCGGGTGGGGAACAGGGTGGCGTACGTCGCACCGATCTCACTGCCGTAGGAGAAGCCCAGATAGGTGAGGCGGTCCTCGCCGAGGGCGGCCCGGATGAGATCGAGATCCCGGGCGGTGTCGGCGGTGCCGACGAAGGGCAGCAGCCGTCCCGATCGGCGGGAGCACTCGGCGACGTACCGTGCGGCCGCGTCGATGAGCGCCTGCTTCTCGGCCGGCGTGTCCGGGGTGGGGTCGAGCGCGAAGTAGGCGTCGATGTCGTCGGTGCAGGCCACGGCGTCGGACTCCCCGACGCCGCGCGGGTCCCAGGCCACGATGTCGAACCGGTCGATCAACCCGGGGAACAGCCGTGGGGCGGCATCGGCGAGGTCCAGGGCCGGCACGCCCGGGCCGCCAGGGTTCGTGACGATCGAGCCGACCCGGCGCCCCGGGTCAGCCAGATGGCGGCGCAGCGCGAGCATGACCGTGCCCTCGGTGCGGCCCGAGTGGTCGAGCGGCACGGTCATCGTCCCGCATTCGAGACGGCTGCCGCAGGGGCGCCAGTCGATCGTGGGCCGAGCCGGCTGGTCTCCGGTCGGGCTCGGCGTCGACGGCGGCACGGTCGAGGTGATCGGCGCCGGAGCCACGGTTACCGAGGTCGCCGTGGCACATCCGGCGGCGAGGACGACCGACGCTGCGATCACGGCGAGGGTCTGCACGGCTCGACGCATGGCGTCGGAATCGTACGTTGCCACCGGCGTCGAGCCTTGGCGCGGCCGTAGCCTGCAGCCCGTGATGATGAGTGGCGGCTTCCACGGCTGGGGCAACGACGCGTCGGCGGTGAAGGGCAAGCGCCTCGAGGTGGCCGTGCTCCGGCGCGCGTGGGCGTTCGCCCGGCCCTTCCGGGCCTGGATCACTGGCTTCCTGACGGTGATCGTGCTGTCGGCGATGCTTGCGCTCGTCCCGCCGTTGCTGTTCCGTTCGATCATCGACACCGCACTGCCGGAGGGTGATCGTGGGCTGGTCACGGTGCTCGCTGCCTTGACCGTCGCCGCGGCCCTGGCCGACGCCGGGCTCGCCGTGGTGCAGCGGTGGTGCTCGTCGCGCGTCGGCGAGGGGCTCATCTACCGGCTCCGGGTGACGCTGTTCGACAAGGTCCAGCGGATGCCGATCGCGTTCTTCACGCGCACCCAGACCGGAGCGTTGATCAGCCGCCTGAACAACGACGTCGTCGGGGCCCAGAACGCGGTGACCGGCACGCTCGGGCAGGTGCTCTCCAACGGCGTGGTGCTCGTCACGACGCTTGCGGCCATGCTCGTCCTTGAGTGGCGTCTCACCGTCGTGTCGCTCGTCGTGCTGCCGCTGTTCGTGGTGCCGGCGAAGCGGGTCGGCCGCCGTGTCCAGGCGCTGTTCCGCCAGCAGATGACGCTCAACGCCCAGATGAACACCCAGATGACCGAGCGGTTCAACGTCGCCGGCGCGCAACTCGTCAAGCTCTACGGCCGCCACCCCGAGGAGCTGTCGGCCTTCGATGCCCGGGCGGCAGGAGTGGCGGCGGCGGGCGTCAAGGTGGCGATGTACAGCCGGGTGTTCTTCGTGGCGATGGGTGTCGTGGCGGCGGTCGGCGCAGCGGCCACCTACGGCTTCGGCGGCCATCTGGTGATCGGCGGCGAATTGTCGACCGGGGATCTCGTCGCCATGGCGGCGCTCGTCGCGAGGATCTATGGGCCGCTGATGCAGCTCACCAACGCCCGCATCGACCTGATGACCGCAGTGGTGAGCTTCGAGCGGGTGTTCGAGGTGCTCGACGCCCCGGTCTCGGTCACGGATCGGCCCGGCGCCGTCGAGTTGGTCGCCCCCCGAGGCCGAGTGGTGTTCGACCGGGTCTCGTTCCGGTACCCCGCCCCCAGCGAGGTGTCGATCGCCTCGCTCGAATCTCCCGGGTCGAGTGCATTGGGCACGTCGCCGGGCGATCCGGTGCTCCACGACATCGACCTCGCCGTCGAACCCGGGACGGTGGTCGCGCTGGTCGGTCCGTCGGGTGCAGGGAAGTCGACGATCGCCTCGCTCGTGCCCCGGCTGTACGACGTGTCGTCCGGGGCGGTGCGCGTCGACGGCATCGACGTGCGCGAACTCACGCAGGCGTCGCTGCGAGCCTCGATCGGCGTCGTTCCGCAGGACCCGCACCTGTTCCACGAGTCGATCGCAGCGAACCTGCGCTACGCCCGACCCGAGGCGACGCAGGCCGAGCTCGAAGCGGCCTGCCGCGCGGCGCGCATCCACGGGGTGATCGCCGGACTCCCCGAGGGGTACGACACGGTCGTCGGCGAGCGGGGCTACCGGCTCTCGGGCGGGGAGAAGCAGCGGGTCGCCATCGCTCGGATGCTGTTGAAGGACCCGGCGATCGTCGTGCTCGACGAGGCGACCAGTCACCTCGACGCCGAGAACGAGGCCGCCGTTCAGGCGGCGCTCGACGAGGCGCTGCAGGGCCGGACGGCGCTTGTGATCGCCCACCGGTTGTCGACGATCCGGGACGCCGACGTGATCTGCGTCGTCGACGCCGGCCGGATCGTCGAGCGTGGCGCCCACGACGAGTTGCTCACCGCCGGCGGCCTCTACGCCGACCTGTATCGGACCCTGTCGGGTTCGACGTCGACGGTCGGGGCCGGGGAAGGCTGAGCAGATGCCGAACAACGTCCTGGGGACCGAGCTCGAGCCGTGCGGTCTCGAACCGCGCACGGGGTTCTTCCGTGACGGCTGCTGCCGGACGGGGCCCGATGACGACGGGGTCCACGTCGTGTGTGCGGTGGTCACCGCGGAGTTCCTCGCGTTCTCGCGCGAGCAGGGCAACGATCTGATCACCCCGGCCCCCCAGTGGGGGTTCCCGGGGTTGCGGCCGGGCGACCGGTGGTGTCTGTGCGCCTCCCGCTGGGCCGAGGCGCTCGAGGCCGGGGTGGCACCCCCGGTCGTGCTCGAGGCCACCCACGTCCGGGCCCTCGACTGGGTGTCGCTCGACGACCTGCGCCGCCACGCCGCACCGCGCTGACCGTCGTCATCCCGCAACCGTGTGGCACCCCGTCGTCATGATGGGGCCATGTCCGTCGTGCTGCTCACCGTTGGGGCCCTGCTCGCCCTCGTCGGTGTCACCGCTGCGCTCGTCACCGTCGTCGCCGCCCGGGCCCGGCGCCGCGAGGCGGTTTTCGTCCCCGAGGCTGTCGCCGCGTTGGTCGAACAGGTCCGGGCCCAGGCCGCAGCGGAACGGGATGCGGCGGTGCGCGCGGCCCTCGAGCAGGCCGCAGTGCTGCAGCGCGAGGCGCTCGGGGCCTCGCTGTCGGCGGGCCGGGAGGAGCTCACCGCCAAGAAAGACGTGATCGATGCTCGGCTCGAACAGGTCCGCACCGAGGTCCGCACCGAGCTCGATCGGGTGGCCGGCCTGGTCGCGCAGCTCGGCAACGTCACGCATCGCAGCGTCGGTGAGGTCACGGCGGCGTTGTCGGCCCATGCCGAGTCCACCGCTGCGCTCGCCCGGACTACGCAGGGCTTGCGGGAGGCGCTGGCCAACAGCAAGACCCGGGGCCAGTGGGGCGAGCGGATGGCCGAGGACGTGCTCCGCCTCGCCGGGTTCGTCGAGAACGTCAACTACCGCAAGCAGCGCGGTGTCGACGGCGGCGGCATCCCGGATTTCACGTTCCCGCTCCCCAAGGGCCACGAGCTCTACATGGACGTGAAGTTCCCGCTCACGGCCTACCTGCGGTTCCTGGAGGCCGGCACCGAGGCCGAACGCTCAGCGCATCGTGAGGCGTTCCTGCGCGATGTCCGGATCCGGGTTCGTGAGCTGTCGAGCCGGGAGTATGCGCGCAACGGAAAGGCGCCGAGCGTCGACTATGTGCTGCTCTTCCTCCCGAACGAAACACTGGGCACGTTCCTGTTCGAACAGGACCCGGCCCTGTTCGACGATGCGCTCGGCCAGCGGGTGGTGCTGTGCACGCCGATGACGTTGTTCGCGCTGCTCGGCGTGGTGCGTCAGGCCTATGACACGTTCATGGTCGAACAGACCTCGGAGGAGATCCTGCGGGTGCTGGCCGGTTTCGAGACCCAATGGGGCAAGTTCGTCGGAGCGCTCGATCTGGTCGGCAAACGGCTCGAATCCACGCAGAAGGCGTTCGAGGATCTCGCCGGCCCCCGGCGGCGGCAGCTCGAACGCCCGTTGCAGCGTCTCAGCGCGCTGCGCACCGACCGTGGGATCACGGTCGCCGAGGACGATGCTGACGTGCTCGAGTTGGGTGCCTAGCCGGCCGGCTGCGATTCGGCCTCGGCGGGGATCACGCCGGCCTCGGCGAGTCCTTCGATCTCTTCCTCGGGTAGGCCGAGCCACTCGTGCAAGACTGCATGCGTATCGGCGCCGAGGCATGGGGCGGCACGGCCGACGACCATCGGTGACCGGTCGGCCGACCAGGCGGCACCCGGCAGGGGCTTCACACCGACCGCCGGATGATCGTGACGCGTGAAGAAGTGGCGGGCGGCGAGCACCGGGGAGGCGGCGACGTCGGGCATGTGTGCCACGGCTTCCGCCAGGACCCCTGCGGTGCGCAGCGTCGTCGCCGCCTCCGCCGGCGAGCGGTCGGTCGTCCAGCTCGTGAGCAGGATGTCCAGCTCGTCGACGTGCGCGCGCCGGTCGGCGACCGTGGCGAACCTCGGGTCTGCCGCCAGCTCCGGCCGTCCGATCGCGGCGGCCAGCCGACGGAACGCACCATCGTCGGTCACGGCGATCGCCACCCACTCGTACTCGCCTCGGCAGCGGTAGACGTCATGGGGGGCGAAGCGCTCGTCCCGGTTTCCGATGACCGGAGGCGGGCGACCCTCGACCCCCTGGTAGAGCACCGGCCACGGGAACGCGGCCACCGATGCTTCGAGCATGGAGCACTCGACGCGCTCGCCTCGGCCAGTACGGCGGGCCCGGCGCAGCGCAGCGAGCGTGGCGATCGCCGCATGGAACCCGGCGCAGGGATCCGGGAGGGACATCGGAAAGTCGGTCGGACCGCCACTGGGCCGACCGTTGCTCGACGCGACGCCGCTGAGCGCGTCGATGATCGAGCCGTAGGCCATGCGATCCCGTTCGGGCCCGTCCTCGCCGAAGCCCGTCATCGACACCGCCACGATCCTCGGGTTGAGCTTCCGGAGCGAGTCGTACGGGAACCCGAGGCGGGCGAGCGTGCCGGCCCGGCGGTTGTCGATCACCACGTCGGCATCGCTCAACAGGCCGCGCAGGACCGCCACGCCGTCGGGATGGTGCAGGTCGACGACCATCGATCGCTTCCCTTGGTTGTACAGGTTGAAGTAGCCGGATCGGTCCGGGCCGGGACGGTCGTCGGCCCACGGGCCGAGTTGCCGGGTGACGTCGAGCCGTTCCGCCGATTCGATCTTCACCACCTCGGCGCCGAGATGGGCGAGCAGCAGCGACGCGTACGGTCCGGCCCACACCCAGGTGAGGTCCACGACGCGTACGCCGGCGAGCGGCGGCGGCACCGTGGTGCGGCGCGCGGGCTCGCCCGCCACCGACCGGGCGGGGGGAGGTGGTGCCCAGTCGGTGGCGGCGCGACCCGTGTGCCCGCCCAACTGCGGCGGCGCGCCGCGTCGGGGGCGAGCGGTGGAGTGATAGCGCCAGGGGACGCCAGGAACGGTCAGCGTGGTCCGCTTCCCGTCCACGTCGACCGGCACCTGATCGAAGAACCGCCGAGCGGCCAGGTGGTCCCAGGCGAGCAGGTCGGCGGCGGTGTGGATCCGGGCAGCAGCGACGCCGAGCCGGTGGCACCCGGCGAGCAGTTCGTCGGTGCTACGCCCGGCGACGGCCTCGCTCACGAGCGGGTCGAGCACGTCCATCGCCTCGATGCGTTGCGCATTGGACGCGAACAGCTCGAGCGTCCCCCAATCGGGGTTGCCGAGCAGTTCGACGAACGCCCGCCACTGGCTGTCCTCGGTGACCTGGACCAGGAGCGTCCCGTCGAGGCAGCGGTAGAAGCCCCAGGGGGCCACCCCACGCCGGCCGTTGTGGACCGGGGCCACCCCGCTGTAGCTCCAGGTGGCGAGCGCGGTGGCGAGGATCGAGGCGACCGCCGCCTGGGCCGACACGTCGATGCGCTGACCGAGCCCGCTGCGGTCGCGCTCGAACAGTGCGCCGAGCACGGCGACGACTGCGTCGCCTGCGGTGTGAACCGAGGCGAGCTCGCCCCGGTACCGCAGCGGGCTGGCGTCCGGTCCGCTCGGCTCCGTGGAGTTCACCGAGAGCAGCCCACCTGCGGCGAGTGCCAGCAGGTCGCTCATCCCCGCCGGTCGGTCGTCCGCTCGGTTGATCCGGCCGTAGGTCGACAGGTCGGCGACGATCAGCCCGGGATTGGCGGCGCAGGCTCGAGCCACGGCCAGATCGTCGAGCCAGTCGTGACCGTTCTCGCTCGACCGCAGGACGACATCGGCGCGACCGGCGGCCGCTTCGAGCGACCGCCCGGCCTCGGGTGAGCCGACGTCGACGACCATCGAGGACTTCCCGGCGGCGAAGAACCCGAACGCACCGCTGCGTTCGGGTCCGGCCACACCGCCGAGGAACGGGCCGATCCGCCGGAGCGGATGCCCGGTCACGTCCTCGACGACGAGCACGTCGGCGCCGAGGTCGGCCAGGAGCCGACCGGCGTACGCCGACGCAAGGGTGTCGCCGCATTCGAGGACCCGGAGGCCGACCAGCGGGGGCCGCCGTCGAGGACTGGCCATGGCGTCCGACGCTCAGTGGCCGTGGCCCTCGGCCAGTCCGGCAGCCACCAGCGCCTTGGCCTTGGCCGCATTGAGGTCGTAGTGCTTGCGCGTCACGATCCGCTGCGCGTAGAGCCCGCCACCGGCCTGGATGTTCGTGACGGCCTTCCAGCCGCCGAAGGAATCCGCCGTGAGGTCGCGGATCGCGTGGAACAGCCGGGTGCGGTACTCGCCGTCGAAGGCCGGGTTCGCGGTCATGTACTTCTTGGCGAGCGAACCGACCTCGGCACTCTCGAGATCCGCCACCGACGGTGCGGTCACCACGGCCCCGCCGGCGATGTCGTGCAGGTGCCGGACCATGAGGCTGTAGTTGGCGGCACCGGTGTACTTGCCGGCGTTGGTGTACAGCTCGTCGGGGAACATGGCGCCGAACGGGCCGGCCTTGGAGTGCGTGAGGCACGCCTCGAGGCAGGCCCGCACCACGGTGGCGTGGATGATCATCTCGGAGATCTTCTCCTTGACGTGCGCCTCCCCGGCCAGACCGTTCGCCTCGGCGATCAGCTGCGCGAGTCCCACCAGGAGATCGGCGCCGTCGGCCATGGACGACAGGCCGCCGAGTCGTTCCCACAAACCGAGGGAGTGGGCGAACACCGCGGCGTGGGCAACCTCGCCGTTCAGGAAGATCCGCTCGTTCGGCACGAACACGTCGTCGAGGATCACGAACCCTTCCGGGTAGTGGTTGCTCCCCGATGCCGGGAAATCCCGGGTGTCGGCATGCCGTGGCGCGTAGGTGGTGTTGATGACCTTCACCCCAGGCGCGTTGACGGGGATCATCGCCGCGATGGCGTAGTCCTCTTCACCGGTCTTCATCGCCTTGGTCGGGATCGTCATCAACTCGTGCCCGAGCGACGCCCCGGTGATGTGAAGCTTCGCCCCGCGCACGACGACGCCGTCGCGCTGGCGGTCGACTACGCGGACGTAGGAGTCCGGATCCTCCTGCTTGCTCGGCGCCCGCGACCGATCGCCCTTGGCGTCGGTGATGCACTGCGTGATCCGGATGTCGTTGGCCTGCGCTTCGTCCATGAAGGCCTGCATCGGCTCGATGTACTGCGGCGCATGGTCCTTGAGGCGGCCGCACACGGTGGCCAACGTCATGATCGACGTGTAGGTGACGTGGCTCATCATCCCCGACTGGTGCACCAGGTCGACCTTGGCGCGCAGCTCGTCGGGGGTGCTGGGCACGCCGGCCAGCGGGCTGCGGCCGTCGACGGCACGGGCCAGCATCCAGTCGTACCCGTCCGCGCAGTGCTGCACGGCCGGACCGAGGAAACGGTGCCGGGGCAGGTCGTCGACCTTTTCGCCCTCGAAGTAGGTCGCTCGCCCATCGAAGAGCGATGCCTTGTACTGCTCGCCGGTCATCAGTGCCATAGTCGCGGCCCTCCGTCGTGCCGTCGGGCGCCCCTCACGCCCGATCAGGTCTTGCACTATCTATCAAACGGACGGTAGACAAACCAGCGAGGGGAACAGCCGTCGTTCGGGCTCGTCATGCCGCGCTGCGCGGTGGTCGAGTGCGCCATCACGGGTGCCCTTGCCGCGCCCGCCCGGGCGCATCAGCACGCCGATTTCACCCAGGGGGATCCCGATGGCCGACCACGACGACCCGGTCCGATACCACCACGACGAGTCCATGCCGCCGATCGAGCCGGGCACGTTCGGCTTCGGCGGTCTGTCCCGCCGCACGCTGCTCGCCGGTGGCGGCGCACTCGCCCTCGGGGCGCTGCTGGCCGCGTGCGGTGACGACAGCACCGCCACGACGACGACCGGAGCGACGACCACCGGAGCACCGACGTCGGCCAACACGATCCCGGGCAGCACGGCCACACCCACGACCACCTCGGCGACCACCACGACCGCGGCCTCCCGGCCCGAGGCCAAGACCGAGACGCTCACGATCGCCGTGCCGAGCCTCCAGGAAGCCAACGTCGATCCTCACTTTGCGACCGGTGGTCTGATCTTCCCGTTGCGCGACGCGATCGGCGAGTTCCTGTACGCCCAGAACCTCAAGGGCCAGTTCGTGCCCAGCCTCGCCACCGGCTACACGTTGTCGGACGACAAGCTGAAGTGGACCTTCAAGCTGCGCGCCGGGGTCAAGCACCACGACGGCACGGAATTCACGGCGACCGACATCAAGACCTCGATCGACCGCATCCTCCAGGGTGCCGATTTCACCCACTTGGCGAACTTCAAGGCCCAGGTCGCGGGCGCCAACGTGATCGACCCGCAGACGGTCGAGATCCTCACCAAGACGCCGTACGCCACGCTTGTGGTCGACATGCCGATGCCGATCTCGACCGAGTACTTCAAGAAGGTCGGCGACGCAGAGTTCCGCAAGAAGCCGGTCGCCTGCGGCCCGTGGAAGTTCGTGTCGCAGGAACTCAACCAGAACGTGAAGTACGAGCGTCACGACGCCTACTTCGATCCGGCCCGCCGGCCCAACTGGAAGAAGCTCGTCTACGCGATCGTGCCCGAGGAATCGGCTCGCGTCGCCGGTCTGAAGACCGGCACGATCGACATCGCCTTCGGCCTCACGGCGACCACCGCCGACGGATTCAAGGGCGAGTCGAACTTCAAGATCAACGAGGTGCCGAACACCGGCACCGGTTACTGCATGATGTACGACAACAATTACCCGGACCAGCCCTCGCCGCTGAAGGACCAGAAGGTTCGTATGGCGCTGATGATGGCCATCGACCGGGCGGCCATCGCGAAGACGCTCTACAAGGGCTACGCCCGGGTTCCCACGAGCAACTTCCCGACGATCACCCCCGGGTTCAACCCCGACCGCAAGGCCGTTCCCTACGACCCGGACGGCGCGAAGAAGCTCCTCGCCGAGGCCGGACAGTCGAACCTGTCCATCACGCTCAACACCTACACCGCCACGTCGACCGTGCCCGACATCCAGAAGCTCGCCGAGACGATCATCGCCTTCTGGGGCCAGATCGGCGTCAAGGCCACCTTGAACGCCGTGGAGACCGCCACGTTCCTGCCGCAGTGGCGGGCGAAGAACGTGATCAAGGGTGCGGCGATGATCGCGGGTCCGTCGAGCTTCTACGTCGAGCCGATCCGCATGCTGGGCAACTCGTTCTTCTCGTCCCGGGCGCCGTACACCACGATCACCGGCGACAAGAAGATCGACGACCTCGTCGATCAGATCAACGCCGAGATGGACGCCACCAAGCGCGCTGCGCTCGGCCGCCAGGCGGTGGACTACCTCGACGACCAGCTGTTCGGGTTGCCGATCGTCACGGTGTCGTCGCTGGTGGTCAGCGGCCCGAACGTGATGTCGTTCACCACGATCGAGGCCAACCCCTACGCCGGCCCCACGTCCTGGATCGTCGCAAAGTAGCGACCGATGCCCCGGTACATCCTCGCCCGGCTGGGTCAGGCCGTCCTCGTCCTGTGGGTCGTTGCGACGGTGGTGTTCCTGCTCAGCCGGGCGAGCGGGGATGTCGCCGATCTGCTGATCCCACAGGACGCCCCGCCCGAGACCAAGGCGCAGATCGAGGCCAATCTCGGACTCGATCGGCCGCTGTTCACGCAGTACACCTCGTACCTCGCCGACGTCGTCCGGGGCGATCTGGGGCAGTCCTTTTCGTACCGCACGGAAGTGTCCACCCTGCTCAAGACCGCGTTGCCCAAGACGCTGCAGCTCGGTGCCGCAGCGTTCTTGTTCGCGGCGACCTTCGGGGTCTCGATCGGGGTGCTCTCGGCGCTCAAGCCGGGGAGCTGGTTCGACAGCCTGGGCAAGGGACTGGCCCTGTTGGGCCAGTCCGTGCCCTCGTTCTTCCTCGGCATCTTGCTGGTGCTGTTCTTCGCCGTCCGAATGGGCTGGTTCCCCGCCTTCGGGTACGGCCTCGGTACGAACCTGATCTTGCCGGCCGTCACGCTGGGGGCCTACCCGCTCGCCTCGCTCACCCGGCTCACCCGGTCGGCGGTGATCGAGGTGTTGCGCAAGGACCACACGATGTTCATGCGCGCGAAGGGCGTGTCGATGGTGAGCCTGATCGTGCACACCCTCCGCAATGCCTCGCTCCCGGTGGTCACCCTCGCCGGAATCCAACTGGGGGCGATGTTCTCGGGTGCGGTGATCGTCGAGACGCTGTACGCATGGCCCGGTATGGGCCAGGTGGCGATCCAGGCGATCAACGCCCGTGACTACAACGTGGTGCAGGGCGTCGTGCTGGTGAACACCACGATCTTCGTGACCATCCTGTTGCTGGTCGACATCTCGTACGGCCTGCTCGATCCCCGGGTGAGGAGGCGTGGCCGTGGCGTCGCCACTGCAAGCTGATCGTCCGTCCGTGGCGCGTCCGGCGTCGGGCCTGCGGTCCCGGCTGGCCAATCGGCGCCGTTGGAAGTACCCCTATTTCTCTGGAGGCGTCCTCGCGCTGTTCGTCCTCAGCGGGCTGATCGGCCCGCTGGTGGCCCCGGCGGAGCCCACCGGTATCGACCTTGCCAACGCGCTCAAGCCCCCGATCGGCTTCGGTGGCTCGTGGAGTCGTCCGCTCGGCACCGATGAACTCGGCCGGGACATCCTGAGCCGGCTGCTCGACGGTGCTCGCGTTGCGTTGATCGTCACGATCGCGGCCGTGGTCCTCGCCGGAGCAGTCGGCCTCGCCGTGGCGCTGATCTCGGGTTACCGGGGCGGTCGGATCGATGCGTTCCTGATGCGCACCACCGATGCGAGCATGGCGTTCCCGGTCATCCTGCTCGCGATCGTGATCGTCGGCATCTTCGGGGCCAGCACGTTGAACGTCGTCATCATCCTGACCGTCGCCGGCTGGCCCAGTTACGCACGGGTGTTGCGCAGCGAGGTCCTGCGCACGAAGACGATGGACTACGTGACGATGTCGCGGACCATGGGTGGCAACGGTCGTTGGGCCGTGCGTCGGCACATCCTGCCCAACATCCTGCCGACGATTCTCGTGCTCGTCAGCCTCCAGGTCGGCCTTGCGATCATCGCCGAGGGCTCCCTTAGCTTCCTCGGGCTCGGCGTCCCCCCGCCCGCACCGTCGTGGGGACGGATGTTGTCCGACGGGCGGAAGTACCTCGACGAGGCCTGGTGGCTCCCGATCATGCCGGGCATTGCGCTCAGCCTCACGGTGCTCGCGTCGAACCTGCTCGGCGATTGGCTGCGCGTCAACAACGACCCCACCACCAAGAGGTAGCGCCGTGCTCGACGTGCAAGGCCTCCAGACCATCTACCTCGCCGGGGGACGCGATCCCATTCCGGCGGTGCGCGGCATCGATCTCCACATCAAGTCCGGTTCGGCGACTGCGCTCGTGGGCGAATCGGGCTGTGGCAAGAGTACGGCGGCGTTGAGCATCATGCGCCTGATCCGCCGGCCGCTCGGGGACATCGTCGGCGGGAGCATCCGCCTCGACGACACCGAACTGCTGTCGCTCAGCCAGTCCGCGATGCGCAACGTGCTGCTGAACGAGATCGGCTACGTCCCCCAGGACCCGACCGTCGCCCTCGACCCGCTCTACACGGTGCGCTCGCAGATCGCGGACGTCTGCCCGCCGGCGTCGAAGCTCGAACGAGACGAGCGGATGGTCGCCCTGCTCGAACGGCTCGGCGTGATCGACGCGCGCAAGCGACTCAAGAGCTACCCGCACGAGTTCTCCGGCGGGATGCGCCAGCGGGTCGCGATCGCCATCGCGCTCGCGAAGGACCCGGCGCTGCTCATCGCCGACGAACCCACCACGGCGCTCGACGTGACGACCCAGCTCGGGATCCTGCGGTTGCTCGACGAGATGCGCCGGGAGCGCGACCTCACGATGCTGTTCGTGACCCACGACCTCGCCGTCGCCCGCCTCGTGTGCCAGGAGGTGGCGGTCATGTACGGCGGCATCGTGGTGGAGACCGGCCCCATCGGCACGATCATGGATCGTCCGCTGCATCCCTACAGCCGGGCGCTGCTCGATGCGGACTCCGGCAACGCCGAACCACAGTCCCGGCTGCGGGCGATCCCGGGTCAACCCCCGTCGCTCACGGCGATGCCGGCGGGGTGCCCGTTCGCGCCGCGCTGCCCACTCGCCGAGCCGGCCTGCTCCGACGCGGTCCCGGCCGTCGAGGTCCACGGAGCGGTGAAGGTTCGCTGCATCAAGGCAGGACAGTCATGAACGCCACCACGACGGCGGCCCGCACGGAGGTCGTGCTCGAGGCCCGCAGCGTCACCAAGGTGTACCAGGCCCCCGACGGGGGCACCGTCCATGCGCTCGACGATGTCGACGTCGTCGTGCGGCGCAGGCGCACGCTCGGACTCGTCGGGGAGTCGGGGAGCGGAAAGACGACCCTGACCCGCATGTTGCTTGCGCTCGAACGTCCGACGCGCGGCGACGTCGTGTTCGAGGGCACTCCGCTCGCCGGGATGTCGCCCACCGAGTTGCGCGGTTACCGGCACGGGGTGGCAGCGGTGTTCCAGAACCCGTACAGCTCGCTCAACCCCCGGATGCGGATCTGGGATGCGATCACCGAGCAGGCGGCGATCGAGAAGTCGGCCGATCGCAAGGCGCGGCGGGGACGGGCGATGGAGTTACTCGAGCTCGTCGGTCTCGGGGTCACCGCCGCCGATCGCTACCCGCACCAGCTCTCCGGCGGTCAGCGCCAGCGGATCGCGATCGCCCGGGCCATCTCGTCGGAGCCCGAGGTGATCGTTCTCGACGAGCCGCTCTCGGCGCTCGACGTGTCGGTGAGCGCCCAGATCGTGAACCTGTTGCTCGACCTGCAGGATCGCCTCGGGGTCACCTACGTGTTCGTGGGTCACGATCTCCGGCTCGTGCGCCACCTGTGCCACGAGGTCGCCGTCATGTACCGCGGCCGGATCGTCGAGCAGGGTCCCGCCGTCGAGGTTCTCGATGGGCCATCGCACCATTACACCGATGCGCTCGTCACGGCGTCCTCGCTCGAGTCCCTCGCCGACACCGACGACGCCGACACCAAGGCAGTCCCGCCCGATGGCAGCGCCGGTTGCCATTACCGCTTCCGTTGCAGCGCCCGCGACGACCAGTGCGACACGGTGACGCCGCCCCAGGCGATCGTGGACGATCGCCTGCTGCGCTGCCACCACCCATTGCGCGTGGTGGGGCGGCCGGCCCCCGCTGCGTGAACCCCGAGGAGCACCCGTGACCACCGCCCTTGGCTTCGACAACCGCGTGACCCGCACGCTCGGGGTGCGGATCCCGATCGTGCAGGCGCCCATGGGCTGGGTGGCGGGGCCCGAACTCGTGGCCGCCGTGGCCGAGGCCGGGGCGATCGGGCTCGTCCCCGGATCGCTCGGACCGGCGGCCACCCGGGAGGCGATCCGCACGGTGCGGGACCGAACCGACGCGCCGTTCGGGGTCAACCTGCCGATCGCGTTCCTCTCGGACCCGACGGTGATCGACGTGGTCGTCTCCGAAGGGGTCCCGTTCGTCACCACCTCGGCCGGATCACCGGCCATGTTCACCGCTCGGCTGAAGGCGGACGGCCTCACCGTGTTCCACGTCGTGCCGAGCCTGACCGCAGCCCGCAAAGCCGTGGACGCCGGGGTCGACGGCCTCGTGGTGGAAGGCAGCGAGGGCGCCGGGTTCAAGAACCCTCGGGAGGTGTCCTCGATGGTGCTGCTCCCCGCGGTGGCCTCGCGGCTCGACGTCCCGATCATCGCTGCCGGGGGTATCGCCGACGGCGCATCGATGGCGGCGGCGTTCGCCCTCGGGGCCGAGGGAGTCCAGATGGGCACCCGGTTCGTGGCCTCGGCGGAGGCCGGGGTGCACCACAACATGAAGCAGGCCGTCGTCGATGCGGCCGAGACCGACACGATGCTGATCAACCAGCACAACGGCAAGCCCGTGCGGGTGTTGCGCACCCACACGACGGCCCGGTTCGAACTCGCCAACGAGGGCAACCCGATGGCGCTGCTTGGCGACATCGCAAAGCTGTACGGCGAGGGGGACCTCGAGGCGTCACTGCCGCAACTCGGCCAGGTGGCCGGCCGAATCGAGGAGATCCTCCCGGCCGCCGAGATCATCGCCCGCACCGTGACCGAGTTCGCGGCCGTCGTCGGCGGGCTTGCGTCACGGTACGGGACGGGCGCATGACCGAGCCTCGGACTCGTGACCGCCATACCATCATCCCCGTGAGGGGTTCGTGAGCGAGGTAACCGCAGCGAAGCGTCGGCGAGTCCGGCCGCCGAGCGATCGTGCCCTCGAACGCGAGCAGGAGATCTACGAGATGGCGGCGGAGATCTTCCACCGCAAGGGCTACGCGGCCACCACCCTGCAGGACATCGCCGAGGCGGTCGGGCTGCTCAAGGGTTCGCTCTACTACTACATCGACACCAAGGAAGATCTCCTCTACCGGATCAGTCGCACGATCCACGAAGGTGCTCGGGCCAACATCCATGCGGTGCGAGCGCTTCAGGGTTCCCCTGAAGACCGACTACGGACGCTGCTCGAGTTGCACGTGAAGGCGTTCGGCGAGCGGTTGTCGTGGATTCGTGTCTTCTACACCGAGTACGGAGCCCTCGGCCCGGAGCGGCGGCGGGAGATCATGGCGGACCGCTGCGAATACGAGCAGTTCATGCTCGAGCTCATCGCCGAGGGCCAGCGCAGCGGCGCGTTCTGTCCCGAACTCGACCGGGTCATCGCGACGAACGCGTTGCTGACCATGGTCAACTCGATCTACCTCTGGTTTCGACCGGGGCGGGACTACACCATCGAGTCGGTCGCGTCGACGTGTGCCGATCTCGCGATGGGCGGTTTGTACTGCGGCATCGGGCATCGCCACCGCGCCGACGGTGGCCCCTCGCAGCGCCGCCGTCGGGCTAGGTGAGCCTCCACTACGCTTCAGGGTCCTGACCACGCCTGCCGCTTCTGCCGAACGTCGACCGTCCTGGGAGCCCGCCATCGTTGCGGCCGTCGCCGTGGTCGGAATCGTCGGTTCGTTCGCATGGATAGTCGCAGCGGCGATCGGCGCCGGACACGGTCTCGACATCTCCGATGAAGGGTTCTACCTGCTCAGCTATCGCTGGTGGCAGGAGGACCTCCGGAACTTCACCGGGGCACAGTTCGTCATCGGCCCGGTGTTCCAACTCCTTGGCTACGACGTGCACCTGTTGCGCTTGGCGCGCCTCGCTGCCTTCGTGATCGTGCATGTGCTGCTGGGCCTGTCGGTTGCCCGCTGGCTCGACGCCAGCCGCCCCCCCGGTCATGCGTCCGGGGGCCTTCGCCTGGCCCCGGTGGCCGTGGTGGCCATTGTCGTGGCGGGCGGTGGGTTCGTGTACACGTGGCTGCCAGCGAGCCCCGGTTACAACGACGTCGCCCTGATCGGGAGCATCCTGCTCACAGCGATCACGGTCGAACTCTGCGTCCGCTCCGCCGCAGGTCGCGCGATCCCGTGGTGGATCGGTGTCGGTGCCGGTGCGGTGGCCGCAGTGATGGCGCTGTCGAAGTGGTCGTCGGCCGCCGTGTGCGTTGCCACCGTCGCCGTTGCCGGACTCGTCGTGGTGCGTCCGTGGAAGACCGTCGCCCGACTCGGCGGGTACTCGATCATCGGGGCGTTGGGACTGCTCCTGTTGGTCCACCTGACCCTGGTCGATCTGACCGAGGTCCTGCCGTTGCTCGTCGACACGAACCGAGCGGTGGGGCAGCGATCCAACTCGGTGATGGACTTGTTGTCGCTGTACGTCCGGAACTCCCGGGCGAACCTGCGCCTGGGAGTCGAGACCTACCCACTGCTGGTCGTCACCCCCGTTGCACTGGCGGTACTCCCCGGCCGACGGGGCCGGGGCCGGCTCGCCCTGACCGCCGTGGCCGTTGTCGTAACGGTCGTGAGCCTCGTGGTGACTGCAGTGGTCGCCGTCCGGCGGGGGGCCCTTGTCGGTGGGACCGTCAACCTGAACGACTCCGTGCCCTTGCTCACGACCCTGCTGGCGCTCTACCCGATCGTGCTCGTCGCGTGGGCGGTGCGGTGGGCGGTCCCGAGGCTGGCGGCGCGTCCGTCCACGTCGGCGTCTGGGAGCGGGCCGGTCGATCGTTCCGTTGCAGCCCGTACCGGGGTTGTCGTCGTAGCCGTACTGTTGGCCATGCCGTTCTGTCAGGCGGCGGGCACGGGCAACCCGATCCTGCTCGTGACCCTGCACGGGGGCGGATGCTGGATCGCCGCCGGCGTGGTCCTGGCCTCGGTCCGTCGAAGGCTGGACCTGCGCAGGTCCGACCGGCTCGCGCCGGTGTGCCTGGCGGTGGCTGTTGCCATGGCCGTGCTCGGCGTGTCGTTCGGTGTCACCGGCTCGCTGCTGTATCCGTACCGTGCCGGCGGTTCGGTCGGTGACCTGAACCGTCAGCCACGGGAGGCCGCGGCCGTGTCATCGGTGCGCCTCACCCCACGGGACGCGGGGGAGCTCGACCGCCTTCACCGGGAGCTCAAGCCGTGGATCCGGCCGGCAGGCCGACGCATCCTGGCGTTCAACGAGGCGGCCGGCCTGGTCTTCGCCCTCGACGGTCGCAGCGTCGGTGAGTCGTGGTACTCCGGCTCCGATGAGGTCCGCACGGGTCAAGGGATTCGTGACGCCTGTCCCGATGGCGTGCCGCCGTGGGGTGATCGCCTGCCTCTGGTGTTGCTCCGGGCGCCGGTCGAGGTGTCGAGTCTGAGCGAGGGGTTGTTGTCTGCGATGAACCATTGCGGGATGCGCTTCCCTGACGGCTACGTCGAGATCGGTCGCTCGTCCGAGTTCGGGCTCGTGGTGCTCGGCCCACGCTGACGCTTCGGGTTGCGGAACCAAAGCAGCGCGTGGTGCCCGGCCCGCTCCCAAGATCCGGCCTGGTTGAACTGTCTACCGGTCGTTTGGTAAACGAACGAGCGGGTCCCGCTGGGGCGGGCCGTAGGAGGGGATGCCGTCGTGTCGAACGAAGCTGCCACGCTGACCGAGGACGAGCGCGAGGCGTTCATCACCGAGGCCCGGGCGTGGCTCGATGCCAACGCCGAGCGCCGCCTGCGCCGGGACACCTTCGTGTGGGGCCAGGGCTCGGGTGAGCTCAACTTGATGGGAGGCCGCGACCACGACGACGAGGACGCCAAGCTCGCTGCGGCGCGCGTGTGGCGAGCGAAGGTGTTCGACGCCGGCTTCGGATGGATGGGTGGCCCGGTCGCCTACGGCGGTGGCGGCCGCAATCACGAACTCGACCTGATCTACCGCGAGCTCGAAGCCGAATACGAGGTTCCCGATCAGGGCGCGTGGAACGTGGCCTGGGAGATGGTCGGCCCGGCGATCCTCGTGCACGGCAGCGAGGATCTGAAGCAGCGCTACCTGAAGCCGATCTATCGCGGCGAACTGCTGTGCTCGCAGCTGCTGTCCGAGCCCGAGGCCGGGTCCGACCTCGCAGGGCTGAAGACCCGGGCGGTGCGTGACGGCGA
>JBJTVH010000108.1:0-3807 GCA_046081125.1 Acidimicrobiales bacterium
CCGACGGCGCCAACCGCTGACTCTCACCGTCTACCTGAGGATTAGCCACGGCTTCGGGTGGGGTGGTGAGCCCGGTCAGCCCGCCGGGCGGCCCAGGTCGGCGACCAGTTCGGCGGCGAGGCGGGCGTCGCCGGCGTTGCAGCGGGCGAGCTGGGTTTCGGCCTCGTCGAGCTCGGCGACGAACCCGTAGCGGGTCGCGACCCGTTCCATCCACCGGGCCGGTTCGAGGGGTCGGGTGAGCAACCCGATCTCCTCTGACGGCATCCGGCGCACGTCGGTGGGCGCGACGAGCGCGACGGGGTCGAAGCCGGGCGGGTCGAGCCGGTCGACGACGACGTCGTGCCAGATCTTGAGCACGGTGAGGCGCCGCACGAGGGTCTCGTCGAACACCAGACCGGCGAACCAGGCGAGGTCGTAGAGGTCGCGTTGTTTGCGTCGACGCCGCCACGCGGCGAGTTTCTCGGCGATCGCCTCCTCGACGGCGGGGACCGGCATCGCCGGGAGCGTGAACTCGTAGGCGCGGTGCACCGGAAGCGTGACCGGGGTGAGGCGCTGCGGGGCGAGCCACAGGGCGCGGGTGGACACCTCGAGCTTGCCGGGGATCTCCGGGCGGCCCAGCGCGCTGTCGGCCACGAGCCGGCCGTGGAGGCCTTTGCGTTGCTCCACGGTGAAGGTGACCCCGTGGAACGTGGCGACGTGGAGCGCTGCGAAGCACCCTTCGGCCACGTCGGTGTCGGGTGCGGCGAAGTCGAGGTCGGTGGAGAACCGGCCGTCGGGTCCGGCACGGAACTTGCGCAGCGACGTGCCGCCTTTGAGCACGAGCCCGGCGTCGAAGAGCCCTTCGGTGTGCAGGTGGGCGAGCGCGTAGTCCTGCACGACGTCGAGCAGCGCCGGTCCGCGCCGGCCCCGACCTTTCGGGGTGTGGCGGGCGAGGTAGCCCTCGGTGATCACGACTCCCGCCCGGCCGGCACACGACCCGCGGGTGGGACCGCCGGCCGGGCGGCAGGGGCCCGGTGGGGGAGCGCGGCGTCGTAGAGACGCCAGCGGGCCGAGAACCGGGCCCCCGGACCGCGGGGGCCGAGGTAGGTGACCCCGAGCCGTTCGGGGAGCAGGACACGCACGCGCTCGGCGAGCTCACCGTGGCCGACCCAGTCGGCGAGGTGACCGAGCCGGGCGAGGGTGGCCGGGGCGCGGGCCCGGGCCTCGTCGAGGACGGCGGCGGGGTCGGCGGCGTCGACCAGCGCGCCGAGCCAGGTGTCGGCGTTGGCCCAGTCCCGGCACACCTCGGGTCGTTCGGCCAACGCGACGAGCACCGACGCCGGGTCGAGCACCGGGAGCTTGTCGAGGATCCGGGTGGGCAGCGACCAGTCGAAGGTGACCGCACGCAGCTCGTCGCACGAGCGCGGCGGCCGCCACCCGGGCCGGTGGACGTAGACGGCGTGCGAGGGGCGGTGGTCCGCGAACCCGTAGACCCAGACGGCGCTTTCGAACGCGACCGCGACCGGCGCGTCGGGCCGGCGGGCGAGCACGGCGCGCAGTTCGATCCAGTCGTCGTCGCTGCCGTAACGCCCGGCGCGTGCCGCGGGCACGAACTCCCAGGTGCCCCGGGTGCGCAACGGCAGCAGCCACCCGCTGCGCACGAGCCGTTCGGCTGCGCCGGCCACGCTGAGCGGGCAGGCGGCGGCGGCCAGCACCTCGACGAGCATCTCGGCGGTGACGAGCGTGGGGCGGCGCAGCTCGAGTTCCTCGACGACCCCGGCGATCGACCCCGACACCCGCCGCGCAGTCGTCACCACATCGCGTTCCACGTCCTCATGCTACGTCGAATACGTTCCTACGACGACAGCAAGGGGGTGTGTGCCGGATTCGTGGTCCCCCGGCCCGCCCACGCACGACCCGCAGCGGAACACCGGTCGGGCCCGCACCGGGGATCATGCCGGACCCGGGGGAGCCCTATCGGCTCAGAACGGTTCGTCGGTTTCGGTGGTGTTCGGCTCGCTGACAGACTCGGTGAGCGACGCGTCGACCGCGCTCATGAGCGACCGGGCGACAGCGCGGAGCTGCCGCACTTCGCGTTCGAGGGTGGCGATGCGCTGTTTGGCGAGCGCGAGTTCACCGGTGAGCACCCCGACCTCGCTGCGCAGCATGGCGGTCTCGAGCAGGTCGTGCAGGTCGCGTTCCACCTCGGGTCCCGCCGCGGCCGGCGCCGACGGTCGGGAAACGAGGCTGGGGGAGCCGGGCCGCAGTGAGCTGGCCGCGACCAGCCAGCGGCCCGACGCGGAACGCGTGCCGGTGAGTTCACCGCGTTCGAGGCGGTTGCGCACGGTGCGGGCGGTCACCCCGAGCTGGGCGGCGACCTGGGTGGGGGTGAGGTACACGTCGGACCCCGTTTCCGGATCCTGCACGTCCATCACCCCCCTATCCGCGTCCGGGACACCCGGAACTGGGAAACTCTCAAATGACATCCGTGTAACGACGGACCGGACCGGGTGCGCCAACACCCGATCCGGTCATCCGTCTTCGACTGCCGGTCCGGTTCCATCTGAGCCCTGAGAAGCCCGGAACCTGATCGGAAAGGAGGAAGAGTGGCTTTCCTCTTTCCCGAGGAACCCTACCACGACGACCCGGAAGAGGAAAGGACCCTTCCGGCTTTCCGCTTCGAGCGGGGTTCGGGGAACCGGAACCGGAACGCGACGGTGCCGATTTTCCGTGTTCCGTCCCCGGCCGTCGACGGCAGCGTCGGGAACTCCGGAACGGGGACGACCGGAACCGGAACACCCGACCGCGGGGGTGTCTGGTGAGCGGCCGCAGCGCGCAGCTGCTGCGGGAAGCGACCAAGTTGTGCGGGTCGACACGCGACGACGGCCTGGTCGAGTTGTCGTGGTCGCAACGCAAACTCGCCACCGGGCTCGGTATCTCGGTGCGCACGTTGCAGTACCACCTGCGCCAAGCCGCGGATCTCGTGGTGGCGACCTCCCCGCGGCTGGTGATCGTCGCCCCGACCGGGGACCACACGACGTCACGGTCCGACACCGGCGAACCGGCCCCGCTCCTGTCAGCGGCGCCGAGCGACCGGGTGGCGCTCGCGGTCGCGTTGGTGTCGCTCACCGAACGGCTGGTCGGTCTCGTCGAACGTCTCCTCGATGACGACCCGCCCGGCGGTCCCCCAGCCGTCGGGGACGCGCCCCGCGCGGGGGACCGCGCGAGCAACCGAGCGGGTTCGGTCGTCGATCTCGCGCGGTGGCGTCCGGTAGTCAGTCAGTCAGATCCTTCCTCTGACGGACTGACGGAGGATCTCCTGCGCGAGGCCCGCGCGGTCCGCTCGCGCGGGCCTCGCGCGGTCCGCTCGCGCGGGCCTCGCGCGGTCCGCGTCGAGGCGACGCCGGTGCCGTTGGCGTCGTCCGAGGAGCTCGACACGATCCTCGGACCGCTCGAGGAGTTGTGCCGGCGCACGAACCTGCCCGGGGTGGACGCCGCCGGCCGGCACCGGGTCGCCCGGTTCGATCCCGACGAGGTGCACGCCGCGGTACGTCACGTGATCGGCTCGATCCGCAGCGGGGCGACAGTACGACGCCCGTTCGGGCTTCTGATCTCCGAACTCGACGCCGGCCGCCACCGACCCGACCCCACGCGCCACCGACCCGGCGACGGTGATCCCGAGGCGCGACCCGAGTCCGGGATCACCGAACCTGACGTGGTACTCCCCGAGTGGGCCGACGCCGACATCGACACCGTGTTCGACGCCGAGGTCCGTCCGGGTCTGCCGGCCTTGTTGGGCGGGGTGCCCGCACCGATGCGCCGGGCCTT
>JBJTVH010000109.1:0-4763 GCA_046081125.1 Acidimicrobiales bacterium
TGCGGTGCTGCCCGTCGCCGGGATCGGCGACGAGCTCGCGGCAGTAGCGCAGCACCCGGGTGAGCAGATCCCGGTAGGCGGGGCTGAGCCGGTACGTCTCCTCGGCGTCGTAGCGCTGCGGGAACTCGGTGCCACCGAGGAACTCGGCGAGATCACCGCGTTGGCGTTGCACGAGATGACGGGCGAGGCGTTCGCGGTGGCGCCGGTTGTGATCGCCGGACAGGTCGTCGGGGAGCTGCTCGAAGTCGACGTCGAGCAACGACAGCAGGCTGCGGAACGCGCCCGGCTTCCCCGAGTGGGGGGTGGCGGTGACGAGCAGCAGATGGCGGGCCGGGTCGGCGGCGAGCGCCGCGAGCAGTTCGAACCGCTGCTGACGGGCCCGGGTGGAGCCGCTGGCGTCGAGGGTGCAGGTATGGGCTTCGTCGACGATCACCAGATCGGGGCAGGTGCGCACGAACTCGGCCCGGCGGCGTTCCGCTTTGATGAAGTCGGTCGACACGATCACCACGGGGTGCACGTCGAAGATCGTCCGGCCCGGCGGCAGGTCCCGTTCGAGGCGGGCGGCGGTGGAGGCGAGGACGAGCGTGGCGTCGAGGTGGAACTTCGCGGCGAGTTCGTCGCGCCACTGCTCGGCGAGATGCGGGGGGCACAGCACGGCGAGCCGGTGCGCGATCCCGGTGTCGAGCAGTTCCCGGGCGACGAGCGCCGCTTCGATCGTCTTTCCGATACCGACCGCATCGGCGATCAGCAGCCGCACCGGGTCGAGCCGCAACGCCATCAGCAGCGGCACGAGCTGATACGGGCGGGGTTCCACGGCGATCGCGCCCAACGACCGGAACGGCCCCGCCGAGGACCGGAACCCGATCCGCAGCGCGTCCCGCAGCAGTGCAGCGGACCGGTGATCCCCCGGCACGGTCGGGTCGGGCGGGTCGAACACCGTCGACCCGATCGGTTCGAGGGCCGGGAGGATGCCGGTGACCTCGTCGTCGGTGCCACCCAACGGGCGCACGAGGACACAGTCGTCGGTGCTGCCCGGCTGCACCACCCAGTCGCGGCCTCGGGCGGCGACGAGCGCGCCGACGGTGAAGCTCATCGGTCACCGCCGAACAGCCACGACCATTCGGTGAGCTTCGCCGCCCAATCGTCCTCGGCGCTGAACCGCACCACCTGCCAGCCGAGCGCTTCGAGGTCCGCGGTCTGGACGCGGTCACGGTCGTGACGGTCCGGATACCGGTGGATCGGGCCGTCGACGTACACGGCTACCCCCTGCTCGTCGTACACGAAATCGGGTTGGGTGCGCGCGTCGGTGATCGTCACCGGCGCCCGGTCCGGGAGCCGGTTCCCGTTGCGCCACAACCGGTCGAGGAACTCGCGTTCCAGACCCGAGTCGCACGCCTGTTTCAACTCGGCGAGATGCTCCTCGGCGGTCGCCGCACCCGGCGCGGCGCTGACCGCTGCCGTTGCCAGCGCAACCAACAGCCCGGGCAGCTCACGACGGTCGAGGAGCTGATGGTCGAGCTGGTTGCGGTAGCTGAGGATGCAGTCGTAGCAGGCGGCCTCGCAACGATCGTCGCCCGGTGGGGCGATGTCGATGCCGGCAGCGTCGAAGTGGCACAGCTCCAACGCTTTCGCGGCGACCGTCGCCAACGCGCCCGGTTCGTCGACCAGCCGGCGCAACACCCCGGCGCCACCTTCGCTCGATTCGAAGAACAGCAATGCCCGGCGCCGGCGCCGGCTGGGAAGCGGCTCGGCGGCGAGCTCGTCCTCCTCGAGCTGGAACGTGAACTGGATCGCCTGCTTCAACGCCTCCTGCAACGAGGCGAGCTGCCCGTCGGTCAGCACCTCGGCCCAGTCGACGACGAGACAGTTCCGGGTGTCCTCCACGAACGGCACCACCCGTTTGAACACCTCGTTCGACGCCGGAGTGTCGCCGTCACCGTCGAGCAGGTTCTCGTCGCGGCCCCATTCCCCGGTGCGGATCCCCAACGGGAACCCGACCTTGGCGAGATCCTTCCGGCGGCGCAGGCCGAGGTTGATCCGCCACAGGGTTGCGGTGTCGCCGTAGGTGAGGGTGGCGAGCGTCGTGCCGTCAGCCGCGTGGACGGTGCCGGTCCGGCGTGACAACCGGCCGTTGCGCTCGGCGTACCGGTACCCGGTGATCACCTCGAAGCCTTGGCGTTGGCGTTCCTCCTCGTCGGCGTTGATCCGTTCCCGCCGTTTCGTCGACACGTTCTCCATGCGGAACAGGTCCTGGGTGGTCGGCGGGAGTAGCACCCCGCAGCTGTCGCACACGTCCGCATTCGCCTGCGGGTGCAGGTAGCCGCACCGCTCGCAGCGTTTCGCGTTGGTGGTGACGATCGGATCGCCGGCCTCGTCCAACTCGCCAGGAGCGAGGATCACCTTGGTGATCTCGTACCGGTTGCCGTCGTGGTACACGAGGCTGCGCGGCCCGAACTCGCTGATGGCGAGGAACCGGGGCCGGGACACGTACTCCGAATCGACCCGCTTGGTTCGGCTGCCCGGAATGAACGCCGACAACGGCAGACGAGGGAACGAGTAGCCGGGCAGGAACCCTTCCGACGCGAAGTACCGGTAGCTGTAGAAGTCGCTCTGCGACTGCTCCTCCTCGGCGGCGGTGAGCAACGACAACTGCGTCTCGGCCTCCCGGCGGCGGCGCTTGGCGTCCTCCTTTGCGGCTGGGGCGGCGGACGCGTCGGCGATGATCCGGTTCTGGGCGTCGAACTGGGTCATCGCCGCCCGGTACAGGCCCCGCCACCGCTGGCACGCCTGCTCGAACGCCAACGTGATCGCGTTCAACACCCCGGCGAGCCAGTCGGCGTGCCACCACGGCGCCCGTTGCAGCAACGGCTCCAAGTCGTCGAGGAGCCGGCCGGCCACCTCGAGCGCCCGGGCACGGGCCGTCGGCTCGGCGAACGCATCGGCGACGCGGTCGAGCAACGGCAACCCCGGCCGGTCCAGATCGAGGACCTCTTTCAACGACCGGCCGAGATCCATACCGCTGTGCGCCAACCACACGGCGTGGACGTGGGCGCGCAACAGGTCTTCGTTCGCAAGTTCCAACCGGGGTGGTGCTACCTGCCCGGCGATCATCAGATCGGGCCGGTGGAAGAACCACTGGTCGTGCGGCGACCCGGCCGCGCAGTAGGTGAACACCAGCGCCGGTTGCCCCTGCCGGCCGGCCCGCCCGGACCGCTGCGCATAGTTCGCCGGGGTCGGCGGCATGTTCCGCAGCGACACGACGTTCAGATCGGCGATGTCGACGCCGAGCTCCATCGTCGGAGAGCAGTACAGGACCGGCAGCTCCGCCTCCCGGAACCGGCGCTCCCGGTCCTCCCGGTCGTCGGCACGCACCTGCGCGGTGTGCTCCCGGGCAAGCAGCCCGGCGAGCGATCCGGTGTCGGAGCTGTACAGGTCGGTGAAGAACACGTTCGGCGGCGGCGGGCTGGCCGGCCCGGTCGGCATCCGGATCGGGTCGACCGGCACCGACCCGTCCCCCGGCCGCCATACGAGCGCGGCGGCCGGCACCTGGTAGGCGGGAACCCCGTCGCGGGTCTTTTCCACCTCCTCGACCAACCCGCCGCGCCGTAACGCGTCGAACAGGTCGGTGATCACCGTCGCCGTGTCGTCGAGGGTGAGACGTACTGCGTGGGACGGAAACGTCGTCGCCCGGCGCAGGAACCGGCCGAACCCGCTACGGGCCGACAGGTACGACCAGCCCCGATAGTCCTTCGCTTTCTGCGAGCGGGGCACGACGGTGCGGGCATGCTCGAGGCGGCTGATCCCGTCGAGCGACCACGGCCCGGCCAGCCGCTGATCGGCCCGCTGCTGCAAAGCCTCCTGCGCCATCGGGTCCAGCGCATCGACCTTGATCGCCAGCTCCCGGCGCAGGTAGTCGAGCAACACCCGGGCCACCCGCTCCCGCTCGGCACGCGACGCCCCGGCGAGCGCCGGATGCCGGGTCGCCCACAGCCGATCGCTGGCACACACCTCGTCGAGATCGAGGTAGTCCAAGCGCAGCAGGCCGCACTGCTCCAGGTTCGGGGCTGTCACCCGCCACCCGCGCTGCAGATCCCGATACAACCGGTAGGCGAGCACGTCCCGGAACGTCGACTCAACCTGCCGCCGGGCACCGAACTCGACCTCCGGGTCGATCGCATACGCGTCGAACGGCAGATCGAGTTCCCGGAACACGGCCGGCACAACCTGGTCATGGGCGAGGCCGTCGGGCCCGGCCGTTGCGACCGCTTTCGCCAGCGCAGCGCGGAGCATCGCGGTCTGCACGAAGTCGTTGAAGTGCCCGGCCTGCAGCGCGGCGTCCTGACGATTGTCGGTGAACGACAACAGCTTCCGGGCCCGCCGCTCCAACGTCGCGTCGGCGCGTAGCTGCCGGACCGCGGACAAACTGAGCACCGTCGTTGCGGTCGACCGGCCCTCGGAGCCGAGGGTGGTCAACTTCGCGAACTCGCCGATCCGGTCGTAGGCGACGCCGCAGCGCAGGCACAGCTGGAACGGGGCCGGGGTCCACCACATCAACGTGACCGGAGCATCGTCGGGCAAGAAGGCGCCGTCGAGCCCGACCCGCACGAGCGTCGGGAGCAGGTCACCCTTCCTCGACTTCACCTGCACTCCGGACTTGGTCTCCTCCAGCCAGTCCTCGGGCAGCCGGTCGTGCACGTCGGCCGGGTCGGTCGGCCAGATCCGATCGTGGTCGACGGCCAGGAAGCCGGGTTTGCCCTCATGGC
>JBJTVH010000110.1:0-53189 GCA_046081125.1 Acidimicrobiales bacterium
GGCACGGCACCTCCGCACGGGAACGCGGTCACGAATCCGGGGCCGTCGGCGCCGACCGCCGTGAGGTTGACCACGACGGCGCGGGCGTCGGCCGGAACCGCGCCGCCGCCGGCGATCGGGATGCGGCGGACCGTGTTGCCGGCGATCATGACCCGTTCGTCGCGGGTGTCGAGGATCCGGTCGGGGGTGACGGCGGCCGGTCGCAGCCCGGCGGCGGTTTGCCAGGTGCCGAGGAGGTCCACGATCACGTCGGCGGCGGCCGAGGAGTAGACGCACAGGCGTCCGCCGCCGAGCCCGACCGTGGTGCCGGCTGCGACGGTGCTGCCTGCCTGCATGTTCAACGTCGAGGCATTCGGGCGTCCGGCGTCGCAGGGGTACACCGTGAAGAACCCGGGGCCACCGGCGTCGACGGCGGTGACGTTCACCGTCGCGGCCTGGATACCGGTGCCGGGGACGCTCACGGCGATCTCCTCACCGGGCTTGAGTCGGCCCTTGGTGGTACGGGTATCCAGAAGCCGGGTCGGCGTGGCCGGCTGGTACCCGAGGCGTCCGCTCGGACCCCGGAATCCGGTGATGTCGAGGAGGACGTCGGTTGCGGCCGACGACACGAAGCAGAGCCGCCCGGACGTGCCGAGGCCGACGACGGCGGAGTTGGCGACGGTCTGCCCGGCGACGAAGTTCACCGTGGAGGTCTCGGGTGCACCGGAACCGCACGGGTACACCGTCACGAAGCCAGGGGCGGCCGGATTCGTCACCGTGACGGTTGCCGTGACGGCGGTGGCGTCGGCGGGCACCCCTCCACGCCCGGCGACGGCGAGCCAGTTCTGCGTGCCGGCGGAGAACCGGGTGAGCCCGAGTGCCTCCCGGGTGTCGGCGAATCGGTGCGGCACGAGCGGGGACAGCCCGCCGAATCCGCTGCCGCCCGCCGGGGTCGTGCCCAAGGGGTCGGTCGGTGGGCGACCCGGGGTCGGGGTACCGCAGCCGTCGACGGCTTTGACCGCAGCGAAGGGATTGACGGCGGCCCCTCCTCCCGGGTGGATCTCGAAGTGCAGGTGCGCCACCGACTGCACGGCGTCGCCGGTCTGGCCGACGAAACCGATGAGCTGTCCGGCAGTCACCCGCTGGCCGACGGCGATCCCGTCGGCGTACCGGGACAGGTGTCCGTAGAAGTAGTACGTCCCGTCGTCCCTGGTCAGGTAGAGCTGGATCCCGCCGCGGGTGGAGCTGTTGAGCCGCGTGATGCGCCCGTCGTCGACGGCGAACAGCGGTGTCCCGGTTGCCGCGATCACGTCTACGCCCTCGTGGAAGCGAGGCTTGCCGTCGGCGCCGACGCCGCGTGGCGCCTGCCAGGTGTCGGCGTACCAGCACGGCCGACCGGTGGGGAAGGCCTTGATCGCTGGGCCGTCGGGTGAGGAGGCCGACGACGACGTCGGCGCGAGCGCGAGCAGGGCGGCGACTGCGCTGACGACGGCGAGCAGGCGGGCGAGGACGCGCTGGGCGCGGTGCCGGGGCCCGGGCGCCTTCGATTCGTGTCCCATGCCTTCCCGATCGGCGGCGCACCCCCGGTCGCTTGAGTGACCGGAGTCCCGTCCGGTCAGGACTTGTGACAGTCCTGACGATGACGATCTTCCGTTGGGGTGACCGAGGTCGGGTTGTGCGATCGTTCGCCCGTGCGTGTCGTGATCGTCGGTGCGGGCCTGTCGGGCCTCGTGTGCGCGCGGTCGCTCTCGGCGTCCGGCCACGAAGTGACGGTGCTGGACAAGGGCCGCTCACCGGGCGGACGTCTTGCGACCCGGCGGGTCGAGGGCGCCGTGCTCGACCACGGTGCGCAGTTCTTCACGGTCCGTAGCGAGGTCTTCGCCGCCGAGGTCGCCTCACTCGTGTCGCTCGGCTTGGTGAGCACCTGGTGCAACGGCTTCGGTGCCGACGACGGTCACCCCCGGTACGTCGTGCTCGGGGGCATGAACGCGTTGGCCAAACACCTCGCAGCCGGGCTCGACGTGCGCTGCGGGCACCTGGCCTTCGGGGTGCACCCCGGCTCGTCGGGCGGGTGGAGCGTCGCAATCGACGACGGTTCGGCCCTCGACGCCGATGCCGTCGTGCTCACCTGCCCCATCCCGCAAACGATGTCGCTGTGCGTGACGGCTGGCGTCGATGTCCCGCAGGCGCTCTGGAGCATCGAGTACGACCGGACCTTGGCGCTGCTCGCGGTGCTCGACGGGCCTTCGGCCGTCGCCCACCCAGGCGGCCTCCAGCACCCCGACGAGGTCTTCTCGTTCGTCGGGGACAACCGGACCAAGGGTGTCTCGAGCGTGTCGGCGCTCACGCTCCATGCGAACCCGGACTGGTCGCTCGCCCATTGGGACGACGACCCAGTCGCGCTGGAGTCGGCGCTGCGAGCGGCAGCCGCGCCGTACGTGGGCGATTCGGCGGTACTCGCCGTCCAGGTGAAGCGTTGGCGGTTCGCCACGCCGCGAACGACCTGGCCCGACCCGGTTTGGCGGGCGGCTTCGAGCGCGCCGCTGGTCTTCGCCGGGGACGCCTTCGCCGGACCTCGCATCGAAGGGGCGTACTGCTCGGGCCTGGCTGCGGCCGCCGCCGTCGTGGCCTGACCTGGGGTGAGCCCCGGCCGGCCCGGCTCCCGTACGCTGGGCCGCCGTGGGTTTGTTCCGCCGGTCAGCGCCGCTCGATCCTCGCCAGTCGCGTGGCGGGCGCTGGGCCGAGACGATCGGCACCCACAACGGCTCGCCGATGACGGTGTCGTACCGCACGGACATCCGCCGCTCGATCGGTCACCCGAGTTTTCCGTTCCAGATCCACCTCACGGTGCCCATGAACGACGTCGACTTCGACGGGCGCCCGAGCGAGACCGAACTGGCGTCACTCTCGCGCTTCGAGGACGAGGTGCTCGTCCCGCTCTGTCACGAGCGTGCCGTGATGACGCTGGTCGTGACAGCCGCCGGATTGCGGGAATACGTGTTCTACGCAAGCGCAGACGACTGGGTGAAGGCGTTCGAGGCGCAGGTTGCCGCGCGATGGGCCGCGCACCGGGTGTCGTGTCGGGTCCGGCGGGATCCCCGATGGGATGCCTATCGAGCCTTCGCCCGCTGAACGCCGGTGGCGTCGAGCAGGTGGCGGGCGGCACCGGCCAGCGCCGTGCCCGCAGCCGACGGCGTCAGTTCGGCGAGTGCAGCGCCGGCTCGGTCCGCCCAGCGGGCCGCCTCGTCGAGCGCTGCGTCCACGCCACCTCCGGACCGCACGATCGCCAGCGCCTTGTCGAGGGCGGGAGGGTCGAGCGGACCACCGAGGAGATCGCCGAGTTCGCCCGCCGGTGCCCCTCCGGCGGAAAGCGTCAAGATGACCGGCAGCGTGTAGACGCCCTCGACGAGGTCGTGCCCAGCCGGCTTGCCCAGTTGCTCGTCGGTCGCGGTGATGTCGAGCACGTCGTCGATGATCTGGAACACGGTGCCGTAGGCATCGCCGTAGGCGGTGAGGGCATCCACCGCACCTCGGTCGAGCCCGGCCACGAGCGCTCCGATGCGGGCAGAGGCGGCGAACAACGATGCCGTCTTGCCGCCGATCGAGTGCAGGTAGGCCTCGACCGAACGTGACGGGTCGTACTGCGTGCGCAGCTCGCCGATCTGTCCCTCGACCAGGCGGCCGATCGTGGCGCCGAGCAGGCCGGCCACCTCGGCGCCGAGCGAGGCGGCCAGCTCCGAGGCCCGGGCGAGAAGGAAATCGCCGGCCAGGATCGCGCGATGGTTACCCCAGCGTGCATTGACGCTGGGGACGCCACGCCGCAGTTCGGCTTCGTCCATCACGTCGTCGTGGTAGAGCGATCCGATGTGCACGAGCTCGCAGGCCACACCCCCTGTGACCACCTCGTCGCTCGCCTCGGGGCGGCCGGTGAGCGCTGCGGCGACGGCCATGAGCGGGCGAAGGCGCTTGCCGCCGGCGGCCAGCAGGTGGGACGCCATCTCGGTGAGCTGCTCGTCCCCCGTGTGGACCGACGCAGCGAGTGCACGCTCGACCCGACCGAGGTCGGCGGCCATCGACGACAGCCCGAGGAGGGGATTGGCCGCGGCCACACCCTCAAGCTACGGCACCATCGTCCGACCCTAGGAACCGACGCTTCGGTCACAGCACGGCCGGTCCGTCGGTAGAGCTTCCCGACGTAGGGGGCACCAGGGGGCGCCGGTACACTCCTGGCCATTACCCCCACGCCGTCCCAGGCAAAGGCGGTCGCTGTGTTCGAACGGTTCACTGATCGGGCCCGCAGGGTCGTCGTCCTCGCCCAAGAGGAAGCGCGCCTGCTCAACCACAACTACATCGGCACCGAGCACATCCTGCTCGGGCTGATCCACGAGGGCGAGGGGGTCGCCGCCAAGGCGCTCGAATCGCTCGGCATCTCGCTCGAAGCGGTTCGAGCCCAGGTCGAGGAGATCATCGGCCAGGGTGGATCGTCGCCGTCGGGCCACATTCCGTTCACCCCGCGGGCCAAGAAGGTGCTCGAGCTGTCGCTGCGTGAGGCGCTGCAACTCGGCCACAACTACATCGGCACCGAGCACATCCTGCTCGGGCTGATCCGTGAGGGCGAGGGCGTGGCCGCTCAGGTGCTGGTGAAGCTCGGCGCCGATCTGTCCCGGGTGCGCCAGCAGGTGATCCAGCTCCTGTCGGGCTACCAGGGTCCCTCGGGCGGGAAGGAGTCCACCAGCTCGGGTCCGGCGCCGGCGGGCGGTCAGGCGTCGTCCTCGTCGTCGTCGGGTTCCGAAGCTGCGCCGCAGGGCTCGCTCGTGCTCGACCAGTTCGGACGCAACCTCACGCAGCTCGCACGCGAGAAGAAGCTCGATCCGGTGATCGGCCGGGCCCGCGAGCTCGAGCGGGTCATGCAGGTGCTGTCCCGACGCACGAAGAACAACCCGGTGCTCATCGGGGAGCCTGGCGTCGGCAAGACGGCGATCGTCGAAGGTCTCGCCCAGCGCATCGTGTCCAACGACGTCCCGGACACGCTGAAGAACAAGCAGCTCTACACGCTGGACCTCGGCGCCCTTGTCGCGGGCAGCCGGTACCGCGGCGATTTCGAAGAGCGCTTGAAGAAGGTACTCAAGGAGATCAAGACCCGCGGCGACATCGTGCTGTTCATCGACGAGATCCACACGCTCGTCGGCGCCGGCGCGGCCGAAGGCGCGATCGACGCGGCCAGCATCCTCAAGCCGATGCTGGCCCGGGGTGAGCTCCAGACGATCGGTGCCACGACGCTCGACGAGTACCGCAAGCACCTCGAAAAAGACGCTGCGCTCGAGCGCCGGTTCCAGCCGGTGAAGGTCGAAGAGCCCACGGTTGCGCACACGATCGAGATCCTCAAGGGCCTGCGCGATCGTTACGAGGCGCATCACCGGGTCACGATCACCGACCAGGCGCTCGTCGCGTCGGCCAACCTGGCCGATCGCTACATCTCGGACCGGCACCTGCCCGACAAAGCGATCGACCTGATCGATGAAGCCGGCAGCCGGTTGCGGATCAAGCGCATGCAGGCCCCGCCCGACCTCAAGGAACTCGAGGGGCGTATCGCCGAGGTCCAGGCCAAGAAGAAGGAGGCCGTGGAGGCCCAGCGCTTCGAAGAGGCCGGCCGGCTGCGAGACCAGGAAAAGGCGCTGCTCGAGGAGCGGGCGTCCAAAGAGACCGAGATCAAGGCCAAGGGCGTCGACCTGTTCGACGAGGTCGACGAAGAGGCGATCGCCGAGGTGCTGTCGCTCTGGACGGGCATCCCGGTCTACAAGCTCACCGAAGAGGAGACCCAGAAGCTCCTCAACATGGAAGGCGAGCTCCACAAGCGGGTGATCGGTCAGGAAGACGCGATCCACGCGGTGTCGCAGGCGATCCGGCGCACCCGGGCGGGCCTGAAGGACCCGCGGCGTCCCAGCGGCTCGTTCATCTTCCTTGGCCCCACCGGCGTGGGGAAGACCGAACTCGCCAAGACGCTCGCCGAGTTCCTCTTCGGTGACGACTCGGCGCTCATCACGCTCGACATGTCGGAGTACATGGAGAAGCACACGGTCAGCCGGCTCGTCGGCTCGCCCCCCGGCTATGTCGGCTACGAGGAGGGCGGCCAGCTCACCGAAGCCGTGCGGCGCAAGCCGTTCAGCGTGGTGCTGTTCGACGAGATCGAAAAGGCGCACCCGGACGTGTTCAACACGCTGCTGCAGATCCTCGAAGAGGGCCGGCTCACCGACAGCCAGGGCCGCTCGGTGGACTTCCGCAACACCGTGCTGATCATGACCTCGAACCTGGGCACCCAGGAGCTGCGCAAGGCGTCGGTCGGGTTCACCAAGGTGGACGCTGCCGTCACCTACGAGCGGATGAAGGAGAAGGTCAACGAGGCGCTCAAGCAGCACTTCCGGCCCGAGTTCCTGAACCGCATCGACGAGACGATCGTGTTCCACGAACTGTCTCGCGAAGAGATCATCCAGATGGTCGACCTGATGACGCGGCGGCTGGAGACCCAACTGCAGTCGCAGGGTCTCGGGCTCGAGCTGACGTCGGGGGCGAAGCGCTTCCTCGCCGAGAAGGGGTACGACCCGCTCCTGGGCGCCCGCCCGTTGCGGCGTGCAATCCAACGGCTGGTGGAGGATCAGCTTTCCGAGCGGATCCTGCTCAAGCAGTTCCGGGCCGGCGAGATCGTCGTCGTCGACACCGAGGACGATCCCGATCGGCCGGGTCAGCAACGGCTCACCTTCCGCAGCGTGGAGGGCTTCGTCCCGCCGCCGGCCCCTGAGCTGTCCGGTTCCGGCGGCTGATCGCCGCTGGGAAGTCGGTCCGGCGCGATGGCGCTGCTACGCCGCACGCTCGGACTGGTCGTCCTGATCGCGCTGTTGGCCGGCTGCCGGCTGACCGCGTCGGTGGATCTGGCGGTCGAACGGGACGGCTCGGGCCGACTCCAGGTGGTCCTCACGGCCGATCCGGAGTTGGTGGCGAAGGCGCCCGGGCTGATCGACGACCTCCGATTCGATGACCTTCAGGCCGTCGGCTGGCAGGGCCCGTCGACGGGGGCCGGCGGTGGCCCGCCGCTCATCGACCGTCGAGCCGACGGCAGCGTGGCGGTGACCATGGTCCACGCCTTTGCGGACCTGGCCGAGGCCAACCGGTTGCTCGCGTCGTTGAACGGCCCGGCCGGGCCGCTGCGGAACCTACAGCTCGACATGACGCCTAGCTTCGGCCGTCTGCGTACGACCGTCGCCGGCGCCGCCGGGCTCAGCGGGTTGGACGCCTTCGCTGACGACGCCTTGCGTGCGGCCCTCGGCCCCAACGTCGCGTTCGCAGGGGCCGTCACCGACCCGGCGGGCGCGTTCGACCTGGAGGTGACGGTACGGGCGCCGGGACGGGTGGTGGCGACCTCACCGGGTGCCGTGGTCGTCCGCTCGACCGTGCCCGAGGGAGCCGTCGACACCCGTCCCGCAACGGTCACCTGGCGCTTCGCACCGATCGGGACGGCGGAGACGCCTCTGGAGGCGACGATCGAGTGGGTCGACGACGAGGCGATTGCGGCCCGGGACCGCCGGAACCTCGCCCACGCCGGGCTGGTGGCCTGGGGTGCACTGCTGGTGCTCGCCACCGGCGGCATCGTCGCTGCGGTCGTGCGACGCCGTCGTCGCTGAGCCCCGCTGGCCGCCACGACCGCTGACCACCGGTCGTACACTGCCGTCGTCGAGCCCGTTCCACCGGAGGAGCACCCATGCCCGGTTCGTTCATCGTCGCTGGGGCCCGTACCCCGATCGGCAAGCTGTCCGGTGCGCTGGCGGGTTTCAGCGCCGTCCAGCTCGGCGGGTTCGCGATCGCGGCGGCGCTCGAGCGGTCCGGGGTACGGCCCGATCAGGTCGACTACGTCTACATGGGCCAGGTCCTGTTCGCCGGCCAGGGACAGATCCCGGCTCGCCAGGCGGCGGTCGCCGCCGGCGTGCCGATGCACGTCCCGTCCTCGAGCATCAACAAGGTCTGCCTGTCGGGCCTCAACACGATCTACCTGGCCGACCAGATGATCGCCTCGGGGGAGGCCGACGTCGTCGTCGCCGGGGGCATGGAGTCGATGACAGGAGCGCCGCATCTGGTCCGTGGCGCTCGAAGCGGGTTCCGCTACGGCGACGGCGCACTCGAGGATGCCGTGCTCCACGACGGCCTCACGTGCGCGTTCGACCACTGCGCCATGGGGTTGAGCACCGAGAACTACAACGGTGGCTCCATCTCGCGGGCGGCCCAGGACGACTACAGCGCCCGTAGCCACGAGCGGGCCGCCGCTGCCATCAAGGACGGCCGGTTCGCCGACGAGATCGTCCCGGTGGCGATCCCGCAGCGCAAGGGCGAGCCGCTGCTGGTCGAGACCGACGAAGGTGTGCGTCCGGGCACCTCGGCCGACTCGCTCGGCGGGCTTCGGCCGGCCTTCGCGGCGAACGGGACGATCACCGCCGGCAACGCGAGCCAGCTGAGCGACGGCGGGTGTGCTGTGGTCGTGATGTCGGCCCAGATGGTCGAACGTCTCGGCGTTCAGCCCCTCGGCCAGGTGGTGTCCTACGGCCAGGTCGCCGGGCCCGACTCGGCCAACCTGCTGCACCAGCCCTCCGCTGCGATCGTGAAGGCGCTCGGCCGGGCTGGTCTGGGTGTCGGCGAGGTGGACCTGTTCGAGATCAACGAGGCCTTTGCCGCCGTCGCCCTTGCGTCGATGGCGGACCTCGGTCTGAGCGACGAGGTCGTCAACGTGAACGGCGGCGCGATCGCATTGGGTCACCCGATCGGGATGAGCGGCAACCGGCTCGCGCTCACACTGCTGCACGAACTGCGGCGCCGCGGCGGTGGGGTCGGCGCGGCGGCGCTGTGCGGGGGCGGTGGCCAGGGCGATGCGTTGGTGTTGCGCACCGTCTAGCGATCGAGCGGTCTAGCGATCGAGTAGCCAGGGCTGCACAGGCGGGCCGTCGCGTAGGACGGCGCCGACGAGGGCGGCGAGCCGCGACGGAGAGCGCACGTCGGCGCTCGCGTCGAGGGCATCGAGGCGCCACCACCGGATCTCGGCGACGTGTTCGGCGGCGAGTTCGTCGGGACTGAACGCCGGGTTCGGCTCGAACGCATCGGTCCGAACGAGGTGGACGTGCTCGCGCTGGCCGTCCCAATCGCCGAACCGGAACCGAACCTCGCGACGCCACAGGCACGGACCGATGTCGGGGTCGTGCAGCCCGACTTCCTCGACGAGCTCCCGGCGCAGGGCGACGAAGTCGTCCTCCCCTGCGTCGACGCCGCCCCCGGGCAACACCCAACCGTCCCAGCCGGTCGGCCAGGAAAGGCGGACTAGCAGGAGCCGGTCGTCGGGGTCCAGGACGACGGCCCGCACGGCGGGCCGCAGGCGAGGCTGCACCGGGCCGGTCACCGCAGGAGCGGGACGACCTCTTCCATGAACCGCGCCATCTGTTCGTCGGCCTTCTTGTAGGGGTCGCCGAGCAGGTGGGGGAAGATCGTGAGGAACTCCATGCCGAGAAGGTCCTTGTAGAACTGCACACCCTCGGCGACCTCCTCGGCGGTCCCGATGAGCATCGTCTTGTTCTGCACCGACTCCTCGAGGCTCGGGATGAGGCCAGGGCGGGCCGGCTTGCCGTCGGGCCCCATGTAGCCCCGGCTCCAGCCGTACGGCCCGAGGAACTTCCAGAACTCGTCGTGACCGGGTCGGGCCGTCTCCCAGGCCCTTTCGTGGGTGTCTTCGATGCGCACCGACACGACGAGCATCCGCTTCTCGTGGGCGGCGAGCTCTCGCCCGTGCGCTGCGGCGTACTTCTCGCCGTAGGTGTCCCAGAACCTCTTGATGAACGAGTAGTGCTGGTTCCAGAACACGCCGCCGTGGTCGACGACGGGGACGTAGCCGAGCGTGGGCGGGCTGGTCACGGCCTGCCAGATCTCGTAGGGGTACAGCGGCCGGGGGATCATCGTGAGGCTCTGCACGGTGTGGCCCCGGTCCGGGATCCCCGGGACCGGGATCTGGAAGTGCTTGCCGTGGAACGAGAACGTCTCGCCGGCGAAGGCCCGCCGGATGATCTCCATCGACTCCTCGAACACCTCGCGGTTCAGCTCGTCGTCGTTGGCCTTCTCCGGGTTGTCGTGCGATCCGATCGACACGCCCTTGTCGTTCAGGTGGAGGATCTCGCGCGGCACGGTGCCCCGGCCGACGCCGAGCACCCCTCGACCTCCCGAGAGGTTGTGCATCAGGGCGAAGTCCTCGGCGAGGCGCAGCGGGTTCCACTGGGGAACGACGTTGAACATCGCGCCCAGGCGGATGCGGCTGGTGCGGGCCGCGATCCAGGTGGAGATGAGGATCCCGTTCGGGATGATCTCGTAGCCCTCGTGCTGGAAGTGGTGCTCGGTGGTCCAGAACGAGTCGAAGCCGAGGCGCTCGGCCTCGATCGCCGAGTTGACGTACTTCAGCGTGGCGTCCCAAGCCTGCTCGTTGGTGTAACGGCGGTCCATCGGGCTGGGCAGTCCGGCGCCGGCGTCGTCCATCTCGACGCCTCTGAAGAAGAACGCTCCGACCTTCATGGCGGCTCCCGTCCGTGTCCGGTCCTGCGGCGGCCCGCAAGCGGTTGCGCGAGGTTAGACCGGCACTCCGGCGCCGGGGGCAGGGTGCCGGTCACATCGGTCCGGGACGGCCCGGCCGGTCCGTCAGTCGAGGGTGCGCCGGCCGGCGAGGGCTCGTCCGAGGGTGAGCTCGTCGGCGTACTCGAGGTCACCGCCCACCGGAAGACCGCTGGCGAGGCGGGTGACCGTGAGCCCGAGCGGGCGCAACAGCCGGGACAGGTAGAGCGCCGTGGCATCGCCGGTGTGGGTCGGGTTCGTGCACACGATCACTTCGGAGATGCCCTCGGGCTCGATGCGGGCGAGGAGCTCGCGAACCTTCAGTTGCTCGACGCCGATCCCGTCGATCGGGCTGATCGCCCCGAGCAACACGTGGTAGCGGCCGCGGAACTCGCCCGTTCGCTCGATGGCGACGACGTCGCGGGGTTCCTCGACGACGCACACGATCGTCGGATCGCGACCGTCGTCCGCGCAGATCGTGCACCACGGCGAGTCGGCCACGTTCCAGCAGCGCCGGCAGAACGACACCTTGGCTCTCGCTTCGGTGATCGCCCGGGCGAGACGCTGGGCCTCCTCGCCGGGGACCTTGAGGAGGTGGAACGCGATGCGCTGGGCGGATTTCGGGCCGATCCCGGGCAGCCGGCCGAGTTCGTCGATGAGGGTCTGCACCGGTGGTGCGTACGTGCCGGCCATCTCAGCTCCGCCCGGGGGTCAGGGGCGTCATGGGCGCTCGGCTCCTTCGACGAGTTGGGAACCCGGGAAGGCGTCGAGCAGGCGGTCAACCCCGGTGCGACGCAGGGCTGCCGGGGGTGCATCGACCAGTTCGGCGGGGTCGTAGTGCTCCTCGGGAGGTGGTGCCGGCTCGCTGCGTCGGGTTCGTCCCGGCGGGCTCTCCCCGTTGGGATCGGCGACGAGCGCCAATCGCACGGCGGCCCCGAGGGCGCCGCCGAGCGCCGACTCGATCTGAGGACGGATCTCCTCGCATCGGCTCAACACCGAGGCCGGCACCGCCACGGTGGCGCTCCCGGCGGCGCTGTCGACGATCCGAGCGTCGGTGTACAGCGCCCGTGCCACCGGCTTGAGACCCGGGACCACCGTGTCGGTCCACAGCCGTTCGAGTTGCTCCCGCCCGATCGGCCCGGCGGCGGGGGCCGGGCCTGGGGGTGGGGGTGCTGCTGGCGGCACCGGGGCGGCCGGCTCGGCCGACGCCCGGGGACCCGCCTCGGGTCGGCCCCGGGACCCGAGCACGGCGCGGGGCCGGCCCGAGTCGGGCTCCGGGCGGTTCGCCACGGCGGCAGCGGTTGCGGAAACGGCTGCAGCGGAAACGGTTGCAGCGGTGGGCGCGGCCGGAGCGGGTGCGGCTTGGTGCGCGGCCGTGGGTGCGGCCGGGATCCCACCGGCGAGCGCTCGCTCGAGGCGCTCGATGCGGGTGAGCAACGCGCCGGTCGAGGTGTCGGCCTCGACGGCGGTGATCCGGACGAGCGCGACGTCGACCAGGATCCGGGGCTCGGGCGCTCGGGGCAGCTCCAGGATGGTCTCGCCGAGGATCTCCATGGCCCGGGTGACCGCGGCGGGCCCGAAGGCTGCGGCCTGTGCCTCCACTCGGGGGCGGGATCGGTCGGGCACCCGCACCAGCTCCGGAGCGAGCTTCACGAGCAGCAGATCGCGCAGGTGGGCCACGACGCGTTCGGCGGCCGATCGGGGATCGACCCCGGCGTCGACGGCGCGGGCCAGGCCGGCGAGTGCGGCCGCGGTGTCACGGGCACCGAGGGCATCGACGATCTCGTCCAGCGGGGTGTCCTCGGGGGCCACGCCACCGGCTGCGACCACCTGCTCGAGCGCAGAGAGCGTGTCGCGCGCCGATCCGCCGCCGCGGCGCAGGACGGCTTCGACGGCGTCGTCGGTGACGGCGAGACCGGCGTCGTCGATCACCCATCGAACGTGCTGTTCGAGTTCGTCGCCGGGCAGCAGGTGGAACTGCAGGTGCTGGGTTCGGCTCCGGATCGTCTCGGAGACCTTCTGGGGGTCGGTGGTCGCGAGGACGAACACGACGTGCGGTGGGGGCTCTTCGAGGGTCTTGAGCAGCGCTGCCTCGGCGTTGCGAGACAGCATGTGGACTTCGTCGAGGATGTACACCTTGCGGCGGCCGGCGATCCCGAGCGCCGCCCGCTCGATCAGCTCGCGCACGTCGTCGACGCTGTTGTTGGACGCCGCATCGAGCTCGATGACGTCGTAGCTGGTGCCCGCCTCGACGGCCTTGCACGACTCGCACGCGCAGCACGGTTCGCCGTCGAGGGGGTGCTCGCAGTTGAGGACCTTCGCCAGGATCCGCGCCGTAGTGGTCTTGCCGGTGCCGCGCGGGCCGGAGAACAGGTAGGCGTGGCCCACCCGGTCCTCGGTGACGGCGTTGCGCAGCGCCCGCACGATGTGCCCCTGGCCCTTCAACTCGGCGAACCGACGGGGTCGGTATCGGCGGTAGAGGGCCTGGTACGTCACGGGTCCGATGCTAACGGCGGGCGGTCGAACCGCCCTGCCGAGGGAGGTGGCGGCCAGGCGACCTGCGGCACCCGTCAGGTTCCGTTGAAGGCTGCTGCCTCCCGGCCCTGACCTGGTTCACGGGCTGACGTTGCACAGGACCCGACCGCCACCTCGCCCGGCAGGACGACGACGACAGGTGGGCAAGGCTACCGCTCGGCTAGCGTCGTCAAGCGCCGGTCCCCGGATCGGCAGCGGCGCTCCGTGCGGGTGTCCGGGAGGGATGCGAGAGCGGCCGAATCGGCACGCTTGGAAAGCGTGTGTGGGGCAACCCACCGTGGGTTCGAATCCCACTCCCTCCGCCAGCGAGACTCGGCCCATGAGCGAGCACGACGCCCTCATGGGCCTGGCCCTGGCCGAAGCTGCGATGGCGGTCGCCCACGGCGACGTCCCGGTGGGTGCCGTGGTGACGCACAACGGGGAGGTGGTCGCGTCCCGGCACAACGAGCGCGAGCGCACCGGCGACCCGACCGCGCACGCCGAGATCCTGGCGCTGCGGGATGCGGCTGCGGCCCTGGGCACCTGGCACCTCGAGGACTGCACGCTCTACGTCACGCTCGAACCGTGCGTGATGTGTGCCGGTGCCGTGCTCAATGCCCGGCTCGGGCGCGTGGTGTTCGGGGCCGCCGACCCCAAGGCCGGGGCCACGTCCACGCTCTACAACGTGTGCGCCGACCCCCGCCTGAACCACAACCTTCCCGTCGTGCACGGCGTGCGCGACGCCGAGTCGGCGGCGCTGCTGCAGGAGTTCTTCGCCTCCCGCCGGTGACGGCCTGCGCGCTACGCTGCTGACCTCTCGGAAGGATGCCAGAGCGGACGAATGGGACGGCCTCGAAAGCCGTTGAGGTCTTCGGGTCTCCGTGGGTTCGAATCCCACTCCTTCCGCCAGATTCGTCACGTACGAACACCGTCCGGCCTTCCGGTCGGTGTTCGCGTCTGGCCCTCGATGGTCGTCAAGTAGAACCGACGCGCAAGGGGAGGGGGTGAAATGGGCTGCAGCGACACGCCGGATGCGGTCGTGGTCAGCGCCGTCCTTGCCGAACATGAGCACTGACCACAGGTCATGGAGCGGACCGCTCGTGATTCCGGAGGCATGGAGGATCGGCATGGCCACGGCCCCGGCGATCTTCGGCTCGGTGAGCAGGCGCTCGGCCAGATGCTCGTCGAGCACGATCGGGCCGCCGAGATCGCCCCCTGGTCGGAACCCGAGGCTAGGTGCGCCGTTCGGTGGCGATCGTCCGTTCGTGCTCAGGCGGACGGGGGCGGACGGAAGCCGGTGGGCCAGCGGGTCCGGTAGTTGTGCCGCACCCCGCTGAGGTCGGTGTCCACCAACGTGGCGCCGCTGAGATCGGCACCGATCAGGCTCGCCCCGCTCAGGTCGGCGCGGGTGAGGTTGGCGCCGGTGAGGTTGGCGCCGTTGAGCGACGCGCCGTTGAGGTTCGCCTCGACGAGCTTGGCGCCGGAGAGCACGGCGTCGGCGAGGTCCGCCGCCGTCAGGTTGGCTCCGTTGAGCCGGGCGCCGTTCATCTTCGCGGCGTTCAGGTGGGCGCCGGTGAGGTTCGCCCGTTCGAGCACCGTGCCGGTGAGCAGCGCACTGATGAGGAACGCCCGCGTGAGCCGGGCGCCGCTGAGGTCGGCCCCCATCAGGTTGGCGCCGCTGAGGTCGGTGCCGACGAGGCTCGCCTCGCTGAGGTCGGCGTCCATGAAGTCCGATTCGCTGAGCTTGGCGCCGGACAGATCGACACCCCGGAGGTCGCCACCGGGCCGGTTTCCGACAGAAGGCACCACGGGACCGTATGGGCACGACCGGCGCAACGGTCGCCGAGCTCGCAGTGCGCTGGGATACCGCCCGCCGAGCGCGTACGGTGCGTTCGGGCCGAGGGGGGCCCGGGAAGGGGATCCCGTCATGCGACGACTCCGGCAGGTGGCTCTCGTGGCCGAACACCGTGATCCGGTCGTGGAGCAGCTCCGTGCCGTGCTCGGTGTGGAGGTCGGCTTCAACGATCCGGGTATCGAGCGGCTGGGGCTCGTCAACGCCGTGATCCCGGTCGGCGATCAATTCCTCGAGGTGATCGCGCCCACCCGGGACGGCACGCAGTTCACCCGGTACCTCCAGCGCCGGGGCGGCCCGAGCGGGTACATGCTCATCGTGCAGACCGACGACCACGCCGCCCACGTGCGCGCCGTCGAGGAACTCGGCGTGCGTGTCGTGGCGCGATTCGACGCCCACGGGTTCACCGACGTCCAGCTCCACCCGGCCGACACCGGCGGCACCTTCCTCGAGATCGACCAGATGGAGCCACCCGAGGACTGGGAGCCCGCCGGTCGGGACTGGCGGCCGGCCGTACGGACCGAGGTCGTGCGGGGTCTCCCGGCGGCCACGGTGAACTGCCAGGAACCGGCCACGGTCGCCGACCGGTGGGCGGCGCTGCTCCGGCTGCCGGTCTCCGCCGGTGACGGGGGCCCCGACCTGGTGCTCGACGACGCCACGATCCGGTTCCGCCCGATCGACGACGAGCGGGGCGAAGGGCTCGCCTCGGTCGACATCGCCGCGGTCGATCCGGCCGCCGTCGTGGCCCGCGCCGAGGCGGGCGGCGCCGAGGTGGTCGACGGCCGCGTCCGGATCGGCGGGTTGTGGATCCGCGCCGTGCCGATCTGAACCGACGAGCGCCCGGCCGCGCCGGTGTCCGTCCGGCGAGCCGGATCGGGTTGCTGTCGAGCCCGGTCTTCGTGCTCGCAGCGGCCGCGTTGTTGTGGAACGACCGGGTCCTCAAGGGGGCGTTCCCCGGGTTCGTCACCGGGAAGCTCAGCGACGTCGCCGGCGTGGTCGTGGTGGCCATCGTCGCCACGGTCGTATCCGGCCGTCCCCGACTCGCCATGGGCGTCACGGCGGTGGCGTTCGCCGTGTTGAAAACGGTTCCGGGCGCCGCGGCGTTGGCGGCGCCCCTGCTCGGTGGCGTCACGCGAACCGATCCCGGCGACGTGCTCGCCGTCGTCGTGCTGGTCCCGCTCGTGCCGTGGGCGGCGCGCCGGTTGGCGCAGGCGCCGTCGCCGCGTGGGCCGTCGGCCGTGCATGCCGCTGTGCAGTTGGGCGCGGTGGTGGTCGCCGTGACCGCGACGACGGCGACGAGTTGCGTGCCCGCCGATCAGGTCGTGGGATTCCGGGTCGCCGGCCCGACGGTCTGGGCCCGCCTCGACCGGTCGGCGAGCCTGGTCGAACCCGAGTGGGCGCGCAGCGACGACCGCGGCCGAACCTGGCGCGCCGAGCCGTCCGGGCCGCCGCCGGAGGCGGCACCGAGCGGTCCGGAGGCGTGCGAGCCGTCGGGTCGGTGCTGGCGGGTCGAACCAGGGATCCGGGTGCTGGAACGCGAGGGCGATCGCACTGCGACGGCGTTCGCGTTCACCGCCGACGAGCGGGCGAACCTGGCCGACGCCCGCCCCGATCAGGGGTGCCTGGACGGCCCGGACGATTTCGTGTCGGTCGCCGTCCTCGCCGGCCCGACGGTCGTGGTGGCCATGGGCAGCAACGGGGTGCTCGTCGGGGACGGCGCGACCTGGACCCGGATCGGGGTGCTCGACCGCCGCCCCGTCCCGATCGATACGCCCCGCTGGCTGTTCCGCTGGACCGTCGTGGCCCCGATCGTCGTGGCCGTCGCCGGGTTCCTCGTCGCGGTCCTCCACGGCCTGCTCCCCCGCCGCCGGCGAATTCGGGCGTTGGTCTCCGGACTCTCGGTGACCCTTGCGGCGATCGGCCTCACCGTGGTCGCCGCCGGGACCACCGTCCTGGACCCCACGGCGATGCGAGCGGTGGGCCCGGTGCTGCTGGGGTTGTCCGCCGTGCTGGTGATCGCCTCGTGCGCCGTGGTGCTGTGGCCGTTGCGGCCCCCGCCGCCCTTGCCGGCTCCGAAGTGGCTCCCACCCCCGACGTCCGCCGGATCGGGGCTCAGCCCCCGAACCGGGCCTTCAGACGAGGCATGACCCCCCGGGCGAAGCGCTCGAGGCTCTCGTCGGTCCGTTCCGGCGGCAACCCCGGGGGGACGCCCCACGTGACGACGTCGGTGAGCCCATAGGTCTCGATGAACTCGCCGAGCTGCTCGGTGACGTGGTCCTCGTCGCCGATCACCCAGGTCTGGGGGATTCCGCCGGAGACGCCGAGGCCGAAGTCGACCTGAGCCTCCTCGAAGAACTTGGCGTAGGTGCGCATCCGGTAGCGCTCGGCGTCCCGGATCGGGGGCCAGTCGCGGTCGCGGTCGTCGGTGACCAGCCAGGACCGGATGATGCCGACCCGGTACTTCTCGGCCGGGGTGCCGGCGGCGGCGAGCTCGTCGCGCCAGACGTCGAGGGTGTCGGCCCGGCTCCCCTGGGGCAGGAAGTGGCACCCGAACCGGGCCGCCCGGCGAGCACCCGCCGAGGTCATCGCAGCCAACCACAGCGGCGGCCCGCCCGGCTGGGCCGGCGCCGGGGTGACCTTCACGTCCCGGAAGCTCCAGCGCTTGCCCTCGAACTGGAACGGCTCGCCGGTCCACGCCGCGCGCAGCACCTCGATGCCCTCCTCCATGAGCGACACCCGGTGCTTGAGCGACACGCCGAACGCGGCGAACTCGTGCGGGGCATAGCCCATGCCGAGGCCGAGGTCGATGCGTCCGCCGGAGAGATGGTCGAGCACGGCGAGGTCCTCGGCCAGCCGTAGCGGGTGGTAGAAGGGCATCAGGGCGATGTCGGTCCCGATGCGGATCCGGCGGGTCCGAGCGGCGACGGCCCCGGCGACGGGCACCCACGAGGGCAGGTAGCCGTCCTCTACGAAGTGGTGTTCGGTGAACCACACGAGCTCGTAGCCGAGCTCGTCGGCGCGCACGATCTGGTCGAGGATCTCGCCGTAGACCTGCGTGGTGGAGCGGCCGGAACCGGCCGGGTTGCGGAAGTCGTAGCCGACGCCGAAGCGGACCCCAGGAGCCATGCGCATCTCATATGCTGCGGAGGCGGTCCTGGGCAAGCGGCCCCGCACTGCGGGAGGTGGACGTGGACGCCGGAACGATCGCCCTCATCGCCGTCGGTGGGGTCGTGCTGCTCGTGCTGCTCAGCGCGCTCAAGACCGTCGCGCAGGGCACCGTCGCAGTGACGTCGATCTTCGGCAAGTACCGCCGCGTGCTGCGCCCCGGTCTGAACCTCTTGGTCCCGTTGATCGAGCGTGTCCACTCTCGCCCCACCACGCAGAACCGCTCCGTCGAGCTGCAGTTCCAGGCGATCACCCAGGACCAGGCCAACGTCCATTTCGCCGCAATGTTGCTGTTCGCCGCGTTCGACGACTCCGAGACGACCATCAAGAACGTGGCGTTCAAGTTCGAGTCGCCTCGGTCGTTCATGACCGCGCTGACCCGCTCGATCGAAGGCAGCGTGCGTGGCTTCGTCGCGACGATGAAGCAGTCTGAGATCCTGTCGCTGCGCTCCGAGATCGTGGCCGAGGTGAAACAGCAGCTCGACGCCACGCTCGAGTCGTGGGGTTTTCACCTGATCGACCTGCAGCTCAACGACATCACCTTCGACAAGGTGATCACCGAGTCGATGGCCCGGGTGGTGGCCTCCAACAACTTGAAGGCCGCCGCCACCAACGAAGGCGACGCGCTGCGGATCAAGATGACCAAGGAGGCCGAGGCCCAGGGCGCCGCGATCACCATCGCCGCCGAAGCGGAGAAGACCGCCGCCCAGCTGCGCGGCCAGGGTGTGGCGCTGTTCCGTGAGGAGGTGGCCCGCGGGTTGGCCGAAGCGGCCAACCGGGTGAGCGAGGAGGGCGTCGACCCGGCGCTGATCCTGTTCTCGATGTGGACCGAGACGATCCGCCAGATGGCCGAGCAGGGCCGGGGCAACGTGCTGTTCCTCGACGGTTCGCCCGACGGGATGGAGCGCACGTTCCGCCAGTTGGCGGCGATGAACATGGTGTCGCTCGGCGGGAGCCTGCCCCTGCCGCCGCCGTCGGCGCCGCCTGCGTCGTGACGGCTTGCCGGCTGACGGCTTGCCAGCTGCCGTCCTGACTGCTTGCCGGCCGACGGCCTACCGGCCGACCGGCCTGATGGCGGTCAGGCGATCGGGTTGGCGAGCCCCTCGACCACCTCGACGCCGGGAAGGGTCGTCAACAGGTCCGGCGCGATCAGCACCTTGCACGACCGGGAGCCGCCACCCAGGATGACCCGGGGTCGGGCCATCACGGCGGCGTCGATCCAGACGGGCAGGCCGGCCGGCAGGCCGATGGCGGTCACCCCGCCGATCGCCATGCCGGTGAGGTCCCGGGTGGCCTCGGCCGAGGCGAACGACGCCTTGCGCACCCCGAGTCGGCGGCGCACGACGTTGTTCACGTCGAGTCGGGTGGAGGCGAGCACGACGCACGCAACCCGCACGGGCGGCTCGGCCCGGCCCTCCACCACGATGGTGTTGGCCGAGTCCTCGGCGGCGTAACCGTAGGCCTCGCAGAACGCCGCCGTGTCGGCGAGACCGGGATCGCACGGGACGATCTCGTGGGCCACGCCGAGGCCGGCGAGCACGGCCCGGACGTGGGCCTCGGGATCGGCCGGGACGCTCACGCCCGCTGGTAGCTCTGGTCCTCGCGATCGCGACGGCCGGTCGCGAACCGGGACTTCCACTCCTCGGGGAGGTCTCCCACGATCGGGTCGACGCGAGACCAGTCGAACACGACGACCCGGTGCGCGAGGCGCCACTCACCGTTGCGCTTCTCGAGCCGATCCACGTAGCGGCCCATGAACAGGAACACCGTGCGGGCGCCGTCGGCATCGGGATACGACAGGTGGTAGGCGTGGACGTAGGTCTCGCCATGGGCGACGTCGCCGTCGAGCTCGATCGAGGAGTTCAGGATGCTGTGGTGCGTGAGGCCGTAACCCTTGCGCAGCGCGGGCACGACGAAGCCTGCGAACTCGTACCCGTTGCCCTTGTAGCTGCCGTGGTCGTCGTAGGAGTCCTCCCAGTAGACCGAGCGGAGCAGGTCTTCGTCGAGGCGGTCGATCCCCCGGCAGTAGCGCACCAGGCAGTCCTGGATCGCGATGCGGTCGGCGAGCGTGGTCAGCAGATCCCCCATGGCGCTCAGTTGACCACCTTTGCGACCGCCTCCCGCAACTCGCCGAGATCCCAGAGCACGTCGAGGCGGTCCACGATCGTGCCGGTCGCGTCGGTGACGAACAGGATCGGCTCGAACGAGGCGCCGAGCGCCTTCACCGCGGGCGCGACGGTGTTGATCGTGTCGTCGGTGTACACCTCGGCGTGCACGACGGTGACCTTGCCGGCGAGCGTCGCAGCCAACTGGATCAGGTTGTCGAGGACCGGGCCGCACACGGCGGTCTTGCAGTGCGCCGGGGTGCCGACGAGATAGACGACAGGCTTGCCGCCGGCGAGCGCCTCGCGCAGGGTCGCAGCATGGAACGGGCACGCCGGGTTGCGGGTGCAGATCGGCGTCACCCCGCGGGCGTCGGTAGCGGTGGGCGTGTCGAACGGCGCCAGCACGGCACCGATGCGGGGCAGAGCGACCTTCTCGGGCTTGCCCACGGTGAACGGCGCCTCGGCGCGGCGTCCCTTCACGGTGGCCCGCAAGGTGTAGAGCCCTGCAGCCGGGAGCGTGGCGCGCACGGCGTAGTACTGGCGGGGGACGCCCTCACCCCGTCGGGGGGCCGACACGGTGGCGACCTGGGTGCCCTTGTCATCGAGGATCACCCCGTCGAGCCGGTCGGGCAGGCCGGAGGTCAGCAGCGACGACGCATCGGCCAAGCCGAACGGGTACCGGACGGGACCGGGCACCTGGGTGCCGTCGTCGAAGTACCGCACGATCGACAACCCGCCCCCTGCACCCGAGGCCGTCGGCGCGTCGTCGCCGCAGGCGGCGAGCAGGGCGGCGGCGGCCGTGCCGGCCAGGAAGGTTCGTCGATCCAGCGAGGGCATCGGGGCGAACGTAGTGCGACCGCTCCGGCCGGCAACGGCAGCGGCTGCGTAACGTGCGTCTCCGTGCCCCCCACGATCTCGTTCTCGCTCAACGGCGCGCCCGTCGAGGTGGCCGACGACGGCTGCTCGCTCCTCGAGGCCCTGCGCGACCGGTTGGGGGACCGATCCGCCAAGGACGGCTGTTCGCCCCAGGGGCAGTGCGGCTGCTGCACCGTGCTCGTGGACGGGCAGCCCCGGGTTGCGTGCGTGACCCCGCTCGCCCGCATCCGAGGCCGGGCGGTGACGACGGTCGCCGGGCTCCCCTCGGCGGCGGTGTGGGCCGACGCGCTGTGCGCGACCGGCGGCAGCCAGTGCGGGTTCTGCACGCCGGGGATCGTGATGCGGCTCGCCGGCTTGACGGCCCGTGAGCCGGATCCGTCGCCCGCAGCGGTCGGTCAGGCCCTGCTCGCGCATCTGTGCCGGTGCACGGGGTGGCAGACCATCGCCGAGGCCGTCGGTGCCCGAGGGAGCGCCCATCCGGTCCGCGACCTCGAGGCCGCAGCCCGTCGCGCGGCGATCGAGGGTGGCGCGCCCCAGCGGGTCGGACCGGCGGTGGCGCTCGGGGAGGGCGGGTTCGCCGACGACACGGCGCCGCCCGACGCGCTCGTGGCCGTGCGCGCCGCCGACGGGTCGTGGGCGGTCGGTGAGACGCTGGCCGAGGCTCGGCGGGTGGCAGGGAAGATCCAGGGCCGCCGCACGACGGCCGGGCCGGTCTGGCCGATCGAGGTTCCCGACGGGGACTGGGCGCGCACGCTGCGGACCACCTGGGTGGAGCCCGCCTACCTCGAGCCGGATGCCTCCTGGTGCCGGCCCGGCGGCGAACCGGTCACCCCGCTCGCCAACGGCGGGGCGTTCGGGGGGAAGTCGGCGTCGCCGGTCGGCGGTATCGCCCGGTCGCTCGCAGACCGTCACGGCCGCCCGGTGCGGGTGCTCTGGAGCCGTGAGGACGTCGTGCGCCTGGGCCCAAAGCGTCCGCCGATCGCGGCAGGGGTCCGACCCGACGGCACCGGGGTCCTCCACGTCGCCGCCACGCCGGGCGTCGCCGCAGGGATCGCAGCGGTCGTGCCCGGGTTCGAGGTCGTGGAACGGTCGGTCGTGGGCCCTGCCACCTCGGCGTCGCTGCGGGGTGCCGGCTGGGTCGAGGCGTGCGTGCTCGCCGCCTCGGTGGCCGAACGGGATGTCGTGGTCGCACCCGGCGGCGCCCGGGCGGAGGCCCGCATCGACCCCGACGGCACCGTGCACGTCTCGTTGCGGTGCGGATCGGTGCTCGACGCCGTGGTGTTGCGCTCCTACGCGATCGGCGCAGCCCACCAGGCCCTGGGGTGGGTTCGTCGCGAGCATCTGAGCGTCGACGACACCGGCGAGGTGCACGATCTCACGATCCGGAGCTTCGGCGTGATGCGCGCCGTCGACATGCCCCGGGTCGAGGTCACACTCGACGGCGACGACGGTGCGCCGGTCAACGGGTCGGATGCGGTGTTCGCGGCGGTGGCCGCAGCGGCCTGGCGGGCCGCCGGGCATCCGGGGCGCTGGCCGACCGAGGCCTGACGGCCACGGACCGGCCGGGGTCAGCCGCCGGCGACGGCCGGGATGATGGCGACGGTCTCGCCGTCGGGCACCGGGGTGTCGAGCCCCTGCAGGAACCGGATGTCGTCATCGGCGACGAACAGGTTCACGAAGCGACGGAGCTTGCCGGTCTCGTCGAGCAGGCGGTCGGCGAAGCCGGGGTGGGCGGTGTCGAGCCGGGCGATCACCTCGCCCACGGTGCCCGCCTCGAGCGACACGGTGGAGGACCCGCCGGCGAGAGGACGCAGCGTGGTGGGGATGCGGACGGTCACGGCCATAGGGGCAATACGCTACCGATCCGCTCAGGATTACGACCAAGCCCGATTGTCGGCCAGACTCGGCCCGTGTCCGGCACCACCCGGTATCCGTATCACCACGACTACGACCCGGCGGCGCTCGTCGCAGCCAAGGGCTCGACGACAGTGTCGGTGTGCCTGCCGGCCAAGGACGAAGCGGCCACGATCGGCACGATCGTGCGGGTCATCCACGACGAGCTGCGGGTCCGGCACGGCCTGGTCGACGAGATCATCGTGATGGACGACGGGTCGACCGACGACACCGCAGCGATCGCGCGCGGCGCCGGGGCCACGGTGGCATCGACGGCAAGACTCCTGCCCGAATGCGGTCCGGGCACCGGCAAGGGCGAAGCGCTCTGGAAGAGCCTGTGGGCGTCGCACGGCGACATCGTCGTGTGGTGCGACGCCGACATCGTCGATTTCGGCCCGCGGTTCGTGATCGGTCTGGTGGGCCCGCTGCTGACCTACCCGGCCGTCGGCTTCGTGAAGGGGTTCTACGAGCGCCCGATCGACGGAGCGATCAGCACCGGCGGTCGTACGACCGAACTGGTCGCCCGGCCGGTCATCTCGATGCTGTTCCCCTGGCTCGCCGGGCTGATCCAGCCGCTCGCAGGCGAGTACGCCGGGCGCCGGGAACTGCTCGAACGGGTGCCGTTCGTGCAGGGGTACGGCGTGGATCTCGGGCTGCTCGTCGACCTCACCCTGCGGTTCGGCACCGACGCGGTGATGCAGGTCGATCTCGGAACCCGCATCCACCGCAACCGGACCCTCGACGAGTTGTCCCCGCAAGCGCTGGCCATCCTGCAGACCGCCTTTCATCGCGCGGGCATCGACGTGCCGACCGCCGAACGGGCGACGCTCGTACGCCCGACGCTGCCGGCCTGCGACCTCGTGCACGTGGAACGGCCGCCGATGGCCACCGTGCCGGGCTACCGCGGCCGTTGTCGCCCGTGACGGCGCACGTTCTCGCCCTGATGGACAAGTTCCGGGGCACGATCTCCGCGGCCGGCGCGGCCGAGGCCGTCGCGTCCGGGGTGGTGGAGGCCGGGGGTACCGCCGAAGCGATACCGGTCGCCGATGGCGGCGAGGGCCTGCTCGACGTCCTCGGGGGGCCGAACCGGACCACGACCGTGACCGGCCCGCTCGGTGCCCCCGTCGACGCCGGCTGGCGTCTCGACGGGCGCACGGCGGTGATCGAGATGGCCCGGGCCTCGGGTCTCGTGCTGGCCGGGGGACCGGAGGGGAACGATCCGATGGCGGCGACGACGGCCGGGGTCGGCCAACTCGTCTCGGCCGCGCTCGACGCCGGTGCCAAGCGGATCGTGGTCGGGCTCGGCGGATCGGCGACGACCGACGGCGGGCTCGGGGCGCTCGGCGCGATCCGCACGCCGGGCCGCTTGCGGGGTGTCGAGCTGATCGTGGCATGCGATGTCGCCACCCGGTTCGTCGACGCCGCCCGGGAGTTCGGGCCGCAGAAGGGTGCGAGTCGGGCTCAGGTCGAGCTGCTGACCCGCCGGTTGGAGCGCTTGGCCGAGACGTATCGCACCGAACGCAGCTGTGACGTGACCGGCGTGCCCGGCGCCGGCGCCGCCGGCGGCCTCGCCGGTGGGCTGCTCACGGTCGGCGGCCGGCTCGTCGGCGGGTTCGAGCTCGTCGCGGACGAGTTGGGCCTGGCCGAACGGGTGGAAGCGGCCGACCTGGTCCTCACCGGTGAGGGCACCCTGGACGAGCACAGCTTCGAGGGCAAGGTCGTCGGTGGCGTGTGCGAGCTCGCCGAGCGCGCCGGGTGCCCGGTGATCGTGATCGCCGGTCGGGTGGCGGCGCAGACCTGGGTGCCGGCCGGTGTCGGGGTGGTGTCGCTGGTCGACCGGTTCGGCGAGGACGCTGCCGTGGGCGACACGGCGGGCTGCCTACGGCGTGCCGCTGCGGCGGCGGTCGAGGAGTGGGGTGGCCGGGTCAGGCCTTGACGGTGGTGGCCGTCGCCGCCTTGGTGGTGGCCGTCGTCGCTTTCGTCGTGGCCGTCGCCGGTGCGGCGCTCGGCTGGGGAATCGTGGCGGCGGTCGCAGCGGTCGGTGTTGCCGGATCGGCCGGCTTCTTCGGGATCTGGCCGTTGACCGCCTGGTTGCCCAGGTCCGTGCCGAGCACGATCACGTGGGTGGCACCGGCGAGCGCAGCCACCGGGAGCACCGCCGGCATGGCGGCGCTCTGCACGCCGGCGCCGAGGTAGGTGGCGAGCACCTTGGCCTGTGCATCGGCGCCGGGGTTGGCGACGAAGTAGACGACGGTGGCCGCCTGCTGGCTCTTGGCGTCGACGGCGGGCCGGATGACCTTGATGCCGAGCACGGCCAGATTGTCGGTGAGCTTGCCGGCGGCGCCCTTCACCCCGGCCCCGTTGGCGACGAGCACCGTGGCCGTGGCCAGGCTCACCGTCGTGGTCGTAGTGGCGATCGTGGTCGTCGTCGTCACCGTTGCGGTGGTGCTTGCGGGCTTGGCCGTGGTGGCCGTGGTCGACCCCGTGGAGCCGGCCGAGTCGTCGCCGAAGCCCCGGTTGAGGATCAACAGGCCGAGGATGACCGCGACCGCGACGATGATGATCGACCGTCCAGCGGCCGAGCGCCCGCCGCTACCTTGCCGAGGGCGCTTGGGCTGCATCAGGTGTCGCTCCCGGTGGCCACCTGGGTGACGCGGTCCCGGAGGCGCCGGTCGCGCAGGCGACGAAGGCGCCGCACCACCAGCGGGTCGTAGTCGAGTGCCTCGGGCCGTTCCAGCAGGTCAGCGAGGATCCGGTAGTACTGCGTGCCCTCGATGCCGAGCCGTTCGGTGATCATGGCGTCCTTGACGCCATCCACCGTCCACCAGCTCCGCTCGAAATCGAGGATCGCTCGCTCGCGCTCGGTCAGCACGTTCTAGAGCCTGGCAGGTTCGTCCGCTCGAAGCGAGGATCCCCCGCGCCGGCCTGGCTGCTCGGCTCCCGCAGTCAGTCGGTGAACACCGGGGGGCGCTTTTCGACGAAGGCCCGGAAGGCCTCGGCGGTGTCGGCGCTGGCGGAGATCCGCATGTGACGTTCGCTCTCGAGGTCGACGAAATCGGGCAGCGACAGCCGTTCGGCGGCGAGGAAGTTGGCCTTCATGCCCGTGAGCGCAGCCGGGGAGGCGGCGGCGAGTCGATCCGTGACGGCGCGGACGGCTGCGGCGAGGCCGTCGGCGGGGACGAGCCGGTTCACCAGACCCAGGTCGTAGGCCTGCTGGGCCGAGAACTTCCCGGGCAGGAACATCAGCTCACGGGCCTTGGCCGCGCCGACGAGGCGGGGCAGGGACCACGGCAGGGCCATGTCGCCGGCCACGGCCACGTCAAGGAACGCAGCGTTCAGCGTGGCGTCGTCGGCGCAGAGCCGCAGGTCGCACGCGCAGGCCCAGCCGAGACCGGCCCCGGCGCAGGCCCCGTTGATCGCTGCGATCGTGACCGCCGGCATCTCGTGGAGCAGCACCGTGATCTCGAAGTACTGCGGCTTCAGGCGCTCCTGGGCTTCGCCGGTGGAGTACGCCCGCAGGTCGGCCCCGACGCAGAACGACGATCCGGCGCCGGTGAACACGACCACACGGATCGAGCGGTCGTCGGCGAGGCCGCGCAGCGTCTCGTGGAGTTCCCGCATCAGGCGGTTGGTGATGCCGTTGCGTCGGTCGGGCCGGTTCAGCGTGACGGTGGCGACGGGGCCGGCGACATCGAGCAGGACGGTCTGGTGATCCCCCATGGGCGGCACCCTACGGCGCGTCGCCCCGGCGTCGAGCGACCTCGGGAGGTGCGCAGCCCCGGCGATGCGGCCCGGAGCGCGTCGGCATGGTCACGCAGCGTGCGCTGAGCGCCCGGTGTCATCGGCGCGTCACGGTTGTTCACATCTGACCGTCGAGTCGCCACGGCGCCGACACATCCCCGAAACACGAGGTTCCTACGGTCCGCAGCCGTGTATACAGCCCGGGACACAGCGCATGAGCGAACGGCGTCGGGTGCCCTGCGCAGCGACGAGGCCTACCGCGAGCTGAAGACCCGGATCCTGCGCGGCGACTTCCCGCTCAACGTCCGTCTCGGCGAGACCCGGCTGGCTTCGCTCCTCGGCGTGTCCCGCACCCCGGTGCGCGAGGCCCTGAAGCGGCTCGATGCCGAAGGCCTCGTGGAGTCCCACCAAGAGGGCGGGTTCCAGCCCTGCGTCCCCGACACCGTCGTGGTGCGCCACCTCTACGAGGTGCGCCTCGGGCTCGAACTGCAGCTGCTCCAGCGCCCCGCCCGCAACGGCACCCGCCACGACCCGTCGATCATGGAGCCGCTGCGCGACCAGTGGCGAGCGCTCGCCGCTGCGGCGCCCGATCCGGACCCGGGGTTCGTCCTGCTCGACGAGTCGTTCCACGTGACCTTGGCCCGTGCGTCGGGCAACCAGGTCGCCGCCGAACTGCTCCAGCAGGTCAACGAGCGGATCCGTGTCGTGCGGATGCAGGACTTCCTCACGCACGAGCGGATCGAGGCGACGATCGCCGAGCATCTCGGCATCGCCGAGCAGGTGCTGGCCGGTGAGATGGTGGCGGCGGAGTCGGCGTTCACGGCGCACATCACGGCCTCGATCCAGGTGGTCGAGGAGCGGGTACGCCTGGCGATCGCCCGCATGGCGACGGGGGGCCGACGGTGAGCGCGCCGTTGCTGGCCGCTCGCGGCATCACCAAACGGTTCGGGGAAGTGGTGGCCAACGACGACGTCGCCCTCACCGTCCAGCCCGGTGAGGTGCACGCCGTGCTGGGCGAGAACGGGGCGGGCAAGTCGACCCTCATGAAGGTCGTGTACGGGCTGTACCCGGCCGACGCCGGCACGATCGCCGTCGACGGCGCAACGGTGGCCATGACCTCGCCTGCCGTCGCCCGAGCGAGCGGGATCGGGATGGTCTTCCAGGACCTGCGGCTGGTCCCTGCGCTGAGCGTCTGCGAGAACGTTGCGCTGGCGTTGCCGCTGGGCGGTCTGCGGCTCGATCGCAAGGCGCTGAGCGCCCGGATCGCCGAGGCGGCCGGCCGGTTCGGTCTGGCGGTGCACCCGGACGCCACCGTCCGAGACCTGTCGATCGGTGAGCGCCAGCGGGTCGAGATCCTCAAGGTGCTGCTCGCCGGTGCCCGACTGGTGATCCTCGACGAGCCGACCAGCGTGCTCGCACCCCAGGAGGTCGACCACCTCTTCGAGGGACTGCGTTCGCTGCGCGACGGCGGTCTGTCGGTGGTGGTGATCACCCACAAGCTCGCCGAGTCCCGTGCGATCGCCGACCGCCTCACCGTGCTGCGCGGCGGGCGCCAGGTGCTCGACGCCGTCGACCCGGCCGGCATCGCCGACGACGCTCTCATCGAGGCGATGGTCGGCCGTTCCGTGAGTCCGTTGCCGGCGCAACGATCGGCGCCGCCCGCAGCGGTCGCCCCGGCGCTGTCGCTGCGCGGGGTCGGCGTGCGCGACGGCCGCCGGGGCACCCTGCTGAGCGACGTCAGCTTCGACGTCGGTGCCGGTGAGCTCGTGGGGGTGGCCGGGGTGGCTGGCAACGGCCAGCTGCCGCTGTACGAGGTGGTGCTCGGCCTGCGGCATCCCACCCACGGCGAGCTCGCGATCGGCGGTCAGGCCGTGCACCGGCCGAACCCGCGGCGGGTGCTGGCACGGGGCGCGATCGGCGTGCCGGAGGATCCGGTGCGCGACGGCGTCGTGCCCGGCCTCACGGTCCACGAGCATGTCGCCCTCGACGATCTGCCGGCCGTGCGCAAGGGGCTCGGCATCGACTGGGCGGCGGTGCGCGAGCGCTACCTGAGCCGCAACGAGGCGACATCGCTACGGGCGGCGGCCGGTGACCGGCTGCTGTCGTCGTTGTCGGGCGGCAACATCCAGCGGGTGATGCTCGTGCGGGCACTCGGCGCGCCGGCATCGCTGGTCGTTGCGGCGTACCCGAGCCGTGGGCTCGACGTTGCCACCACGCGGCGCACGCAGGAACTCCTGCTCGAGCGTCGGGCCGGCGGGGCCGGGGTGCTGCTGATCTCCGAGGACCTCGACGAGCTGTTCGAACTGTCGGACCGCATCGTGGTGCTCCACGCTGGATTGGTCGCCGGCATCGTGGAGCCGGCCTCGTCGGACCGCTACGAGGTTGGTCGACTCATGCTCGGCGCCGAGGACGGCGCCGCATGACCGCAGTGCGTCCGGCCCCGTCGGACTCGATCAGTGGGATCGCCCGCATCGTCGTCGCCCTCGCCGGAGCGCTCGCGCTGTTCGGTGTACTCATGATCCTCAAGGGCACGAACCCGTTGGTGGCGTACGCCGACATGATCACCTCGACCCTCACCGACGAGGCCTCGATCGAGGGCATCCTCGTGCGGGCCACCCCCATCGCGCTCGCTGCGCTCGCGGTTGCGATCCCCGCTCGGGCGGGCCTGATCAACGTCGGCGGCGAGGGGCAGCTGATCGTCGGCGGCGTCGCCGCCATGGGGGTCGCACTCGCCCTCGACGGGTCGGGCCCGGGCTGGCTCCGGCTCGTGTTGATGGGTGTCGCAGCGGCGGCGGCCGGGGCGGCGTGGTCGGCGCTGGCCGCAGTCCTGCGCCTCGCCGTGGGCATCAGCGAGTCGGTGACGACGCTGTTGCTCAACTACATCGCGCTCGACCTCATGTACTTCCTGATCTACGACGTGTGGAAGGACCGGCAGGGGTCGGGCCAGCCGGCGACACGAGCGCTGTCGGGCTCGGAACGGCTCGGTCTGCTCGGTGACACGCGGGTGCACCTCGGGTTGCTGATCGCCGTGGTGGCGACCGCGGTGGTGGCGGTGGTGTTCCGGCGCACCACCTGGGGGTTCCGGCTCCGGGTGGTCGGCGGGAACACCGAAGCGGCCCGCCGGGCCGGGTTCCGGGTGGGGGCGCTGCTGGTGTCGGGCATGGCCGTCGGCGGCGCACTTGCGGGTCTCGGCGGGTACGCACAGCTCGCCGGCGCTGAGTACAAGCTGCGCAGCGGGTTCGTGGCCGGCTACGGCTACGTGGCGTTCCTGGCCTCCTGGCTCGCCCGGCACCGGCCCGTCGGCGTGACCGGCGCTGCGGTCCTGCTCACGGCGATCGCCATCGGCGGCGACAGCCTGCAACTCGATGCCGGCCTGCCCGCCGCAAGCGTCAACGTCCTCATGGCCCTGGTCCTGCTCGGGGTGTTCGGGTTCTCCAAGAAGCGGGCGGCGTCATGAACATGCTCACCGAAGTGCTCACCGGCGGGGTCCGCGGCGGCACCTCGATCCTGTACGCCTCGCTCGGCGAGACGGTGAGCGAGCGGGCCGGCGTGGTCAACCTCGGCACCGAGGGTTCGATGCTCGCTGGCGCACTCGCCGGGTACGCGGTCGCCGCCGAGACCGGGCAGCCGTGGCTGGGGGTGGCCGCCGGTGCGGTCGCAGGGGGCCTGCTCGCCGCCGTCCATGCGTATCTCGTCATCGGTCGGGGCGCGAATCAGCTCGCGACCGGCCTCGTGGTGCTGTTCCTCGGCCTCGGGCTCACCTCGCTGTTCGGGGTGTCCTACGTGCAGGCCATCGCACCGAGCTTCCGGCCCGTCGAGATCCCCGGGTTTCATGCCATCCCCCTGCTCGGCGACGTGCTGTTCGGCCAGGACGCGCTCGTGTACCTGTCCTACGTGCTCGTGCCCGTGTCGTGGTGGGTCATCTTCCGGAGCCGTTGGGGCGTGCTGTTGCGGGCCGCCGGCGAGCGCAGCGAGGTGCTCGTCACCCACGGCCACCGGGTCGCCCCGATCCAGTACACGGCCGTGATCGTCGGCGGGATGCTCGCCGGCCTCGGCGGGGCTCACCTGTCGCTCGCCTATGCCAAGGCGTGGTTCGAGAACATGGCCGTCGGGCGGGGGTTCGTCGCCGTCGCCGTCGTGATGTTCGCCGCCCGCCATCCGGTCAAAGTCGCCGGCGGCGCCTACCTGTTCGGTGCTGCGCTGGCGCTGTCCCCTGCGCTGCAGGCCCGGGGGTACGCCATCAACCAGTTCGCCCTCGACGCGGTGCCCTACGTGGTCACCCTCGTCGTGCTGATCGTGCTCGGCCGCCGCCGGGCCTCCGACGTCCCCGAAGGCCTCAACAAGGTCTTCGAGACGACCCCGGGTCGCTGACACCGACCCGGACCCCACCCCAATCCACCCTTCACCACATGAGGTTTCCCTGATGCGATCCCGTTGGCTTTCCCTCGCCGCCATCACGAGCCTCGCGCTCGTCGCCGCGGCCTGTGGCGATGATTCCAAGAGTTCCTCGGCCTCCTCGGCCACGACGGCCGGCGGCTCGACGGTGGCGACCGGTGCACCGGGCTCGGGCCCGGGTGCCGGCTCCAAGAAGGTCGGCTTCCTGTTCGTCGGCCCGAAGGACGACTTCGGTTACAACCAGGCCGCGTACCAGGGCTCGCAGGAGGTGAAGAAGAAGTTCCCGAACCTCGAGGTCCTCACGGCCGAGAACGTCCCGGAGGACGACAACGCGACCCGCGTGATGGAGAAGATGATCGCCGACGGCGCCAAGATCATCTTCGCCACGTCCTACGGGCACCTCGACCCGGCGCTCAAGGTCGCCGCGGCCAACCCCGACGTAGCCGTCGTACAGCAGGGCAACTTCATCAAGGACAAGGTGCCGGCGAACAGCGGCACGTACTTCGGCACCGTGTACGAGCCGGTGTACCTGGCCGGCATCGCTGCCGGTAAGGCCACCAAGTCCAACAAGCTCGGGTACGTGTACGCCTTCCCGATCCCGCAGACCATCGCCAACATCAACGCCTTCCAGCTCGGCGCGGCGTCGGTGAACCCGAGCGTGCAGACCTTCGTCGTCAACACCTCCAACTGGTGCGACGTCGCCAAGCAGGCCGAGGCGGCCAAGAGCCTGTTCGCCCAGGGCGTCGACGTGATCACCCAGCACCAGGACTGCACGGCGACGATCACCAAGGCGGCCGAGGAGGCCGGCAAGTTGGTCGTCGGCTACCACGCCGACGCCTCGACGCTCGCCCCCAAGGGCTGGGTGGCCGGCTCGGAATGGAGCTGGGGGGAGATGTACAGCGATATCGTCGCCACGGCGCTGTCCGGCAAGTTCACCGGCTCGAAGTACAACGCCAACTACCGGGTCGGCTACAAGGACGGTGGCAACCCGTTCGTCCAGTCCAAGTTCGGGCCGATGGTTGACGACGCAACGAAGAAGCTGATCGAGGAGCAGAAGAAGGTCATCTCCTCGAAGGACGGCTCGCCGTTCAAGGGTCCGATCATGGGTCAGGACGGCAAGGAACTGTTCCCCGCCGGGGTGCCGGACTACCTGACGACCGAGACGAAGAACACCGCCTTCGTCAAGGGTGTCGTCGGCCAGATCCCGAAGGGCTGATCCCTATTGCCGGGGCGGTGGTTCGCCACCGCCCCGGCGGTTCCCCGTCCCTGTCCCGTGACCAAGGAGCTCCCCGATGTCCCGTGGTGTCGTCGCCGCAGACCCGTACGCCTGGCCCTACGACGGCCCGATCGACCCGGCCCGCACGGCCCTGCTGTGCATCGACTGGCAGACCGACTTCTGCGGCAAGGGAGGCTACGTCGACGCGATGGGCTACGACCTGACCAACACCCGCAAGGGCCTCGAGCCGACGGCCCGGGTGCTTTCGGCCGTCCGGTCGGCCGGGTGGACCGTGGTTCACACCCGGGAGGGCCACCGTCCGGATCTGGCGGATTGCCCGGCCAACAAGCGCTGGCGCTCCCAGCGCATCGGCGCCGGCATCGGCGATCCCGGCCCGTGCGGGCGGATCCTCGTGCGCGGCGAACCGGGCTGGGAGATCGTGCCGGAGGTGGCGCCGATCGACGGTGAGCCGATCGTCGACAAGCCGGGGAAGGGCGCCTTCTATGCGACCGATCTCGACTTGATCCTGCGCCGGGGCGGCATCACGCACCTGGTGTTCACCGGCATCACGACCGACGTCTGCGTGCACACCACGATGCGGGAGGCCAACGACCGCGGCTACGAATGCCTGCTGCTGTCGGACTGCACCGGCGCCACCGATGCCGGCAACGAAGCAGCGGCGCTCAAGATGATCACCATGCAGGGCGGGGTGTTCGGCGCTCACGCCCCGTCCTCGGCGCTGCTGGCGGCGCTATGACGGTGTCCGTGCACGACGTGACCGGCTGGTCGTTGGAGGCGCATCGCGCCGCGCGCCGGGACGGGATCACGGTGTCGGCGGTCGTCGAGGCCACGCTCGCTGCGCTCGGCTCGCTCGACGACCCGGCCGTCGTGATCGGTGGGGTGCTCGGCGAGTCGGCCCGGGCCCAAGCGGCGGCGCTCGACGCGGCGGAGGTCGCCGGGCCGCTCCACGGCGTACCGTTCGTCGTGAAGGACAACATCGACGTGGCCGGGGCGACGACGACGGCCGGATGCCCGAGTTACGGCTACGCCGCCACCGCCGACGCGACCGTCGTCGCGCGGCTTCGGGCGGCCGGCGCGATCCCGGTCGCCAAGGTGAACCTGGACCAGTTCGCGACCGGCCTCGTCGGCACCCGCTCGCCGTACGGCACGCCGCGCAACCCGATCGATCCGGCCCTCGTGCCCGGCGGATCGTCGTCGGGTTCGGCGGTGGCCGTCGCTCTGGGGCTGGTCCCGTTCTCGCTCGGCACCGACACCGCCGGCTCCGGGCGGGTCCCGGCAGCGTTCTGTGGCGTGGTCGGGTTCAAGCCGACGATCGGGCGGCTGCCCACGACCGGCATCGTCCCGGCCGTGCGCCGCATCGACTGCGCGTCGGTCTTCGCCCGCAGCGTCGCCGAGGCGCGCGCCGTGGTGGACGCCGCGGCGGGTCTGCACCGTGCCGACCCGTGGTCGCGCCCGCCGCAGACCGGTCCGGGCGTGGTGCGAACGATCGGGGTGCCGTCTCGGCTCGCGAGCCTCGGGCTCGATCGGCGCGCCGCCGAGGCGTTCGCCGCTGCCGTGACCGCCGCCGAACAGGCCGGGTTCGCGCTGCGGGAGTTCGACCTCTCCCCGTTCCTCGACGCCGGCCGGCTGCTGTACGGCGGCCCGATCGTGGCCGAGCGTTGGGCGTCGGTCGGGACGTTCCTTGCGTCCGACCCGCCGGGCACCGACCCGACGGTGGCCCGGATCATCTCCGGCGGGATGCGCCCCAGCGCCGTCGACGCCTACCGCGCCGAGTACCGCCTGGCCCACCTGCGGGCCGTGACCGGCGAGGTGTGGAGCGACCTCGACGCGATCGTGCTGCCCACGACGCCGGGGCCCGTGACCGTGGCCGAGGTGGCGGCGGATCCGGTCGGGGTCAACGAACGGCTCGGCACGTTCACGACGTTCGTCAACCTGCTCGATCTCGCCGCCCTCGCCGTGCCGAGCCCCGGTGCCGGGGCGCCCTACGGTATCCAACTCGTCGGACCCGCCTGGAGCGACGATGCGCTCGCCGACGCCGCGGCGGTGCTCCTCGGCGAGACGCCCGAGGCGCCCCGGGTGCGCCCGGGTGAGGTGGCCCTCGCCGTGGTCGGGGCCCACCTCACGGGCATGCCCCTCAACCACCAGCTGACGAGCCGCGGCGCACGCCTGCTCCACACCCGGCGGACGGCGGCGACCTACCGCCTGTTCGCCCTCGAGGGCACCGTCCCCCCCAAGCCGGGGTTGGCCCGTGTGGCCGAGGGTGGCGCGGCGATCGAGATCGAAGTGTGGGCCCTCGGCGAGCGGGCCTTCGGCTCGTTCGTCGCCGAAGTGCCAGCTCCGCTCGGGATCGGTTCGCTCGAACTCGACGACGGCACCTGGTGCAAGGGGTTCGTGTGCGAACCGTGGGCGCTGGCCGAAGCGACCGACATCACCGGCTTCGGCGGGTGGCGCGCCTACCGTGCCTCGGTCGCCGGAGGTGCCCGTTGAGCAACCGCAGCCTGCCCGCCCGCCCGTTCCCGCTGGCCTTCGATCCGGCGTCGACGGCGCTCGTCGTCATCGACATGCAGCGTGACTTCCTCGAGCCCGGCGGGTTCGGCGAGCTGCTCGGCAACGACGTGTCGTTGCTGCGCACCACGATCGAGCCCACACGCCGGGTGCTCGCCGCGGCGCGTGCCGCCGGGATGTTCGTGGTCCACACCCGAGAAGGGCATCGGGCGGACCTCTCGGACTGCCCGCCGGCCAAGCTCACACGGGGCGGGAAGACGTTCATCGGCGCCGACGGCCCGATGGGACGGATCCTCGTGCGGGGCGAGGCGGGACACGACATCATCCCGGAGCTCGCGCCGATTACGGGCGAACCGGTGCTCGACAAGCCGGGCAAGGGGGCGTTCCATGCCACGGACCTGGACCAGTTGCTTCGCACCCGGGGTATCCGGGCCCTCCTGGTGTGCGGGGTGACCACCGAGGTGTGCGTCCACACGACGGTGCGGGAGGCCAACGATCGCGGCTACGAGTGCGCGGTGCTCGAGGACTGCGTCGGCTCGTACTTCCCGGAGTTCCAGCGGGTCGGGATCGCAATGATCGAGGCGCAGGGTGCGATCTTCGGCTGGGTGTCGTCGTCGTCGGCGGCCGTCGAGGCGCTGAGCGGATGACCCCACGGGTCGTTGCGCACGGCCCGCTGGTGCCCGCTGGGCCGAGCACGGGGGTGGTCGTCCATGCGTCGGCGTCGGTCGTGTACGTCGAGTGGTCGGGTCGAGACCTGCTCACCGCCGTGCACGACGATCGCCACGGCCGCTCGCCCTGGTCGGTCACCGTGGCCGGCATCGGCCCGCTCGACACCTGGGCCCGCGGCGGGGACGTGGCCGCGGTGCGAGCCGGACGGCTGCGCGTGGGGCGGCTCGTCGTGGGCCTCGGTCCCCCGAACGGGCCCGCCGTACGGCCGTCGGTGAACCGACCGTCGTGGGATCCTGCGCAAGCGAGCCGAGCGTTGCGGGGCAGAGCTCCCGATGCGTTGACCGCTGCGTTCGCCCGTGCCGGGATCGCGGGTCCGGCCTGGTTGGACCGGGCCGAGCAGCTCGTGGGTCGGGGGCCCGGACTGACGCCGTCGGGCGACGACGTGCTGACCGGTGCGCTGTGCGCCTTCCACCGTCACGGTGCCCCGGGGCTGCACGCCCGGCTCGTGACGGTGGCACAGGATGCGGGGTTGCGAACCACCGCCGTCGGCGCCCATCAGCTCCGAGCAGCGGCGCAGGGATGGTTCGTCGAGGCACTCGTCGACGTCGTGGACGCGGCGGATCCCGACTCGCTCGCGCGGGTCGTCCCGGTGCTGCTCGGGATCGGGGCCACGTCGGGGGCCGATCTTCTGGCCGGTGTCGTCCTCGCGCTCGATGCGCTCGCAACGACCCGGGAGCTGGTCCCGTGAGCGCCGCGCCCACCGTGCGCCATCTGGTCCTCGCCGGCTGCTACCGCGACTCGGTGGCGCTGCTCGCGCTGTCGAGCGAGCTCGCCGGGCTACCCGGTGTCGAGGTCGCATCGGTCGTGATGGGGACCCCGGCCAACCTCGAACGTCTCGCCGACAGCGGCCTCGGTGGGGTGCCGGCCGGTCCCGGTGATGTCGTGGTGGCCGTGCGAGCGCTCGACGAGGACGCGGCGCTCGCGGCGCTGGAGCGCGCGCAGGCGCGAGTGCGCGAACCGGTCGGCGGATCGGGCCCGGGGGATCCCGCGGCAATCGAGCCGGTCCGGTCGCTCGCGGCTGCGGTGGCGGCCGACCCGGCGATCTCGCTCGCGGTGGTCTCGGTGCCCGGCGACTACGCCGCCGCCGAAGCCACCAAGGCGCTGCAGCTCGGGTTGCACGTGTTGCTGTTCAGCGACAACGTTCCCCTCGCCGACGAGGTGGCGCTGAAGCAGCAGGCCGACCGCCTCGGCCTGCTCGTGATGGGCCCGGACTGCGGCACGGCGATCGTCGCCGGGGTCCCGCTCGGGTTCGCGAACGAGGTCCGCCGCGGCCCGGTCGGGGTGGTGGGCGCGTCGGGCACCGGCATGCAGGAGGTGACGACGCGGCTGCACCGGGCCGGCACCGGCGTGTCCCATGCCCTCGGGGTGGGCGGTCGCGACCTGTCGGCGGCCGTCGGGGGGCGCTCGACGCTCGCCGCGCTCGAGGTGCTCGCCGGCGATACCGCCACGGAGGTGATCGTGCTGATCGCCAAGCCGCCCGACCCCGAGGTGGCCGAGCGGGTGCTGCGGGCCGCAACTGCGACGGGGCGCCCGGTGGTGGCCTGCCTGCTCGGGGCCGACCCGCACCGGTCGGTGCCGGCCGGCGTGCACGCCGTGTCCACGCTCGCTGCCGCCGCCGATGCCGCGGTGGCCCTCGTCGCCGGGCGGGCCCCGGCGTACGACGAACCGGCACCTGCGCCCCTGCGAAGGGGTACCCGTGCCGGCACCGTGGTGCGCGGGGCGTTCTGCGGCGGCACGTTCGCCCACGAAGCCGAGCTGTTGCTCGCTGCCGCCGGCGTCCCCCACGAGGTGGTCGACTACGGCGACGACGAGTACACGCGCGGCCGGCCGCACCCGATGATCGATCCGGCGGTGCGAGACGCAGCGGCCGCCGCGGCGCTCGCCGACCCGACCACGGCCGTCGTCGTCGTCGACGTCGTGCTCGGCCACGGCGCCGGGCCCGATCCGCTGCCGGGACTCCTCGCCGCGATCGGGGCGACCCCGGGCGGTGCACCGGTCGTCGCCCACGTCTGCGGGACCGACGACGATCCGATCCCCCGCCGGGCCGTCGTCGCCGGTCTCCACGCGGCCGGGGTCGCCGTCGCCGAGTCGAACGCCGAGGCGGTGGCCTGGGCCGCAGCGCTGGCCGACAGCGCCGGGGTGGTGACGTGAGCCCCCGCCGGGAGCTCGTGTCGCGGGTCCCGTCGGTCGTGTCGGTCGGACTCGACCGGTTCGACGCCGGCGTGGCCGGGGCCGGCGCACCCGTCGTCCACGTGGCCTGGCGGCCCCCGGCGGGCGGCGATCCGGTCGCCGGGCGGGCGCTCGCCGCCCTGGTGGGCGTGCCGGCCGTCGAGGAGGCCAACGCCGTCGCGTTCGCCCGGTACCTCGGCGCGGATCCGGTGCTCGTCGGCGTCGGGCGCGCCGGCGACCTGGTGCCCGCCCTCGGGGCCGGGGAGCGCCGGCTGCTGCACGCCGGCCCCCCGATCGCGTGGGCAGAGATGTGCGGACCGATGCAGGGGGCCGTCCTCGGTGCCGTGCTCGCCGAGCGGTGGGCGACCGATCCCGAGGCGGCCCGGGCGCTCGTCGACGCCGGTGGTGTCGCGCTCGACCCGTGCCACCACCACGGCTGCGTCGGGCCGATGGCCGGGGTGGTGGCGCCGTCGATGCCGATGTGGATCGTCGAAGATGCCCGCAGCGGCCGCCGGGCGTGTTCGACGCTCAACGAGGGCCTGGGCACGGTGCTGCGGTTCGGCGCCATCGGCCCCGAAGTGCTCGACCGGCTGGGCTGGATGGCCGGGGAACTCGGTCCGGCGCTCGCGCCGGCGGTCGCGCAACTCGGGGGGCTGCGGCTCAAGCCGTTGCTCGCCCAGGCGCTGCACATGGGCGACGAGGGGCACAACCGGAACGTCGCTGCGACCGGGTTGTTGCTCAAGCAACTGGTTCCGGCGCTGCTCGCCGGGGACGCCGATCGCTCGGCGCTCGGCCGGGTGGTCCGGTTCCTGGCCGGCAACGACCACACGTTCCTGAACGTCTCGATGGCGGCGTGCAAGGTGATGCTCGATGCCGCCGCCGGTGTCCCCGGCAGTTCGATGGTGACGGCCATGGCCCGCAACGGGGTGCAGTTCGGCATCCGGCTCGCAGGCACCGGCGACCGGTGGTTCGAGGCGCCGGCCAACCGGGTCGAGGGCTTGTACTTCCCCGGGTTCGGGCCCGACGACGCCGCCGCGGATCTCGGGGACTCGGCGATCACCGAGACCGCCGGGCTCGGGGCCTTCGCGATGGCCGCAGCGCCGGCGATCGTGCAGTTCGTCGGGGGCACTCCCGCCGACGCCGTGGCGCACAGCCGGCGGATGCATGCGATCACGCTGGGGGTGAACGACGCGTTCAGCTTGCCGGCGTTGGGGTTCGCGCCGACCGCAGCAGGGATCGACGCCCGGGCGGTGGTGGACACGGGCGTCGTGCCGGTGATCAACACCGGGATCGCACACCGGGAAGCCGGTGTCGGGCAGATCGGCGCCGGGATCACGACGGCGCCCGCCGCCTGCTTCACCGCAGCGGTCACGGCCCTGGCCGCAGCGACCGTGAGCGCGGTGGCACCGACCTGACGGCGGTCAGCTGGGGCCGGGCTCCTTGGGCAGGCCGAGGACGCGCTCGCCCAGGGTGTTGCGCTGGATCTCGTCGGTGCCACCGCCGAGGGACATTCCGCGGCAGTTGAGGACGTGGTACTGCCAGTAGTCGGACTCCTGGTCTTCGCCGTCCCAGGCGATACCGCCGGGGAAGGCCAGGGCCGCGGCCACGTCGGCGGCGGCGCGGCCCTGCCGGGTGCGCCACAGCTTGCCGATCGAGGGATGGGCGCTGCGATCGCCGAGCCATCGCATGATCCGCTCCCCGCTGTGGGCGCGAGCCAGCCGCTGGCGGACCTGCGGATCCCGGTCCCGGCCCGCGGTACGGGCGAGTTCGACGAGTTGTTGCACCGGCAACGGGTTGCGACCGGTCTTGGTCTTCTCGGTGGCCCGCCCGGCGTTCACCGATGCGGTACCGGTCGCGACGCGCTCGTGGGCAAGGAGCGCCGTCGCCATCCGCCAGCCGTCCTCGCGCCCACCGATCACCCAGTCCAGCGGTGCGCGGGCGTCGTCGATGAACACCTCGTTGAATTCGGCGACGCCGGTCATCTGCCGCAGCGGTCGCACCGTCACCCCGTTCTGGCGCATAGGAAGGATCAGCATCGTGATGCCGCGGTGCTTGGGCGCGGCAGGGTCGGTGCGTGCGAGCAGGACGGCGAGGTCGGCGTGCTGGGCGCCCGACGTCCACACCTTCTGGCCCGTCACCACCCATTCGTCGCCGTCGCGGACGGCTCGCGTCGACAATGCCGCGAGGTCGGAGCCTGCGCCGGGTTCGGAGTAGAGCTGGCACCAGATCTCCTCACCCCGCAGTCCCGGACGAAGGAACCGGGCCCGCTGCGCATCCGAACCGTGGTCGCGGATCGTCGGCAGCGCCATGCCGACCCCGATGCCGAACACGCTTTCCACGGTGGGTACCCGGCCCCGGCTCTCCTCCCGGTAGACGGCCGCTTCGTCGGGTCGGGCTCCTGCGCCGCCGAACTCGCTCGGGTAGCCGAACCCGGCCAGACCGGCGTCGTAGAGCTCTGCGCGCCACGCCTTGGCCCGAGCGACGTGCGAGGCAGTGCCCTCGCCGCCGTCGGCGCCGGCGGCGGCCAGCACGCTCGGCAGCGCGTCGAAGAACGCCCGCACGTGTCGGCGGAACCCGTCGAGCTCGTCGCTCATCGGGCTGCTCCCGGCTCGGGCGCAGCGGTCGGTAGCCCGGCCAGGCCGGCGAACCAGGCGTCGGGATCGGCGGGGTTCGTCCGTAGGCGCTGCCACAGTCCGCGGATCGCAGCTCGGCCCGACGGTGGGTGGCCGGCGATGCGGTCCGCCATCGCACGCGCCCGGTCGGCGACCTCGTCGTCGGGACAGACCTCCGTGACCAGGCCGAGGCGCAGCAGTTCCGGTGCCGGGATCCGGTCGCCGAGCAGCGTGACCCGGTCGCCGACGCTGACCGGGTGGCGCAGGTGCAACCAGGCCTGGCACATCGGGGCGCCGAGACCGAGGGCGATCTCCCCCACCTGGAGCACCGCCGACTCGCCGGCCACCACCACGTCCGCCGCGAGCACGAGTGCTGCGCCGGCGTTGATGGCGAACCGCTCGAGCGCCACGACGACGGGCACCTCGCACCGGAACAGCGCCTGGTGCACCCCGACCCATGCCTCGCGGGCTGCGGGGTCGCCGGGCGCAGCACCGGGAACGCCGAGGTCGAGCCCGGAGCAGAACGTCCCGCCTGCACCGCGCAGGAGCAGGCAACCGACCGTCGGATCCGCGGCGGCGCCGGTGACCGCTGCGGCGAGCGCGTTCGACAGCGCCGGTATCACGGCGTTGCGCCGCCCGGGGCGGTTGAGTACCACCTCGACTCGCGCGCCGATCCGCTCGACGAGCACGACTGGTTCGTCCGTCACGGGACTCCTTCCCCCGGGAACGGTGTCCTAGGCACCGGGCGGGCGCGTGTCAAGGTTCGGGGATGATGAGGCTCGCACGCCTGCTGCCGGGGGTCGCCGGCCTGCGCAGCCTCGACCGTCGGGCCGTGGGTCGTGACGCCCTCGCCGGTCTCGTGGTCAGCGCGCTCGTCATCCCGGCCGGGCTCGGCTACGCGACCGCGGCCGGTCTCCCGCCGGTCGCCGGGTTGTACGCCACGGTCGTCCCGCTCGTCGTCTACGCGTTCGTCGGTCCGAGCCGGGTGCTGGTGTTCGGTCCGGATTCGGCGCTGACGCCCATGATCCTCGCGTCGGTCGTCGCGCTCGGTCTGGAAGGGGTCGACCCGCTCGCGACCGCCGGTGCGCTCGCAGTGCTCGTCGGGTTGTTCTGCCTCGCGGGGAGCCTGTTGCGGTTGGGCACCGCCGCGGAGCTGCTCAGCCGGCCGATCCGCTACGGCTATCTCAACGGGATCGCCGTCACGGTGATCGTGTTGCAGGCGCCGAAGCTGCTCGGGTTCGGCGTCGAGGCCGACGTCGCAGCCGCCGGCGTGGTCGAGCTGATCCGCGGCGTCGCCGACGGACGGGTCCGCCTCACCGCAGCGGTCGTGGGGTCGATCGTCGTTGCGGTGCTCGTCCTGCAGCGGCGTCGGGCGCCCGCCGTGCCCGGTGCGCTGCTCGCTCTCGCCGGCGCGAGCGCCGCAGCGGCCTGGGGCTGGCTCGAGGGGGTGCCGGTCGTGGGCGACCTTCCGCGCGGGCTGCCGTCGCCGTCGCTGTCGACGGCGGTGTTCCCGCATCTGGCCGAGCTCACCGCTGCCGCCGTGGGGGTTGCCCTCGTGGCCTTTGCGGACACCTCGGTGCTCAGCCGGACGTGGTCGGCGCGCCTGGGTGCCGACGTCGACCCGAACGAGGAACTGCGCGCCCTCGGCGCCGTCAACCTCGCAACCGGGGCGCTGGGTGGGTTCCCGGTGTCGTCGAGCGCGACGCGCACCCCGGTGGCGGTCCAGGCGGGATCGCGCAGCCAGGTGACTGGACTCGTCGCAGCCGCGACCATCGGCGTGCTGATCGTCGTCGCGCCCGCGGCGACACGGTTCCTACCGGTCGCCGCGCTGGCCGCGGTCGTGGCGGTCGCCGTGGCGGGGCTCGTCGAGGTTCGAGCGGTGTGGGACCTGCGCCGCATCGACCCCTGGGAGCTCGTGGTGTCGGTCGTCTGCTTCGCGTGCGTGGTGGGCTTCGGTGTGCTCACCGGGATCCTGGTGTCGGTGGCGCTGTCGTTCGCGCTGTTCGTGCGGCGGGCGTGGCGTCCCTACAGCACCGAACTGGTGCGGGTGCGCGGCGTGAAGGGGTACCACGACGCGGCCCGCCATCTGGAGGGCGAGCGCGTGCCCGGCCTGGTGCTGTTCCGGTTCGACGCGCCCCTGTTCTTCGCCAACGCCGACCATTTCCGGGCTGAGGTCGTTGCGCTCGCCCGGCGTCCCGGGGTGCGGCGCATCGTCGTCACGGCCGAACCGATCACCGATGTCGACGCGACGGCCGGGGAGGTGCTCGCCGGCCTGCTCGACGACCTCGACCGGCTCGGGGTCGAGCTCGGGTTCGCCGAATTGAAGGGTGTCGTGCGGGACAAGCTCGACCGGATGGGGATCACCGACCGGACCGGCCCGGGGGCGCGTACCGTGGGCGCAGCGGTGAAGGACTACGTCGCCGCCTCCGCCGTGGCGTGGCACGACTGGGAGGACGGACCCCGACCCGAGACGCCCTGACCCGGCGCAGCGTCAGCCGGGTCGAGTCGTTGCGAACGCAACGAGTGCTTGGAGCTTCGGGCTCGGGTTGGCGTTCCACGACTCGCTCGCACCCCAGGAGCCGTATCGGCTCGGAGGGCCGGCGTCGGTGAAGTGCATGAACAAGGCGTTGCCCGTCGCCTGGGCCCAGCGGGAGAGGTAACGGCGATACCGCTCGCCCATGCCCGGGCTGCGGTTCACCGTGGTGAACAACTCGGTCAGGCCGTCGTTGTTGGGGTCGCCCACGAGGTGCTGACCGCCTTCGTAGGCGACGAGACGCAGCCCGGTCCGAGCGGCGAGCGCGACGTGCTCGCTGACCCAGGTTGCGACGTCGGTGTCGAGCGCTGCGTCGAGTGCAGCGAGGATGGCGTCGGGGGAGCGGCGGGCGAGAGCGCGGGCCTCGGCGGGCTCCATCGGGTTTCCGGGTAGGGAGAGATAAGGCGCAACGGCGATCTCGTCGGTGAGGTCGCGCGCGCCGGACGCACCGAGCCGGGTCTCTGCCACCCACGCGTTGGCCGCCTGACCCGCGAGGACTCGGGTCACCTGACGACCCGCCGAGGCGAATACGGTGCCGACGACCCGCATCACTGCGGCGTGCCGTTCACCGGTGCGGATCTGGATGCGCTCGAACTCGTCGCTGCCCCGACCGGACCGGGCGGATTGTTCGGCGAGGTCGTGATACGCCCGGAAGGCCGGGTTCCACGTCTCGTTGGAGAACTCGTAGCGGGGAGTGAGCATGGGCGCGAGGCGTTCGGCCACCACTCGTGCGTGGCAGGTGATCCAGTCGTCGCTCGCCTCGTGGGGCACGGTGAACCACGGGTCGGCGCCGACGGCGTTGGCGAGGTCGACCATGCGCTCGACGCTGGCGCCGAGTGAGGAACCCTGCGAGTAGTGGGAAGCGTCGACGCGACGGTCGCAGCCGAAACGTCGATCGGGATCCCCGCGATAGGTGTTGGTGCGTTGCCAATCCATGAACCGCAGCGCCCGGTAGAGCCGCAACGACTCGACGTAGCGCGACCGGAACACGGCATCGTCGGGTTCGTCGGGCAGGCGTACCTCGATGGCGCGGATCGGGTCGCCGGCGTCGGTGGTCCGCAGGTTGAGCACCACGGTGCTGGTGCCGTCGAGCTCGACGGTGCCCGAGCCCCCGGTCCCACCGAAGGTCGTGCCGTTGATCTCGAACGTTCCAGCGCCCGACCAGCGCACCCGGTAACGGCCCGCCGGGTAGGTCACGTCCGCGAGGACGACCGAGGCGAACTGGCCCGAGCGGAGCCGGGTCGGCCAACCATGGCGGTCGAACGTCAGGGCAGGCCCCTTGCCCCATGCCGCACCCTCGGCCTGCGGGATCCAATCGCCAGCCTGGTCCATCAGGTTGGCGAACGGGATCACCCCGTCCCAGTACTGCACGCCGCCGACGTTGGTGCCGAGGTTCCCACCGTCAGGGCTGCGCCCGGCCGGCGGAGCGGTCGGCGCCGCTGCCGCCGTCGACCCCGGTCGATCCGGTTGTGCTGCGTCGCCGCCGGCCGACGCGCAGCCTGCGAGGGCGACGACGGCGGCGACGAAGACGCACCGCTTGCGGGTGGCCGTACGTCGAGCGAAGGACACGGTGGCACCGTACTGCGACAACGCTCCGGGCGTTCGGGTGGCCTGGGCTACCGTCGGACGATGGGCAGTGAGCGGCGCCGAGTGGAGCTGTCGTACTGGATGGCGCGTGCCAAGCAGGCCGCCCAGGACGCCGCCGGGCAGGTCGAGCAGCGCACGGGGACGGTGTCGGCGGCCGCTCGCGCCAAAGACCGCCTGGCGGCCGGGCGCGACCGATTGGTGGCCCGATCCTCCGAACATCGCGCGGGGCGAGCGGCGGGAGCGGCCGTGCGCTCGGTCGCGTCGCTCGCCGCCCGGATCCCGCTGGCCTCCCTGACGACGGACACGATCGCCGCCCGGCACGGGCTCGGCCCCCTCACCGAACACCTCCGGGCCCACCCCGACGACCCGATGGTGGGGGCCCGATTGCTCGACGCCATGGCCCGGGCCGACGTCTCGCGACGTCGGTATCGGGCGGTGCGTTCGACCTTCGACCCGACGTCGTGGGTGACCCGGACGGTCACCGCAACGGCAGCGGAGCTCGGTCGTACCGAGGCGCCCTTCGCCGAACGGTTGGGCCGCAGCGTGTACTCGCTCGCCGTCGACGACCTCCGCAGCGATCCCGGCGACGGCCGGGCCTGGCACGCGATGGCGCGGGTGCACCTGGCCCGGGCGGACGCCGATGGGGCGCGCCGACTGGCGACGCTTGCTGCGCTCGCGGATCCGGACGAGCGCGCCGGTGCGCTGGTGACGCTCGCACGCGCCGAGTACTTGCACGGCTCGATGCCCGAAGCCGACCGAATGGCCGCAGCGGCGGTTGCGGCCGGTCAGACCGTCGGTTGGGAGATCCGTGCCGACGTGTGTGTGGCCGCTGCCGTGCAGGACCCGGCGAACCGAGACGCACGATTGGCACAGGCGGCCGAGTGGAAGGGCCTCGTGGTGCCCGAGGACGTCGTCGAGTACTTCGGTGTGCACGCCGAATCGGAGCGGACGCTGCGCTCCGTCGCCGACGTGCAGCAGCGCAAGGCGATCGGCCTGGCCGAGCCGCTGCGTCGGCGGCTTGCGCCCCTGCCAGCCCCACCCCCGCCGCCGCCTCACGCGCCCCTGCCGCCGCCTCACGCGCCCCTGCCGCCGCCGCCCCCGCCGCTGGCGTTCCCGCCGCCGCCCCCACCGCCGGGCGGCCTGCTTGCGCCCCCGGGGGGGCAGCCGTGACCGATGACTGGAACAGCGACGGGCTGAACGACAACTGGGACGAGGCACACGAGTTCGGTATCGATCTCGACGGCGGTGGGGTTGCGACCGGCGGGGAGGACGGGGCCGTCGCTGACGGATTCGACCTCGGGGGACTGGCCGTGTTCGACGCCGCCGACCTGCTCGGTGCGGAGCTGGTGCACGGCACCGTCGATGGCGCGCCCGGATGGCTCGGTGGTGAGGTGGGAGCAGGGGTTGCGTTGCCGGCCGGGGAGACCTTGGTGACGATGCTCGCCGAGCTCGGCGATGACGGGCTCGACCCGGAGTCGTTGCGGGCATTCGTGGCCGGCATCTCGGTGCGGAACCCGTTCCTGCGGAACGACGGATGAGACATCGACCGGAGTATCGGCCGGAGCCCCGCTAGCCTCGGCCGCCGGTCGACGCGCGCCGAGCGAGTTGATTTTCCAACGCCGGGTTAGCTCAGCTGGCAGAGCAGCTGTCTTGTAAACAGCAGGTCGTCGGTTCGATTCCGACACTCGGCTCCGATGACACGTACCCTGAGCGGGAGCGGCCTGCGCCGGCTCAGGCGTCTCGATGCTCGGGTCCAGCGCCCGATCCCCAGCCGGCGGCGGTGAGTTCCGGTCCGAGCTTGCCGAGGTGCTCGAGGAAGCGGGGGCGCTCCGCATCGGTCGCATAGGCGGCGAGCGCCGTCCACAGGCCGTGGCGGACGGCGAGCCGGAACCCGTCGTCGGTGAGCAGGCGCGCGGCCCAGGCGAACAACGCCCCGTTGTAGGACAGGTAGATCTGGCGCCCGGCGGCCGTCGGGTCGATGTCGGTGCGCACGAGCCCGTGGATCTGGGCGGCCCGCATCGCGGCGATCTGGAGCTGGGCGGGATCGACGGCGAGGACCGACCCGCTGCCTGCGTCGCGCAGCGCGCCGACGATCTGCCGGAACGCCCGGCCGTCGGCGATGAACGCCTCGCTGGACTGCACGACGATGGCCGTCGCTGCGGCGATCGGATCGCTGGCGGGATCGATCGCCACGAGGGCGTCGACGAGTTGCTCGACGATCCGGTCGACGCAGGCGGCGAGGACCTGTTCTTTGGTGCCCACGAGGTTGTACACCGTCGCCGGGGACACCTCGGCACGGCCCGCGATGCGCTCGATCGACAGCTCGGCGACCGACGAGGCCCGCAGGAGTTCGAGGGTGCTGTCGAGGATCGCGTCTCGCCGCTTCGCCTTGTTCCGCTCGCGCAGGCCGGGCAGCGGCGCCGTCCGGCGGTCTTGATCAGTCACAAAGATTAGCGTATCCTCTAAAGTTGGAGAAGGCGAAACCATCAGCCGTAGGGAGGATCCGTGCGACACGACGTACAGGTTCGGCTCATCGAGGAGATGCTCGCCCGGCTCGACGCCGGGGTGAACGTCGACGCCGGTGGTCTGCGGAGGAACCCGACCTGGGTCTACGTCGACCCGGACCTCGCGGCGCGAGAGCGAGCGTCGTTCTTCGTCGGCCACCCGCAGATGGTGGGCCTGTCGGGCGACCTGCCGGAGCCCGGCTCCTTTTTCACCTTCGACGACCTCGGTGTGCCGATCATCGCCGCCCGGGCCGCCGACGGGACGTTCGTGGCGATGGTGAACGCCTGCCGCCACCGCGGCGCCCGAGTCGTCACCGACGAGCGCGGGGTCGCCCGGCGGTTCACCTGCGGGTTCCACAACTGGACCTACGCCAACGACGGCGAGCTCGTCGGGCTTCCCAAGCGGGAGCACTTCGGCGAGATCGACCTCGCCTGTCACGGTCTGGTGCGCCTGCCGGGGGTGGAACGGTACGGGCTGCTGTGGGTGCACACGGATCCGAACGGCACGATCGACGTGGACGCCCTCCTCACTCCGGAGCTCGCCGCCGAACTCGATCACTGGCGGCTCGACGAATTGCGGTGCTCGGACCGCGACACCTACGACGTCGCCTGCAACTGGAAACTCGCGATCGACACCTTCGGCGAGACATACCACTTCCCGGCGTTGCACCAGAACACGCTGTACCTCGGCTTCCACGGCAACGTCTCGGGTTACGAGACCTTCGGACGCAACCACCGGTTCCTCCTGTGCCGCCGAGCGATCGACTCGATGCGCCTGCTGCCTCACGAGCAGTGGGACATCGCCGTCGCGACGTTGCCCGCCTACTGGTTGTTCCCCAACGTGCAGCTCCTCCCGACCGTCGACGGCTGTTTCCTCGTGCGGGCCTACCCGCACCCCACCGACCCGGGCCGCCACACGAGCCGCATCGGCTTCTACCTCCGGCCCGGCGTCACGGAAGGCTCGGAGGGAGCCGAGGACCGTGCCCTGCGGGAACGCACGCTGGCCCAACGCTTCGCGTCGATCATCCGGGACGAGGACTACGTCATGAGCGCCAGCCAACAGGCGTCTGCGACGAGCGGCGCCCTTGCGGAGGTCGTGTTCGGCCGCAACGAACCTGCGCTGCACCACTACCACAACACGTATCGCGCTGCGCTCGGCATGGAGCTCCTCCCGCTGCTCGCGGAGGCCTGAGGCGCCAGGCGCGCCCGGCACCGGTGCAGCGTCGTGCGTGCTAGGAACCGCCGATGGCCTCCCACGAGCTGACGTTCGGCGTGTTCGTTCCGCAGGGTTGGAAGATGGAGCTCGCCTCGATCGCGGAGCCGGCAGCCAAGTGGGCCAAGGTCGCGGTGCTCGGGACCACGGCGGTGATGGTGGTCACCACGCCCTGACTCGGAGGCGGGCCGTGACAACTACTACGGTCCGTCGTAGCTTTGACCGAGGAGGTCGCCACCGTGATCCGCCGTCACGTTGCCGCTGCGATCCTGTCCTGCCTTGCGTTGGCGTCGAGCGCCTGCGGTGACGACCACGGCGGCCACGCCATGGCACCGGCGGCGACGAACGCCGTCATGAAGCAACTCGGCGTCAACGGCGCCGACGTGACCTTCGCCCAGATGATGATCCCCCACCACGAACAGGCGATCGAGATGGCGGAACTCGCCCTCGATCCCAAGGCTGGCGCAGGCGCCGAGGTGCGGGCGCTGGCGACGGCGATCCGGGGTGCGCAGGACCCGGAGATCACCACGATGAAAGGGTGGCTCAGCTCCTGGGGCGCGCCGCTGGCTCCCGACCCGGCCAAGCACGACATGTCGAAGATGCAGGGGATGATGAGCGCAGACGAGATGCGCGCCCTTGGCCAGCAGACCGGCGCAGCGTTCGATAAGCGATGGCTGGCGATGATGATTCGGCACCACGAAGGTGCGATCGTCATGGCGAAGGACGTGACGAGCGGTGGATCGTTCGCCTCCGTGAAGACGCTGGCCGGCCAGGTCATCGCCGGCCAGCAGGCCGAGATCGACCAGATGCGACGACTGCTGGCCGGTGGGTGAGCGCGAGCGCATGAGCGCTCGGTGCGGCGCGAGACTTCGCCCATGACGCGCAGCCGGGGTGCGCTCGAGCAGGCCGTCTTGCGAATCGTGTGGACGTCGCCGGACGGTATGACGCCCGGCGAGGTTGCCGAGCGACTCGCCGACGGCACCGCGTACACGACGGTGATGACCGTGTTGAGCCGCTTGCACGGCAAGGGGCTGCTCGAGCGGGTGAAGGAGGGGAAGGCCTTCCGCTACCGACCGACGCTCTCCGAGGCCGAACTGGCCGCCGAGCGCATGGATGCGGACCTCCGCGGGGCGACGGCTCCGGTCGAAGTGCTCTCGCACTTCGTGGCTCGCCTCGAGCCCGACGAGGTCGAGGAACTGCGCCGACTGCTCCGCCGGAGTGCGCCGTGACACCTGCTGCGGCGGCTCCCTTCCTGGTGGCCGTGATGGCCGGGATCGCCGTGCTGGTGGTGAGCCCCCGGCTGCGCCCCGGGGCGGCCGCGATCCTCCTGGCGATCACGACCGCATCGCTCGCCGTGGCGACGGTGAGCGTGACGCTGCTGTTCTCCTACGGGTTGCTCGCTCCGTCGGCCTGGGCGGCGTGGTGCCGGCGGGTGCTCGGCCAGGACGCCGGTCCGCTCGCCGCCGCCGGGGTCCTGGCAGCCGCAACGCTGCTGTGGCGCAGCGCTCTCGCCCTGCGACGGATGCGTGTGGTCCGAGCGGCCGTGCGAGCCGCGACCCATGGGTCGGATCCGGTGGTGGTGATCGACACCGATGAGCCGATCGCCTACGCCCGCGCCGGACGGCATCCCCAGGTGGTCGTGTCGCGCGGGCTCTTCGAGCGCCTCGAACCGCGCCAGCGGCTCTGCGTGCTCGCGCACGAACGGGCGCATCTCGACGGCAGGCACCACCTCCTGACCACGGTGGCCGATGTCGCCGCCGTGGTCGTACCCCCGTTGCGGCCCCTCGCCCGCGCCACGTCGGCGGCCACGGAGCGGGCCGCCGACGAGGTGGCCGCCGTCGTCGTCGGGGACCGGGCGCTCGTCGCGTCCACGATCGCAGCCGCCGGGCTGGCCCGGCACGAGTGGCTGCCAGCGGCTGGTGGTGGCGCCGTCCTCGACCGCTGCCACGCCCTGCTGCTGCCTCGCCGCCCCGTCCCCCGCAGCGTCGCGGCGTTGGCGCTCAACGGCGTCATCGTCGTCGTCGCCGGTGCGTCGGTCCAGGCGCACCACTTCGTCGAGATCGGTCTCCACCTCCTGCATTGACCGGACGACTGCATTGACCCGGATGACGTGCTCGGCGAACACGGGTCGGGCGTAGCGTCAGGAGCGGTGCCCGAGTACGCCGTCACGGCGCGTGATGCCGCAGTACGAACCGCCACCGAGGTTCTCGAGCAACTCGGCACCTCCGCTGCCGGTCTCACGACGGCGGACGCGCTCGCCCGCCGGGCGGCCTGCGGGCCCAATGCCGTGCGGACCCATCACGCCCGCCCGCTGGCCGTGCTGTGGCGCCAGCTCCGCAGCCCGCTGTTGGTGCTGTTGGTGTCGGCCGCGGCGATCTCCTTCGTCGTCGGCCAGCGCACCGATGCCGTGATCATCGGCGTGATCGTCGCAGCCAGCGTCGGGCTCGGGTTCGTCAACGAGTACCGGGCCGAGCGCGCGAGCGAGGCGCTGCACTCCGAATTGCGCCACCGGGCCGTCGTGCGGCGCGACGGCACCTGGGGCACGCTCGAGCTCACCGAGCTGGTGCCGGGCGACGTGGTCCGCCTCGAACTCGGCGCCGTCGTCCCCGCCGACGTCCGGCTTCTCACGACGATGTCGTTGTCCTGCAACGAGGCGGTCCTCACGGGCGAGGTCACGCCGGTCGACAAGGACGCCGAGGCCACCCCGGCGAGCGGCGCGCTCGGCGAGCTGGTCACCTGCGCGTTCATGGGAACCATCGTCCACACCGGCGCCGCCGACGCCGTCGTCGTCGCCACCGGGGGCCGCACCGAGTTCGGCCGCATCGCACTGGCGCTCGGTCAGACCCAGGAGCAGACCGCGTTCCAGACCGGCCTGCGGGCGTTCTCGATGCTGCTGGCCCGGGTCGCGGCCGTGCTGACGGCGGGCATCTTCGTGATCAACCTCGTCCTCGAGCGCCCGTTCATCGACGCCTTGCTGTTTTCGTTGGCGATCGCCGTGGGGATCACGCCGCAGCTGCTCCCCGCCGTCGTCACGACCAGCCTCGCCACCGGCTCGCGCCGTCTCGCCCGCCGCAAGGTGCTCGTCAAACGCCTGGTCTGCATCGAGGACCTCGGCGACATCGAGACCGTGCTGACCGACAAGACCGGAACCCTCACCGAGGGCCGCATCACGTTCCTGCGGGCGCTGCCCGTCGAGGGGGTCACCCCCGAGCGGGTGATCGTCGCCGGGTTGCTCGCCAACGAGGCCGCCCTCGACGGCAACCGGGCCGTCGGCGGGAACCCCCTCGACATGGCGTTGTGGGACGCGGTCGGCGACCCGGCGCTGGCACTCTCGTCGGCCCCGGCCGAGGTGGCCCGCCACCGTCGGCTCGCCGTGGTGCCCTTCGACCACGAACGGCGGTGCGTCTCGGCGTTGATCGACGGGCCCGACGGGCGGCGGCTCGTCGTGAAAGGAGCACCGGAACAGGTGCTGGCTCGGTGCGGCGAGGTGCCGCCGAGCGCGCGCTCGAGCCTCGACGCCGAGTTCCGTACCGGCGGGCGGGTCGTCGCCGTCGCCGAGCGCGCCGCCCCCGAGCGCGCCGCCCCCGACGACGCGGCGATCTCGGCCGCCGACGAACACGACCTCACCCTCGTCGGGTTCCTCGTGTTCCTCGACCAACCGAAGGCCTCGGCGGCTGATGCGCTCGCGCGCCTGCGGGAGTTGGGCATCACGGTGCGGGTCGTCACCGGCGACAACCCGGCGGTCGCCGAGTACGTGTGCGATCACCTCGGTCTCGACGGCGGTGGCACCGTCACCGGTGACGAACTCGACCGGCTCGACGACGACGAGGTGGTGGCGCGCCTCGCGACGATCCGGGTGTTCGCCCGCATGGACCCCGAACAGAAACAGCGGGTGATCCGGCTGCATCGCCGGGCCGGCACCGACGTCGCCTACCTCGGTGACGGTGTGAACGACGCCATCGCGCTCCACGCGGCCGACGTCGGCATCTCGGTCGACTCGGCGACCGACGTCGCGCGCGATGCGGCCGACATCGTGTTGCTGGAGAAAGACCTCGGCGTGCTCGCCGACGGCGTCGTCGAAGGCCGCCGGATCTTCGCGAACACCATCAAGTACGTGTTGATGGGTACGTCCTCCAACTTCGGGAACATGTTCAGCGCGGCGGCCGCTTCGGCGTTCCTCCCGTTCCTGCCGATGCTCCCGTCGCAGATCCTGCTGAACAACCTGCTCTACGACGCGAGCCAGATGACCATCCCGACCGACCGGGTCGACGACGAGCAGCTCCGGCGGCCCTCCCACTGGGATCTCGGGCTCATCCGGCGGTTCATGTCGGTGTTCGGGCCGATCAGCTCGCTTTTCGACTTCCTCACCTTCGCCGTGATGCGCAGCGTGTTCGACGCCGGGCCGGGGCTGTTCCGAGCCGGGTGGTTCGTCGAGTCCCTCGCCACGCAGTCGCTCGTGATCTTCGTGATCCGCACCCGCCGGGTGCCGTTCACCCGCAGCCGTCCCGGCCGCCTGCTCGCGGCCGGGACGCTCGCGGCCGTGACGACCGGTGCGCTCCTGCCGAACTCCCCGCTCGCCGACACGCTCGGGTTCGAGGCGCTACCGCTGCGGTTCTTCGCGGTGCTCGTCGCGATGGTGGCCGTGTACCTGCTGCTGGCCGAGGCCGGGAAGCTGGTGTTCTTCCGGCACATGGTCGGCACGGTGTGCCGGCCGATGCCCGTGCGGCAGAGCCGGGTGCAGCGCCGTGCCGCCCGGTTCAGTCACCGGGGTCCGATCGGCTGAATGACGAGCATCGCCGTCACGCCCAACACGACGGTGCCGAGCGCGACCTCGGCGAGCAGCATGCGGCGCAGCGGGCGGATCGCCGCGGGTTCCGGAGCGTCCATGGCTCGCCGCCAGGTGCGGATGCGTCGCTGCGCGGCATACCCCACGGCGAGGGCGACCGCGGTGACG
>JBJTVH010000111.1:0-2417 GCA_046081125.1 Acidimicrobiales bacterium
TCGTCGTCGACGAGCTGGCGCGTCGCCTACGACGGGGCGCGCGGATCGCCGGGGAACCAGGTGTCGCCCGCCGGGTTGGGCAGCACGCTCAACGGCCCGACCGCGTCCGACATCCCCAGCGGCCCACCATCTGGCGGGCGATCGAGGTGACGTGCTCGAGGTCGGACTCGGCCCCGGTGGTCACGTTGCCGAACACCAACTCCTCGGCGGCGCGGCCGCCGAGGGCGCCGGTGATCCGGCCCTTCAGGTAGGTGGCGTCAACGCCGTAGCGGTCGGTGGACGGGGCCTGGAACGTCACCCCGAGCGCCTGACCCCGCGGGATGATCGACACCTTTCGCACCGGGTCGGCGCCGGGCAGCAGCATGCCGAGCAGCGCGTGGCCGCCCTCGTGGTAGGCGGTGCATCGGCGCTCGTCGTCGGTGAGGGTGATGCGCCGCTCGGCGCCGAGCACGATCTTCTCCAAGGCGTCGGTGAAGTCCGCGTAGGCGAGCTCCTCGTGGTCACGCTTGGCGGCGAGGAGCGCTGCTTCGTTGACGAGGTTCTTCAGGTCGGCACCGACCATGCCTGGTGTGGCGGCAGCGAGCGCCGTGAGCGACACGTCGGGGCCAAGGGGCACGTGGCGGGTGTGGACCCGCAGGATCGCCTCGCGCCCGGTGATGTCGGGCGGGTTCACCACGATCCGCCGGTCGAACCGGCCGGCTCGCAGCAGCGCCGGGTCGAGCACGTCGGCCCGGTTCGTTGCGGCGACAACGATCACGCCCTCGGAGCCGGTGAACCCGTCCATCTCGGTGAGGATCTGGTTGAGGGTCTGTTCGCGCTCGTCCACGCCGCCGAGGCTCGCGCCGCCGCCCCGGGCCCGGCCGATGGCGTCGAGCTCGTCGATGAAGATGATCGCCGGGGCCACCTTCTTGGCCTGGTCGAACAGGTCGCGCACCCGGCTCGCCCCGACCCCCACGATCATCTCGATGAACTCCGACGCCGACGCCGAGAAGAACGGCACGCCCGCTTCGCCGGCCAGCGCCCGGGCCAGCAGCGTCTTGCCGGTGCCCGGCGGCCCCGACAGCAGCACCCCGCGCGGGAGCTGCGCGCCGACCTTGCGGAACCGCTCGGGGTCGCGCAGGAACTCGACGATCTCGATGACCTGTTCTTCGACCTCGTCGATGCCGGCGACGTCGGCGAACGTGGTGCGGGTGCCACCGTTGGCGTCCACCCGCACCGCCTTGGACCGCCCGATGAGGTGAGGGGAGCGACGGCATCGGCTCCGGCATGCTTGCGCGGCGCGAACATGCCGTCATGAGCGCCGCCGCCGTGTCCCGGTTCCCCGTGCCCGACCTCGCCGAGCTGCCCGAGGACATCCGGTCCCGCATCGAAGCGGTGCAGGCCAAGTCGGGCTTCGTGCCCAACGTGTTCCTGGCGCTCGCGCACCGCCCGGACGAGTGGCGGGCATTCTTCGCCTACCACGACGCGCTGATGGAGCGCGAGGGCGGGCTCACCAAGGCCGAGCGGGAGATGATCGTGGTTGCCACCTCGGCCGCGAACGACTGCCTCTACTGCGTGGTCGCCCACGGGGCGATCCTGCGTATCCGGGCGAAGTCGCCCACGATCGCCGACGAACTCGCCATCAACTGGCGCGGCGCGGCGATCACCGAGCGGCAGCGGGCGATGCTCGCGTTCGCCGTCACGCTCGCCCGCACCCCCGAGGCCATCGAGTCCGAGGATCTCGAGGTGTTGCGCCGCAACGGGTTCACCGACGACGAGATCTGGGACATCGGGGCGATCACCGGGCTGTTCGCGCTGTCGAACCGCCTGGCCCACCTGTCGGCCATGCAGCCCAACGCCGAGTTCTTCCTGATGGGGCGGATCCCGAAGGGGTAGGGTCCCGGTCTCCTCGGGGAAGGGGCACCACATGCTGTTCGAACTGCGCCGGTACGAAGCCCAGCCGGGCAAGCGCGACGAGCTCGTCGAGATCATGGATGGCGAGGTCATCCCGTTCCAGGCCGGCCAGGGCATGGCCATCCTGGGGAGCTGGGTCGACGAGGAGAACCCGGACGTCTACGTGTGGTTGCGCCGGTTCGACTCCGAGGAGGCCCGAAAGGCGTTGTACGCCAAGGTCTACGAGTCCGACCACTGGAAGCAGCACCTCGCGCCGCGGTTCCCGGCGATCCTGCGCCGCGAGAGCATCCAGGTGACGCGCCTGGTGCCCACGCGCAGCTCGCTCATCCGCTGAGCGGCGAGCTCAGCGGGCCCACGCGATACGCCCCAGCTCCACCGGGGCCGACAGGCCCGGGTGCGAGGGCAGCACGCGCACGGTGAAGCCGTAGCGGCCGTTGCGCTCGCAGTGGAACGACCCCTCGTAGACGGCGGGACCGCCGTCGGGCCGGTCCGTGCAGGCGAGCGACACCACCGCGGGGGCGACG
>JBJTVH010000112.1:0-66414 GCA_046081125.1 Acidimicrobiales bacterium
GCGGTAGTTGTGGCCCGCCACCTCGTACTGGTAGCGGACCCGCATCCCCTGGTTGCGCAGGAGCCGGATCCGGTCGGCGAGCGCGTCGTCGTCGGTGGTGACAACCCCGCCTTCGCCGCAGCCGATGTTCTTGGTCGCGTACAGCGAGAAACACCCGACGCCGAACGAGCCCACGGCACGGCCGTCGAAGCGAGCGCCGATGGCCTGTGCCGCATCCTCGACCAGGGTGACGTCGTCGCGGCCGGCGAGCACGCCGCCGATCCTCGCCAGATCGGCGGCCTGGCCGTACAGGTGCACCGGCATCACGACCCGGGTGCGGGGCCCGATTGCTGCGGCGAGAGCGTCGGGGCGGATCATGTAATCGTCGCCGATGTCGGCGAAGCGCACCGTCGCACCGGCCTCGAGCACGGCGTTGACGGTGGCGACGAACGTGAACGGGCTGGTGACCACCTCGTCCCCTGGGCCGAGCCCGAGCGCCTCGAGCGCCACGACCAACGCCGTGGTTCCCGACGACACGGCGATGGCGTGACGGGTGCCGGTCAACTCGGCCACGGCGGCCTCGAGGCGGCCGACGACCGGGCCCTGGGCCAGCATGCCGGAGCGGAGAACAGCGAGGACCTCGGCCTCCTCCTCGGCGCCGAGGCGGACCACGGTGATGGGGACGTCGATGGTGGGGGCGGTCATTCGGGTCCTCGTTCTCGGCACGTCGGGCAGCGCAGGTCGTCGGGGCGGTCCTGGCTGCGGCTCGCCACCCGGCCGCAGGCGCAGACCCACCCGGCCCGTCGCGCCGGGTTGCCCATCACCAGCTCGTGCGGCTCGAGCGACCGGGTGACCACCGACCCGGCGGCGACCGTGGCGTAGGCGCCGATCTCGATCCCGCACACGATCGTTGCGTTGGCGCCGATCGAGGCTCCCCGCCGCACGAGGGTGGGGACGGTCTCCCACGACGGGCTCACGGCTCGGGGGAAGCGGTCGTTGGTGAACACCGCGCTCGGGCCGACGAACACCTCGTTTTCGAGCGTGACGCCGCTGTACACCGAGACGTTGTTCTGCACCTTGCTGCGTGCGCCGATGGTCACGTCAGCGTCCACGAAGACGTTCTTGCCCAACGTCACACCGGCGCCTACGGCCGCTCCGGCGCGCACGTGGCAGTGATGCCACACGGCGGCGCCGGCGCAGATCGTGGCGCCATCCTCAACGACGGCAGTGGGATGGACACGGGGCGGGACGAGGTCGGTCACGGGCTGCTCCTGTGGATGCCCGACGCTATCCCACGAGGTGGCGGGCACTCAGGATCGCATCGGGTTTGCGACCGGCGCGCGCGACGAGCACGGCGAACGATCGGAACGGCATGCAGCGTGCTACCTACACTGACCGGGTGAGCACGATCGGTGTCATCGGAGCCGGCTACGTGGGCCTCACCACGGCGGTCTGCCTGGCGCATCTAGGCCACGACGTCGTGTGTGCGGACGTGGTGGTGGAAAAGGTCGAGCGGCTCAGCCGGGGAGAGGTGCCCATCGTCGAGGCCGGGATCGAGCCGTTGCTGGCCGACGGGCTGCGTAGCGGCCGCCTCCGCTTCGCGGTCGGTGCCGAGCAGGCTGCAGCGCCGTCGGAGTTCGTGTTCCTGTGCGTGCCGACCCCACAGGGCGAGGACGGCTCGGCCGACCTGTCCTATATCGAGGCCGCAGCGCGTCAGATCTCGTCGTCGCTGCGATCCGAGGCCGTGGTGATCAACAAGTCGACCGTGCCGGTCGGGTCCACCAAGGTGGTCGAACGGGCGCTCGGACGCAGCGATGTGTTCGTGGTGTCGAACCCGGAGTTCTTGCGTGAGGGCTCGGCGGTGCACGACTTCCTGCATCCCGACCGGGTGGTGATCGGTTCCGATCATCAGGCTGCGGCGATCCGGGTGGCGTCGCTGTATCTCGGGATTGCGGCGCCGTTGATCGTCACCGACCCGGCGTCGGCCGAGACGATCAAGTACGCCGCCAATGCCTTCCTGGCCACCAAGATCAGCTTCGTCAACGCCGTTGCCGCAGTGTGCGAGGCCGTGGGCGCCGACGTGAACGATGTGGTGCTCGGCATCGGGTACGACAAGCGAATCGGCCAAGAGTTCCTGAAGCCCGGGCCCGGCTGGGGCGGGTCGTGCTTTCCCAAGGACACCCGGGCGCTCGTGCACATCGCCGAGTCAGCCGGGTACGACTTCGACCTGTTGAAGGGCGTGATCACCGTCAACAACCAGCAGCGGGAGCGGGTCGTGTCGAAGCTGCGAGAGGCCGTTGGTGGGGCGCTGGACGGGGCCCGGATCGCGGTGTGGGGCCTCACCTTCAAGGCCCGTACCGACGACCTGCGCGACTCGCCGTCGCTTGCGGTGATCGAGCGCCTCGTCGCCGAGGGCGCCACGGTCACCGCGTTCGACCCGACGGTCGGGCGTGACCTGCCCGGTGTCACCGTGGCCGCCGATCCCTACTCGGCATGCGACGGTGCCGACGTGCTTGCCGTGCTCACCGAGTGGGACGACTTCCGCTGGCTCGACCTGGAGAAGGTGAAGGTCCTCCTCGCCCGGCCTGCGATCGTCGACGCCCGGAACCTGCTCGACCGCGCCGGTGCGATGCGGCTGGGGTTCTCCTACGCCGGCATCGGCCGCTGAGGCCGTCCCGATGCGGATCGTCGTGGCCGGCGGCGCCGGATTCATCGGTTCCCACGTGTGCGACGCGTTGGTGGCCCGCGGCGACGAGGTGGTGTGCGTCGACAACTTCCTCACCGGGCGCCGGGCCAACATCGCCCACCTGATCGGCAACCAGCGGTTCACCCTCGTCGAGCACGACGTGTGCGAACCGCTGGGCCCGGTTGTCACCGTCCCGGTGGACCGGGTGATGGCCCTGGCCAGCCCGGCCTCGCCCAAGGACTTCCTCGAGCTCCCGCTCGAGATCCTCGCCGTGGGTTCCACCGGCACGCGGAACCTGTTGGACCTCGCCCGGGCCCACGGCGCCCGCTTCTTCCTCGCCTCGACCAGCGAGGTGTATGGCGATCCACTGGTACACCCGCAGCCGGAGTCCTACTGGGGCAACGTTTCCTCGATCGGGCCGCGGAGCTGTTACGACGAGGCAAAGCGGTTCAGCGAAGCACTCACGATGGCGTACCACCGTCGGTACGGGATCGAGGTGCGCATCGTGCGGATCTTCAACACCTACGGACCCCGGATGCGGCCCGACGACGGACGGGTGGTGACGAACTTCCTCGTGCAGGCGATCCAGGGTGATCCGATCACTGTGTACGGCGACGGGTCACGCACCCGCAGCTTCTGCTACGTCGACGACGAGGTTCGGGGCCTGCTCGCCCTGCTCGACGGCGACTACACCGGGCCGATGAACATCGGCAATGACGGCGAGTTCACGCTGTCGGAGTTGGCGGTGCTGGCCAAGGAGATCACCGGCTCGTCGTCGCCGGTCGTCCACCTCGAGCTGCCCCCCGAGCGCGATGGCGACCCGCTGCAACGCCGGCCCGATTTGACCCTCGTTCGCAGCACCCTCGGGTGGTCGCCTGAGATTCCCCTGCGCGAGGGCTTGGCGCGAACGGCGGCCTGGCTCCGCCGGGAACTCATCATCAACCGATAGCGCCAGGCGAACTCGGCAGTGGCCGGTCCTGCTTGTCCCAACCGGCCGCCTTCTGATCCTTCTTCCACGCCTTGACCGCGGCATAGGACGTCGGCGACGCGCAGTCCGCCACCGAGCGGGGTTGGTCGTCGGCGAACACCCCGGCCGCGGCCTCCCATCCCGGTGGCCGGATCGCGAACCGCTTGGCCAGCACGGCGACGGTGATCCGGGCTTTCTCGTCGCCGAAGCCGGGGAGGGCGAGAAGTCGTTCCCGCAGTTGCTCCCCGTTGCGCACCTCGGCCCACACCCGTGCCCCGTCACCGCCGTGGTCGTCGACGAGGGCACGGCACAACTCGTGCACCCGGCGTCCCATCGCCGCCGGGAACCGGTGCACGGCCGGCGTCGCCGCGGCGACGGCCACCACGGCCTCGGGGTCCATCGCCGCGATCCGGGCGGCGTCGAGATGCCCGAGCCGGGCCCGCAGCGTCGCCGGCCCGCGCAACGCCCACGCCAGGGGGATCTGCTGGTCGAGGACCATCCCGACGAGCAGCGCGGTGCCGTCGGTGTTGAGGAGGCGATCGGCGTCGTCGTCGCCGGTGACCCAAAGGGTGCCGCTCACGCCCAGGGCGTCGGCGCGTCGGCGTCGATGCCGAAGCGGGCGATCGCCTCGGCGACCACGTCGGCCTTCCCCTGACCGGTCTCGGCCAGGCCGGCCAGCACGGCGACCACGACATGGGCGGCGTCGACTTCGAAGAAGCGCCGCAACGCCTCCCGGGTGTCGGAGCGCCCCATGCCGTCGGTGCCGAGGAGTACGAACGGGCGACCGCCGTCGACGAAGCGGGCGATCTGCTCGGGCACGATCCGCATGTAGTCGGTCACTGCCACGACCGGGCCGGGCGCATCGGCGAGCAGCCGGGTCACGAGCGGGGTGCGCGGCGAGCTAGTCGGGTGCAGCCGGTTCCACCGCTCCACACCGAGCGCCTCCTCCCGCAACGCTTTGTACGACGTCGCCGACCACAGCTCCACGCCGACGCCGTAGTCGGCGGCGAGGATCGCCGCAGCCTCACGCGCCGCCTGGTTCGCCGAGCCGGAGAACAGCACCGTCGCCCGCTTGGACGGCTCCGCGGGGGCGTCGGCCCACTTGTAGAGGCCCTGCACGATCTCGTCCGCGATCCCCGCCCGGTCCGGCATCGCAGGCATCGGATGGTTCTCGTTGTAGATCGTCAGGTAGTAGAAGACGTCCTCGGCGCCGGGGCCGTACATCCGCCGGATGCCGTGACGGACGATCGCCGCCGTCTCGTAGGCGAACGCCGGGTCGTAGGCCTGGCACGGTGGCACGGTCGAGGCGAGCACGTGGGAATGGCCGTCCTGGTGCTGCAGTCCCTCGCCGAGCAGCGTGGTCCGCCCGGCCGTCGCGCCCATCAGGAACCCGCGGGCGCGGCTGTCGGCGGCCTGCCAGATCAGGTCACCGACCCGCTGGAACCCGAACATCGAGTAGAAGGTGTAGAAGGGGATCATCGGCACGCCACGGTTCGCGTACGAGGTGCCCGCCGCGATCCACGACGACATCGCACCGGCCTCGGTGATGCCCTCTTCGAGGATCTGACCGTCGGCGGCCTCGGCGTAGCTGAGCATCAGGTTGTGGTCGACCGGCTCGTACTTCTGACCCTGGCTCGCGTAGATCCGCAGCTCGCGGAACAGCGCGTCCATCCCGAAGGTGCGGGCTTCGTCGGGGATGATCGGCACGATGCGCCCGCCGGCCCGGTCGTCCCGGCACAGGTTGCGCAGCAGGCGGGTGAACGCCGTCGTGGTCGACACCGGCTGGAGCCCGGAACCGGCGAACAGGTCGGTGTAGACGCTCTCGTCGGGCAACTCGACCGGTCGGCGGTTGCGCACCACCCGGCGGGGCAACGAGCCGCCGAGGGCCCGGCGGCGCTCCATCAGGTACTCGTGGGTCGGCGAGCCCGGCGTCGGGCGGAAGTACGGCGGCTCGCCCTCGAGCGCCTCCTCGGGGATCTCGTCGTGGAGATACAGCCGGTCCCGCAGGACCAGCAGCTGGTCCTTGGTCATCTTCTTGATCTGGTGGGTGGCGTTGCGGCCCTCGATCTCGGGTCCGAGGGTCCAGCCCTTCACCGTCTTGCACAGGATCGCGGTCGGTGCCCCCGAACCGAGGTTCTCGGCCGCGGCCTTGTAGGCCGCGTAGAGCTTCCGGTAGTCGTGGCCGCCCCGGGGGAGCCAGCGAAGGTCGTCGTCGCCGAGGTGAGCGACCAACTGGCGCAGTCGCGGATCGGGACCGAAGAAGTGCTCCCGGATGTAGTTGCCGGACTCGACGGTGTACCGCTGGAACTCGCCGTCGACGGTCGTGTTCATCTTGTTGAGCAGCGCGCCGTCCTTGTCCTTGGCGAGCAACTCGTCCCACTTCGAGCCCCAGATCACCTTGATGACGTTCCACCCGGCGCCGCGGAACACCGCTTCGAGCTCCTGGATGATCTTTCCGTTACCGCGCACCGGGCCGTCGAGGCGCTGCAGGTTGCAGTTGACGACGAACACGAGGTTGTCGAGCCGCTCGCGCGACGCGAGCGAGAGCGCCCCGAGCGTCTCGGGCTCGTCGCACTCCCCGTCGCCGAGGAACGCCCACACCCGGCTGGCCGAGGTGTCGTCGATCCGGCGGTTGTGGAGGTAGCGGTTGAAGCGGGCCTGGTAGATCGCCGTGATCGGTCCGAGTCCCATCGACACCGTCGGGTACTCCCAGAAATCGGGCATGAGGCGAGGGTGGGGATAGCTCGACAGGCCGACCCGGCCGATCTCACGACGGAAATGGTCGAGGTCGTCCTCGGACAGACGTCCCTCGAGATACGCCCGTGCGTAGATTCCCGGCGCGGCGTGGCCCTGGATGTAGACGTGGTCGCCGGGCTGGCCGTCGTCCTTGCCTCGGAAGAAGTGATGGAAGCCGATGTCGTACAGCGACGCCGACGAGGCGAACGTCGACAGGTGGCCGCCGATGCCGTCGGCGTGCTTGTTGGCCTTGATCACCATGACGGCGGCGTTCCAGCGGAGGTACGCCCGGATGCGACGCTCGAGGTACTCGTCGCCGGGGAACCACGGCTCCTGCTCGCGTGGGATCGTGTTCACGTAGGGGGTCGACACGGTCGCCGGGAAGCTCACCTGCAGCTCTCGGGCCCGTTCCAGCAGCGCGGACAGCAGGTACCGCGCCCGGGTCTTCCCGTGGACGTCGACGACGGCGTCGAGCGACTCGAGCCACTCCCGGGTCTCCATCGGGTCCACGTCGGGCAGCGAATGGACGAAGCCGTCGAAGATCATGGTCGCCATTCTCGCCCGAGTTCGTCGACGCAGGGTGACGCGTCTGCTACACGATCACGTCGTGACGATCGTCGTGTACACCGATGGTGCCTGCTCCGGGAACCCTGGGCCGGGCGGATGGGCGTGGGCGGTCGCCCCGTCGGGTGCGCCGCAGGCCAGCGGGGGCGAGGCGCACACCACCAACCAACGCATGGAGGTGCGCGCCGCCCTCGAAGCGATCCGAGCCGTCGATGCGCACGAGGCGATCGAGGTGGTTTCCGACTCGACCTACGTCGTCAACTGTTTCCGGGACCGGTGGTGGGAGGGCTGGCTGCGTCGAGGGTGGACGAACAGCCAGCGTCAACCCGTCGCGAACCGCGACCTCTGGGAGCCCCTCATCGACGAGGTGCGTCGGCGCGAGGTGCGGTTTCGCTGGGTGAAGGGGCACGGCGGTGACCCGATGAACGACCTGGTGGACCGCCTGGCGGTCGCTGCGGCGAGGGGCGCGCGGCTCGGCTAGTGTGCGTGGCGGTCGGCGGAGCCGGGGCTGTCGCGCATCACCATGCACGACGACCGACGATCCTTTTCCGACCGAACGACAACGAGCGCCCGCCCGGCGCTGTTGGCGCACGTCGTCGGGCTGGACGGACTGCGTGGCCTCGCCGTCGTGGGCGTGCTCGGCTACCACCTCGGCGTGCCGGGCTTCGGCGGAGGCTTCCTGGGGGTGTCGCTGTTCTTCACCCTGTCCGGTTACCTCATCACCGCCCTGCTGCTCGTCGAGCACGAACGCGCCGGCCGCATCGACCTGCGGGCGTTCTGGGGTCGGCGAGCGCGCCGACTGTTGCCGGCCGCCCTTGCGTGCCTGGCCGTGGTCGTCGTCGTCGGCCAGGGGATCGGTGGGGGCTCGGGGCTCGCAGGAGACGTCCAGGCTGCCGTGTTCGACGTGGCGAACTGGCGGTTCCTGCTCGCCGACCGTTCCTATGCCGAGCTGTTCGACGGCGCCTCCCCGGTGCTGCACTACTGGTCGCTCTCGATCGAAGAGCAGTGCTACCTCGTGCTTCCCCTCGTGGTCTGGTGGGCGCTTCGGCGTCCGGGCCGCGCCGGACGGCTACGGCTGGGCGTGACACTGGGCGTTCTCGCCGTTGCCTCCGCAGCCGCGCAGGTCGCCGCCGGGGGTCGGTTCGATCTCGTCTACTACGGCACCCACACCCGGGCGGCCGAGGTACTCGTCGGGGCGCTGGCGGCGCTGGCCCTGCCGCCGGCGGTGCTTCGGCGCTGCCGCGCCCGGGGGCAGCGCACGCTTGCCGTCGTCGGCGCCGGGGGCCTGGGGACGCTTGCGGTCCTCTGGGCGACGACCACCCTGGACAGCGGTTGGCTGGCGGGGGGCGGACTCGCTCTCCTTGGCGTGTTCAACGCTGCCGCAGTGGTCGGCGCCAACGGCCGGCATGCCGGTCGGGTGCTGTCCTGGCGGCCGCTCATCGCTGCGGGCCGCTACAGCTACGGCCTCTATCTGTACCACTGGCCGGTCGTGGTGTGGCTCGACGAGGAGCGCACCGGGCTGTCCGGGATCGTGCTCGGGGCACTCCGGCTTTCGTTGTCGATCCTGTTCGCCGTCGCCTCCTACCACCTGTTGGAGCTCCGGTTCCGGTTGCCGTACCGGATCCCGGCCGGGACTGCCCGCCTCGCCGCCGTGTTGACCTCGATGACCGTCCTGGTGGCCACGATCGGGCTGTCGGGGCGATCGGTCCGCCCGGCGGCAGCGGCGCTCGCGATGTTCGGCCGGTCCGATGCCTCCCCGTCGCTCGTCAGCGACGACGTGCCGCCGAGCGACGCAGTCGTACTGACCATGGCCGACCTCGCAGCGCCCACCAGCTCGGCCGAGGCGATGGTCCCCAGCGTCTTGGTTGCCGGCACCTCGGCGACGACCGTGCCCCGTCGGCCGGCGGTGGTCTGGCTGGTCGGTGACTCGGTCGCCTATCTCCTGGGCCAGTCGCTGGGCGCCGGGGGCGTGAGCGGGCAACCTCGATGGGTGAACCTCGGTATCCCGTCGTGCGACGGGGCCCGCGGGTATCCCCGCATGCGGCTGGCCACCGGGATGGTGGTGGAGGAGGCCCCGCCATGCGGCGAGTGGGAGCGGGATTGGGCGGCGACCGCTGCGGTCGATCCACCCGATGAAGTCCTGCTCGTGCTCGGGGCCACGACGGTGGTCGACCGCTGGATGGAGGGTCGCTGGCGCAGCCCCTGCGACGCTGCGTTCCGGGACTGGTATCGGCCGGAGGTCGAGGCGCGCCTGGCCTGGCTCCTGTCGACCACGCGTGCGCGGGTGACCTTCGTGTTGCCGGCTGCACCCGATGGCTCCGCGCGTGCCTTCGTGCCCAAGGACGTCACCGATCGCAAGAGCTGCCTCGACGTGGTCTACCGGAGCATCGCGGAGGGCTCACCGGCCGCCGGTCGGGTCGGGATCACCGACCTCGGCGCCTACGTCTGCCCGCCCGAACAGCGCACATGCCGGCCGTTGCGCGGCGATGGATTGCACTACGAGGGCGCCGCCGCGGTCGAGATCGCAGCGTGGCTGCTGACCACCCTGCCCGGGGGGCCCGGGCTCAGCGGTGGTGGTCGCGCTTGATCTCGTACATCGCAAAGTCCGCTGCGGCCAGCCACTCGGCGGCGCCGCTGATCGTCTGATCGAGCGGGACCATGCCGATCGACACGCCCACCGAAACAGCTGCGCCGTTGGGCAGGCCGATGGGCTCGCCGATCGAGGTCTCGATGCGGGCCGACACGTGGTGCGCAGTGGCCTCGGTGAGGCCGGTGGCGAGCACGACGAACTCGTCGCCGCCGAGGCGAGCGGCGAGATCGTTGCCTCGCAGGCTGCTGCGCAGGCGCACGCCGACCTCTCGGAGCACGACATCGCCGGCCTCGTGTCCGTGCTCGTCGTTGATCGGCTTGAACCGGTCGAGGTCGAGGTAGAGCAGGATCGACTGCACCCCGGACCCGTGGAACTCCTCGACGGCCTGGTTGAGCCGATGCTCCAGCTGCATGCGGTTCGGCAGGCCCGTCAAGGCGTCGTGCATCGCTGCGGTGCGCAGCTTCTCGGCGTCGTGGCGCTGCCCGGTGATGTCCCGGGCGAGCACGGCGAAGCGGTCCGGTGCGCTCGGGTCGTCCTCGGTGCACAGCACCACGGCCGAGGTCGGCAGCAGGCGGCCCGGGAACGGCTCGAACTCGAGCTCGCCCTCCCAGATGCCGGAACGCGAGGCCGTCGGGAGCGCATCATTGAGGTAGACCTCATACGATTCGTCGGTGAGTCGGTCCTCGAACCGGATCTCGGGTTCGCTTGCGCATTCCTCGAGGCCGAGCATTGCCGAGGACGTTGCGTTGACGTAGTCGAGCGCCCCCGACCCGTACCGGCCGATGATCACCATGTCCGGCGCGTTGTCGAGCAGTTGGTTGATGAGCGCGAGCTGCTGGCGGGAGGCGAGCCAGGCCGTGTGGTCGACGCACACGGTGACCACGTGTCGGTCGCCGAGCGGCGCTCCGTGGACGAGGACGATCCGCCCGTCGATCTCGATCTCCTTGACCCGCGCAGCCCGATAGGTGTGCGCAGCGACGATCAGTTCGGGAAGCTCCGCACCGCCCTCGACGCTCGACGGGAGCACCGACTCGAGCGGCTCTCCGGCCCGGCTTCGGACGTCCGCGCCGAACAGTGACTCGGCGGCCGTATTGGCGGCCACGAGGGTGTGCGCGCCGAGGTCGTCGAGGTCGGCGGCGGGTTCCCAAACGGTGACCGCAACGGGGAGGGCGTCGAAGAGAGCGTCGAACATTGGTGCGTCGGGTCTTCGTCGGTGCGCCGACCCGACGCACCAATCGGCTGTTGGTCCCGGCACTTGACCGGAACCGGGGCAGTCCCCTCGGCCCGAAGGTCCGAGACCCCCGAGCAAGTGCTCAGCTGCGCCCGCCGAGCGCCGACAGCACGGCGCGCAAGGATGCGACGGTGGTGTTCGGGTGGGTGCCGACCCCCCACCGCACGGCACCGTCCTCGTCGACGGTCTCGACGTAGGCGACCGCGGTCGCGCCGGATCCCGAACCCATGGCGTGTTCGGCGTAGTCGACCACGTCGAGGGAGACCCCGAGCTCGGAACGGATGGCGTGGACGAACGCGTCGATCGGACCATTGCCCGTGCCCGTCACGGTCCGGGCGTCGCCGTCGACGACGAGGTGTGCCGTGATCGTCGTGACGTCGTCCACGGTGCGCAGCTCATGGGTGCGCAGCACGTAGCGCGGTTCGACCGGGAGGTACTCCGCCTGGAACGCCTCCCAGATCTCGGTGGGCTTCACCTCGGTGCCCGTGTCCTCGCTGATCGCCTGGATCGTCTTGGAGAACTCGATCTGGAGCCGCCGCGGGAGCTCGAAGCCGTGCTCCTCGCTCATGATGTAGGCGACGCCGCCCTTGCCGGACTGGCTGTTCACCCGGATGACCGCCTCGTAGGTGCGACCGAGGTGCTTGGGATCGAGCGGCAGGTAGGGGACCTCCCACACCTCGTAGTCGGCCGTTAGCGCCGCGAACCCCTTCTTGATGGCGTCCTGGTGGCTCCCGGAGAACGCCGTGTAGACGAGGTCACCCACCCACGGGTGACGGGGGTGCACGGGGAGGCGGTTGCAGTACTCCGCCACGCGGCGCAGCTGGTCGATGTTGGAGATGTCCAGCTTCGGATCGACGCCCTGGACGAACAGGTTCACCGCCAGGTTGACGACGTCGACGTTCCCGGTGCGTTCCCCGTTGCCGAACAGGGTGCCCTCCACCCGGTCCGCTCCCGCCATCACCCCGAACTCGGCGGCAGCCACCGCCGTCCCGCGGTCGTTGTGCGGGTGGAGGCTGAGCACGACCGCATCACGCCGGGAGACGGTGCGGTGGAACCATTCGATGGTGTCGGCGTAGACGTGGGGCTGGTAGCACTCGACCGTCGCCGGGAGGTTGAGGATGATCGGACGCTCGACCGTCGGTTCGACGACGTCCATGACCGCCTCGCATATCTCGAGCGCGAAGTCGGGTTCGGTGAGGGTGAAGCTCTCCGGCGAGTACTCGTAGCGCACCGCTGTATCCGGGATCGTGGCTTCGAGCTTGCGCGCCAGGCGGGCAGCGTTGACGGCGATGTCGACGATCCCCGGCTTGTCGAGACCGAACACGACCCGCCGCTGCAGCGGGTTGGTCGAGTTGTAGAAGTGGACGATGGCCCGCGGGGCGCCGGCGAGCGCTTCGTATGTGCGCTCCAACAGATCGGCCCGGCTCTGCACCAGCACCTGCACGGTGACGTCGTCGGGGATCAGGTCTTCCTCGATGAGGATGCGGCAGAAGTCGAAGTCGGGCTGGCTCGCAGCGGGGAAGCCGATCTCGATCTCCTTGAACCCCATCTTTACCAGGGTGTCGAACATCCGCCGCTTGCGTTCGACGTCCATCGGATCGATGAGCGCCTGGTTGCCGTCACGCAGGTCCACCGAACACCACTGCGGGGCGACGTCGATCGTGCGGTCCGGCCAGGTCCGATCGGCGAGGGTGAGCGGGGTCCAGCGCCGGTACTTCTCGAAGGGCATGGGCTTCGGGGTGACGGGCTGCGGGGGCATCGCCAGGCTCCTAGGGGTTGCGTGCGGGCGTCGAAAAAGCAAGAACCTCCTGGCCGGTACGGGCGCAGGAGGCAGGGCGAGCGGGCGGGGCGCCTGCTCGCCTACGTAAGGAGAAGGAGCGCCGACGGACGGTCCACGTCGGGAAAGTTCTCACGGTGCCGCTGGCCTGTCAAGGCATCCCGGACTCACCGGGCCCGGAACGTACGGAGCACAACTCCCTGGTCAGGTCCTCGGGCCAGACCGGGAGCCCGAGCGCGAACCCTTGGGCGAGATCGCATCCGAGGTCGGCGAGCACGTCGGCCTGCGTCGACCGCTCGACGCCTTCGGCGACGACGCAGAGCCCGAGGTCATGGGCCAGTCCGAGCAGTGAACGGGCCGTCGCTCGGGCCCGATCGCTGCGGTCGACGTCGGCGACGACGCTCCGATCGAGCTTGAGCTGCTTGGCCACGACCGTGTGAAGCCGGCCGATCCCGATCGCCCCCCGGCCGAAGTCGTCGATGGCGATCTGCACGCCGGTTGCGGCGAGGCGCGTCAGCGCATGGTGCTGGCCGGGCCCCACGGGCTCGATGGCCCGCTCGGGGAGATCGATCACGAGGTTCTCGGGTTGGAGACCCACACCCGCCAAGGTGTCTATCGCCCGGGCGACGGCGCGATGGTCGTCGAAGGTGGCCGGTGAGGCGTTCACCACGATCTTCACGTCTGCGGGCAGGCCGGCGCGGCGCCATGCGGCGAGCTGGGCGGTGGCTCGGCCGAGCACCCACCGGTCGAGCATCGGGAGCAGGTGGAGTGCTTCGAGGCGGCCGAGGAACTCCCCGGGGAGGCGGAGGTGGTCCCCCTGGCGTCGCCGCACCAAGGCCTCCACGGCGACCACCCGACGGTCGCAAAGGCGGCGGATCGGTTGGAACAACAGCGTGAACTCGTCGCGCTCGATGGCCTCGTGCCATACCGCGATCTCCTCGTGGCGAGCCGAGCGTCCCGGGGTAGCTGCCGATCGTTCGCGGCGCCGCCGTTCCTTGGCCCGGTACATCGCGGCATCGGCATCCTTCAGGACCTGCGCTGCGCTCGTCGACGGATCGAACAGGGAGATGCCGACCGACACCGACGCGGTGATCTCCCGGCCGGCGAGGACGATCGGGTTGCTCAGAGCGCCCCGCAGCCGTGCTGCGAGGCGCTCGGCGGCCTCGGGTGAGGCGAGGTTCGGGCACAGCACCACGAACTCGTCCCCGCCGAACCGTGCGAGCACGTCCCCGGGACCGATGACGCCTCGGAACCGGGCGGCGATGGTGCACAGCAGCTCGTCCCCGATGGCATGACCGAGCTCGTCGTTCACGGCCTTGAAGTCGTCGAGATCGCAGAACAGCAGCGCCGCCTGCGAATCGTGCTCGGCGCGTCGACGAGCGACGACCGCCCGCAGCGATCGTTCCAGGTCGGCGCGATTGGGAAGGCCGGTCAGCGGATCGTGGCGGGCCTGGTGGTCGAGCCGGCTCTCGATCTGGGTTCGGCGTTCGACGTCTTGGGCGATGGTGTCGGCCATGCGGTCGAAGGCGCGGGCGAGCACGCCGAGCTCGTCGGCGCCCCGATCCCCGATGCGGGCCTCGAGATTCCCTTCGCTCAGGGCCTCGGCGCCGGCCGTTAGGCGCTCGATCCGGGCCAGGACCGATCGGGTCAGTAGCCAGGTTCCGATCGCAAGGGCGACGCCGCCCACGACGAACCCGATCACCTGGGCCCACACGAGCCGGTCGGCGCCACCGAAGGCCTCACCCCGTTCGGTCTGGGTGACGATGCCCCACGCCGTGTCCGGGACGGCCCTCGTCGCCGCAACCACAGCGTCGTCCCCATCGGTCTCGACGACCGAGCGGCGACCGATCCCGGCGCGCACCGCCGGTTCGTCGACCGCCTGGAGCGGGAGGGCGGGCAGTGTGGTCGGGTCGAGGTCACTTCGGGGGGTGGTCACGAAGCGGACCGTGTCGCCTGACCGTTGGACCAGGTAGGTGCTGGTGCCCGGCCCGAGGTCGACGCCGGTGCGCACCACGTTGCTGACCGGTTCCAGCGAGATCTGCGCAAGGACCAGGAAGCGAGGTGCCGGAAATCGGTCAGGGATCACCTGGTCGTACCGGCCGCCGGTGTCGTCGGCGCGCACCTCGCCGACCGCCCCGTTCGGACCCGCAAGGCCCCAGCTCACGAGTCGGGCGAGGTCAAGGTCGGCGAGCCCGACGACCGGTCGGCCGAGCACGCTCGTGTCGGCCACGACGAACGCATCCGGGGTGACGATCGCGGCAGCCCGGACGTCCCTGCTGAGCAGGGGCTGCAGCAGGCTGCGCGCGCTTTCGGGGGAGAGCCGCACGGGCCCGTCGTCGAGTTGCGCGACGATTCGCATCCCGGTCACCGAACCGGTGAACTGCTGGATGCGCTCGGCGCCCAGGGCGATCTGCTGGGCGATGAGCTCGGCCTGGAGATCGGCGATCGTCTGGAGGCCCTGACGGACCTCGTTGCGCACCGCTTCCCGGGCGCGAACGGCCGTGAGCCCGCCGACCAGTTCGACGGTGACGATGGCGACGAGGCCAAGCAGGAAGAGCTTTCGTCGAAGCGGCATGGTGACCAGCCGCGACGCTACGCCTGACCAGATCCAGAATCCACGCGGCTCGGCATTCTCGGTGGTCCAAAGGCCACCGACAGCGTTGCTCAGCCCGGGGTGGCCACGCGCGGCATCCAGGCCGGTCGGGTCGCTTCGTAGGCGGTGATCGCGTCGGCGTGGCCGAGCGTGATCCCGATGTCGTCGAGACCGTGGAGGAACCGCTGCTGGGTCGGAGCGTCCATCGGGAACGGTTCGTCGATGCCGAGGCCGGGCACCTCGACCAGGAGGCGGTGCACGTCGATCGTGATCACAACAGCCGGGTTGGCCTGGACTGCGGCCTGGATCCGCCGGACGATCTCCTCCGGCAGCACCACGGGGACCAACCCGTTCTTGGTGCAGTTGTTCCGGAAGATGTCGGAGAAGCTCGGCGCGATCACCGCATCGAAGCCGTAGTCCTGGATCGCCCACACTGCGTGCTCCCGGGACGAGCCCACGCCGAACGCCGGGCCCGCGACGAGCACCGATGCGCCGGCGAAGCGCTGGTCGTTGAGCACGAAGTCGCGGTCGTCGCGCCACGTGGCGAACAGGCCGGCACCGAACCCGGTGCGCTCGACCCGTTTGAGCCATTCGGCCGGGATGATCTGGTCGGTGTCGACGTTGGAGCGCTCGAGCGGGAGCGCAGTGCCGGTGAGCACGGTCACGGCCTTCATGCCAGGTCCTCCGGGGTGGCGAAGCGCCCGGCCACGGCGGTGGCAGCGGCGACAGCGGGCGAGACGAGGTGGGTGCGACCGCCACGACCCTGGCGGCCCTCGAAGTTCCGGTTCGACGTGGATGCCGCCCGCTCGCCCGGGGCGAGCTTGTCGGGGTTCATCGCCAGGCACATCGAGCACCCGGGTTCCCGCCAATCGGCGCCGGCGGCGCGGAAGATCCGGTCGAGGCCCTCGGCCTCGGCCTGCGCCTTCACCCGGTGGCTGCCGGGCACGACCATCGCCCGGGCTACGGACACCCGTCGGCCCTCGAGCACGGCGGCGGCCGCACGGAGATCCTCGATGCGGCTGTTGGTGCACGACCCGATGAACACCGTGTCGACCGGGATCTCCTTGATCGGCGTGCCGGCCGTCAGCCCCATGTAGACGAGCGCCCGGGCGGCCGCTTCCCGATCGGCCGGGTCGGCGAAGGCGTCGGGATCGGGGACCAGGGCGTCGATCGGCAGGACCTGCCCGGGGTTGGTGCCCCAGGTGACGTGCGGCCGCAACGTGGCGGCGTCGATCACCACCTCGCGGTCCCACGCTGCGCCGTCGTCGGTCACGAGGGTGCGCCAGTTGTCGAGCGCCTGCTCCCACAGGGCCCCCTTCGGGGCGTGGCGGCGGCCCTCGAGGTAGGCGAAGGTGATGTCGTCGGGGGCGATGAGCCCGGCGCGGGCGCCGGCTTCGATCGACATGTTGCAGACCGTCATCCGGCCCTCCATCGACAGCGCGCGGATGGCCGTGCCCCGGTACTCGAGGACCGAGCCGATGCCGCCACCGGTGCCGATGCGCCCGATCACGGCGAGGATGATGTCCTTGGCCGTGACGCCGGCCGGCGTGTCACCGTCGACGGTGACCGCCATCCACCGGGGGCGGCTCTGCGGCAGGGTCTGGGTGGCGAGCACGTGCTCGACCTCGCTCGTGCCGATGCCGAACGCCAGCGCCCCGAACGCCCCGTGGGTAGCGGTGTGGGAGTCGCCGCACACGACGGTCATGCCCGGCAGGGTGAGGCCCTGCTCCGGGCCGATCACGTGGACGATGCCCTGGTCCGGATTGCCCATCGGGAACTCGGTGACGCCGAACTCGGCCGCATTGGCCCGCAGCACGGCAACCTGCTTGGCCGAGATCGGGTCCTTGATCGGCTGGTCGATGTCCTCGGTCGGGACGTTGTGGTCTTCGGTGGCGACGGTGAGTTCCGGCCGACGCACGGACCGGCCGTTCATCCGGAGGCCGTCGAAGGCCTGTGGACTGGTGACCTCGTGTACGAGATGCAGGTCGATGTAGAGCAGGTCGGCCTCGCCTGGGGCCGAATGGACCACATGGCGGTCCCACACCTTCTCGGGGAGCGTTTTCGCCATCCGTCATCCCTTTCGTCGTCGTCACCATCGGCCTTGCTGTCTCGCAATGTGAGAAATAGAGTCCGACTGGTGGGAGAGAGTCTAAGCGGTGTCGGCGTCCTCGACAAGGCCGTCGAGGTGTTGCACGCCCTGGCCGATTCGCCGCTCTCGCTTGGCGCGCTGTGTGCGGCGACGGGCCTTCCGCGAGCGACGGCGCATCGGCTCGCCGTGGCGCTCGAGGTGCACGGTCTCGTGCGCCGGGATGCGCACGGTCGGTTCGCGCTCGGTCTGGGGCTCGTGGCGCTCGGTGATGCCGCGGCGGCGGGGTTCCCCCTGCGGGAGGCGGCGGCGCCGGCGCTACGGGCCTTGCGCAACGAGACCGGCGAATCGGTACAGCTCTACGTGGTGGAGGGCGACAGGCGGCGATGCGTGAGCTCGCTCCAGAGTCCGCACGGCTTGCGGTGGATCGTTGCCGAGGGTGCGCTTTTGCCGCTCGGAGTCGGCTCGGCGGGCAAGGTGCTCGCCGGCACCGCCTGCGGCCGCTCTGGCTGGATCGACTCCGTCGAAGAGCGCGAGCCGGGCGTGTGCTCGGTGTCGGCGCCGGTGCACGACGAGGCTGGCGCCGTCATCGCTGCCGTCAGCGTGTCGGGCCCGGTGGAACGCCTCGGTCGCCGGCCCGGGGACCGTCTCGGCGCAGCGGTCGTCCGGGCGGCGCGCGCCGTCACCGATCGCGGTCAGTCGCGCTGAGCGGGCACCAGCGCGGCGAGCGCCGTCCACGACTGCGGCACGGCGCCGAGCGGCGCCCCGGAGTCGGGGTGCCAGTGTTCGGCCAGGCCGCTCGCCGTCGCTCCCCGCCGGAGGGAGGCGGCGAGCGACGCCGCCACGTCCCTTCGCCCGGCCGCAGTGGCGGCGAGCCAGAGGAGGTACGACAGCTGGGGCCAGGCGGAGCCGCGCCAGTAGACGTCCGGGCGGTAGGTGGGTTCGTCGCGGTGGACGCCGCGCGGGCCGGCCGCTGCGCCGAACGCCTCGGCGTCGATCAAGGAGTCGAATGCCGCCGGCTGCGGATCGACGAGGAGGGCAACGAGCGCGTCGAGGGTGCGCACGGTGCTGCCGCCCGCATCGCGCCAGGTCGTCCGCATCGGGTCCCAGTGGGTGCGCAGGGCTTCGGTGAGCTCGTCCGCGAGTCCGCAGAGGTCGTCGGCGCCGAGCAACGAGCCGAGGCGCCGGGCCGACCATGCCGTCAGCGCGTTGAACGATGCGGACGCCACTTCGAACCGGGGGTTGCCGAGCGCCGCTCCAGCCGGGTCCCGGGTCGTCGACGCGACGAGGGCGCCCTTGACCCGGCGCCAACGCTCCCGCTCCCAGCGTCCGGGACACCAGGGATCCCAGCGGGGGCTGTCGTCGCAGCCGGTCTCCCAGGGATGGACCACGACGAGCAGGCCGTCGTGGGCGCCGCGGCGGCGGTGGGCCGCGAGCCAGCGAAGCGCACGCGCCGAGCGGTGCAGCACCACCTCGGGCACGTCGATGCCCGCCGTGGCGAGTTCGGTGAGGGCCCAGCCGTGGATCGGCGGCTGCGTCAGGCATGACGAACCCCCGCGCCCCCAGAACGACGCCAGCGCCTCGGGTTCACCGTGGTGCACGACATGGGGGAGGAAGCCCGAAGGATCGGCGGCGCCGAGGAGCGTCGCCAGCTCGTGCAGGCCGCGCTCCGGGCTACCGAGGCGGGCGAGCGCAACGGCGTGGAAACACGAGTCCAAGAGCCATTGCCAGGGATAGACGTGCGCGTTGGGAACGGTGAAGCCGGGTTCACGCCAGTGGGCGGCGAGTAGGGAACGGGCGGCCTCGGCGAGGGGATCCACCGTGCCGACGCTACGGTCCACGGCGTGCCGCGCATGCGCCCCGACGATGTCGACGCGTTTCTCGCCGAGCCCCACATCGGGGTGCTCGCCACCTTGCGTCGCAACGGCCTGCCCTACACGGTGCCGGTCTGGTTCCACTGGGACGGTGCGGCAGCCTGGATCACGGGCACCTACGAACGGGTCTGGTGCCGGCAACTCCTCGCCGATCCGCGCGCCTCGTTGTGTATCGAGGCGCTCGCGCCGATGGCAGGTCACGTCGGCTTCGACGGTGCCGTCACCGTGCACGAGCTGCCGGAGTTCGACATCTGGCCCACCTCGCGCCTGCTCGTCGAGAAGTACGTCGGACCACAGGGGCCGCAGGCCGTCGAGGCGTTCTACGCCAACATGCGCACCGAGCATCGTTTGCTGTTCCGGCTCGAGCCGGCGGTCACCCGGGTTATCGACATGCGGGTGTACCGGGGCAAGCGGGCCGACCGTGCGTACCAGGCTGCTCAGCGAAACGAGGTCGGGGAATCGCCGACGTCGTGAGAGCCGCCGCCGCCGGCTCTCATCCGGTTGCGTCGCCGAGCGCGGATCGCCAGCGGGCCTCGACGTCGGCGCCGACGTTCGCATAGACAAGGTGAGCTCCGGCGAAGCGAGCTAGTTCGCCGGCGACCGCTTCGTTGTCCACCTCTTCGACCAGCAGGGCGAGGATCGTGCTGTCCGGTTGCACGGCCTGCTTGAACCACTGCACCCATTCGTCGGGGATGCCGAGGTCGACGGCCTTGGCGGTGAGCGCTCCGGCGCCGGCGCCGACGGCCATGCCGGCCGCCCACCCGACCGGGCCGCCGAGCAGCAATCCGAACAGCCCGGCCCAGACCGCGCCGGACAGTGCCGCACGCCCGGGCGCCGGGTCCACGGTTTCGCGGACGTGCACCCGGCCGTCGGCATCGCTCACGACGAAGACGGCGTCTTTGAGGTGGAGATGGCGTTGGGTCGCGAGCCGGGTCATGGCCAGGAGCAGCTCCTGGGCCCGGAGGGGATCGCTCAACGAGACCCCGAGCAGGGTCTGGGGGCAGTCGTCGGCCATGTGCCATTCGTAGCCGATGGGCGAGGGATCGTCGGGCGGTCGCTCCAGCGGCGCCGGAACGCCGTGGCGCGATAGCCTTCGGCCACGGCGCGGCGCTGGGGTCTGTCTACCCACGCGCCCTCATGCCTTCACCGTCACGAAATCGACCCGAACGTAACCAAACCGTCATGTTGGGCTACCGTGCCCATCCGATGGTCCGGCGACGGCTTCTCACGGTGGTGCTCCTCGTGGCAGGGGTCGCCTTGGCTCCGTCGGCGGCGTCGGCCAACCCCGTGGATCAGCGTCAACGTCAGGTGAATGCCATCCTCGCCCGCATCGAACAGCTCGGAGACCAGGCGAATCGCCTCAACGAGCAGCGCAACGGCACCCTGGTGCAGTTGGAGCGGGCCAAGGCCGAGCTGACCGCAGCACAGGCGCAACTCGCTGCGCTGTCGACGCAGACCGAGGACCTCCGAGACGAGGTACGCCGCTTCCTGATCACGTCCTACGTAACGGGCGGGGACCAGAACGCCATCACCGGATTGTTCGACCCGGCTGCTGCGACCGTGGCCGGCGTTCGTGCCGTGTACACCCAGGCACTGTCGGGTGCGCGCTCCGACGCCATCGAGAACTACCAGGCGGCGACGGCCGCCCAGGCGCGCCAGCGCAGCGAACAGGCCACGCTCACCAATCGGATCGCCGATGCCACGACCCGGCTCGAGCAGACGAAGTCGTCGATCGAGCAGGTGCTCCTCGCTCAGCGGACCGAACTCGACAAGGCGAAGGGTGACCTGGCTGCGGCGGTCGTCGCCGAACAGCGGCGGCGGGCCGAGGAAGAGGCCCGGCGGTCGCGGGAGGCGGCTGCGGCGGCCGCAGCGCGCCTCGCAGCGCAGCAGGCTGCCGCCGAAGCAGCGCGCCGACAACCGCTCACGGTCTCTGCACCTGCGCAGCCGGGGGCGGCGCCCGGAACGGGGGCGGCGCCGGGACGGCCCGGGGTGTCGCCCCCGGGGCCGACGACCACGTTGCCTCCGGTGCCGCCTACGTCGCCCCGCGCCGCGATCGCCGTGCGTGCGGCGCTGAGCCAACTCGGCGTCCCGTACGTCTTCGCCACGAGGTCGCCCGGCGTGTCGTTCGACTGCAGCGGGCTGACCAAGTGGGCGTGGTCCCAGGCGGGTGTGGAGATGTCCCACTTCACCGGCTCGCAGATCGACGAGTTCCCGGCCGTTCCCCTGTCGCAGATCCTGCCCGGAGACCTCGTGTTCCCGGGTGAGGGTCACGTCGGGCTCTACATCGGGAACGGTCAGATGGTGCACGCGCCGCGGACCGGCGACGTGGTCAAGATCTCGCCCGTCGGCGAGTTGTGGGCGGCGGTGCGGCCGGGCTGATCACCGGGCTCGCGGAGCCGGTGGATCACACGGCGAAGTTGGTGAACTGCCACGGGTCGCTGCGGTCGAAGTAGCGGCCGTTCCAGTCGTCGTACCAGTTGGTGCGGCACGACAGCGGATCCCAGTCGATCGCACCGCTCCAGCGAGTTCCGAGGTAGGGGTTCGCTCGCTGGAGCACCGTGCGCCAGGGCAGCTCGTCGGGGGCCCGGACGCCCTGCGCCGGTGCTTCGACCATCCAGTGGATCGCGCCGATGATCGACGCCGCGACCTGGAGGGTCGTGGCGCTCTGGTTCGGCACGAGGGCCCGGGCCTCGTCGATCGACAGCAGGCTCCCGGTCCACCATGCCTTCAGGTCGTGCCCCATCAGGAGCACGCCGAGCTCGTCGCGTCCCGAGACGATCTCGTCGTTGAGGATGCGCTGGCGTGGCTGCATCTGCCAGTGCCGCATCTCGAGCTCGTGCATCGACGCGATGGCGGCGTCGGACGGGCAGTACGCATAGTGGACGGTCGGTCGGTACACCGGACGGGCGCCGTCCCAGACCGTGAGGTGGTCGCAGATCGTGAACGCTTCCCCGTGCCGGATGACCATGCCCACGATGTCGCCCGACGGCACGCGCGACCGAACCCAGGTCTTGCAGGCCATCTGCCCGAGGCAGATCTGGTTGCCCGGCCCCTCGCCTGCGTGCTGGTAGGCGTTGGGGGGCAGGCGTCGCTCGTGGGTGCCCCAGCCCATCTCGGCGGGGGCGACGCCCTCCTCGTAGAAGCCCTCGACCGACCACGTGTTGACGAACTCGTCGACCTCCTTCGGGCGGTCGGCGATCTGGGTGTCGCGTTCGGAGACGTGGATCACCTTCACCCCGAGCAGGTGTGCGAGGACGTTGTAGGTCTCGTCGGCGAGCGCCGTCTCGATCCAGTCCTGGCGGTCACCGGCGAGTCCGCCGGCGAGGACGGCGCCGGCGATCTCCGTCAGCGCCTGCTTGGTCCAGTGCGACACCAGCCCCGGGTTCGCTCCGTGTTCGACCACGGCGGAGGGGCCCTTGTTGTCGCCCCATCGGGCGATCATCCGACGCAGCGCCATGTGCCGGTGGTAAAGGGTGCGCTCCAGCGGGTGGATGTCGCCGGCGTCCGCGTACGGGCTCCACACCTCGACGGAGGTGTTCACGTAGCGGACACCGTGGTCGCGGCACCACTCGAGGATCGTGTTGGCGTCGATGTTCCAGGCCAGGTCCAGGCAGAGATCGCCGCTCGAGAGGTGCCGCCCGAGCACCTCGGCGAGATTGCCCGGGTCGATGCGTGCCCGCTCGTAGGCGACGCCGGCCGCGAGCGATCCGGCGATGCGGTCCCGGTTGTCGACCATGTCGAGCACCGTGACCTGCCGGGGATCGATGGGCAGTTCCTTCAGGAGCAGCGGGAGGGTGCACTGCGCGACCGAGCCACAGCCGAGCACCAGGATCCTGTTGGGGATGACGGACACGCGTGCCTCCTCGACGACTCGGGCGGCAAAGGGTAGGCGGTGGCCGTCGTCCGAGCGACCGGTCGGGCGCCCGATACGAAAGGTTCCCTCAAACGCCCCCACCGGAGCCTCGCCGTGCCGATCGGTGTGCCATGACGCTGGCCCCGCCCGCCGCCTCGCTCGCGCTCGACGTCGGCACGGCGCTCGTCACCAACGTCGAGCGCGTCGTGCGCGGGAAGCCCTGGGCGGTCCGCATGGCCGTGGCCACGGTCCTCGCCGGGGGCCACCTGCTGATCGAGGACGCTCCCGGTCACGGCAAGACGCTGCTCGCAAAGGCTCTGGCCCGCTCGATCGACGGGGTGTTCCGGCGGGTCCAGGGCACTCCTGACCTGCTCCCCACCGACCTGACGGGGGTGAGCGTGTTCCGACCGGCGTCGGGCACCTGGGAGTTCCGCCCGGGTCCGCTGTTCGCCAACGTCGTCGTGATCGACGAGCTCAATCGCGCCACGCCCCGCACCCAGTCGGCGTTGCTCGAAGCGATGGAGGAGCGCCAGATCACCGTGGACGGCACGACGTACCGCCTGCCGGAGGTGTTCGTTGTGGTCGCCACCCAGAATCCGATGGACCACGTCGGCACGTTCCCACTGGTCGAGGGCCAGCGCGATCGCTTCAGCGTCGTACTCGAACTCGGGCACCCGGGAGCCGAGGCCGAACGTGGGCTGCTGCTCGGCGACGGTGGTGCCGCAAATCTCGACTCGCTCGCCCCGGTCGTCGACCAGGCCGCCGTGGCCGCTGCGCAGCGCGCCGTGCGGTCGGTCCACCTGGCACCCGCCGTCGCCGACTACGTCGTGGCGCTCGGGGCAGCGACTCGGCGCCACGCTGCCGTCGCGCTGGGCCAGAGCCCCCGAGCGAGCCTGTCGCTGGTTCAGCTCGCCAAGGCGTGGGCGTCGCTCGCCGGTCGTTCGTTCGTGACGCCGGACGACATCCGCACGCTTGCCCCGCATGCGCTTGCCCACCGCCTGCTCCTCAACGGTGGCGGTGACTTCCGGACTGCCGCTGCGCTCATCGGCCGGGTGCTCGGCGAGCTTCCCGTCCCGCCGGGCTGAGTCGATGATCCGCCCGGCTCGACCGCGCAAAGCAGCGCTGCTCGTCGTCGCACTCGGTGGGGCCTTCCTCGCCATCGCCCGCACGTCCGGGGCGGGTTGGGTGCTCGTGCTCATGGCGCTGCTGGCCGGACTGCTCGTCGCGGGGATCGTCGCGCCGGTCGTTCCGCTCGCTCGGCTACGGCTCCACGCCCAGACCCCGCCGGACGCCGAGGTGGGCCGACCGCTGGAGATCGAACTGCGGCCGGGCGCCGGGACCGGCTCGGTCCTGGTGCGGATACCTGCGCTCGGGCTCGGCTGGGTGCGGGCGCGCCCCGGGGTCACCGAGGGGGCCCCCGCGTGCCGCGGCATCGTGCAACAGGTGGGGGTCGACGCCTGGTGCGCAGCCCCGCTCGGCCTCGTCGCGTGGCGGCGTCGGCTGACGCTCGTCCTTCCCGAACCGGTGCACATCGCCCCGGCGCCGTGCATGGTCGATCTCCCGCCGCTCCCGGAGCGCCTCGGTCGGGGCGACGAGGTGGTCCGTGGCGTCCGGCGCTACGAACCGGGTGACCCCCAGCGGCTCGTCCACTGGCCGAGCCTCGCCCGCACCGGGGTCCTCAGCGTCCGTGAGTTCGAGGCGTTCGACCGTCCGGTCCTGACGGTGGCGGTGATGCTCGACGGGCCGGCCGGTGCTCCTGCGGTCGAAGCGGCGGTCTCCCGGGCGGCCGGTCTGGTGGGGGTCGCCCTTCGTGCAGGACTCGACGTCGAGCTGTGGACCGCCGAGCTGGCCGGGCCCGTCCGGGCGCCGGTGCGCACCGCGCTCGACGGTGGACGTCGGCTGGCGGCCGCGGTGGCGGGCCCCTTGCCGGACGGCTTGCCGGCCGGAGCGGTGGTCGTGCGATCGGACGATCGGTGAGCTCCGGCGCGCTGTCGCGGCTTCGTGCCGTGAATGCGACCAAACACCCCGAGGACTCCGTCGCATTTCGGGCGGTCGTGTGCGCAGCGGTGGTCGTCGCCGCCCACGCCGTCCTGCGCGAGGACGTCGGAGGCCTGGCCCTTGCCGTTGCGGTGGTGGCCGGTATTCCCGCCGGATTCGTGCTCTCGCATCGCGGCCGGCGCCGGAACCGGTTCGGGCTCAAGGTGCTCCTCGCGGCCGGGATGCTGGTGGCGGTCGCCCAGTTCGTCGTCGCGCTCGGGGGTGCCGGCGCATCGAATCTGGCCCAGGCGCAGCAGCCGCTCGCCGAGCTGTTCCTGTGGGTACAACTGCTGCACGCCTTCGACGTGCCCTCGCGTCGGGATCTGCTCTTCGCGCTCGTGTCGAGCCTGGTCCTGCTGTCGATCGCCGGGGTGTTGTCGGTCTCGACCGCGCTTGCGCTCAACGTGGGCGTCTGGGCGGTGCTCGGCCTCGTTGCGCTCGTGCTCGCGCACCGCAGCGAACTCGACGAGCGCAGCGCCCCCCTGGCCGTTACGGGGATCGCAGCTCGTCGGAGCGTCCGGCGTTGCCTCGCCGCTGCCGGCGCGGTGACCGGCGTCCTCGCCGTGGTCGTCCTCGCTGCCGGCGCCGTGTTCGCCGTCGCGCCGCCCGCCGGCACGGCCCGGGCCCTGTCGTTCCCCGTCGAGTTGCCCCAGGTGTTGCGGACGCCCAACCCCGGCGGCGTCGCCAACCCCAGCCTGGGCGACGACGACCCGGCGCGCCCGGACGGGGGCACCGGGACCGGGGCGGGGCGAAAGTCCTACGGCTACTTCGGGTTTGCCGATCGCCTTGACGTCGCAACCCGGGGCCGGCCGGACGATTCGCTCGTCATGCGGATCCGGGCCTCCGCGCCGGGATTCTGGCGGGGACAGACCTTCGACAGCTGGGACGGTCGGATCTGGACCGCATCGGACGACCGCCCGCGTCTCGTGCGCGGGCGAGCGCCGATCACCCTGCTGCCCCCAGCCGACGTTGTGATCGCGCCGGACACGGCCGAGCTCGTCCAGACGGTCTACGTCGAACGGGACGGACCGAACCTGCTGTTCGCCGCAGCCGACCCCGAGCAGGTCTGGTTCGGAGACTCGGCCCTGTGGCAGTTGCCCGACGGGGCGCTGCGCACGGGGGTCCTGCTCGACCGCGGGGCGGTGTACACCGTCGTCAGCCGCCGGCCCCGCGTCGACGAGACGATCTTGCGGGCGGCGGCGGGCGCCCAGGGTCCGGCGAGTGGCCTTGCGCCTGCGGTCCGAGCCCGGACCCTCGCGCTGCCCCGGTCGACGACGGCTCGGGTCCGGGCGCTCGCCACTGCGGTGACGGCCGATGCCCCGACGACGTTCGACAAGGTCCGCGCGCTCGAGGAGTGGCTGCGGGTCAACGTCCGCTACTCGTTGGACATCCCCCCGCTGCCGTCCGGGGTCGATGCCGTCGACGACTTCCTGTTCGAGTCGCGCACCGGGTACTGCGAGCAGATCGCGTCGTCGATGGTGGTGTTGCTGCGTTCGCTCGGCATCCCGGCGCGCCTTGCCGTCGGCTACGTCTCCGGCGAGCGGAACCCCTTCACCGGGCTGTTCGAGGTGCGCGCCTCGGACGCGCACGCTTGGACCGAGGTGTGGTTCCCCCGCTGGGGTTGGATCCCGTTCGACCCGACGGCCTCGGTACCGCTGTCGCCCGACGCTGTCGGTGCCGCCGGTGAGGGGCTTTCGTCGTTCCTCGCCGAGCGCCTGCAGGTGCCGACGGGTGCGCTGGTGGTCGTCGCGGCGACGCTCGGAGCCGGGGTGGTCGCAGCGTCGGGTTGGTGGTTCGGTCGGTCGGTCCTGCGTCGCTGGCGCCGGAGGCGAGCGCCGTGGCCGGAACGCTGGTTGCTTGGCCTGGAACGCGTCGGGCGTCGTCAGGGCCGGGTCCGGGCCCCCGACGAGAGCGCCCGTTCCTACGCCGAGGCGCTCGGGCTGCTCGACGACGAGCGCTGGCGACGAGCGGTGTCCACGGTGGAGACGGCAGCCTTCGCAGCCGAGCCTCCCGACGAGCAGGCTCGCACCGAGGCCGACGCGCTCGTGGGCGGTCGCTGAGTTCCGGGTGCGCGCCCCCGGCAGGACTCGAACCTGCGACCGTCCGCTTAGAAGGCGGCTGCTCTGTCCGGCTGAGCTACGGGGGCGTGGTGGCATTCTGCCAGCGAGGGTTCCCGAATCGCGTCGATCGATACCGGGTACCCGAGGTGGTGCGGGTGGTCCGGATGGGGAGCCGACCGGCGGGCTCGTGTCAGACTCCCGACGTGTGGCGCTCGGCACTCCGTCGGATCGTGGCCGTGGTGGCAGTGCTGCTCGGCGTCACGTTCTTGTCCCAGGTCTTCCTCGAAGTGCTCCCGGGCGACCCCGCCGTGGTGATCGCCGGGATGACGGGCAGCCGCGCCGCAGTGGAGGCGGTGCGAAAGCAACTCGAGCTCGATCGTCCGATCCACGAGCGCTACGTCCGGTGGCTCGGCCGCGCCGTGCAGGGCGATCTCGGCCGCTCGGGCCGGTACAACGGCTCGGTCCTCGACGTGCTGCTGCAACGTGGCACCAGAACCCTGCAGGTGCTCATCGGCGCGCTCGCGGTCGCGGTGATCGTGGCCGTCCCGTTCGGCATCCTGGCGGGCTACCGCGCCGGGGGTATGTCGGACCGGCTCGTGTCGGCCGGCGCGGTCATCGCGATCGGGATCCCGCCGTTCGCGTTGGGCAACACGATGATCCTGTTCTTCGCGCTCAAACTCGGATGGCTCCCCGCGCTCGGGTACAAGTCGCCGATCGGTGAGCCGTGGGAAGGGTTCCAGCATCTCCTGTTGCCGTCGATCACCCTCGGCTTGCCCCTGGCGGGGCTTGCGGTGCGGGCGCTGCGCACCGACGTCGCCGCTACCGTCGCCCAGGGCCACGTGCTCACGGCCCGGGCGAACGGACTGTCGACCTGGCGGATTCTCACCCGCCACGTCCTGCGGCAGTCGTCGCTCACGATGCTCTCGGTCATCGGGGTGAACTTGCCCTGGGTCTTCAGCTTCCTGGTGCTCGTGGAGCGGCTGTTCAACCTGGCCGGTGCAGGTGAGCTGATCACCCAGGGCATCAGCGGCCGGGAGTTCGCGCTCGTGCAGGGCACCATCCTCGCCTTCGCCGTGCTGTACGTGGCGCTCAACCTGATCATCGATCTGCTCACCAACGTGATCGACCCACGACGGCGTCGCCCGGTGCTGGCGTCGTGAAGCGGCTCGGCCCCGGGTTCTGGATCCCGGCGGGTTGGCTCACGCTGCTCGTCGTGGCGGCGCTCACCGCACCGTGGATCGCGCCCGAGCCCGACACGTTGTTCACCACCGACGCCAAGCAGGGGCCGTCGTGGTCCTACCCGTTCGGGACGAGCAAGATCGGTCACGACCTGTTCCAGCGGGCCGTGCACGGCACCCGCCTGGTGCTCGTCATCGCCCTCGTGGCCACGGCGATCGGCCTTGTCCTCGGTGGCGGTCTCGGTCTGCTCGCCGGTTACCGCCGACGCTCGACCGAGGTGGTGGTGCTCACGGTGATGGACGTCTGGGTGGCGCTGCCCGGCCTCATGGTCCTCATCGCCGTCGTCACCTACATCGGGCGCAGCGTGTGGGTCGTTGCGATCGCAATCGGTCTGCTGACCGTGCCGCTGTTCGCCCGCGTCACCCGGACCGTCGTGCAGGACGTCGCCGGTCAGGAGTACGTGCTGGCGGCCCGCATGATCGGGGCCACGCATCGACGGGTGCTGCGGCGCGAGGTGATCCCGAACGCGGCGCTCGTCGTCGGTCCCTACGCGCTCATCATCATGGGCCTCGCCATCGTGCTCGAGGGCGCGCTCAGCTTCCTCGGATTCGGGCTCGAGATCCGCAAGGTGACCTGGGGCCTGCTCATGCTCGAGGGCCAGCGAGATCTCGATCGATTGCCCTACCTCACGCTGATCCCGGCGGGGCTGTTCCTGGCGACCGTGCTGTCGCTGACCCTCGTCGGTGACCAACTCGCCGCACGAGCCATGGCCCGCCGGCCCGGACGCCGTCCGGTGCTCCCGCCAGCCGTGCTACGGGGCGAGCCCGCACCAACGGCGGCGCTCGAACTGCGCGGGGTCCAGACCTGGATCGCCACCCCGGCCGGCCCGGTCCGTGCCGTCGACGGTGTGTCGGTGTGGGTCGCCCCGGGCCGAACGCTGGCCGTGGTCGGGGAGTCGGGAAGCGGCAAGACGATGCTCGCCCGCACGATCCTCGGGGTGCTCCCGCCGGGTGCCTCGGCCAACGGTTCGGTGCTCGTCGGCGGGCGGGAGATCCTCGGCGATCCGGCCGCGTTGCGAGCGGCGCGCGGTCACGAGGTCGCCATGGTCTTCCAGGATCCGCAATCGAGCCTCGATCCCGTGATGACCGTCGGGGCACAGATCGCCGAACTCGTCGAGGCCCATCGCGGCGCGTCACGCCGTGACGCTCGCCGCCGAGCCGTCGAACTGCTCGAAGCGATGGGCGTCGCCGAGGCCCCACGACGCGCCAAACAGTTCCCGCACGAGTTGTCCGGCGGCGTGCGCCAACGGGTCGCCATCGCGATGGCCCTTGCGGCGGAGCCCTCGGTACTGATCGCAGACGAACCCACCAGCGCCCTCGACGTGACCGTGCAGGCGCAGTTGCTCGACCTCCTCGCCGTCGAGCGTGTGGCGCGAGAACTCGCCGTCGTGTTGATCACCCACGACCTCGGCATCGTCGCAGGCCGGGCCGACGAGGTTGCGGTGATGTACGCCGGGCGGATCGTCGAACAGGGCCCGACGGCGGCGGTGTTCCGCGCCCCTCGGATGCCGTACACGGCCGCGTTGCTCGCTGCGGTTCCGCGCGTGGACACCCCGGGCCGGGTGCTGCCGGTCGGGATCCCCGGGCAGCCGCCGGATCTGGTGTCGCCGCCGCCGGGTTGTGCATTCGCGCCGCGGTGCCGGTTCGCGTCGGACCGGTGCCGGGAGGAGGCGCCGGTGCTCACCGGTGGGCCCGACGGGCACGCCTGGGCGTGCCACCACCCCCTCGGGGTGGTCTCGTCGCTCGCATGAGCGTCAGGCGGTCGTCGCCCGGGTGAAGAGCGCGTCGAGTCCGGCGTCGTCGGTCGCCACGAGCCGGTCCACCCAGCCGTGGAACCGTTGACCGCCGCCTTCGTTGCGGCCGAACAGGAACTCGCTCTTGGCGCCGGTCTCGACCGCGGTCTGGATCCCGAGGCCGGTCGCATAGTCCTCGTCGCGCACCACGAACTCGAGGAAATCGGCCTGCTTCAACGCCACCTCGCGCTCGTCGTCGGTGGGCTCGTGATCGAGGAAGTAGGACTGCACGGTGACCGACCGGCCCGGCGTGGCGCCGGGGAACAGTTGCGACACGAGCACGCCCCGGCTCCCGGTGTCGAACGTCGCGATCGACACGTGCGGGAAGATCGTCCACACGCCGCCGTTGAGCACGGGGGTGGGCCACTGGTCCTCGGGCAGGTCCTCGAGTTCGACGAGGCGCGGGTTCGGCCCGCTCACGCGCTGGTGCGGACCCCAGGAGTAGTAGAGCGCCCGGTTGGGGATGTTGGGTCCGAAGCTGTTCCGGTGCAGGATCGGCAGGTGGTAGAGGTCGAGGTAGCCGTCGTAGGCGACCTTCCAGTTCGGGCCCTCGACCGACCGCCGGGACACGAGGTGCCAGTCCTCGAACCCGAAGCTGGCGAGCACGTCGTCGTAGCCGGACAGGAACGCATCGATGTCGAGCGTGGACCCGGGACGCAGGATGGCGAAGACCATGCCGGCGCGTTCGGCGACAGGCAGCGGGGTGAGGCCGAGACAGGAGGCGTCGACATCGCCGAAGTCCTCCCGGGACAGGATCCCGACGAGGTCACCGTGCTGGTCGTAGGTCCACGCGTGGTAGGGGCAGGAGAAGCGGCGGGCGGTGCCGAGGCCCTCGGGGACGACGATGGCGCCGCGGTGGCTGCACATGTTCACGAACGCCCGGATGGCGCCGTCGGGCCCTCGGCTCAGCAGCACGGGTACGCCGGCGGCCTGCATCGCCTTGTAGGCGCCGGGCTCGCGCAGCTCCGCCGAGAAGGCGAGCATCAACGGCAGGCGGCGGAAGATCCGATGCATCTCGAGCTGCCAGCGGGCCGGGTCGTGATAGTTGGTCGCCGGCACCCGGTAGACGCCGGGCTCCTGCGGGATCGTGCCGGCCTTGACGTGCTCGATGTTGTGGCGGGCCATCGCCAAAAGTTGGTCGCGGAACATGGCCGCCCCCTCGGGTCCCGGTGCCGGTCGGACACCGTAGCGAACGCTATCGAGTACGGCGTGGGGCTGGCGTCCAGGCGACCGGCATGGCGTGGACCCCGGCGATGAAGTTCGACGCCATCGGCTCGGGCGCACCGTCGCTGCGCAGATCGGGGAGCCGGGTGAGCAGCTCGCGCAACATCGCCGCGATCTCGATCCGGGCCACGTGCAACCCCAGGCAGAGGTGAGGTCCACCACCACCGAAGGCCAGGTGCGGGTTCGGGGTGCGACCGACGTCGAAGGTGTCGGGAGCCGTGAAGACGTCCTCGTCGCGGTTCGCGGAGCCGTAGTAGACGACGACGGCGTCCCCGGCCGCCAGGGGCACGCCGCGCAAGACCGTGTCCTCGGTGACGGTGCGCTTGAAGTGCACCACGGGCGAGGTGAACCGGAGCATCTCCTCGATGGCCGGGCTGAGCAATCCATCCAGGTCGTTCATCAGGCGGGCCCGCTGGTCCGGGTGGTCGAACAGCAGTTGGATGCCGGCGGCGAGCAGGTTGCGCGTGGTGTCCCCGCCGGCGTTGACGAGCAACAGGAAGAACCACTGGAACTCGGCATCGGTGAGCCGGTCGCCGTCGACGGTGGCCTGCACGAGCGTGGATGCGATGTCGTCGGCGGGGTTTGCCCGCTTCGATTCGGCCACCGACTGCGCATAGCCGAGCATCTCGCCGATGGCCGCCATCTTCGCCTCGGGCGGTGCGACGGCGGGATCGGTGGTGTGCATGATCTCGGTGAGTTCGTAGAGCCGCTCGCCATCGGCGTGCGGGATCCCCATCAACTCGGCGATGAGCCCCGAGGGCAAGCGTCCGGCGATATCGCGCACCAGGTCGCACGAACCCTGCTCGATCACGTCGTCCACGATCTCCGCAGCCAGCTCGGCGATTCGTTCGGCCAGGAGCTGGGCGTTGCGCGGGGTGAAGCCCCGGGACACCAGCAGCTTGAACCGGTCGTGCTGGGGAGGGTCCATGTTGAGCATCATCTGGCGGCCGGCGGCAAGGCTGCCCTCGTCGGGGTCGCCGAGCATGGTGCCCTTGGCGTACGAGCTGAACAGCTTCGGCTGCCGACTGATCGTGCGGACGTCGTCGTATCTGGTGATCGCCCAGAAGGGCCAGCCGTCGTGGTCTGCGGTTCGGTGGACCGGGTCGTTGGCCCGCAACCACCGGTACTGCTCCCACGGGTGTCCGAGGCGGAACCCGGCGGTGTCGGTGAGATCGATCTGCATCGAGGGCTCCTCGTTCAGCGTGCCTGTTGCCAGGGCGGGACCGGTCGAAGGCGGGGGTACCAGGGGCTGCGCAGCGGATCACCCGGTTGCAGCTGCAACGACAACCCGGGGGTCAGCGGGACGGTCGGCTTCGACGGGGGCCGCGGCGCGTAGACGATGTCGTCGCCGTACATGCGGATGGTGATCGCCCGGCGGCGGCTCGTCGGACCGGTCGGCCCGCCGCCGTGGAGCACGGCCGGGTGGGCGAGGATCACGTCGCCGGGGGTGATGTCCCAGGACACGATCGGCCAGGCCGTGCGGTCGGCCTCGATGTCGGGCAGCGGCGGGTACTCCGAGCCGAAGTAGGGCAGCGTCGGATCCTCGGCGACGCGGCGAGGGTTGAACCCGTCGTAGCGCAGGCCATGGTGCGATCCGGCCACGTACTCGAGGCACTCGGCGGCGGGGAGCGGGTCGAGGCTGATCCAGGCGGAGGCGATCTTGCTGCCCTCCATGGGCCAGTAGGGCAGGTCCTGGTGCCATGGTGTGCGTCCGCCACCGGGCCCCTTGACGAAGAACTCGTCGGAGTAGAGCCAGATGTCGGGCGAGTCGAGCAGCGTCGCCATCATGTCGGCGAGGGGCGAGTCGTACATCAACCGCTGCAACTCGGGGCTCACCTCGGTGTTGCGGACCGTCTCGACGAACTCCTGCTCCGTGCCGTCGAAGAACAGGTGCTTGGCCTGTCCGGGATCGCGAAGCACACGGTTCAGGCCGAGTTCGATCAGCAGCAACCACTCGGGATGGAGCGCCTCGCGCAGGAGCACGACACCGTCTCGGGCGTAGGCGTCGCGTACCTCGGGGGTGATGCGGGCGACGGCCTCGGCGGCCGACCTCGGTGGTGCCATGCGGGGAGTTTCGCGCCGGTCGGCCGGGTCAGCGGTCGACGTACAGGATCGGGGCGGCCGGGTCGCCGGCGTGGTGGGCGACGGCGAGCCGGTAGCGGCCTGGCTCGTGGATCCAGCTCCCTGCGTGACGGACGGCGAGTTGGTCCCAGTCGACCGGGATCCGGACCTGGACCGACCCGCCAGCCGGCACAGCGACCCGGGCGAAGCCCACGAGTCGCTCGGCCGGCCGTTCCCACGCGGATCCCGGCAGGCCCCCGTAGACCTGCACGACCGTGGTGCCGTCCCGGCGTCCGGTGTTGGTCACCGTGACCTCGATCCCGTCCGTGGCGGCTGCGGCGTGCTCGAGCAGGAACGTGTTGTAGGACAACCCGAACCCGAACGGGAACGCCGGCCGGTTCCCGTCCCGGGTCAGCTTCCAATGGCCGTGCCAGGAGTCGTAGACGACCGAATCGGCGTCGGGCTCCCACTGCGGCAGGTGGGCCTCGTCGGTCGGGATCGAGAACGGCAGCCGGCCCGACGGGTTGGCCCGCCCGAGCAGGACGTCGGCGACGGCGTGCCCGCCCTCCATCCCCGGGTACCACACCAGGGCGACCGCGGCGGCGGCGTCGAGCCATCCGGTCGTCAGCACGGCGCTGCCTCCCATGACCAGTACGACGGTGCGGGGGTTGACGCAGGCCACCGCGTGCACGAGCGCCACGTCGTCGGCCGACAGCCGGATCGAGCGGCGGTCTCCACCCGCACCGAAGCCGGCCTCGGGACGGCTCGTGGTCGTCGACGCGCGTGGCGCCGCAGCGATCGCGGCCCGATCGGCGTCGGTCATCGGCGGGAAGTGTTCGGCCATGAGCCCGGCCGTGCCCGAGCCGTCGATGAACTCGCCCTCGTCGCGCCACGTCGAACCGACGACGACCACGGCCACGTCCGAACCCGCCGCAACGGCCGGGTCGCGGTCGTGATGGACGAGACGATCCGTGCCGAGTGCGAGTCGCAGCCCGTCGAGGATCGTCACGGCATCGTCGACGAGCACCTCGCTCGAGCCGCGGTCGCCCAGGTTGGCGATGGCGGCCAGGCGGCCCACGACCGCGACCCGATCGACGATGGCTTCGTCGATCGGGAGCACACCATCGTTGTGCAGCAACGTGATCGCAGACGTCGCGGCCTCCCGGGCCAGCGCCCGGTGGACCGGGCCGGCGACGGCGGTCGTGTCGACGGGTCGGCTCAGGACCTCGGCGAACCGCAACACGGTGCCCACGATCCGACCGACGGCGTCGTCCACGGCGGCCACGGGCAGGCGGCCGTCGGCGACGGCGGCGGCGAGCTGCCCGGCACGCTGCTGGCGGAACGGCATCTCCACGTCGAGTCCGGCGAGCACCGAGCCGACGGGATCGCGCAGGCCGAAGATGAAGTCGCTGATCGTGAACCCCTCGAAGCCCCACTCGCCCCGCAGGATCCCGTCGAGCAGTTCGGCGTTCTCGCCGCAGAAGGCGCCGTTGAGCGAGTTGTACGCGCTCATCACGACGGCGACGCCACTGGTGACGATGCGCCGGAAGTGCGCCAGGTACACCTCGTGGAGCGCTCGCTCGTCGGCGGCGACGTCGACCCGGAACCGGGCGTTCTCCATGGAGTTGCACGCGAAGTGCTTCACGCAGGCCATGAGGTGTTCCTGCGCGCCGAGCGCGAGCGCACGTCCCATCTCGCCGACGTGGTGGGGCTCCTCGCCGTAGGTCTCCTGGGCGCGGCCCCAGCCGGGGTGGCGCAGCAGGTTGACGCACACCCCGCCGAACAGCGTGGCGCCCTCGGCGCGCGCCTCGATGCCGATCGCCTCACCGATCCGGCGTTCGAGGTCGACGTCCCAGGTCGCGCCCCGGGCCATCGACACCGGGAAACACGTCTTCGACCCGATGACGCACCCCCGGGGCCCGTCGGAGAAGGCGAAGCCGTCGAAGCCGAGCCGGGGAACCGCAGCGGCCGGAAAGGTCCGGGCGTGGTAGCCGCCCGCCATCATCTCGAACAGCCCGGGCCAGGCCTCGACATCTCCGTCGAGGCAGCCGAGCTTCTCCTCGAGCGTCATCGCCGAGACGACAGCGGCGGTGCGGGCCGCCGCCGCCGCAGCCGGGCTGGTCGGTTCGGTCGGTTCGGTCATGGGAAGGCCTCGCTCGTCTCAGTAGCCGGTGTCTCGCCGCTGGCGGGCGATGTCCTGGGTGACGTCACGGAACGAGGTCGCGAGCGAGGTCGGGACGTCGATCACCAGCGGTCGCTCCAGATCCCCCAGACGCCCGAGTGCCTCGCGCAGTTCCGACACGCTGGTGACCGACACGCTGTCGCATCCGATGGCTCGTGCGATGGCTGCGTGGTCGAACGATGCGAAGGACGCAGCGACGGCTTTGGCCCCCATGCCGTGCAACACCCAGCCGAGGGCGCCGTTGTTGAGCACGAGCACCCCGATCGGCAGTTGTTCCTGCACGGCGGTCATGAGCGCGTGCATCGACATCGCGAAGCCGCCGTCGCCGCACACGGCCAGCGACGGGCGGTCGGGTCGGGCGAGCTTGGCGGCCATGGCCGCCGGCACGGCATAGCCCATGCCACCCCCTGCGGCGGGCTGGAGGTACCCGCCGTCGGGAGACTGCGACCGGTACCAGTGCATCATGAACAGCCGGTTCTCGCCGGCGTCGCAACTCACGCAGCCGTCCGCGCCGTAGTGCTCCTGCAGAACGGAGATCACCCGCTGGGGTGCGAGCGGGACGGCATCGCTGGTGAACTCGGGAGCCGACCATTCGTCGTTCCGGGCGAGAGCGTCGGCGACCCGGGCGGGCCCGTTCTCGGCTCGCCGGCCGGGATGGGCGACGATGCCGTCGAGCAGAGCCGGCACCAGCACCGCTGCGTCACCGAGCAGGACGTGGTCGACGGGGTAGGTCCAGGCGGCGTTGAGCGGCTCGAGCTCGATCTGGATCATCTCCTGGCGGGCCGGGTCGAGCAGGTCGACGGTCTCGTCGGCGGTGTCGTGGGGCCCGAGCTTCGTGCCGACGGCGAGCACGACGTCGGCCGAGCCGACGAGTTCGTTGGCCGACGGCCACCCGAAGGGTCCCATCACGCCACCGGCCAGCGGATCGGTCTCGGGGAACGTGCCCTTCCCGCTTGCCGTGGTGACGACGGGAATCCCTAGGGCACGGGCGAAGGCCGCGAGTTCGGCCGTGGCCTGCCCGACACGCACACCGTTGCCTGCGATGATCACCGGGCGGTCGGCGCCGGCGAGCGCAGCGGCCGCAGCGGCCACGGCGGCATGGTCGACGCCCCGCCACGGGCGGGGCAGATAGCGCTCGGTCGCATAGATCCGCGGTTTGGACGACGGCCCGACGGCACCGCGAAGCGACGCCGAATGGAACACGACCGCGACCGGACCGGGTTCGCCGGTGAGTGCATGTTTGAGCGCGAGCTGCACGTGCTGGACGGCCTGGGCAGCATCGTGGCTCACCATCACCCGCTTGGTGACCCCGGCGAGCGCCGAGCGGGCGTCCCAGGCGCCGTAGTCGCCTGTGCCGGACTGGTAGGGCCCGTGATGGGACAGGGTCCCGCCGTCGCTGAGATCCGTGAGGATCACGATCGGTGAGCTGCCCATCAACGCTTCGAGGAAGCCCTGCCCGGCGTTTCCGGCGATCCACTCACCCTGCCCCATGACGACGAGCGGGCGACCGGTGAGTCGACCGTAAGCCTCGGCCATCGCCGAGCCGATCGATTCCTCGCGGACCTGCACGGTGCGGATGGTCGGATGCCCGTGGAGGGCGGAGAACAGCGAGCCGGTGTAGCCCCCGGGCATCCCGAGCACGGCGGCGACGCCGGCTTCGGCGAGCACGTTGACGATGGCGTCGGCGACGCGGCGGTCGGCGTCGGGTGCGGCAGCGGTCAAGACCCCTCCCCGTGGGGCACCCGTCTCGCACGGGTATCTGCCCGGACGGTAGCAAGGGGTCATGGAACTCCGGGGCAAGGTGGCTGTCGTGACGGGCGGCGGGCGTGGGCTCGGACGGGCCTATGCGTTGCACCTCGCGGGCATGGGAGCCGACGTCGCCGTGCTCGACGTCGACCTTCGATCGTTCGAGGCCTACGAGCGGGAGGCGGCGCAGCTGACTGCGGAGTCCACTGCGGCCGAGGTGCAGGCCCTCGGGCGCCGGGCGATGGAGCTCGAAGTCGACGTTGGCGATGCCGCAGCGGTGCGCGCCGCGATCGACCGGGTGGTCGAGGCGTGGGGTCGGATCGACGTCGTCGTCTGCAACGCCGGTGGCGGGCTGGGGACGCCGGCGCGGTCGAGGGCGTCGACCATGGACCTCGAGGAGTTCGAAGCGGTGTTGCGCCGCAACCTCCACGGGACCGTCAACACCTGTGAGGCGGTGGCGCCGGTGATGCGCCGCCAGCGGTCGGGGAAGATCGTCACCGTGTCGAGCCAGGCGGGGCGACGGGCGAGCGCCGATGGCGGCTATGCCCATTACGGCACGGCCAAGGCCGCGATCGTGATGTACACCCGCTACCTCGCCCAGGATCTCGGCCCGGACGGCATCACGGTGAACTGCATCGCGCCCGGCTACATCTCGACGGGCCGCCTCTCGGTGATGTTCGAGCAGATCGGTGTCGAGCGGCTGTCGAAGTCCGTTGCGCTGCGACGGCTCGGCACGCCCGAGGACTGCGCGCGCGTCGTCGGGTTTCTGGCATCGTCCGCGTCCGACTACGTGACCGGAGCCCTGATCCCCGTCGATGGCGGCTCGGTCACCTGACATCGCTGCCCTCCGCAGTGTCTCCGTGACCTCCCGTGGTCGTCTCGTTTCGGTTCTGCGACAGAGTCAACGTTCGTCTTGACCGTGACTGGAGGGCACTGTTCTCTCGCCGCTCGGACGGGGAGGGCTCATGCGGCGTTCGGTGGTGGTGGCGGCCATGGCTGCAGTTTCCGTGGTGCCCGTCGCGGTGGCGCATTCGTTTGCCGGCTCTTCGATCGGATCGGCGACGGTCGTGGATCCATCGGGTATCACGCTCGTGGTCGATTCTCCGTCTCGCGATGGTCGCCGGTTGCTCCTCGGAGGTTTCTCCGCACGGGTGTTCGACCGTGTGAGCGCAACGAGCGTTCCGGTTCCGGCCGGGGTCCCGCTCGCTGTGTCGAGCGACGGCACGAAGGTGCTCGTGTCGGAACTCGTCCCGGGTCCGTCGACTCGCCTGTCCGTGCTCGATCTCGCCCAACCTTCCGGCAACCGTGAGGTGGTGTCTGCGACGTCGTTGGTGCCCGGGTCGATGAGCGGGGACGGCCAGGTCGTGGCGTGGACGACCACCGACGCCGGCACGGGGATCGAGCGTGCCTGGGTGCGCAACGCGACAGCGGCGCCGGTCGAGCTCACCGGGACCCTTCCCGGCATCCCGACGGGCCAACTCGGCAGGCCGATCGTCAGCGCGGATGGCCGATTCGTCGTGTTCGAAGCGACCCTGAGCGGGCCGTCGTGCGTTCTCACGAGCTCGTGCCGCAGCCAGGTGTTTCGGGCATCGGTGCCTGCAGCCGGTTCGACGTCGGTTGTGCTCGACACGGTCGGCGTGACGCCGTCGGGTGCGGCGTCGAGCGGTGACGCCACCCTGCCGGAGATGAGTGCCAACGGGCGCTACGTCTTCTTCCGGTCGAGCGCCACGGATCTCGTGGCCGGACTCACGACCGTACGCCCGCGCCTGTACCGGCGTGACCTGGTCACCAACACGACGAGTGCCGTCGTCGACGGCACCGTCAACGTCCAGCCGTCGCCGTACTCGGGCTGGCTCAGCTACGCGATCGACGAGACCGCCCAGCGGATCGTCTACCGAGGGTCGCCGGCAGTCCTTCCCCCGGGTGCCCCGCCTGCGAGCGCCGCGGTGATCCGGATCCGGGACCTCGTCGACGACACCGACGTGGTCGTCGGGGCGGCGAGCACGGCGCTCGGTACCGTGGCCCTCAGCGGTGACGGTCGCGTGCTGTTCTCGACCGATACCGATACCGGCGGTTCGATGCGAGCCTTCGCTCGAACCCTGCCCCCGGTCGGGCCTCGCCCGCCGGTCGTCGGCGCCGGGCCCACCCGCCTGCTCGACACCCGACCGGGATCCCGGGTCGGATGGTCCTCAGGTAAGCCCGCATCCGGACAGGTGCTCGCGGTCAACGTTCCCGTCGGCAACGTTGCGGTGGCGCTCAACGTAACCGGGGTGGATGCCGCCGCCCCCGGCTACGTCACGGTCTTCCCGTGCGGTCGGGATCGGCCGTCGACGTCGAACCTGAACCTCAACCCTGGGGAGATCTCCCCGAATGCGGTCATCGTCGGTGTGGGCACCAACGACACGGTCTGTCTGTTCACCCAGCAGGGCACCCACCTCGTCGTCGATCTCAACGCCGTGTTCCCGCTCGGATCTCCGATCGTTCCCCGGATGCCGCCGGACCGGGTGCTCGACACGCGCATTGCGCTCGGCCACTCCGGCCCGAAGCCGCCCGCCCGCGCTGTGGTCCCGGTCGGGGCAGGGGTATCGCCCGGTGACTTGGTCATCGTGAACGTCACTGGCGTCGACGCGACCGCCGATGGCTACGTGACCGCGTTCCCGTGCGAGCAACCGCTCCCGACTGCCAGCAACCTGAATCTCCGTGCCGGTGCGACGACCCCGAACCTGGTCGCAGTCCGGGCGGGGGCCCAGGGACGGTTCTGCTTGTTCACCCAGTCTGGAACCCACCTCGTGGCCGATGTGCTCGCCGTGGTTCCTGCGTCGGCGACGGCATTTCGTGGCGGCTCGCCGGTTCGCTATCTCGATACGCGCCCCGGGTCCCGGGTGGGGTGGGGTGGTCCGAAACCGGCGGCTGGTGCGACGCCTCGGGTGGGCCTGCCGAGTGGGACGGCGGTGGTGTTCCTGAACGTGACCGGCGTCGATGCGACCGCCGACGGGTACGTGACGGCCTATCCGTGCGGAAACGCTCGCCTGACGGCGAGCAACCTCAATCTCGTCCCGCAGCGGATCTCGCCGAACCTTGTGGTCGTCGCCGCTGGGTCGGAGAACCAGACCTGCTTGTTCACCCAGTCCGGAACCCACTTCGTCGTGGATCTCCTCGCCACCGTGGCGTAGCTGCGCTCAGCGAAGGACGACCGGCACGGTGCGCGGCGATCGGTCGGCGATCGTGGGCTTCCAGGTTGGTTGCGCTGCGAGTCGCATCCGCGGGAATCGAGCGAACAGGCGGGGGAGCGCGAGTCGCAGTTCGAGCCGAGCGAGCGGCGCCCCCAGGCAGAAGTGGCCGCCGTGGCCGAAGGCGAGGTGGGGGTTCGGGGCGCGGTCGAGGCGGAGCTCGTCGGGCGCGTCGAAGACGCGGGGGTCTCGGTTCGCGGCCAGGATGCCGAGGAACACCGCGTCGCCAACGGCGAGTTCGCGCCCACCGAGCTCGGTGGGTTCGGCGACCACCCGCATCATCACCTTTGCTGCGCCCTCCCAGCGAAGGAACTCCTCGACGGCGCGGTCGACCACCCCCGGATCCTCCACCAACCGCTGCCGCTGCTCAGGGTGGTCGAGCAGACCGATCGCCGCCGAGGACAGCACCGAGGCGGTGGTGTCGTGCCCGGCGAACAGCAGGAGCGAGCAGGCGCCGAGCACTTCGGTGTCGGTGAGTTCGGTGGACACCGCCAGCGCGCTGACGAGGTCGTCGTGGGGATCGTCACGCCGGGCGCGCAGTAGGTCGCCGAGCACCTCGACGAACTCTGCGCCCGCAGCGCGGGCCACCTCCTCGTAGTCGGGTCGCTTCGTGGCGCCGAACACCACGACGCCGAAGCGGGCGGACCAGTCGCGCAGCCAGCCGCGCAGGTCGTCGGGGACACCGAAGAGGCGTCCGATCACTGCGGCTGGGAGCGGGTGTGCGAAATGCTCGACGAGGTCGACCGGGCCCTCGACACCGTCGAGGTCGTCGAGGAGTCGGTCGCATGCGGCGGCGACGTCCGCTTCGAGCGCATTGACGGTCTTCGGGGTGAATCGGCGGTTGAACGGTGCCCGCAGCCGGGCGTGCTCGGGATCGTCGTGGAACAACATCCAGCCGTCGAGCAGCGCAACGGCGTCCCGCAGCGCCTCGGCACGGCTCCCGCTCAGCCGAGCCGTGAACGCCGCCATGCGCTCCGTCGACAACGCCGTCGAGCGAAACGCCGCATCGAGTTCGGGATGGCCGATCACAAGCCAGGCCCGGTGTCGGTCGCTCCAGTGCACAGCGCCGTGCGGCCGAAGCTCGTGGAACAAGCGGTGGGGGTTCTCGATCGCCTCGTCGGTGAGCAGATCGATCTCACGGTGCACGGCGGTCACCCCGAAATCATGCCCGATGGCGTTACGAGCCATGGCAAACGCCGAGACCAGGGAGAGTTTCTTGCAGCCCGTACGGGATTCGAACCCGTGCCGCCACCTTGAGAGGGTGGTGTCCTAGGCCACTAGACGAACGGGCCGTGCAGTAGCGGACCTCAAAGTTACCAGCCGGTTCGTGCTGCGCCCAAGCGCGCGCTCACGGCCGGGTGGAACCCGGTGATCGAGGGACGAAAACGGCATAGGCCGGCCCGAGGGCCGGCCTGTCGCTGGTTTGCTGGGGAGCAAGGAATCGAACCCTGAATAACAGAACCAGAATCTGCTGTGTTGCCAGTTACACCACTCCCCACGGAGCGTGAAGAGGATAGCGGTCTACACCGGCGGCTCGCACGGCGAGCCCGCTGCGGTCCCCGTCAGAGGGGACGAACGTTTTGCGCCTGCTCGCCCTTCTTTCCCGGCACGACCTCGAACTCGACCCGCTGCCCTTCCTGAAGGGTGCGGAACCCCTTGCCCTGGATGGCGGTGTAGTGCACGAACACATCCGCCCCCTGTTCCCGTGCGATGAATCCGTAGCCCTTCTCGTTGTTGAAGAACTTCACGGTGCCAGTTGCCAACGTACTGCCTTCCTCGACCAGCGGGTCCCCGTGACGACGCCGGTGAAGATCAGCCTATCTGCACCGGTACCTCATGGGTTCACGGGCTCCAGATGTTCGAAGCCGACCAGCTCGCCCACGGCGACACCGGCGGCTTCCTTGGCCACCCGTTGCCACCATGCCCCGTCGTGGGTCCGGTCCGGGGCCGTGCCGCTCGCCTCGAATCCGAGTTGCACCAGCATCGAGCGGCTTCGCAGTACGTGGTACGACGACGAGACCACGATGAGCCGACGAGCGCCTACCGAGCGAAGGAGTGGGGCGGCACCGTTCAGGGATTCCCAGGTGGTGCGGCCTCGGTCCTCGAGCAGGATCGCTTCGGCCGGCACCCCACGACGCTGAAGGTAGGTCGCCGAGGTCGCGGCTTCGGTGAAGCGGTCGCCGGGCATCTTCCCGCCGGTGACCACCACGACTCGGGCGCGGCCGGCCGACCACAGCTCGGCGACCGTGTCGAGTCGCGCTGCGAGTTCGGGCGAGGGTCGGCCGTCGTATTGGGCGGCGCCGAGGACGACGATCGCGTCGGCCGTGGCGGCGCCGTCGCCCGCTGCGGCAGCGATCACCCGTACGACGGTTACCCCGTAGTAGACGACGCCGGTCGCAAGGACGAGCGCAATTGCGCCCGCCAAGCGCCGGATCCATCCGGGACGGGTCCGCACCGGTCTCAGGAGCGCAGGCGCATCCCCGGAGTCCGGTTCGGTGATCACGCTCGCGAGGATGCCGCCTGGAGGCGGACGAGGGTGCGCGACCGGCCGAGCACCTCGAGCGATTCGAACAGCGGCGGCCCCACCGACCGTCCGGTCACGGCGACCCGCACCGGTGCCTGGGCCTTGCCGAGTTTCTGCCCGTGCGCAGCGCCGACGGTTTCGAGCGTCGTCTTGAGGACGTCAGCCTGCCAGGCGCAGTCCTCGAAGGCGTGGGTGGCCTCGAGGAGCACGGACCGGCCCGGGTCCTTCATCGCTTTCTCCCACGACGCCTGGTCGATGACCGGCTCGTCCAGGAACAGGAAGTCGACCATCGCCGGGACTTCTCCGAGGACCTGCACCCGGGTCTGTACGAGCGGTGCCAAGGCGCGGAACGCCTCGGCGTCGAAAGACGCCGGCGGCCAGGGCGCAGCCGGCCCGATCAGCCAGGGCGAGCAGGCCTCGACGAAGGCGTCGGGGTCGAGCGCCCGCAGGTATTCGCCGTTGAACGCGGCGAGTTTCTTCACGTCGAAGAAGGCAGGGGAGGCGTTGACGTCCTCGAGGCGGAAGTCCCGCAAGACGTCTTCCCACGGCACGATCTCCCGGCCGTCGGGGGGCGCCCAGCCGAGGAGCATCAAGTAGTTGCGCATGGCGTCTCGCAGGTATCCCTCATGGCGGTAGTCCTCGAGGGCCACCTTGTCCCGCCGCTTGGAGAGCTTCTGGCGGGCTTCGTTGACCATCACCGAGACGTGTGCGAACACCGGCGGCGCCCCGCCGCCAAGGGCCTCCCACAGCAACAGCGCCTTCGGGGTGTTCGGCAGGTGCTCCTCGCCTCGGATCACGTGGGTGATGCCCATGTCGAGGTCGTCGACGACGTTGGCGAGGATGAACATCGCTCCGCCGTTGCCACGGACGAGCACGAAATCCTCGATGAGCGCGTTGTCGAACGTCGGGTTCCCCCGCACCAGATCGACGACGGTGGTCGTGCCGGTATCCGGGGTGCGGAACCGCAGCGCACGACCGGGCCCGCGCCCGAGACCGCGGTCGCGGCAGTGACCGTCGTAGCCAGGTGTGCGGTTGGCGCTCGTGCGGGCGGCGACGATCTCGGCGGTGCAGTCGCAGTAGTAGGCGGACCCCGTCGCGTGCAGGCGCTCGGCTGCTTCGGCATAGAGCGCACTGCGCTGGCTCTGGAAGTACGGCCCCTCGTCCCAGTCCGCACCGATCCACCGCAAAGCGTCGAGGATGCCCTGGGTCCACTCGTCGCGGTTGCGCTCGGTGTCGGTGTCCTCGATCCGCAACACGAACGTGCCACCGGTCTGCGTGGCGACGATCCGGTTGAACAGCGCCGTGCGGGCGCCGCCCACGTGGAGGTACCCGGTCGGCGACGGGGCGAAGCGGACGCGTACCGGACGATCCATGGCCGACCGCACCCTAGCGAAGGCTCCGAGGTGGACGAGGGCGTCGGCGCGCATAGGGTCACACCGATGACGAACGGCGACCCCGATCAGGGCCAGGAAGTAGCCGACGAGGCGCTCGCCGACGAGGACCTCCGTCCGGTCACCGCACCGGGCTGCTGGCGCGCGCTGAGCGAGAGCCGGGCGCTCTACGAAGCGGGAGCGTTCGTGGCGGCTTCGCCCGCACTCCGTCTGATCGGTCGTGGCGACCGCCACCCGGTGCTCGTGCTGCCCGGATTCACCGCCACCGACCGATCGACGGTCGCGCTGCGCTGGTTCCTTCGGGGCCAGGGCTACTGGGTTCATGGGTGGAGCCTCGGGCGCAACGTCGGGCCGACGCAGCGGATCCTCGACGGACTCGACGCTCGCATCCAGTACGTCTTCAACCGGCATCGCCGGCCGGTGTCGATCGTCGGCTGGAGCCTCGGCGGCATCTACGCCCGTGAGGTCGCGCGCCGGCATCCCGACGCCGTGCGCCAGGTGATCACGCTCGGCAGCCCCTTCCGGATGCGCCCGGACCAGGATCGCTCCAACGCGCAACGGATGTGGGAGGCGATGCGCCCCGCCTTCGCCGACGACTTGGGTTCGATGCTGATCCCCGAGTCCCGCAAGACGCCGTTGCACGTCCCGGCGACCTCGATCTACAGCCGACGAGACGGCGTCGTCGCTTGGCACACCTGCCTGGAGACCGTCGGACCGTTCCGAGAGAACATCGAGGTGACCGGAACGCACAACGGGATGGGCTGGAACCCTGCGGTGCTGTACGCGATCGGCGATCGGCTGGCGCAGCCCGAGGGCGACTGGCGGCCGTTCCAGGCGCCGTTGTTCCTGCGGTCCTGGTACCCGCGCGCTGCCTCCTACGAGCAGGAGCGCAGGAGACGGAGCAACGTCGCCGTGGCCTGACCGGCGTCGACGCCTGCGTCGAGCTGCTCACGTACGAACGCATGGAAGTGTTCGAGGCCGTCCTCGAGCGGTGACTGGTACGGGCCGCGCTCGTCTCGGCCCTCTCGTTGGAGTGCGGCGCGGCCCGCCTGCATCCGTTCGATGATCACCCGGTCCTCGTCGGCGGTCTCTCCGTAGGCGGCCTGCTGAGCGGGGGCGAAACCCGGGTCGATAGCGAGGAGGTCGCGTGGGTAGAAGAACTCGACGACGTTGGTGAACCGCTCCGGGCCGTCGGGTACGACGGTGGACACCACCATCGTGTGCGGGTACCACTCCACCGTGACGTTCGGAAAGTAGGTCGCCCAGACGGCCGAGTAGGCGAGTTCGCCCGGCTCGCTGTGGCGGGCGACGTGTTCGTGCCAGCGCCGATAGGCGGGCGAGCCCGGGCGCTGGAGCCTAGCGGTCACGCCCACCCACTGCACGCTGCCCCACGGTGCAGTCGTCCAACGGAGCTGCTCGCAGTCGGTGAAACCCCGGAGCCCAGGGTGGAACGGGCCCACGTGGAGGTCCTCGAGGTACACCTCGACGAACGTCTTCCAGTTCGCCTCGTACCGTTCGATCTCGACGTGCTGGCGGACCCAGTCTTCGGCCGTGAACAGGTGGTCGATACCCAGGGGAGCGAGGTCGCGAGCGACGTCGCGGGGTCCGGTGAACAGCAGACCGTGATGCTCCTGGACCGGCCGGGTGGGCAGCCCGAGCGACGGGAGTTCGGCGAAGCGGGGCGCAGAACGCAGCGAGCCGTCCAGGTCGTACGTCCAGCGGTGCAGCGGACACACCAGCGATCGCCCATTGCCGCAACGGTCGACGATGGTGGCTTGTCGGTGGCGGCAGACGTTCGACACGAGGCGGTGGTGGCCGCCGTCGTTGACGATGAGCCAGCCGGGCCCGGCGACGGGGGACACCGAGCGGTCGCCGGGGGTGGGAACCGACTGCGTGTGCCCGACGTAACCCGGTCCCGCTTCGAACAGTGCAACCTGCTCGCGCGTCCACACGGACGGTTCGAAGTACCAGGACACCGGGAGCGCGGTCGAGGAACGCATGAGCACGTTCAACCTAGGGTCGCGGCGACCGCCGACGGCGGTGAGGTGACCACCTGAGGGGTCGAGATGCGTCGCACAGGGCGACGATCACCGCAAGAACGGTCGCCGCACCGGCCACGAACAGACCTTCCGTGGTCCTGGCCACCGGGTCACGGGTGGATCACGCGTTCATGATTCCGAAGACTTCGATCAGGGGACGGACACCACGGTGACTGTGCCTGCGGCTCCGTCGAGGGTGACGATCGCACCGTCGGGGATGCGGCGGGTGGCGTCGATCACCGAGACGGCGCAGGGAATCCCGAGCTCCCGGCTCGCGATCGCCGCATGGCTCGCCACCGCCCCGACCTCGCTCACCACTCCGGCAACGGCGAGGAACAGCGGGGTCCACGACGGGTCGGTGGTCGGCGCGATCATCACGTCGCCCGGCTCGAGGTCGTCGATCGAACCGGGGTCGAGCACCACCCGGGCCCGGCCGGTGACGGTGCCCGGCGACGCTGCGCTTCCCTGCAGGACCTCCCCTGCGGCCACGGTGGGTGTGCCGGCGTGGGCGGCACCGCGATGCGGCCAGGCCGACAGCGGGGGCACGGGCGTCCCGTGCGAGATGATGTACGGCGGTTCGAGATCGGCGAGCTGCACGAACACGGCCTCCCGGGCGCGCAGCGTGTCGAGCATCCCGCTCCCGTCAGCGACGAAGTCGTCGAGTTCGTGGCCGAGCAGCTGGAAGACCTGCTCGGCATGGTCGAGCTGTCCGCTCGCTGCACGGCGCCGGCCGAGCTCGCGCAAGCACAGGCGTGCCTCGTGGAGCACGGTGATCACGGCGTCCTTGCCCTGCTCGCGCATCGCCAGCCATGCAGCAGCGGACGCCGCGCCGGCCTGGAGCGTTCCCTGGGTCTCGGGGTCGCCGGCGAGTGCGTCGGAGAGCTCGCCGAGTAGGCGGACCCGTTCGGCCGCTGCGGTGGTGGCGGCCGAACGGGGCGAGCGGGCATCGTCCTGTCGCCGGAGGTGGTCGAGCATGCCGAGCGGGATGGTCGGATCGGTGCCCCAGCTCGCCGCACCGAGGTCCCACTCGTTGGGACCCCGGTGGCCGAACCGCGCCAACAGGTCCTCGACGCCACGTCGAAAGCCCGTTGCCTCGGCGCTGGTCCCCAGGCGGTCGAGGAGTCCGGGGATCCCGGCGTCGAAGAGCCCCTGGAGCTCCGCCGAGTTGCGGATCGTCCGGGAGAGGTCCCACATGGCGAGGGAGAGGTCGGCGGAGGCCACGCCGCCCACCGCCGACAGCACGCGCACGGCGTCGTCGGCCCTACCGAGCGCTCCGCACACGGCCTGCACGGCTCCAGCGCCGAGGGACGAACCGAGGCACACCTCGCAGTACGGGACCCAGACCTCCGAGACGATCGAGATCATCTCCCGGATCCGCCACAGCAGCCCGTGATCGGCCACCCCGGCGAGGTCTGGGCGGGCACGCCGGGCCTGCTGCGCGGCGAGGACGGCGTCGTTGTGCCGACGGTACGGCTTGGCCGACATCACGAACGCCATTGATTCGCCGAGACGCCCGGCATGCACCGGCGATTCGTCGGCGGGATCCGGTTGGTAGGTAGGTACGCCGGGACGGCTGCCGAAGTAGGCGTTGTCGATGAGGTCCGGCGACGCCCCCGGCATGCGAACACCCATGACGCGGGGCAGCGAGAGCTGGTTGTAGAAGTAGCCGCCCCAGTTCCCGAAGACCTCCGGGGGATCGAGGACGAACTCGGTGTGGTCGACGACCCCGTAGTCCACGAACCCTTCGGCCACGCCGGGGATCACACCCCGTACCCATCCGAGGCTCCAACCCAACGGGGTGAACGGGGCCGGTCCGACCTCGTCGGCGTTGGCCCGCGTGTAGTGGGGGAACCGCGAACTCGTCGCCGTGTCGGTGATCCAGCGATCGGGGAGCGCCACCATAAGCCCCAAAGCTTACGAAAGGTCCCCGTCGGCGCGCGCCATGCAGCGGAGGTTTCCGTCAGCGGCGGCGGGTGAGGGCCGGATTTCCTTCCGTCCAGGACACGGTCAGCACTCGGCGCCGGATCCGCCAGCCGGCCGACGTTCGCACGACGTCGTCGTGGTAGGTCCCCGCGACGATCCAATGGGGTCCACCCTCGGCACCCTCGATGACGTGTTGGGCCGTGAAGTAGCAGCGGTGGCGAGCCTGACCGTCGCCGAGGAGCGTGACCTCGTGGCACCCGTTGAGGTGGTGGCTTGCGTCGAGGGGCGACAGCGCCCCGCTGCATCGCGCCACGATCGCGTCCGGGCCGTCGCACTCGACGCCGCCGAGCACGGCGGTCGCGTCGTCGGTGAACACCGTTCGTAACCCGTCCCAATCTCGGGTGTCGAGGCTCCACGCGTACCGCACGGCCAGGGCCTGGATCTCGCGCTCGTCGAGGAGGCGCTGCAACAGCTCGTCGGTGCTCATGCCGGTGGATCCTCCCACGGCGGGCCGATCCGTCGGGGCGTTCGCTCACCGGCTCCGGAGGTAGCGGTCGAGCAGCGGCAGGGCGAGGCAGAGTCGCTCGCCGTCGGGGTAGAGCACGCCGCGCCGCACCAGCGTGCCGCAGCGGGGAGCCAGCGCCGAGCGCTCGGGCGTGAACCAGTCGGGATCGCCGAGCAGGTGCGCGACCGCCGGGAAGGTGGCCTGCTCGCCGAGGTCGGCGACCCCGCGCACGATCCGGGTCTCGTCGGCGTCGAGCGAGTCGAGTACGGGGCCGAAGAAGCGGGTCGCGAGCGCATGCTCGGCAGCCAGGACGGATCCGAGCACGTCGTCGGCGGTGATCCGGGCCGGTGCGGTCGGACCAGGCCACGCTGCGCCTGCCATCGCCTGCACGAACCACGGCACTCCGGCGCATCGTCGGGCGATCGCCCGCAGCGCAGCTTCGTCGATCGTGACGCCGGCGGCCTCGCAGGGTCGGCGTACGGCGTCGACCACGGCCGCCGCATCGAGGCGGGGCAGGCCGACCTCGGAACAGACCGTCCCTCGGGGGATCGTGCCCGGCAGGCCACAGAGCACGACCGTCGCCCGCGACGGTTCCCGGCCGGCGCTCGCAACGGCGTCGAGTACGGCGCGACGGTCGTCGGCCGGCGCGTGGTGGGCGTCGTCGATCAGGACGACCGGTCCGCCGCGCAGGTCGTCGTCGGTTGCGGCGCGACCGGCGGCCCGCAGCGCGCCGGCCAGCACTGCAGAAGGTCCGCCGGCTCCGAGATCGGCCGGTGGGGTGTCGAGCGGAAGGTCGGCGCCCGCTGCGATGGCAAGGGCGCGGGCCTCGGCCAGCTGCGGTGCGGGGGAGCGCCCGGCGCGCCGGGCGCGGTGGAGGGCGGCGGCCGCCAGGCCTCGCGCCACCTCGAGCATCAGTTCGCCGCCGGCGCCGAGCGGTACGACCACCGGGCTCCACCCGTGGCTGCGGACCTGACGTGCGACCTCGTGGAGGAACACGGTCTTGCCCATGCCATGGCGTGCCGTCACCAACAGGGGCGGCATCGCCACCCCGTCGGCCAGAGCCAGGAGGTGTCGGATCACCTCGGTCAACTCCGCGTCCCTGCCGGTCAAGGCCGGCGGCCGGACACCGTCACCCGCCTCGAAGGGGTTCGGGCCGCTCGACACGGTCGCAACTGTACGGGCGGTGCTCCGTGTGGACTGCGGACATCGACGGCGCAGATGGCACGATCCGGCCATGGACCCTGATCCGTTGTCGGCCTTCGCGTCCGGTCTGTTCGCCGGCCAGGTGGTGCTCGTAACGGGTGGTGGGCGCGGGATCGGGCGCCGCACGGCGCTGGCGTTCGCCCGCCTTGGTGCCGATGTCGTGATCGCCGCCCGCGATGGGGCTCGCCTCGAGCGAACCCGCGCCGAGATCGAAGCGATCGGCGTCTCCTGCCTGGCCGTGCCGATGTCCATTCGCGACCTCGACCAGGTGGATGCGCTGCGGGACTCGGTCGTCGGCGCGTTCGGGCGCGTGGACCATCTCGTCAACAACGCCGGCGGGCAGTTCCCGGCTCGGCCCTCCGAGATCACCGACAAGGGGTGGCGCTCGGTGGTGGATCTGAACCTGAACGGCACGTGGAACATGTGCAGCCGGATCGTGCCGGTGATGCGCACGACCGGCGGACGGTCCGTCGTGAACGTCGTGCACAACCAGGTCATGGACCGCGGTGCGGTCCTGTTCGCCCACTCCGGCGCCGCCCGCAGCGGCGTGGTGTCGCTCACGCGGACGATGGCGCTGCATCTGGCCCGCGACGGGATCACGGTCAACGCCCTCGCCCCGGGCCCCGTCGACACCGAGGGCTTCCGGGAGGACGAGGTGGCCAACATCGCCGAGGACACGACGGCCTACACCGCCCAGGTCGTGCGGGACACGCCGATCGGCCGGCTGCAGCACCCCGACGAGGTCGCCGCCCACATCCTGTTCCTCTGCTCGCCAGCGGCGCGCAGCATCACGGGACAGTTGCTGGTCGCCGACGGCGGCCATTCGATGGGAAACCAGTCGGCCGTCTTCGGGCCCGACGTGGAGTGGTGAGCACCTCGCGACCCTGTTAGAACGAGGGGGCGCGGTGCCCGGGGGGCCCGCGTCGACAAGGGGGAACCATGAGGAGATCCGTACGGCTTCACGGCGCCGTCGCGCTGGTCGCCGCCCTCGGCCTCGTCGCTGCTGCCTGCGTTGACGATTCGTCGAGCAGCGGAGCGTCCACGACCGCCGCCGCATCCACCACGGCTGCTGCGTCCACGACGGCTGCCGCGTCCACCACGACGGCGGCCGGTGGCGCGACCACGACCGCCGCCGGTGGCGGGTCGGGGAGCACCTGGTGCGCCGACCCGATCGACACCTCGATCGACAAGGTGAACGGCACCAACGCCGGGGCGGCCAAGTGGGTCCTGCAGTGCGCCGAGAAGAAGCCGCTGAAGGCCGCCGGCGATCCGATCGTGCTCGCCGCCATCACGCCCGAGGGTGACCCCGCAGGCACCTTCCCCGAGTGGCAGAGCGCTTCGAAGGCAGCGATCGAGTTCCTCAACCAGGAACTCGGTGGGATCGGTGCGGACTACAAGACCGGCAAGCCCGGTCGCCCGCTGAAGATCGAGTTCTGCGCCACGGCGATCAACCCGTCCGACGTGACGAAGTGCGCCAACGAGCTGGCGGCCAAGAAGCCGTTTGCCGTGCTGCGCAACATCAACTTCTTCGGCAACGACATCCCGATCTTCCAGGCCGCCAACATCCCGGTGGTCTCGGCGAGCCTCGTGACCGTTCCGGACTTCACCACGCCGGGCACCATCGGCATCGCGAGCGGCGCCGGCTGCGTCGGCCAGCACACCGCGCTCGTGGATGCGATCACCAAGGATCTCGGCAAGAAGCGCATCGCCGTGCCGTGGGCCGACACGCCCCCTGGCGTGGTCTGCTACCACGACCTGGAGAAGAAGCCGCTGCGCATCCTCGCTGGCAAGGTCGACGGTGACCCGGCGGTGAAGGGCAAGATCGCCGGCCTCGAGGACATCGGCGTGCCGATCAAGCCCGCCACCCCGGACATCACCGCCCAGGTGCAGCAGGTCCTCGACTTCAAGCCGGACGGCATCATCTTCTCGGCGCAGAGCGCCGACTGCTGGAACTTCGTCAACACCCTCGGCAAGCTCGGGTGGACGCCGACGAAAATCCCGTTGGTGATGTCCGGTGCCTGCGTCGACGACCAGAAGGCGCTCGACGCCGGCGACCTGTCGAAGGGGATCTACTTCCTCGGCGCGAGCCCGGCCCGGGCCGACCAGACGGATCCCTTCCTCGCCTACCAGGGCAAGGTGCTCGCCGACAAGATCGGGAAGTACGGCAAGAAGGAGGACGCGACGAAGGGCTTCGGCATCAGCGGGTTCAACTCCACGATGACCACGGCGATGCTGCTGAGCCGCTCGGCCGAGAAGGCCGGCGGGCTCGACAAGCTCACCCAGAAGGCCTTCGTGGACTACTCGCTGGCCACCACCTTCGAGCACGCCTACGCCGGCACGCCGCTGAACTGTGCCGGGGCCCCGGCGCCCTACACCGCCGCGTGCTCGCCGTTCGCCAACCTCACGCAGTGGGACGGCGCGAAGTACATCACCAAGCGCGCCAACGTGAACGGTGTCTACCTGGTGAAGGGCACCAAGATCGACACCGGCTCGGGCAGCTGAACCCGATCCGACACGTCGGTCCACCATGACCGGCAAGGGGCCACGCTCTTGGGCGTGGCCCCTTGCGCGCCCGTGGGATGATGTCGGCACCCGGTGCTGCGGGGGCAGCACGAGTCCATCACTTGGGGGACCAAATGAACAGCAAACGGCTCATCCGTGCCGTTGCGGCGTTCGCCGTGCTCGGCATGGCGGCCGCAGCCTGCGGCGACGACTCGTCGGGCTCGACGGCGTCGACGACCGCAGCGGCGACCACGAAGGCCACGACGGCGGGGGCGACCACCGCAGCGGGCGCCACCACCACGGCCGGGGGCGGCGGTGGCGGGTTCTGCCCGAACAAGCGGGACGACGCGATCGACGCGACCGAGGGGAAGGGCGCTGGTTGGCTGGCGTGGGTGATCGAATGCGCCAAGGCCAAGCCCCTCAAGGCCACGGGGGATCCCGTGGTGATCGGGTTCCAGAACCCCGAGGGCGATCCGGCAGGGACGTTCCCCGAGTACCAGAAGACGGCCAAGGCGGCGGTCGAGTGGATCAACAACGAGCTCGGCGGCGTCGGCGCCGACTGGACCACGGGCAAGCCCGGCCGGCCCATCAAGCTCGAGGTCTGCGTGATGGCGATCAACCCGGCGGACTCGACCAAGTGCGCCAACGAGATCGCGTCGAAGAAGCCGTTTGCGGTCTTCTCCAGCCTGAACTTCTTCGGGAACCACTTCCCCATCTACCAAGCGGCGAAGGTCCCGGTGTTCGTGGGAACCCCGATCACGGTTGCGGACTTCACCGGCCAGGGCGTGTTCGCCATCGGTGACGGCGGCGGCTGCGTCGGCATCCACACGGCGATGGTCGAGTGGGCGGCGCTGGGTCTGAAGAAGAAGCGCGTGGCCGTACCGTGGGCGGACACGCCCCCGGGTGTGGTCTGCTACCACGACTTGGAGAAGAAGCCGCTCAATGTGCTCAGCGGGAAGACCAAGGCCGACGCGGCCGAGTTCAACTCGGTGCCCGGCCTCGAGCAGGTCGGCGTGGCCATCAAGCCGGGCGTGCCGGACGTGACCCCGCAGGCGCAGCAAGTGCTCGACTTCAAGCCCGAGGTGATCATGTACTCGGCGCAGGGTGCTGACTGCTGGACGTTCGTGAACGCCCTGGGCAAGCTCGGGTGGACGCCGGAGAAGATCCCCTTGGTGCTCAGCGGTGCCTGCTTCGACCTGCAGAAGCAGAAGGAAGCCGGTGCACTGGCCAAGGGCGTCTACTTCATCGGCACGCGTGCCTTCGGGGCCGATCCCACCCAGATCGCAACGCTGACCGGCCTGCAGAAGACGGTGTCGCAGTTCTACGTCGACAAGACCGCGCAGTACGGCGCCAAGGAGGAGTCGACCAAGGGATTCGGCACCGCCGGGTTCAAGGGCCTGATGCTCATGTACCACCTGCTCAACGACCATGCGTCGGCGCAAGGCGGGGCGGACAAGCTCGACGGCGCGAAGTTCACCGAACTGGTGAAGGTCACCGACACGCACTACACCTACGGCGGGTCGCCCCTGTCGTGCAGCAAGGCGCCGGCTCCCTACGTTGCAGTCTGCAACGCCAGCGCGAACGTGCTGCAGTGGGACGGCGCAGCTGCGAAAGAGATCCAGCAGCTCCCGAACCCGGTCCGGCTGGTGAAGGGCACCCAGATCGACACGGGCGGCTGAGCCCGGGGATCTGATCGAGGTTCGTGCGGGGGGTCGTACCCCCGCACGAACCTCAGGCCAGCTCGGTACGGCTCGGACCGGTCGGCGACCCTCGGAACATCGACGAGGAATCGAAGCCGATCCGCGTGCTGGGCACGACCTCGATGACGACTCGGCCCGGGGTGTCGAGGAACCGGGCGAACGCCGCCTGTTGGTCGGGGGCGCCCGGGCGGACCGCTGCCGCAAGTGCCGGGTAGAACCACGCCTTGGTAGCCGGGTCGTCGTGGAGCACGGCCCGACCCTTGTAGGTGAGCGACTGGCTGGTGCCGATCCCGGTACCCCGGCTGGAGATCGCCACTGCGACGCGGGGGTCGCGCTCGATCGCGGCGATCCGCTTACGGCGTCTGGTCGCCGTGAGCCAGAAGCGGCCGTCGTGCCAGACATAGTTCATGATGACCCCGACCGGCTCGCCGTCCCGGGTGCACCACATGAACGTGCACTCGTTCTGCCGGACGAGCAGTTCGGACTCCCGCTCGGGTACGAGGACGAAACCGCTCACGTCCTCGAAGTCGGCGACGTGGTCGCTCGGTTGCTCGGCCACCTCACATCACGCTCCAGCCGCCGTCGACGGCGAGCACCTGGCCGGTGATGTAGTTCGACGCATCGGACACCAGGAACAGCACGGCGCGGGCGATGTCTTCGGGAGCACCGGGACGGGCGAGTGCGCCGAGCCGGGCCCTGATCGCCGGCCCGCTCAACCCGGTGGCCACGCTCGGTGTCCCCTGGACGGCCGGCAACTCGCCGCGGGCGATGCGCGCCAGGGTCTCCACCTGGATGTAGCCCGGCGCGACGGCGTTCACCCGGATGCCGTGCGGGGCGACGTCGACGGCGAGAGATCGGGTGAACTGGATCGCCCCGGCCTTCGCCGCGTCGTAATTGACACCGATGCAGGGGATGATCCCGTCGACCGACGCAATGTTCACGATGCGGCCCGCGCGGCCCGCGTCGATCCATCGGCGCACGACGGCACGGCTGCAGTGGTAGAGGCTGTCGAGGTTGACCCGCACGAGCTTGTGCCACATCGCGGGCTCGAGGTCGTAGATCGGCCCGGCGGTCAGGTACGAACCGGCGTTGTTGACCAGCACGTCGACCGAGCCGTGCCGGTCGACAACCTGTCCGACCGCATCGGCGACCGCCTCGTGGTCCGTGACGTCGACGGCGAGCGCCGCAGCCCGACCCCCGGCGTCGCGCAGGGCAGCCGCCGCGCGCTGCGCGCCGTCGGCGTCGATGTCCGCCACGACGACGAGCGCGCCGGCGGCGGCGAGCAACGATGCGATCCCCTCGCCGATCCCGGTGGCGGCACCGGTCACCACGGCGACCTCACCGTCGAGCGACAACAACGATCCGACGCGCTGGCTGTCCATCCGTCCCCCTCGGGCCTGAACGATGCCTCCTGTCTACCGGACGCACTGGCCGACCACCCGGGCGCAGGAAATGCCGAGCACAGTCTGACGTTTCGTCAACGACCTGTGGTTAGCTCGCTCCGCCCCACCGGCGGTCAGGGCCGGCGGCGGGGACACGCATCCACTAGGGGGAGAACCATCCACGTGCGTAAGAAATCAGGAGCGTTGAAGCTCGCAGCGGTGGTGGCAGTCGCCGGACTCACCGTCGCTGCGTGCGGCGACGACAGCAGCAGCGGCGGGGCCACCACCACCGCCGGGGCCACCACAACGGCCGGCGCCACGACGACGGCCGGCGGCGGAGGGAGCGGGTCGAGCTGGTGCGCCGACCCGATCGACACCTCGCTCGACGCGAAGAGCGGCACCGGAGCGGGCTGGCAGAAGTGGGTCATCGAGTGCGCCGCCAAGAAGCCGCTCGTCGCAGCGGGCGATTCGGTCGTGATCGGCCTACAGAACCCCGAGGGTGACCCGGCGGGCACCTTCCCCGAGTACTCGAAGGCTGCGCAGGCTGCGGTCGAGTTCATCAACAAGGAACTCGGCGGCTTCGGGGCGGATTACAAGACCGGCAAGCCCGGTCGCCCCGTGAAGCTCGAAGTGTGCAAGATGGCGATCAACCCAGCGGACTCGACCAAGTGCGCCAACGAGCTTGCGGCGAAGAAGCCGTTCGCCGTCTACTCGACGCTGAACTTCTTCGGTAACCACTTCCCGATCTACCAGCAGGCCAAGATCCCGGTCCTCGTCGGCACCCCGATCACGGTCGCAGACTTCACCGGCGAGGGCGTCTTCGCCATCGGTGGCGGCGGTGGTTGCCTGGGCGTTCACACCGGCCTCATCGAGCTCGCGACCAGCAACCTCAAGGGCAAGCGAGTGGCGGTGCCGTGGTCGGACACGCCGCCCGGGGTGTTCTGCTACCACGACCTCGAGAAGAAGCCGTTGCGGATCCTGGCGGGCAAGACCGACGGCGACGCTGCGGTGAAGGGCAAGATCCCGGGCCTCGAGGACATCGGCGTGCCGATCAAGCCTGCGACGCCGGACGTGACCCCGCAGGTGCAGCAGGTTCTCGACTTCAAGCCGGACGTCATCGTCTACTCGGCGCAGGGCGCCGACTGCTGGAACTTCGTGAACACGGCGACGAAGCTCGGCTGGACGCCGAGCAAGACCCCCCTGGTCCTGTCGGGTGCCTGTATCGACCTGAACAAGATCAAGGAGGCCGGGGACTCGGCGAAGGGCATCTACTTCGTCGGCGCCACCCCGATCACCACGCCCCAGGACCTTCCGGCGGGTCTCCTCAAGGATCAGGCCACGGTCTACGTCAACAAGATGAAGCAGTACGGCGCAGGTGAGGAGTTCACCAAGGGCTTCGCCACCCAGGGCTTCCTCGGGCTCATGCTCATGCACGCCGTGGCCAACGACCTGGCCAACGGCGATGCCGCGAAGCTGACCGGTGATGCGTTCCTCGCATCCATGAAGGCGACGAAGAACCGTCACGCCTTCGCCGGCACGCCCGTCGGCTGCGCCGACACGGACAGCACCTACAAGGCGGTCTGCAACTCGACCGTCACCGCCACCCAGTGGGACGGCGCGAAGTACAACGTGATCCGCGAGGGCTACTCGGGTGTCTACCTGGTGAAGAACTCGAAGATCGACACCGGCCAGGGCTGAGCCCGCCGGTTGTGTCTACCGGTCCGGGGCGGTAAGGCCGCCCCGGACCAGCAGTACCTCGGGCCGCGCCTTCGGCGGTGGCTCTCGAAGGGCGGTTCATGTACTGTGCCGCCAGTCCAGAACGGAGTCGGGGGGACCCCTTGCAGGACGTGATCTACTTCACTCTCCTTGGTATCGGCGTTGGTGCGTTCTACGCCCTGTTGGGCGCAGGGATCGTCGTGGCCTTCAAGGGGTCGGGCGTCATCAACTTCGCCCACGGAGCCGTGGCGATGTACACGGCGTTCCAATTCTATTACTTGCGCAAGCGTGGCGATTTCACGCTGCCGTGGTTCGACATCATCCCGGACATCGGTCCCCTCCCGGACATCCCGGTGAAGATCAGCTTCGGCGACAAGATGGCGTTCATCCCCGCCTTCGGCTTGGCAATGGTGAGCGCCGTTGGTCTCGGGGCGATGATGCACTTCCTGGTGTTCCGGCCGCTGCGCAATGCGGCGCCGCTCGGGAAGGTGATCGGCTCGCTGGGGATCATGCTGTACCTCCAGGGCGTGGCCCTCCTGAACTTCGGGACGGACAACCCCCAGCCTGAGGCGGTGCTGTTCCCGAAGAAGCTGGGGCAGAACTTCCTCGGCCTCGGTCGCCCATTCGACTACGAGCGCGTGGCGCTGCTGTTCCTCGCCGGCATCGTCGGGCTCGTGCTGTGGCTGGTCTACCGCTACTCCCGGTTCGGCCTCGCCACGCGTGCGGCCGCCGGAAACGAGAAGGGTGCCGTCCTCCTGGGCTATTCGCCCGAGCGGCTGGCCCTTGCGAACTGGATCGTCGCCGCTGCGGTCGCCGGACTCGCCGGCATCTGCGTGGGCACGATCACCGGGGCCCTCGCACAAACGAAGTTCACCTTGCTCATCGTCCCGGCCCTCGGTGCTGCATTGATCGGTGGATTGTCGTCGATCCCGGTCGCCGTGATCGGCGGGATCTCTCTCGGCATGCTCGAAACGTTCACCACGTCCTGGCTGCGTCAGCAGCAGTGGATCGGCGACGACTGGTTCAGCGGCTTGAAGGATGCGGTGCCGCTCGTCGTCATCGTCCTGGTGCTCTTCTTCAGGGGCAAGAGCCTGCCGATTCGAGGAACGGTCGAGCAAAAGCGTTTGCCCCTGTCCCCCTACCCGGTGCGGGTTGGCTGGTGGGTGGCGATCGCCGGTGGCGTCGCCTGCGTTGCTGCGTTCATCTTCACCTCCAACTTCTCGTACGGACTCTCGACGTCGCTGCTCACCGCGATGCTGATGCTGAGCTACGTGGTGCTCACCGGCTACGTCGGTCAGATCTCGCTCATGCAGCTGTCGATCGCGGGCGTATCGGCGTTCGTCCTGTCCAGGTTGATGGCGGATGGTTCCGTGACGACGAACAACCCCTTTCCCGTGGACGGCCCCGGGCTTCCCTGGTGGTTGGCGGCCATCATCGCTATCGCATTGGCCACCGTCGTCGGCATCCTCCTCGGCCTACCAGCCCTCCGCATTCGAGGCGTCCAACTCGCAGTGGTCACCATCGCGGCCGCCCTGGCGATCCAAACGCTGTACTTGGAGAACCCGATCCTCACGGGTCTTCGGGCCGGCGTGAACGCATCGGTGAAGCCGCCGACCATCTTCGGCATCTCGCTCAACGCTCGGGGCGATGGCGGTCTTCTAGATCGGCCGGCGTTCATCGTGTTCTGTGCCGTGGTGCTCGCGCTGCTCGCCGTTGCGGTATCGAACCTGCGGCGCTCCGGGACGGGCCGTCGGCTTCTCGCCGTTCGAGCGAACGAGCGGGCGGCTGCCGCCGCAGGCATCAACGTGTCGCGGACGAAGCTGCTGGCATTCGGCGTCTCGTCGGCGGTCGCAGCCGTCTACGGCGTGATGTTCGCCTTCCAGCAGGGGGAAGTCAGCTCGGCGAGCTGGGGCTTCTTCCTCAGCCTCGGCTTCCTGTCGTTCGTGTATCTCGCCGGCATCACCTCGATCAACGGGGCGATCGTCGGCGGCCTTCTGGGTGCCGGTGGCATCGTGACGGCGTTCGGCGATTATCACTACAAGGGCCTCACCGATTATCTCGCCATCCTCGGCGGCATCGGGCTCGTCCTCACCGCCGTGCTCCATCCGGAGGGTCAGGCACCGTTCTTCCAGCCGGCGATCCGCTATCTCGGGTCCTGGTTGAAGAACGCTCGGGCCAAGCAGTGGATCGGTGCCGTCCGGAAGTTCACCCCGGGTGCGATCCCGGGTGCACTGCTCACGTTCGTGCTGATCCAGTTGAACGCCGAAACGTTCAACCCGCCGTGGCACCCGCTGATGATGGCCTTCTTCGGCCTCATGTCCCGCTCGATCGGTCTGCGTATCTGGAATGCGATCCGGGGCAAGGGCGGCTCCCACGGCTTCGGCGTGGGCGAAGCGGTCCACGACGACGCTCCCGCAGCGAGTACCACCGAGGAGTCCCCGACCGCATCGACCACGGAGGTCGCCCGATGACCGGCCTGCTCGAGACCAAAGGTCTCACCGTCAGCTACGGCGGGTTGAACGCCAACGACAACGTGGACATCACGGTCGAAGCGGGCAAGCTGGTTGGTCTCATCGGGCCGAATGGTGCCGGCAAGACCACCTTCATCGATGCCATCACGGGCTTCACTCGACCGTCGGCCGGTGTCGTGCGGTTCAACGGGTCCGAGATCAACGCCTTGGCGCCGGCGAAGCGTGCCGACGCTGGTCTCACCCGGACGTTCCAGTCGCTCGAACTGTTCGAGGACCTCACGGTGTGGGACAACCTGCTTGCGGCCGCCGAACGCCCGAAGTGGTTCTCGTTCCTGCACGACCTCGTGCAGCCCCGCCGTCGCCTCAACGTGGCCGAGCAGGCAGAGTGGGCGCTCGACGTCATGGCGCTTGGCGATCTTCGCGATCGGCTTCCGAGCGATCTTTCCCATGGGCAGCGCAAGCTGGTCAGCGTGGCCCGAGCCCTCGCGGCCCGCCCCAAGCTCGTCCTGCTCGACGAACCTGCGGCCGGTCTCGACACCGCCGAGTCGCAGGTGCTCGGGACGCATCTTCGCGACTTCCTCTCCCGAGGGATCACGGTGTTCCTCATCGACCACGACATGGGCCTCGTGCTCAACGTGTGCGACTACATCTACGTGCTCGACTTCGGGCGGATCATCGCCGAGGGCACGTCCGCTGAGGTCCGTGCCAACCCTGCCGTCATCCAGGCCTACCTCGGCGAGACCGCCGGGGAGATGCAGGCCCAGGAGGGCTCGGCGATCGCCGGGCAGCTCAATCACTGAAAGGTCCTGCCATGGCTGACGCTCTCATCGATATCAAGGACCTCTCGACCGGGTACGGCGGCGTGCCGGTCGTGCGTGGCCTCAATTTGGAGGTCTTCCCAGGCGAGGTCGTCGCTCTGCTCGGCCCGAACGGCGCCGGAAAGACGACCACGCTGCTGACGATCTCCGGGATCCTGCGCCCGATCGCGGGAGCGGTGAACGTCCTCGGTGAGGCCGTGCTGGGCGGCAAGGCCTACCGCACGGCGCGCCGGGGCCTGGCCCACGTGGCCGAGGACCGGTCGCTGTTCTTCGACCTCACCGTCACCGAGAACATCCGCCTGGGGCTCACGGGCAACAAGGCGGGACGCAAAGCGGCGCTCGATCGGGCGATGGACCTGTTCCCGGCGCTCGCCCCGCTGCGCACGCGGCGCGCCGGCTTGCTGTCCGGTGGTGAGCAGCAGATGCTCGCGATGGCCCGGGCGTTGGTATCCGAGCCGAAGGTGCTCCTCGTGGACGAGATGTCGATGGGGCTTGCACCGATCATCGTCGAGCGCATGATGCCGATCGTGCGCCGGATCGCGAACGAAACGAGCACCGCGGTGCTCATCGTGGAGCAGCACGTACACATGGCGCTGTCGATCGCCGACCGCGGCTACGTGATGAACCATGGCAACCTGGTGCTCGAAGGCACCGCCGACGAGTTGCGGTCCCGGCGCGATCTGCTGGAGGCGAGCTACCTCGGTGGCGGGCACTAGCCCCAACTGACGGCAGGGAACTCGACGTGTCGGCGACCCTGTCGTTCTTACTGTTCGGATTCGGTACCGGCGCCGTCTATGCGGCGATCGGGATGTCGATCGTGCTCGTCAACCGGGCGAGTGGTGTGGTCAACATCGCGCAGGGTTCGATCGCCATGATCGCCGCGCTGGTGTTCGTCACGCTCCGGGACACCGGCGTCCTGGTGCTGCCGCTGGTGATCGTTCCGGCCGAGATCGACGTCGGCAAGGTTCCGACGCCCGTCGCGATCATCATCGCCCTCGCCGTCGGGGTGGTGGTCGGCTTGGCCGCCCAACTCCTCGTGTTCAACCCGATGCGCGATTCCCCGCCGGTGACCAAGCTGGTTGCGTCGATCGGCCTGACGATCGTCCTCCAGGGCATCGCGATCCTCCGCTTTGGTCTGGCGTTCCGGCGGACCAAGCCGCTGTTGCCCGACGAGCTCGTCACCCTTTTCGGACGCACCCTTCCCCGCGACCGGTTGTGGTTGGCCCTCTGCGTGCTGGTGGGCGGCGTCGGGCTGTGGGCGATGGGTCGCTACACCCGGTTTGGCCTGGCGACCCGCGCAGCGGCGGAATCCGAGAAGGGGGCACTCCTCATCGGACTGTCGCCGTCCCGCTTGGCGACGGCGAACTGGGCGCTCGCCAGTGCCGTGACCTCCCTCGCCGGGATCCTGGTGACACCGATTGCCGGGGTGAACCCCTTCTCGTACAGCTACTTCGTGATCCCAGCGCTCGCTGCGGCGCTCGCCGGCCGGCTCCGGTTCATCGGGATCACGTGTGCGGTTGGCCTCATGCTCGGCTCGTTCCAGGCCATGGCCGTGCGGATCACCTCCGAGGAGCAGGTTCCCCAGGTCCTGCGGGGCGGGTTCGACACCGTCGTTCCCCTCGTGGTGATCATCCTTGCGCTCGCCGTGACGGGTACGAGCCTTCCCCGTCGCGGACAGCTCATCGAGACCCGCCAACCGCGCTCACCTGCTCCGGCGGTTCGGCTCGTGCCGGTCCTCCTCGCTTTCGCCGGGGCCGCGGGCATCCTGCTCTTCGGTGATTCGGGCATCCGGCTTGCGTTGATCCAAAGCCTGGTGATGGCGGCGCTCGTGCTGTCGGTCGTCGTGCTGACCGGCTTCGTCGGCCAGGTGTCCCTAGGACAGATGGCGTTCGCCGGTCTCGGTGCGTACCTCTGCGCGCACTTTGCCGACGAACGGGGCATCCCGTTCCCGGTGAGCCCGCTGCTCGCCATCGGGGTCACCACCCTGGTCGGCGTGATCGTCGGGCTCCCTGCGGTGCGCATCCGGGGTGTGCAGCTTGCCGTCGTCACCCTTGCGTTCGCGGTGGCAGCGGAACAGCTCCTGTTCCGGAATGGGATCCTGCTCGGCAACGACGGGATGGCGAACGTGCCCCCTCCCGTCGTGTTCGGCGTCGATTTCGGGATCCTCGGTCTCGAGTATCCGCAGCGACCGTTCGGCCTCTTGGTCCTCGCTGTGGTCGGCGGTCTGTTCCTGCTGGTCGCGAACCTTCGGCGGGGGACGCTGGGCCGGCGGCTGCTGGCGGTGCGGGCGAACGAGCGGGCGGCCGCTGCGAGCGGCATCGACGTCGTGCGCGCCAAGCTGCAGGCCAACGCCCTGGCAGCGCTCGTCGCTGCGGTGGCGGGCGTCCTTTATGCCTACGTCTACACCTCGTTCAACTCGGCAGGATTCGAGGCCACGCAAGGGTTGCAGGTGCTCTCCCTGGCCTACCTCGGCGGTGTGGGTAGCTTGGCCGGCGCACTCGTGGCCGGGGCACTCGCGCCCTCGGGGTTCGTGTTCGGGCTCATCGGTGACGGGCAAGCGGTGCGTGATGCGCAATACCTCGTCAGCGGTCTCGGCCTGGTGATCGTGGCGGCTCGTTTCCCAGACGGCCTGGCGGGGGTCGGTGCTCGATTGCTGTCTCGAATCCCGCGGCTTCGTCGTGCGCCCGATCATGCGCCCGACGAGGAGGAGATCGAGGTGTTCGAGTTCCGTGTGGAGGATCGACCGGGCCGCTGAGGATCACCGGGCTCGATCGAGCTGGTCGAGGTAGCTGACCGCGACGCTGAGCCCGGCTAGGCCGGCGCGGTCGCCGCGATCGAGCAGGGCGCGGACCTCGCCCAGCCGGCCCACGCTGCGTTCGTTGCGCTCGAGCCAGCTGAGCCAGGCCGGCTCGGCCGGGTCGGGTGGAAGCGTCCCCGTTCCGACGGCGAGCCGGAGGATTGCGTCGCTGAGTTCGTCGCGGAGTTGGATCCGTGCGAGCGCCTCCCAACGTGTGGACCGGGGGAGCTTCCAGACGGCTTCGACGAGCCAGGTGAGATCGAGACGCTCGATGACGAGTGCAGCCGTACTCCAAAGGTCGCAGACCGTCCTGTGCGTGGAGGCCGAGATCCGTGCTGCGGGCAGCGCAAGGTGGAGGAGATCGATGGGGTGCATCGACGACCCGCTGCGGGCGAGGATCAGCGGGAGCGAGGCGTCGAGCTCGACTGCAGCCGGCCGGTAGCGGGCCGACACGGCGTCGACCTCGAGTGCGGGGCCCTCCTCCCGCAGCAGCCACCGGGTCGACCGCTCCACGAGGCGCCTCAGCCGAAGCAACGCGTCCAGCCGGGTCCCTTCGGGCCCGCCTCCATCGGCAGCTGCCTCCCATCGATCCGCAAGATCGAACACGGTCGCCGCAGCAAGGTGGGCCCGGGTGATCTCTGCAGTGGTGAAGCCGGTTTCCTCACCCAGGCGGAACAGGAAGGACACCCCCATGCGATTGACCAGGTCGTTCCCCAACCGTGTTGCGATGATCTCGCGTCGCAGGCGGTGGTTCGGCAGGTGCCGCGCCGCGATCTCGACGGCCCGAGGCGGGAAGTACGCACGAAGAGCCGGCAGGGCGGCGGGATCGTCGGGAAGCGCGCTGACAAGGATTTCGACGGTGGCGGTCGCCTTTACGTCGGCGAGGAGCACGGCGAACTCCGGGGTGGTCAGCCCGAGTCCGGACCGGGAACGGCGTGCGAACTCGGCCTCGTCGGGGGGCGCGTGAGCGGCGAGTTGTGGGGCCCGGGACGCGAGTTGGCGAGCGTGGACGGCAGCCATCGGCCCGGCCTGCCGGCGGGCGACGGCGAGCGCGGTCACCTGGGCTCGGTTGTCGTCGAGAACCGCCTCGGCAACCGCTTCGGTCACGTCGGCGAGGAGCCGATTCCGGGCCACCACATCGAGTTGGCCTGCGCGCACGGCGAGGTCGAGGAGGATCTTGAGGTTCACCTCGTGGTCGGAACAATCGACGCCGGCAGAGTTGTCGATGGCGTCGGTGTTGATGAGGCCGCCAGCTAGGGCGTATTCGACCCGCGCCCGCTGGGTGAACCCGAGGTTTCCCCCTTCCGCAACCATCCGGCACCGCAACTCACGACCGTCTACCCGCACGGCGTCGTTCGTGTGATCGGCGACCTCGTCGTCGGTCTCGTCCGTGGCCTTGACGAAGGTGCCGATCCCGCCGTTCCACAACAGGTCGACCGGCGCGCACAGGATGGCCCGCACGACTTCGTCCGGGGTGAGCTCGGCAACCTCGATACCGAGGACCTCGCGGACGCGAGCACTGAGCGGGATCGACTTGGCCGAGCGAGACCACACACCCCCGCCAGGAGAGATGGTGACCGGGTCGTAGTCGTGCCAGGTGGACCTCGGCAGCCTGACCATCCGTCGTCGCTCGGCGGCGGCGACCATCGGATCGGGGTCCGGGTCGAGGAAGACGTGGCGGTGGTCGAACGCCGCAACGAGATGCAGCGCGTCGGACTGAAGCATGCCGTTGCCGAACACGTCGCCCGAGAGATCGCCGATACCGACCACCGTCAGAGGGGCCGTGTCGGGGTCGAGACCGAGGTTCCGAGCGTGTGCTCGTACGCTCTCCCATGCGCCGCGAGCCGTGATGCCGAGCGCTTTGTGGTCGTAGCCCGTGCTGCCGCCGGAGGCAAACGCGTCGCCGAGCCAGAAGCCGTAACGGGCGGCGACGGCATTGCCGTCGTCGCTGAACGAAGCGGTGCCCTTGTCGGCCGCCACGACGAGATACGGGTCGTCCCCGTCGTGGCGAACGACGCCGGGCGGGGGGACGACGACGTCACCCTGGAGGGAATCGGTGACGTCGAGAAGGGCAGCGACGAAGGTGCGATAGGCCGCACGGACGGCGTCGGGCCGTGATCCGGGCTCGTGCGGTGGAGAGCTCAGGACGAATCCGCCCTTTGCGCCGACCGGGACGATCACGGTGTTCTTCGCCATCTGGGCCCGCATGAGACCGAGGATCTCGGTTCGGAGATCGTCGCTGCGGTCGCTGGCGCGCAGGCCACCGCGGGCGACCGGGCCACCGCGCAAGTGGACACCCTGGACGTCGCGGCCGCAGACCCAGATCTCGCGGAACGGCCGGGGCGTGGGAAGGTCGTGGAGCTGCGACGGATCGAGCTTGAATGCCAGGGCCCGGCGGGGTCCGAGCTCGAGCGGATCGTCCGTTCGGAAGGCGTTCGTCCGGACCGTTGCCTGGATAGCGGCGAGGACGGCGCGCAGGATTCGGTCGTGGTCGAGCCGCTCGACGGCGTCGATGCCGGCGCGCAGCCCGGCGATGAGGTCGGCGGGGATCCCGGCACCGGAACGGTCAGGATCGAAGCGGTGGTCGAACAGCTCGACGAACCCGGCGGCCAGCTCGGCCTGCTCGACGAGGGCTCGTTCGATGGTGGCGAGTGAGTGCGGAACGAGCGCTTGGTGGACCCAGCGGGCGTAGGTCCGTACGACATGGACATCGCGAAGGGTCAGCCCACCCGCGAGAACCAAGCGGTTGAGGTCGTCGTCGATGGCATCGCCGTCCCACACTGCGGCAACCGCTCGCTCCCAGGTGGCGGCGACGGCCGGGTCCGCCGCCCGAACGACTTCCCGCAGACCAAGGTCGGACAGCACGACGCTCGCCGGCGAACCGTCGCCAGCGGTGTTGTCGATGGCGTAGGCGCGCTCGTCTTCCACGGCCACGC